>NZ_SMNY01000010.1:0-608819 GCF_004353535.1 Cupriavidus sp. L7L
AGCGGGGGTGGGGTGCCGCGGACCCGGCGGACGCGGCGGCTTTCGTGGAAAAACAGCGGGTTGCGCCGAAGGCGGGGTGGGGTGCGAATGGCCCGGGCGCGGCGCGGGGCGCCCACCCCGCCCGCGTGTGGCGTCTAGCGTGCCAGCTGCAGCGTCAGGATGCCGGCCAGCACCAGCCCGGTCGCGATCAGCCGCCGGCGATCGAACGGTTCGCGCAGCAGGAAATGACCCAGTAGCGCGGCAAAGATCACGCTCGATTCACGCAGGGCCGCCAGCTTGGTCACCGGCGCCAGCGTCATCGCCCACAGCATCAGCGCGTACGAGCCCACGCGGTTGATGCCGCCGATCCAGGCGCGCTTCCATTCCGCGCGCAGCGGCGTCAGCAGTGCGCTGCCGCGCCGGTTCAGCGCGTAGACGGGCATGAAGATGTGCGACATCGCCTGCAGCCAGACGATGTAGGTGAAGACTTCGCCGTAGCGCTTGACCGCCGTGCCGTCGATCACCGTCCCACCGGCCAGGCACGCGCCGGCCAGCAGCGCAAAGCCGAGCAGGTCCGGCGACTGCCGGCGCCAGCGCACCAGGCTGACCAGGCCGCAGCAAATCAGGGCGATGCCGGCATAGCCGCCGGGGCCGAGCCGCTCGGTGCCGGTCAGCAACAACAGGACCGCCACCATCATCGGCGCCGAGCCGCGCATCAGCGGATAGGCCTGGCTGAAGTCGCCACGGTTGTAGGCGGCCACGAGCGCCAGCTTGTAGACCACTTCCAGCGCCACCGTGGCCAGCAGGAAGGGCCAGGCCTGCGGCGCGGGCATGGGTACGAAGAACAGGAAGGGAATCGCCACCAGCAGGCAGAAGGTGTCGATCAGCGCCATCGACGACAGGCGGTCGCCGCCGATCTTGACGATGGCGTTCCAGGATGCGTGCATCAGCGCGGACAGCATCACGGCGGCAAAGGCGACGCCGTGGAAGTCGGTGGGGAGGGGCATCGGAAGTGTGTCTGGACCCGGGGTTTGCTCCCCTCTCCCGCAGGCGGGAGAGGGGAGCCTGCTGCTAGCGTTGGGAGGGAAAACCGATCATGCCGCCTGCGCCAGCGGTGCCTGCATGTCAATCCCCATTTCCCGCAGCACCTCGCCAACCGCCGTCACCACATTGCGCATTTCGTTGTCGTCGATCGCGCCAATGCAGCCAACCCGGAACGTCTCCACCTGCGTCAGCTTGCCCGGATACAGGATGTACCCGCGCTCGCGCACCTTGCCATAGAACGTCTTGAAGTCATAGCGCGCATCCGCCGGCGCATGGAAGGTGACGATGATCGGCGCCTGCACCGCCGCCGGCAGGAACGGCCGGAAGCCGAGCTCGCCCATGCCTCGGATCAACGCATCGCAATTCTTGCGATAGCGCGCCCGGCGCACCGGCTGCCCGCCTTCTTCCAGGAACTGGTCCAGCGCCGCGCGGAACGCCGCCACCACGTGCGTGGGCGGCGTGAAGCGCCACTGCGTGGTCTTCTGCATGTAGACGTACTGGTCGTACAGATCGAGCGCCAGCGAATGGCTGTTGCCCTGGCTGGCTTCCAGCGCATCCTTGCGCACCAGCACGAACCCCATGCCCGGCACGCCCTCGATGCACTTGCCGGTGGCAGCCACCAGCGCATCGAACGGCATGGTGCGCGCGTCGATCTCGATCGCGCCGAACGAACTCATCGCATCGACGATCAGTCCCTTGCCAAGCCGCTGGCACAGCGCTGCAATCTCCGGCAGCGGGTTCAGCACGCCGGCGCCGGTCTCGCAATGCACCTGCGCCACGTGCGTGATCGACGGGTCGCGTGTGAGCGCCTGCTCGATCAGCGCGGCCGTGGCCGGCTGGTCTTCGGGGAGCGGCAGTTCCACGCTGGCGCGGCCCAGCACCTTGCAGATCTTCAGGATGCGCTGGCAGTACGCCCCGTTCTGCGGCACCAGTACCTTGCCGTCGCGGGGCACCACGTTGGCAATGGCGGCTTCCACGGAAAAGGTGCCGCTGCCCTGCATCGGCACGCACACATGGGTGCCTTCGCCGTGGACGATGCGCACGAGGTCATCGCACAGGCTGCGCGTGATGCTGTTGAAGCTGGCATCCCACGATCCCCAGTCGCGCAGCATGGCCTGCTTGGTCGCGAGCGAGGTGGTGAGTGGGCCGGGGGTCAGAAGGATCGGGTCGTTGCCGCGGATCATTGGGAACTCCTCGTTGTGAAGGAGATTGGGGAAGGAGAAATTGCGTATTGGAAGAGTTCAGTCGCTTGCCTGGCCCTGGCGCCATGCCTGGGTCTTGCGGTCGAGCACGCGTTGCAGCAGGTAATAGAGCAGGCAGGCCAGCGCGGAGGTCACCACCACCAGCGTGGCCATGGCCGCCGCCGGGCCGATGTCGCCGGACTCGTCCAGGTTGACGATCTCGACCGAGGCCAGCTTGGTGTCGGCGCCGTAGAGGAACACCACCGCCGACACCGTGGTCATGGCGTTGATGAACAGGTAGCGCGAGATCTCCAGGATGGCGGGCAGGCCGGCCGGCACAGTGACTTTGAAGAAGGTCTTGTAGAAGGGCACCTTCAGCGATGCGGACACGGCCTCGAACTCGGCTGGCGGCGCCCAGTGCGAGCAGGGCGGCGGCGGTGTGCAGGGCGGACTTGATGGACGGTTTCATGAGGCCTCCGTTTTCCGGCATTGTGGGTGGAGATATGTGTCATTTTGGTGAATATGTTGCAACGTGTGGCGCGGCGTTGCGCAGCCATGTATCACCTTGAAACCCTTGTCCTACAACACTCGCAAGACATATGGCCGGCTATTTCCAGCTTTTGCGTCACCCTGTTGGTGCCACCGATGTCTTGATTGTTGACAATATACAAACCGCTTGCTTTAATCGCAACAAGGATTTTCGATATTGCTGAATCCGTCACAAACGGGAGTTTTTCATGTCACGCCAAGTCCCGCTGGCGAGCGAAATCACCATCCTGCAGAGCCAGTCGCTGACCACGCTGGTCCAGCGCGAACTGGAGCTGCGGATCATGTCCGGCGAACTGCCGCCGGGAGCCAAGCTCAACGAGGTCGAAGTCGCGGGCCAGCTCAACGTTTCGCGCGGCCCGGTGCGTGAAGCGTTCCGCGCGCTGGAGCAGGCCGGCCTGCTGCGCACCGAAAAGAACCGCGGCGTGTTCGTGCGTGCCATCTCGGTGCGGGAAGCCGACGAGATCTATGAACTGCGCGCGGTGCTCGATGAATTCGTCGGCCGGCAACTGGCGGCCCGCATCACGGCGGAAGGCTTGCGCGAACTGCGCGCGCTGGTCGAGGCGCTGGGCGCCGCCAGCGCTGCCCGCGACCTGGACGAATACGCGCGCCTGAACTTTGCCTTCCACGACCGCATGGTCGAGCTGGCCGGCAACGGCAAGCTGCTCGACACCTACCGGCGCCTGGTCAAGGAGCTGACGCTGTTCCGGCGCGAGGCGCTGTCGGGCAGCAACGCGGCCATGCCCGATTCCACCCGCGAGCACCGCGCCATCGTCTCGGCCATCGCCGCGCGCGACGGCGAGCTGGCGGGGCGGCTGATGCGCGAGCACGTCGAGCGCGGACGCGCGCGCATGCATGCCGCTGTCGATCCCGATACCGCCGGTACCGCCGGCACCGGCGCGGCCGACTGACGACCACAACCATCGATTCCCAAACACTCGCACACCGGACCGCCACCATGCCCGATACCAACGTTCCCGCCCGCACCATTACCGTCAACCAGCGCTGCTACCGCTGGATGCAGCAGCCCGTCGTGGTGGTCTGCGTCGACGGCTGCGAGTTCGACTACCTTGAGGCCGCAGCCGCCAGCGGCAGCGCGCCTTACCTCAAGCAACTGCTCGCCAGCGGCTCGTCGTTCCGCGGCGCGTGCGTGGTGCCCACCTTCACCAACCCGAACAACCTTTCCATCGTCACCGGCGCGCCGCCCGCGGTGCACGGCATCTGCGGCAACTATTTCTTCGACCGCAGCGCCAATGACGGCCGCGGCGAGGAAGTGATGATGAACGACCCCAAGTACCTGCGCGCGGGCACCATCCTGGCCGCGTTTGCGGGCGCCGGCGCCAGCGTCGCGGTGGTGACCGCCAAGGACAAGCTGCGCCGCCTGCTCGGCCACGGCATGCGCGGCATCTGCTTTTCGTCCGAGAAGGCCGACCAGGCCACGGTGGCGGAGAACGGCATCGACGGCGTGCTGGAACTGGTCGGCATGCCGGTGCCCGATGTCTACAGCGCCGAGCTGTCCGAGTTTGTCTTTGCCGCTGGCGTGCGGCTGATGGAAACGCGCCGCCCCGACCTGATGTACCTGTCCACCACCGACTACATCCAGCACAAGTTCGCACCCGGCTCCGACGGCGCCAACGCCTTCTACGCGATGATGGACAAGTACCTCGCGCGCCTGGATGAACTCGGCTGCGTGGTGGCGCTGACGGCCGACCACGGCATGAACGCCAAGCACGACGATGCCACCAAGGCGCCCAACGTGATCTACCTGCAGGACCATCTGGATGCATGGCTTGGCCGCGGCGTTGACGAGGGCGGGGCGCGCGTGATCCTGCCGATCACGGATCCCTATGTGGTCCACCACGGCGCGCTCGGCTCGTACGCCACCGTCTACCTGCCCGAAGGCGCCGACCGCGACGCGCTCAAGGCCCGGCTGTCCGCCCTGCCGGGCGTGGAAAGCGTGCTCGACAACACCGAAGCCTGTGCGCGCTTCGAGTTGCCGTCCGACCGCGTGGGCGACCTGGTGGTGACTAGCGACAAGCACGTGGTGCTGGGCACCAGCCGCAGCCGCCACGACCTGTCCGGGCTCGATGCGCCGCTGCGCTCGCACGGCGGCGTCTCGGAGCAGACCGTGCCGCTGGTGTTCAACCGTCCGACGGCCGGCATCCCGGGCAAGACCGTGATGCGCAATTTCGACATCTTCGACGTGGCGCTCAATCACCTGCACTGAACCTGCACTGAACCTGCACTGAGAGCTGCACCGCGGCCCGCAGCGGGCCGTTGCTCCCGTACTGACCGGAGAAATCCCATGAATGCCCCCCATTTCCCTGCAGGCACCGTCAGCCCGCACTTCCGCGCGGAGGCGCTGCGCATCGATGGCCAGAAGATCGTGCGCGAGCGCGTGATCGAGGTGCGCAACCCGTATGACGGCACGCTGGTGGGCACCGTGCCCAAGGCCACGCTCGACGACGTGCGCCGCGCCTTCGGCGTGGCGCAGGCGTACCGTTCCAAGCTGACCCGCTACGAGCGCGCCGCCATCCTGAACCGCGCCGCCGCGCTGCTGCGCGAGCGCACCGAGGAAGCGTCGGACCTGATCACGCTGGAGTCCGGCCTGTCCAAGAAGGACTCGCTGTACGAGATCGGCCGCGTGGCCGACGTGCTCGGCTTCGCCGCCACCGAGGCGCTGCGCGACGACGGCCAGCTGTTCTCCTGCGACCTGACCCCGCACGGCACGAAGCGCCGCGTGCTGACCCAGCGCGAGCCGCTGCTCGGCGTGATCTGCGCCATCACGCCGTTCAACCACCCGATGAACCAGGTGGCGCACAAGGTGGCGCCGTCGATTGCGACCAACAACCGCATGGTGCTGAAGCCGTCGGAAAAGGTGCCGCTGTCGGCGTACTACCTTGCCGACCTGCTGTACGAGGCCGGGCTGCCGCCGCAGATGCTGCAGGTGGTCACCGGCGACCCGCGCGAGATCGCCGATGAGCTGATCACCCATCCGGCCGTCGACCTCGTCACCTTCACCGGCGGCGTGGCCATCGGCAAGTACATCGCCAGCAAGGCCGGCTACAAGCGCGTGGTGCTGGAGCTGGGCGGCAACGATCCGCTGATCGTGCTGGCCGACGCCGACCTCGAGCGCGCCTCCGACCTCGCGGTGCAGGGCTCGTACAAGAACTCGGGCCAGCGCTGCACCGCGGTCAAGCGCATGCTGGTGCACCAGGCGGTCGCGGCGCGCTTCACCGAAATGGTGGTGGAGAAGACCCGCGCGTGGACGTATGGCAACCCGATGGACCGTGGCGTCGACATGGGCACGGTGATCGACGAAGAGGCCGCCATGCTGTTCGAGGCGCGCGTCAACGAGGCGGTGGCGCAGGGCGCGCGGCTGCTGGCCGGCAACCAGCGCATCGGCGCCAGCTACGCGCCGACGGTGATCGACCGCGTCGACCCGGCGATGACGGTGGTGAGCGAGGAGACCTTCGGGCCTGTATCGCCCATCATCACCTTCCGCGATATCAATGATGCGATCCGGATTTCCAACGGCACGGCGTTCGGCCTGTCGTCGGGGGTCTGCACCAACGATATCGAGGCGTTCACGAAGATCGCCAACTCGCTGCATGTCGGCACGGTGAACCTGTGGGAAGTGCCGGGCTACCGCATCGAGCTAACGCCTTTCGGCGGCATCAAGGATTCGGGGCTGGGCTACAAGGAAGGCGTGCAGGAAGCGGCCAAGAGCTTTACCAATTTAAAGACGGTGACGTTGCCGTGGGCGTGAAGTATCAAGCGCGTTGATTCGACCGCCGGTCTGCTCGCTCTCACGCAAGCGGGAGAGCGAGCAGGTCCGCGGTAGTTGGCTGCCACCATGCCAATCACACCCGCGCTAGAATCACCGCTCAGCTAAACACGCTCCCGGAGTCCCCGTGCTCGCCGAACAACGGCAGAAATACATCCTCGACCAGCTCTCCGCCACCGGCGCCCTGGCCATCAGCGAGCTGGTGGCCGAGCTCGACGTCTCGCGCGAGACCATCCGGCGCGACCTGAACACGCTCGCCGGCCGCGGCCTGCTGGTGCTGACCCACGGCGGCGCGCTGGCCTCGGACCGCACCGAGCCCGACACCCAGGCCCGCGCCGCGGTCAATGCCGAAGGCAAGCGCGCCATCGGCGTGCGCGCCGCGGAACTGGTGCGCGACGGTGCATCGCTGATCCTGGACTATGGCACCACCACCCATGCGGTGGCGCAGGCGCTGCACGGCCACCACAACCTGCTGGTCTACACCAACGACCTTGCCATCGCCCAGCTGCTGGGCAGGCGCAACGGCAACCGCGTGATCGTGCTTGGTGGCGAGCTGCAGGACAATGAAGACGCGACCCACGGCTGGGACACTATCGAGCAGCTGTCGCGCTACCACACCGACTTTGCCTTTATCGGCATCGGCGGCGTCACGCCCCGCGGCGAGATCTGCGACTTCTCGCGCGCCGCGGCCGAACTGCGCAGCCGCATGCTGATGGCTGCCGACACCCCATGCGTGGTAGCCGACTACACCAAGTTCGGCCGCAACACCGGCGTGACGATCAAGCACTTCGACCTGGCTGCCTGGCTGATCACGGACATGGCGCCCGAGCCGGAAATCGGGGCGGCGCTGAAGGAGCGCGGCGCCAAGCTGCTGATTGCCTAGCCGCGCGGCAAGTCGTTTTTCGATCGCATCTGTGCGCTGATCGAACGAAAAGCCCCGCTGTTCGCACCAAAATGTAGCCTTCACTTGGCAGTCACAGGTGTTTTGACTGCCACATGCCCCATGCTGGTGCTACAGTTTCGGGTTGCCAGACAGGCACGGCATGCCGTCAATGTCTGGACAATTGGAGGCCACCCACCTTCCCCCCGGCGCAACGCCAAACGGCTCCAGAGACCGGCACCAGCCGGCAGGGCCGTCAGACCAGACACAGCACCAGCACAGCAGAGACATCGTGAACGTTCCTTCCCTCGACGCATTCCTGGCGGGGGTCGCCCGCCGCGACCCCAATCAACCTGAATTCCTCCAGGCCGTGAAGGAAGTGATGATGACGCTCTGGCCGTTCGTCGAGCGCAATCCGCGCTACGCCGACCAAGCCCTGCTCGAGCGCCTGGTCGAGCCCGAGCGCGTGATCCAGTTCCGCGTGGCCTGGACCGATGACCGCAACCAGGTGCAGGTCAACCGCGCCTTCCGCGTCCAGCACAGCTCGGCGATCGGCCCGTACAAGGGCGGCATGCGCTTCCACCCGACCGTGAACCTGTCGGTGCTGAAGTTCCTGGGCTTCGAGCAGACCTTCAAGAACGCGCTCACCACGCTGCCCATGGGCGGCGGCAAGGGCGGCTCGGACTTCGATCCCAAGGGCAAGTCCGACGGCGAAGTGATGCGCTTCTGCCAGGCGCTGGTGACCGAGCTGTACCGCCACCTCGGCCCCGACACCGATATCCCGGCCGGCGACATCGGCGTGGGCGCGCGTGAAGTCGGCTTCATGGCCGGCATGATGAAGAAGCTGTCGAACCAGTCCGCCTGCGTCTTTACCGGCAAGGGCCTGGCCTACGGCGGCAGCCTGATGCGCCCGGAAGCGACCGGCTACGGCACCGTCTACTTCGCCCAGGAGATGCTGCACCGCCGCGGCCGCGAGTTCGACGGCCTGCGCGTGCTGATCTCCGGCTCGGGCAACGTGGCGCAATACGCTGCCGAGAAGGCGATCGAGCTGGGCGCAAAGGTGCTGACCCTGTCAGACTCCGGCGGTGTGCTGCACTACCCGCAAGGCATGACCACGGGGCAGCTGGCCGAAGTCATGGCCTTCAAGAACGAAGAGCGCGGCCGCCTGCTCGACTTTGCCGCCCGCCACGGCATGCGCTTCGAAGCCGGCCGCACCCCGTGGCACGTGCCCGCCGACGTCGCGCTGCCGTGCGCAACGCAGAACGAGCTCGACGGCAACGATGCCGAAACCCTGCTCGGCAACGGCGTGATCTGCGTGGCCGAAGGCGCCAACATGCCGTCGACGCTGGAAGCGGTGGACCGCTTCGTCGACGCGAAGATCCTCTACGCGCCGGGCAAGGCCAGCAACGCCGGCGGCGTGGCGACCTCCGGCCTGGAGATGTCGCAGAACGCGATGCGCCTGTCGTGGCACCACGCCGAGGTCGACGAGAAGCTGCACGCGATCATGAAGGACATCCACCAGAACTGCATCCACCACGGGCAGAAGGCGGGTGGGTATATCAACTACGTGGAAGGGGCGAACATTGCCGGCTTCGTCAAGGTGGCGGATGCCATGCTGGCGCAAGGGGTGATCTGACGATCTGACCCGGACGCGGCCGGTGCAATGCCGGCCGTCGGCACGACGGAGGCCCACCGGAGCCAGGCTCTGGGATAGTGGGCCGTCCGATACCAGGGCCGGCCGCTAGCCCTTTTTCCCGGGCTGCTGGAACAGTGCGCCGGCCTCCTTGACGTTCTGCTCGGCGCGCTTGCCGATCACGGTCAGCGCTTCGGCCTGCGCCTTCTGCGCGGTCTCGGCCAGCTCGCGCATGTTTTCGAACGCCCGCTGCAGCGCCTGCTGCACCAGCTCGCCATGCTTGGCCATGGCCTCGGCCGGATTGCCCGTGGTGCCGTACTGCTGCGCCGCGGCCTGCAGTTGCTGCATGGTCTGCATGAAGATTTCCTGCTGCTTTTGCATCACGGCCTGCATGCCCTCGTAGGCCAGCTTGTTGGCCTCGGTCAGGGCCTCGATATCCTTGCGGCGCGCCTCGATCACGGCGTTCATGTCGAGGCCCGGCACGCGGAACTGTTCCATCAGCTTGGTGAAATCGGCAAAAGGATTGGGAGGCGTGGCCATGCTGGATCTCCTGGTGGGGGAAGTGTGAGCAGGGGTGGAGCGGGCCGCGGGACGGCCCTGCGCCGGATTTCACTCCACTATAGCCGGAATCCGCACACTTCTAGCCGTCAATCGAGGAAGACCCTAAAGTTTCGGTCCCCCATGCCGTTGCCATCCATAGCCCGCGCCTGCGCCGGCCCGTCGGGCCCGCCCGCGGACGACAAGAGCGGAGAACGCAGCGCCCACCGGGCGCCGGCACTTCGCCGTAACCAGTCCTAATCAGGTAGAAGACATGAAGAATCTAGGAATCGGGGTCCGCCTCGGCATCGGTTTTGGGGTGGTATTGCTGCTGTCGGCGCTCATGACGGTATTCGGCATGATGCGCCTGCAGCAGGTGGCAGAGCGCACCCACGCGATGATGCAGCAGCCGCTGACCAAGGAGCGGCTGGTCAGCGACTGGTACCGGCTCATGCACACCAGCGTGCGCCGCACCACCGCGGTGGCGCGCAGCGCCGACCCTTCGCTGGGCCAGTTCTTTGCCGCCGAGACCAAGGCGTCGATCGAAGGCATCGCGCAGCTGCGCGACAAGCTGCAGCCGATGCTCAGCTCCGAGCAGGAAAAGGCAGCGTTCCAGAAGATCCTGAGCGTGCGCGACCCGTATAACAACGGCCGCGACAAGATCACCAAACTCAAGCAGGAAGGCCTGACCGAAGAGGCCAACCAGGTGCTGGAGAAGGAATTCGTCCCGGCCGGCGACGCCTACCTGGCCGAGATCCAGAAGCTGCTCGATATCCAGCGCACCAGCATCGACGCCACCGCGCGCGAGATCAACGATATCTACGTCAACGCGCGCAACAGCCTGATCGGGCTGGGCGTGGTGGTGCTGGCGATCGGCATCGCGTTCTCGGTGTGGCTGACCAGCGGCATCACGCGCCCGCTGCACCGCGCCGTGGCGGTGGCCCGCACCGTGGCTTCCGGCGACCTCACCAGCCGCATCGACGTCGACAGCCGCGACGAGACCGGCCAGCTGCTGCAGGCATTGGCCGACATGAACGCCAATATCCTGCGCATCGTGCGCCAGGTGCGCGCGGGCACCGAGTCGATCGTGTCGGGCACCAGCCAGATCGCGGCCGGCAACACCGACCTGTCGCAGCGCACCGAGGAGCAGGCTTCGTCGCTGCAGCAGACCGCGGCCAGCATGGAAGAACTGACCAGCATTGTGCGCCAGAACGCGGACAATGCGCGCCAGGCGAGCACGCTGGCGGTCAATGCCTCGGATATCGCCGAGAAGGGCGGCGCAGTCGCGGGCAAGGTGGCCGAGACCATGGAAGAGATCAACGGCGCGTCGAAGAAGGTGGTCGACATCATCGCCGTGATCGAAGGTATTGCCTTCCAGACCAATATCCTGGCGCTGAACGCGGCGGTGGAAGCGGCGCGTGCCGGGGAGCAGGGCCGCGGCTTTGCCGTGGTGGCGGGCGAAGTGCGCAGCCTGGCGCAGCGCAGCGCGACCGCGGCCAAGGAGATCAAGGCGCTGATCGGGGATTCGGTGGATCGCGTCGAGAAGGGCTCCATGCTGGTGACGCAGTCGGGCCAGACCATGGAAGAGATCGTCGCGGCGGTCAAGCGCGTGACCGACATCATGGGCGAGATCAGCGCGGCGTCGGCCGAGCAGAGTTCGGGGATCGAGCAGGTGAACCAGGCCGTGACGCAGATGGACACGGTGACGCAGCAGAACGCGGCGCTGGTGGAAGAGGCGGCTGCGGCGGCGGGTTCGCTGGAGGAACAGGCGCAGCGGTTGAAGGAGGCGGTGGCGACGTTCAGGCTGGTGGCCTGACGGTGATCCGCTGGTTTTCCCCCCTCTCTCCCTGGGAGGGGGGGCGGGGGAGAGGGGAGCACTCCCCCCCGGCGCTGGCCTTACCGCGCCTTCAAAAACTCCCCCACCTCCAGCAACACCAGCTCATTGTCATCCGCGCGATTCGGTTCGCGGCTGCTGCTGAAGGGCAGGTTGTTGTCGTTGCCGACCACGATATGTGTGGCATCGACCAACTCGACGTTCTCGATGGTAAAGAACGGGAACGCCAGCACGCCATCGGTCAGCGGCTTGCGCGCCAGCTTGCGCGGATCGGCAATGCGCAGCAGGTCGATGTAGCCGACCTTGCGCACCGGTCCGCCGGCATTGGCGTCGGTCAGCTCGACCTTGTAGACCCGCTTGAACTTCGCCACATCGTCGAAGCAATCCGGCCGCTTCTGCCCGGCCGGGCAGGCCTTGTCCGGCGTGCCCTCGCCGTTGTCGCGCTCGATGATCAGGCCGTGGCTGGCGTCGATCATGTTGAAGTCACCGATGGCGTGGCTGGCGCCTTCCAGCACGTACTTCCAGTGGCGGCCGGTCCAGGCCTGCTGCTTCACGTCGAATTCCAGCACGCGCAGGTACGGCTTGCCGCCCTCGCTCTCATAGGCCCTGGCATCCTCGTTCCACAGGGCGCCTTCCAGCAGCGCATACAGCTTGCTGCCGTCGGGCGACGATGCCATGCCCTCGAAGCCCTTCGAGCGCTTTACCTGGAACTTGATGCCGGCGTCCGGCGCGCCGGGCGTGGTCACCGCCGGATGGTCGGGCGAGCGCACCAGCTTGCCGCCGGCCATGGTTTCGAACACCGCCAGCACCTTGCCATTCATGTCGGCCTTGATCAGGAACGGACCGAACTCGTCGCCGATCCAGATGGCGCCGCCCGCGAACTGGAAGCTCTCGGTGTCGAAGTCCGAGCCGGTCAGGTAGCGCTGCTTCGTGCCCTCGTGGACGATGCGGAATGGCACCTTCTTGTCCGGATCGTGCAGGAAGATCGTCTTCAGCCGCCGGAACTGGCCGGTGCCGAAATCCACCTTGTACTGGTTCAGGTACAGCATGAAGTCAGGCGAGTTGGCCTTGGCGCCCGCGCCGTTGTCGGTCAGCAGCCAGAAGCTGCCGTCGGCCATGCGCTTGATGCCGGAGTGCCCCTGGGCCGGCTGGCCGCGGAACGGCAGCGAGACGCCGGTCGGCCGGCCGTTGGACTTGCCTTCGATCGTGCCCGGCGCCTCGGTGCGCTGCGCGGTGGTGAACTTGCCGCTGACCTGGAGATCCGCCGGAGCATCCTTGGGCGCCGACAGCAGGGTTTGCGCGGGCAGCACCGCATGGCCGGCGAGCGTGGCGGGGAAGGCTTCGGGCGCATCGGCCCACGCCGGCAGGGCGCCCAGCAGCGCTGCGGCCACGGCGAGCCGGGCCAGCGGCAGGGCAGGCAAAGGTCGGGACATGATCGGTTCCTTGGCGTTGAGAGGACAAAAGACGACATTGTCGGCGCCAAGTTTGACAACTCTGTGATTCGTCGGGCGCACCTGGGGCATCGGTGGCCTGACCCCAGCTTGTCCCGAAATGTCAATTCGGGCGCCGGACCGGCACCGTTCGGGTGCAACGGGCGAAACCAGGCGCCACCGGACCGGCGCCGGCCTGATTTTCTGCCCGATTGCCGCGCAAAATGCGCTGGTTTTCAGACTACTGAAAGCAAACTGAGGCAAAATTCTATCTTTCGCCTAGTTTGTCGCCCTGACCGTGACCCGGCAGGCAGAAGTCCCACCCACCGATAGAGGATCTGAGAGAAGCAATGAGTACCCAGCAACCCACCATCATCTACACGCTGACCGACGAAGCTCCGCTGCTGGCGACCAGTGCGTTCCTCCCGATTATCCAGACCTTCACCAAGCCGGCCGGCATCAACGTCACCACCAGCGACATCTCGGTGGCCGGCCGTATCCTGGGCGAGTTCCCCGAATTCCTGACCGAAGCACAGCGCGTGCCGGACAACCTGGCCGAGCTGGGCAAGCTGACGCAGCAGCCGGACACCAACATCATCAAGCTGCCCAACATCAGCGCCTCGGTGCACCAGCTGGTCAGCGCCATCCGCGAGCTGCAGGGCAAGGGCTACAAGGTGCCGGACTATCCGGAAGACCCGAAGACCGACGAAGAGAAGGCCATCCAGAAGCGCTATTCCAAGTGCCTGGGCTCGGCCGTGAACCCGGTCCTGCGCGAAGGCAACTCCGACCGCCGCGCCCCGGCCGCGGTCAAGAACTACGCGCGCAAGCACCCGCACAGCATGGGCGAGTGGAGCATGGCCTCGCGCACGCACGTGGCCCACATGAAGCACGGCGACTTCTACCATGGCGAAAAGTCGCTGACGCTGGACAAGGCCCGCGACGTCAAGATGGAGCTGATCACCAAGAGCGGCAAGACCATCGTGCTCAAGCCCAAGGTCTCGCTGCAGGACGGCGAGATCATCGACAGCATGTTCATGAGCAAGAAGGCCCTGTGCGCCTTCTATGAAGAGCAGTTCGAAGACGCCCGCGCCACCGGCGTGATGCTGTCGCTGCACGTCAAGGCGACCATGATGAAGGTGTCGCACCCGATCGTGTTCGGCCACGCCGTCAAGATCTTCTACAAGGAAGCCTTCGCCAAGCACGGCGCGCTGTTCGACGAACTGGGCGTGAACGTCAACAACGGCCTGGTCAACCTGTACGAGAAGATCGAGTCGCTGCCCAGCTCCAAGCGCGAAGAGATCATCCGCGACCTGCACGCCTGCCACGAGCATCGCCCGGAACTGGCGATGGTGGATTCGGCCAAGGGCATCTCGAACCTGCACGCACCGAACGACGTGATCGTCGATGCCTCGATGCCGGCCATGATCCGCATCGGCGGCAAGATGTGGGGTGCCGACGGCCGTCCGAAGGACACCAAGGCCGTGATCCCGGAAAGCACCTTTGCCCGGATCTATCAGGAGATCATCAACTTCTGCAAGACCAACGGCAACTTCGACCCGACCACCATGGGCACGGTGCCGAACGTCGGCCTGATGGCGCAGAAGGCCGAGGAATACGGCTCGCACGACAAGACCTTCGAGATCACCGAAGACGGCGTTGCCAATATCGTCGACCTGGCCACCAATGAAGTGCTGCTGACGCAGAACGTCGAGCAGGGCGACATCTGGCGCATGTGCCAGGTCAAGGACGCGCCGATCCGCGACTGGGTCAAGCTGGCCGTCACGCGCGCGCGCAACTCGGGCATGCCGGCCGTGTTCTGGCTGGACCCGTACCGTCCGCACGAGGCCGAGCTGATCAAGAAGGTCGAGGCCTACCTGAAGGACTACGACACCAACGGCCTGGACATCCAGATCATGTCGCAGGTGCGCGCCATGCGCTACACGCTGGAGCGCGTGATCCGCGGCCTGGACACCATCTCGGTGACCGGCAACATCCTGCGCGACTACCTGACCGACCTGTTCCCGATCATGGAACTGGGCACCAGCGCCAAGATGCTGTCGATCGTTCCGCTGATGGCCGGTGGCGGCATGTATGAAACCGGCGCCGGCGGCTCGGCTCCGAAGCACGTCAAGCAGCTGGTGGAAGAGAACCACCTGCGCTGGGATTCGCTGGGCGAGTTCCTGGCGCTGGCGGTGTCGCTGGAAGACGTCGGCATCAAGACCGGCAATGCCCGCGCCAAGATCCTGGCCAAGACGCTGGATGCCGCCACCGGCAAGTTGCTCGACAACAACAAGAGCCCGTCGCCCAAGACCGGCCAGCTGGACAACCGCGGCAGCCAGTTCTACCTGGCGATGTACTGGGCCCAGGAACTGGCCGCCCAGTCGGACGACGCGGACCTGGCCGCCAAGTTCGCGCCGCTGGCCAAGACGCTGACCGATAACGAGCAGAACATCGTGGCCGAGCTGGCCGCGGTGCAAGGCAAGCCGGTCGACATCGGCGGCTACTACCAGCCGGACGCAGCCAAGCTCAGCGCAGCGATGCGCCCGAGCCAGACGCTGAACGCCGCGCTGGCGTCGGTCACGGCCTGATGGATGCCGGCCCGCATGACGGGCCGGAGCAGGGTCGCAACCCCGGGGACGAGGTCCCCGGGGTTGTTTCTTTTCCGGGCCGGGCTAAGTGTCCGGCTGCACTTCCCAGCCTTGTTCCGTGCCCTTTTTCTGGTCGCGGTAAGTCCAGCGCGCGCCGCAGTCCTGGCACACAAAGGTGCTGATGGTGATCGCGGCTGACCCGGGCGGCTTGATGCGCTGGGTATCGGTAATGCGCAGCGCGGCGTGCCCTGGGGCGCCGCGGCGGTGGCGTTCGATGGCCTGGCAGGCAGTGCAGAGTGTCATCCGTTCTTGTCCGTTTGATGCGGCACTGTAGCATGCACGGACAGAGCGGCCTCGGCGCCGGCCCAGTCAAGAAGCTCCGCCAGCGCGGAGCTTTCTTGTTTTGTGCGGCGCCATCTTCCACCGGCATGAAATAAAGCCACTCATGATGCAGCAACAGGCGTAGAGTGAGGGGAACACCACCAACCCGCGGAGGCTGTCATGGATGTTTATCCAGCTGCGACTTACAAGGGATATGACGTCTATCCCCTGGTGTACAAGCATGCCGTCGCGCGGGTGTGGCCGGAGCCCAGGCCAGACCGCTCGTTCGATGCCGCGGTGGTGATCTGCCTCGCCGGCGAATCGCCTGAAAGCGCGCAGGCACGCACGTTCCGCCTGGATGCCGCCCCCTGGGACAACGTGGGCGGCGCGCGCCGCGGCGCACTGCGCTATGCCGAAGACATCATCAACGGCACGGTGCCGGGGGTGTCGCTGGTCATGGCGCAATAAGAATACTCCCCCCATCAACGCGGCACGATGCCGCCCGGCGCCAGCGCGTGCGGCAGCATCCGTCAGCCAGCAGGGAATTCGTTCATGGACATGCGTTCGGGATCATCCGGTTTTCTGTGCACGTTGCCCGGCGAGGGCAAGGGCATCACCTACCACGTCGCGGTCTGCTTCATTGATGCGCAGCGGCCCACCGGCGTGCTCTTCACCAGCTTTGTCGGGGCCGGGCGGCGCGCATTCGCCGTGCTGGCCGAAGCCGATGCGTTACCGGAGCAGCTTGGCGCCAGCGGCGAAGCGCTGTGCCGGCTGGCCATCGGCCAGGTGGTGCGCGACCAGCTGCATGACAAGGCGCGCGAGGGCGACTATGTGCTGGACCTCGGCGCCGTGCCGTGGGACGGCGAACTGAGACCGGTCGGCAGCGGTGTCCGGGCCGGACGGCCGCATGTGCGCGTAGTGGGCTGAGGCGGCGCTCCGGGGCGCCCAGGCCGCTCGTGCCGGCACGCGGCAACACGGCACGATTTCCGTCAGATATTGAACACCGGGGCGCCGTGGCGCTCCAGCAGCGCTTCGATCAGCGCCATGTCGGCGATTTCGGGCGTGCGGTCTTCCACCGCGCGCGACGGGCCGCAATAGGTCGCGGTCACATGGCGCCTGACCGTCAGTACGCCGGCGGCCGGCGGCGCGATCTGTACCTCCTGCCACGGTGCGTGCCGGTAGGTGCCTGCCTGCCAGCCTTCCGGCGTCAGGTGCAGGGCTTCCCATTCTTCGATGGTCGACATGGTCGGTTCTCCTATGCGATGAAATGACGTGTTGGGGGATGGCATGCGCCGGTGCGGCGCATGCCATGGCGGAAAACGCGGCCTACGACTTGTGTCGATAGTTGATGCGTCCCTTGGTCAGGTCGTACGGCGACATTTCCAGCGTGACGCGGTCGCCGGCCAGCACGCGGATGCGGTTCTTCTTCAGGCGGCCGGACGAGTAGGCCCAGACCTCGAACCCGTTTTCCAGCACGACGCGGAAGCGATTGTCCGGCAGCACCTCGGATACCTTGCCGCCAAATTCCACCAGTTCTTCTTTTGCCAAAGAGGCTCCTTGCGAGAGCGGCGCCGGGATGGCGCACGCCGTTGTGACGGCCCGTAGGCCGGAAGATCGGTTGGTTACCGCAGGCGCAGCCGCGCCGCGGCGCGTTCGCCGGCACGCCGCGCGGCCTGGCACGCACGGGCTTCGGTCCGGTGCGTGTCATGGCGCATGGCCACGTTGGCGACGATGCGCTCGGCGCCGTTGCGGTATTCGGCAATCATGTAGGTCGCGAACCAGAGGCCGGGTTCCTGCTGGATCGGATAGACCGAAACGGTGTACGGGTCCTGGCTGTGCCGGTTGTCGAGGCGTTGGTTGTGGTGGTGCTTGTGTGGCTTCAATGTGTTGTCCGTTCAAGAGGCGCGGCCGCGGGCGGCGCGGTGCATCGGTCCGATGCAGGCGGCGCAGGATTGGCGACCGTTCGCCGTTGCTGTAGGCCAGCGTCGGGGCCCGCGCGCGGCGCAGGCAGGGAGTCTGGCGGGAAGTGGACCATGCCTGCGCAACCGGTGCGCTGCGAGGGGCGCGGTGGTTGCGGAGCGGACGTGCCGCCGGTCGGATAGGGTGAGGGGCGTTGTCGCCCCGCGGATTGCCGGGATCGGGCCCGGCCACCGCCGATGTACTTCTTGTGGGATGGTCCTGCGGCGGGTGCACTGGCGTCGGGCGTTGCCGATCCGTGCAAATGAACCCGCATGATACCACTTCCGGCGCGGACCCTTCCCGCATGCCGGACAGCGCACTCGGTGTGTCCCTGCCAGGCGCTCAGGTTTCGCTGATCTGCGCGAACCGCCGCGACAGGAAATCGATCAGCTCGCGCACTGAAGGAAGCAGCCCCCGCCGCGACGGGAACACCGCGTGGATCACGCCGCCCTTGATCGACCAGCCGGGCAGCACCCGGACCAGGCGGCCCTCGCGCAGTTCAGGCTTGTGGTGCAGCTCGGCGCTGGCGCCGTCGGGGCCGTGCAGCGCCCACAAATGCGTGGGACGCGGCGGACCCAGGTCCAGCGTCGGCAGCGGGTCCAGGTCGGCCGGCGTCAACAGCGGGGGCCGGCCCTCCACCAGCCAGCGGCGGCACGCGCACGCGGATAGCCAGGTCCACGCCTTCGGCGACCACGTCCACGCGGCGGTTGGTGGCCTCCAGGTGCACCGTGACCTTCGGGTTGGCGGCCATGAATTCCGCAATCATTTCGCCCACGCGGGTATGCAGCAGCGCCACCGGGCAAGTCATGCGCACCAGGCCGCTGGGTTCGGCGCGAGTGCGCTCGATCACACTCTCGGCGGCCTCCGCCTCGACCAGCATCGCCTTGCAATGCGCGTAGTAGGTCTGCCCCAGTTCGGTCACGGAAAAGCGGCGCGTGGAGCGCTGGATCAGGCGCACGCCCAGCCGCTCTTCCAGCATGGCCACGCGCCGGCTCAGCTTGGACTTGGGGATCCCTAGCTCGCGCCCCGCCGGGGCAAAGCCCTGATGGTCGACTACCTGTGCAAAGTAATACAGGTCGTTGAGGTCTGGATGCAACGGCGGCTCCTGTCGTCCTGCCAGTAGGACGCTGAGGACGGATTTTCAAGCCTACCGGGGCAATCTGCCAAGACCTATGCTTTTGCCACACGGTCGGTTCCACGGCGTCGGCGCCACGGCCACCGTATCCCAGTCCACTGTGCAAGGAGAAAGCGAGATGACCACCCCCGCCAATTTCAATGGCAGGCGCCCCGCAATCGATCCCGCCGATACGGCCATGCTGCTGATCGACCACCAGAGCGGCCTGTTCCAGACCGTGGGCGACATGCCGATGCCCGAGCTGCGCCTGCGCGCCGCCGCGCTGGCCAGGATGGCAACGCTGTGCAAGCTGCCCGTCATCACCACGGCCTCGGTGCCGCAAGGCCCCAACGGCCCGCTGATTCCCGAGATCCACGAGAACGCCCCGCATGCCAGGTATGTCGCGCGCAAGGGCGAGATCAACGCGTGGGACAACCCCGACTTCGTTGCCGCGGTGAAGGAAACCGGCAAGAAGACGCTGATCATCGCCGGCACCATCACCAGCGTTTGCATGGCGTTCCCGTCGATCAGCGCGGTCGCCGACGGCTACAGGGTGTTCGCCGTGGTCGATGCCTCCGGCACCTATTCCAAGATGGCGCAGGAAATCACGCTGGCGCGCATCGTCCAGGCCGGCGTGGTGCCGATGGATACCGCCGCGGTCGCCTCCGAGTTGCAGCAGAGCTGGAACCGCCCGGACGCGCAGCAATGGGCCGAGGTCTATACTAAGATCTTCCCCGCCTACCAGTTGCTGATCGAGAGCTACATGAAGGCGCAGGACGTCGAGAAGAAGCACGAGGTGCTGGACTCCCAACGCTGACATTCTTCGCACAGGCAAGGCTTTTACCCACGGAAGCGGCCGGTGAGAAATCCTCCGGCCGTGCCCGTTTTCACAGGAGCACGCCATGAGCAAGACCTACAAGCGCCTGGACAAGAGCCAGGCAGCTGTCCTGATGGTCGACCACCAGGCCGGCCTGCTGTCGCTGGTCCGGGATATCGAACCCGACAAATTCAAGAACAACGTGCTGGCATTGGCCGACCTGGCCAAGTATTTCAAGCTGCCGACCATCCTGACCACCAGCTTCGAAGACGGTCCCAACGGTCCGCTGGTGCCCGAGCTGAAGCAGATGTTCCCCGACGCGCCGTTCATCCCGCGGCCGGGCCAGATCAATGCCTGGGACAATGAAGACTTTGTCGCGGCGGTGCGCGCCACCGGCAAGAAGCAGCTGCTGATCGCGGGCGTGGTCACGGAGGTGTGCGTGGCATTCCCGGCGCTGTCGGCGATCGAGGAAGGCTTCGACGTCTTTGTCGTGACCGATGCCTCCGGCACCTTCAACGAAATCACGCGCGATTCCGCGTGGCGCCGCATGTCGGAGGCCGGCGCGCAGCTGATGACGTGGTTCGGCGTGGCCTGCGAGCTGCACCGCGACTGGCGCACCGATATCGAGGGACTGGGCACGCTGTTCTCGAACCATATCCCCGATTACCGCAACCTGATCACGGCATATACGACGGTGAAGGGCGGGAAATAATCCGCATTGCCTGCAGGACTGCCGGTTTGCTCCCCTCCCGCTTGCGGGAGAGGGGCAGGGGAGAGGGGCAGGGGGAGAGTGCAGGCCGTGGGTATGCCCGTGGATGTGCCGACGGGCGAGATAACACTCAAGCCTGCTTCACCGCGCCCCCCACTGGCTCCCGCTCGACCTCGCCCTGCGCCGAGGCCGACCGGCGGTGGTCGATCAGCGACACCGCCAGCACCGCGATCACCGCCGGGATCGCGATCGCCATGAAGTTCTGCTGCAGCGGCAGCGACATCCCCACCAGCACGCCGATCACGATCGGCGCCAGGATCGCGCCGCTGCGGCCCACGCCCGAGGCCCAGCCGATGCCCGTGCCGCGCACCGCCATCGGGTAGAACTGGCCGGCATAGGCATAGGTGACGATCTGCGTGCCGATGGTCGAGGCACCGGCCAGTCCCACCACCACGAACAGCGCGGCGGTCGGCATCGGGTAGCCCAGCAGCGTGATCGAGATCGCTGCCAGCGCGTACATGCCGATCAGCACATGCTTGATCGGCAGGCGGTCGGCCAGCCAGCCGCCGCCCACGGCGCCGATCATCGCTCCGAAGTTCAGCACCAGCACGAAGGTCAGCGCGGAGCCCAGGCTGTAGCCGGCGGCGGCCATCAGCTTGGTCAGCCACGAGCTGAGCGCATACACCATGAACAGGCACATGAAGAACGCCACCCAGAACATGGCCGTGCTGAAGCCGCGGCCGTCCTGGAACAGGCGGCGGATCGGCGCGCTGCCTGACTTGTCGTCGGCGGGCAGCGTGAAGACGTCGCCGGCCTGCGGGCGGTGCGATGGCACCAGCCGTGCTACCACGCCCTGCAGCGTGGCGGTCTGCCTGGTGCGGATCAGGTAGGGCATCGACTCCGGCAGCGCGCGCAGCACCAGCGGAACCAGCAGCACCGGCAGCCCCGCGGCCAGGAACACCGACTGCCAGCCATAGCTTTCGATCAGCCCCTTGCCCAGCAGCGCGGCCAGCATGCCGCCGACCGAATAGCCGCTGAACATCAGCGTCACCAGCGTGCCGCGCAGCTTGCGCGGCGAGTACTCGGTCATCTGCGCCACCACGTTGGGCATCACGCCGCCGATACCCAGCCCCGCCAGGAAGCGCGTGACGCTGAACGCGACCGGATCGCTGGCAAGGCCCGCGGCCGCGGTGAACACGCTGAACAGCCCGATGCAGACGGCGATGGCGCGCCGGCGGCCGATACGGTCGGCAATGGTACCGAGGAAGATCGCGCCGAACATCATGCCGAACAGCGCGGAGCTGACCATGAAGCCCGCGCTGGTCGCGGTGACGCCCATCTCCTTCATGATCGACGGCAGCGCGATGCCGGCGACGGCCAGGTCATAGCCGTCGAAGATGATGATGAGCGCGCACCAGAACAGGATCTGTGCATGGAAGCGGTTGAAGCGGGCCTCGTCGGCCAGCTGGTGGACATCGATCTGACGCATGGTTGTCTCCGGTAGGGTGGGATGGCGCGTGCTTACGCCACTGCTACGGCGCGCTCTGCGGCGGCCTTCAGTTCGCGCTCGCGCAGCACGAAGCGCTGGATCTTGCCCGTGGCGGTCTTGGGCAGCGTGTCGACGAATTCGATCGCACGCGGGTATTTGTAGGCGGCCAGCCGCTCCTTGACGAAGGCCTTCAGCTCGCCGTCGCCCAGCTGCGCGCCGGCCTTCAGCACCACGAAGGCCTTGGTCTTGACCAGCCCTTCCTGGTCCGGCACGCCGATCACCGCGGCCTCCAGCACGGCGGGATGCTGCACCAGCGTGGCCTCGACCTCGAACGGCGAGACGTAGATGCCGCTGACCTTGAGCATGTCGTCGCTGCGGCCGGCGTAGCTGTAGCTGCCGTCCGCGTTGCGCACGTACTTGTCGCCGCTCTTGGTCCAGCCGCCGCGGAAGGTCTCGCGCGATTTCTCGCGGTCGGCCCAGTACATCATCGCGGCGCTGGGGCCCTGGATATAGAGATCGCCGATCTCGCCGTCGGCAACGGGCTGGCCGCATTCGTCGCGCAGCTCGATGGCGTAGCCCGTCACCGGCCAGCCCGTGGTGCCGTAGCGCACCTGACCGGGGCGGTTGGAAAGAAAGATATGCAGCATCTCGGTGGAGCCGATGCCGTCGATGATCTCGCAGCCGAAATGCGCGGTGAAGCGCTGGCCGATCTCGGCGGGCAACGCTTCGCCGGCCGACGAGCACAGCCGCAGCGCCACGTCGGCGCGCGCGGGCAGCGCGGGGTTGGCCAGCATGCCGGCGTAGCCGGTGGGCGCGCCGAAGAACACCGTGGGTTTGTGTTCCAGCCAGCGGCGGAAGGTGGCCTCGGGCGTGGGCCGCTCGGCCATCAGCACCACCGTTGCGCCAACGCTCAACGGAAAGCTCAGGCCATTGCCGAGGCCGTAGGCGAAATACAGCTTGGCCGCTGAGAAGCAGATGTCGTCCTCGCGCAGGCCCAGCACCGGGCCGGCATAGAGCGCGGCGGTCCAGTACGGGTTGCCGTGGCTGTGCACCACGCCCTTGGGCTGTCCGGTCGAGCCTGACGAATACAGCCAGAAGCCCGGATCGTCGCAACTGGTCGCGGCGGGCGCGGCGAGCGGGGTTTGCGCGGCGAGCACCGTGTCGAGCGGCACCATGCCCTCGGGCAACTGCCCTTGCGCGCGCGACACGAACACCTTGCCCACCTCATGCCCGGGCACCGCCAGCGCGTCCCGCAGCACCGGCAGCAGCGCCGCCGACACCAGTACCGCCTGCGCGCGGCTGTGCTGCAGCATGTAGACGTAGTCATCCGCGGTCAGCAGCGTGTTGACCGCCACCGGCACGACACCGGCGTACATCGCACCCAGAAAGCTCACGGGCCAGTCGGTGCAGTCGTGCATCAGCAGCAGCACGCGTTCCTCGCGGCGCACGCCGGCGCCGAGCAGCGCGGCGGCCAGGCGCCGCGCCTGCTGCGCCAGCTCGCCGTAGGTAAGCCGGCCATCGTCATCGATATAAGCGGTCTTGTCCGGGCGCCCGGCATTGCACGCCAGCAGGTGCGCGGCAAAGTTGAAGGACGCGCCCGGCGGCTGCACCGGGACGTCTGCGGTGGTGGCGGTCATGCTTGTCTCCCCGTTACTGGTGTACGGTGTGCTGCGCGCCGCCATGCGAGGACGGCGCGGTGAAGGAGGGTGAAGGCGTGTGGAACCGGCGCTCAGGCCAGCGTGCCAAGTACCTCGGTGCTGGCCTGGATCGCGCTGCGGCGATGGTAGAAATGCAGCGCGCGCAGGCCGCCCAGCTCCTCGCCGCCGCCGGCGCGGCCGGGGCCGCCATGCAGCGATTGCGGCATCACGTTGCCGTGGCCGGTGTGCAGCTGCGCGACGTCGGGAGAGATCACATGCACGCGGCCGTGGCTGTCGGCCAGTTCCACGGCGGCGGCGCCGAGCGCAGCGGCATCGCTGCCATAGAGCGAGGCCACCAGCGAACCCTGGCCGCGGCGCACCAGTGCGAGCGCATGCGGGGTATCGCGATAGGGCAGAAGCGTGGCGACCGGGCCAAATACTTCGGTGTCATGCACCGCCGCGGCCGCATCGGCATCGCTGGCGCCGAGCAGCGTCGGCCCGAGGCAGCAGGCCACGGCCGGATCGGCGTCGACCAGCGGCTGCCGCGTGCCGTCGTGCAGCACCTGCGCGTGCCGGCGCAATGCCGCCAGCGCCGCGGTGACCGCATCGAACTGCGCGCGGCTGACCAGCGCGCCCATGCGCACCGAGTCGTTGCGCGGATTGCCGACGATGACTTTCGAAAGCCGCGCGCCGATCGCTTCGGCGGCCTGCCCGTAGAGCGCCTCGGGCACGAACACGCGGCGGATCGCAGTGCACTTCTGCCCGGACTTGACCGTCATCTCGCGCACCACTTCTTTCACCAGCAGCTCGAACGCGGCGGTGTCCGGCCCCGCCTGCGGCAGCAGCACCGCGCTGTTGATGCTGTCCGCCTCGATATTCACGCGCACCGAGCGTTGCGCGACGGCCGGATGCGAGCGGATCACCGCCGCGGTATCGGCCGAGCCGGTGAACGACACCACGTCGAACGGCTGCAACTGGTCCAGCAATCCCGCCGAGCTGCCGCAGACGACCGACAGCGCGCCCGCCGGCAGCACGCCGGCCTCGACCACGTCGCGCACCATGCGCTGCGTCAGCCAGGCCGTGGCGGTGGCGGGCTTGGCGATGACCGGCACGCCGGCCAGCAGCGCGGGCGCAGCCTTCTCCCACAGTCCCCAGCCCGGGAAGTTGAAGGCATTGATAAACAGCGCCACGCCGCGCGTCGGCACCAGCACGTGCTGCGACTGGAACAGCGGATCCTTGCCCAGTCGCGCGGCCTCGCCGTCGGGCAGGAAGCGGCGGTCGCCGAGCGCATCGCCCAGCTTGGCATAGGTGCCCAGCGTAAAGATGCCGCCATCGATATCGACCGCGGAGTCGTTCTTCACGGTGCCGCTGTTCGCGGTGGCAATCTCGTAATAGGCATCGCGGTTGGCCTGCAGCACCTTGACGATGTCGGCCAGCAGCGCGGCGCGCTGTCGGTAGGTCAGCGCGCGCAGCGCGGCACCGCCCTGTTCGCGCGCGAAGGCAAAGCCGGCGGCGAGATCCAGGCCGGCCGCATCGACCCGCACCAGTTCATCGCCCAGCACGGGATCGAACAGCGGCGTGCCGGCACCGCTGCCGGCCTGCCACTTGCCGCCGAGGTAGTTGGAAAGCAGTTCGGTCATGGCGGTCCTTAGCGGGTGGAGTCGCGGGTGAAGTCGATCCGGCCTTCCGGCAGCAGGTAGAGCACCAGCGCGCGGCCGTTGCTGACAGTGGGGCGGTGCGCGCTGCCCGCCGGGCATACCAGCCAGCCGGCGGGGCGGCCGTCGAATTGCGCATTGCTGCCGTCCAGCGGCATGATCAGGTCGATCTCGCCATTGGGATGCGTATGGTGCGGACCGGCAATGTCCTGCATGTTGACCACATCGACTGAAAATCCGTGCAGGTCGTCGGCGGGCTTGAAGATGCGGCCGTAGCGGATGCCGCCGCCTTCGCGGTCGCACAACCAGCCTTCGGCCACGCCGGCCTCGCAGCTCGCCTTCAGTTGTTGGTAGGTAGCGCTGCCGGCGCCGTGCTCGGCATTGAGCCACGCGTCCAGCGCGGTATCGAGCGGCCGGCCGGCAAGCTGCGCGGTAAGTTGCGCAATCTGCTCGCGGAAATGCTTTGGAGAGGGGGTGAGGGACATCCAGGGGGCTCCGTCTGATTCAGCCATTGCTATCGAAGGCTTCATGCATTATTGTGCATGTATGAAAAATAGGACCACCGAGAAATCATGTCAAGCACTATATTGCATGAATCTGGGTTAACCCGGGATGAACGCCTGCAAGATGATTCAGGCGCGGCGGCCGCCAACGGCGCCGAGAAAAACCCCTTCCTGGTGGCGCTGGGCGAGCGCGTGCGCGACCTGCGCGCGCGCCGCGGCCTGACGCGCAAGGCGGCGGCGCAGGCGGCCGGGGTGTCGGAGCGGCACCTGGCCAACCTGGAATATGGCAGCGGCAACGCGTCGATCCTGGTGCTGCAGCACATTGCCGACGCGCTGCAGTGCTCGCTGGCCGGGCTGCTGGGCGACGTCACCACGTCCTCGCCGGAATGGATCCTGCTGCGCGAGTTGCTGGAGCACCGCGACGAAGCCACGCTGCGGCGCGTGCGCATCGCCGTGGGCGAGATGCTCGGCACCGGCGGCGAGAATGCCGCGCAGGCGGCGCGCAGCCCGCGCGTGGCGCTGATCGGCCTGCGCGGCGCCGGCAAGACCACGCTGGGCGGCATGCTGGCCGAGGACCTGGATTTCCCGTTCGTCGAACTGAGCCGCGAAATCGAGAAGTTCGCCGGCTGCAGCATTGCCGAGATCCAGGGGCTGTACGGCATGAACGCCTACCGCCGCTACGAGCGCCGGGCGGTGGAAGAGGCCATCCAGATCTATCCCGAAGCCGTCATCGCCACGCCGGGCGGCCTGGTGTCCGACCCGGCCACCTTCAACCTGCTGCTGGCCCACTGCACCACGGTCTGGCTGCAGGCCGACGCGGAAGACCATATGGAGCGGGTGCGGGCGCAGGGCGACTTCCGCCCGATGGCCGCGAGCAGGGAGGCGATGGAAGACCTGCGCCACATCCTGGCCGGCCGCGCCGCGTTCTATTCCAAGGCGGAGTTCTCGCTGAATACCAGCGCGCAGCCGCTGGAGCCAACCTTCGCGGCGCTGCGCGAGCTGGTGCGCACGGCGTTGCAGATGCCGGGCTGAGGGTTCGCCCGTCACCCGGGGTGTAATCCCCGCAATTTCCGACTGCGTGCCCCTCTCCCGCCTGCGGGGAGCAAGCCGGTCGGGTGCGTTTTCCGTCCCTCCTAAAAATCTGCACAATAGTGCTTGCATAAAATCTGAACGATGAACTATAGTTCGTCTCACCAGATTCCAGCTCATGCACTATGGTGCAGTTCCACCGAGGAGACACCGCCGTGACCACCGCCCCCCGCGTCGAGTACCAGACCACCCCCGCCCAGTACAAGCACCTGAAGCTGAAGTTCGAAGGCCCTGTCGCCACGCTGGCGGTGGATATCGACGAGAACGCCGGCCTGCGTCCGGGCTACAAGCTCAAGCTGAACAGCTACGACCTCGGCGTCGATATCGAGCTGAACGATGCGCTCAACCGCATCCGCTTCGAACACCCCGAAGTGCGCACCGTGGTCGTCACCAGCGGCAAGGACAAGGTGTTCTGCTCGGGCGCCAATATCTTCATGCTCGGCGTCAGCAGCCATGCGTGGAAGGTCAACTTCTGCAAGTTCACCAACGAGACCCGCAACGGCATCGAAGACTCGTCGCAATACAGCGGCCTGAAGTTCCTGGCCGCGGTCAACGGCGCCTGCGCCGGCGGCGGCTATGAACTGGCGCTCGCCTGCGACGAGATCCTGCTGGTGGACGACCGCTCGTCCGCGGTGAGCCTGCCGGAAGTGCCGCTGCTGGGCGTGCTGCCGGGCACCGGCGGCCTGACCCGCGTGACCGACAAGCGCCACGTGCGCCACGACCTCGCCGATATCTTCTGCACCACCACCGAAGGCGTGCGCGGCCAGCGCGCCAAGGACTGGCGGCTGGTCGACGATATCGCCAAGCCGGCGGTGTTCGCGCAGAAGGTGCAGGAGCGCGCGCTGGCGCTGGCCGCGCAGAGCGATCGCCCGGCCGATGCGCAGGGCGTCGCGCTCGCGCCGATCGAGCGGAGCATCGAAGCCGATGCGCTGCGCTACACGCATGTGACGGTCGAGATCGACCGCGCCGGCCGCACCGCCACCTTCACGGTGAAGGCGCCCACCGGTGCGCAGCCGCAGGATATTGAAGCGATTGTCGCTGCCGGCGCCAGCTGGTACCCGCTGCAACTGGCGCGCGAACTGGAAGACGCGATCCTGTCGATGCGCACCAATGAGCTGGACATCGGCACCTGGCTGATCAAGACCAGCGGCGATGCCGCCGCGGTGCTGGCCACCGACGCCACGCTGCTGGCGCACAAGGACCACTGGTTCGTGCGCGAGACCATCGGCCTGCTGCGCCGCACGCTGAGCCGCCTGGATGTGTCGTCGCGCAGCCTGTTCGCGCTGATCGAGCCGGACTCCTGCTTTGCCGGCACCTTCCTGGAACTGGCGCTGGCCTGCGACCGCAGCTACCACCTGGCGCTGCCCGACGACGAGGCGCGCGCGCCGGAGATTACCGTGGCCGAAGTCAATTTCGGCCTGTACCCGATGGCCACCGGCCAGAGCCGACTGGGACGGCGCTTCTACGACGAACAGCCCGCGCTCGATGCCGTGCGCGCAAAGGCCGGCCAGCCGCTCGATGCCGACGCCGCCTGGGCGCTGGGACTGGTCACCGCCAACCCCGACGATATCGACTGGACCGACGAAGTCCGCATCGCGCTGGAAGAGCGCGTGGCGATGTCGCCCGACGCGCTCACCGGCATGGAGGCCAACCTGCGCTTCAACGGCCAGGAAAACATGTTCACCCGCATCTTCGGCCGCCTGACCGCGTGGCAGAACTGGATCTTCCAGCGCCCCAACGCCGTCGGCGACAAGGGGGCGCTCAAGGTCTACGGCAAGGGCGACAAGGCCGCCTTCGACTGGAACCGCGTCTGATCCCGCACCCACCGCGAACCCAACGACAACCGAATCGTCCTCCCCAGGAGACCACCATGTCCGGCATCAACTACAGCGACAAGATCCCCAACAACGTCAACCTGAGCGAAGACCGCACCCTGCAGCGCGCGCTCGAGCAGTGGCAGCCCAACTACCTGAGCTGGTGGAACGACATGGGCCCGGAAGGGTCGCACACCCATGACATCTACCTGCGCACCGCGATCAGCGTCGATCCGCAGGGCTGGGCCCACTTCGGCCACGTCAAGATGCCGGACTATCGCTGGGGCATCTTCCTGAACCCGGCCGAGGCCAACCGCAAGATCCACTTCGGCGATCACAAGGGCGAAGACGCGTGGCAGGACATTCCCGGGGAATATCGCGCCAACCTGCGCCGCATCATCGTGACGCAAGGCGATACCGAGCCGGCATCGGTGGAGCAGCAGCGCCACCTGGGCCTGACCGCCCCCAGCATGTACGACCTGCGCAACCTGTTCCAGGTGAACGTGGAAGAGGGCCGCCACCTGTGGGCCATGGTCTACCTGCTGCACAAGTACTTCGGCCGCGACGGCCGCGAAGAAGGCGAAGCGCTACTGGAGCGCCGCAGCGGCCAGCAGGACAACCCGCGCATCCTGCAGGCGTTCAACGAACAGACGCCCGACTGGCTGTCGTTCTTCATGTTCACCTACTTCACCGACCGCGACGGCAAGTTCCAGCTGTGCGCGCTGGCCGAGAGCGCCTTCGACCCGCTGGCACGGACCACCAGGTTCATGCTGACCGAGGAAGCGCACCACATGTTCGTCGGCGAGAGCGGCGTGTCGCGCGTGATCCAGCGCACCTGCCAGGTGATGAACGAGCTGAAGACCGACGACCCGGCAAAGCTGCGCGCCGCCGGCGTGATCGACCTGCCGACCATCCAGCGCTACCTGAACTTCCACTACAGCGTCACCATCGACCTGTTCGGCGCCGATGAGTCGAGCAACGCCGCCACCTTCTACAGCACCGGCCTGAAGGGCCGCTACGAAGAAGGCAAGCGCATGGACGACCACGTGCTCAAGGGCCAGACCTACCGCATCCTGCAGGCGCAGAACGGCCAGCTGACCGAGAAGGAAGTGCCGATGCTGAACGCGCTCAACGAGGTGCTGCGCGACGACTACATCAAGGACAGCATGGCCGGCGTCGAGCGCTGGAACAAGGTGATCGAGAAGGCCGGCATCCCGTTCCGCCTGAAGGTGCCGCACAAGGCCTTCCACCGCAATATCGGCGCGCTCGCCGGTGTGAAGGTATCGCCCGACGGCCGCGTGGTCTCCGAAGCCGAATGGCGCGATTTCCGCGACCAGTGGCTGCCCACCGAAGGCGACCGCGCTTTCGTCGCCAGCCTGATGGGCCGCGTGGTCGAGCCCGGCAAGTTCGCCAACTGGATCGCGCCGCCGGTCATGGGCATCAATCGCCAGCCGGTGGATTTCGAGTACGTGCGGTTTAACTGAGCCACGGCGTCATCAACCGCGTTCGGTTTGCTCCCCTCTCCCACTGCGCGGGAGAGGGGAGCGTCCGCGGCGGGCCTCGGCAAGCTCAAGCGCAGTGCCCGCGAAGCACTCTGATTCTGGAGACCGCCATGGACATGGCAGAAATTCAAGTCATCAAGCAGCACCTGATCGATCCCGAGATCTGCATCCGCTGCAACACCTGCGAAGCCACCTGCCCGGTGGGCGCGATCACCCATGACTCGCGCAACTACGTGGTCGACGCCGACAAGTGCAACCTGTGCATGGCCTGCATTTCCCCGTGTCCGACCGGCTCGATCGACAACTGGCGCGACATGCCGAAACTGCGCGCCTACAGCATCGAAGAACAGCTGACCTGGGACACGCTGCCCGCAGAGCTTTCGCCCGAGCAACTGGCCGACCTGGCCCCCGGCGCCGGAACGCAGACCGCGACTCCGGAGATTCCCGCCACGTCGCCGCTCGCCGGCACCGGCGAAGATACCTTCAACAGCGCGCGCTACGGCGCCACCGTGCCCCCCTGGTCCGCCGCGCATGCCTACACCAACCTCTATGGCGCCAAGTCCGCGCACAAGACCATCACCGCCACGGTGACCGGCAACGTGCGCGTGACCGAAGTCGGCCGTGAATACGACACGCACCACATCGTGCTGGATTTCGGCGCGACGCCGTTCCCGGTGCTCGAAGGGCAGTCGATCGGCATCGTGCCCCCGGGCACCGACGCCAGCAGCCGCCCGCACCACGCGCGCCAGTACTCCATCGCCAGCGCGCGCAACGGCGAGCGGCCGGGCTACAACAACCTGTCGCTGACAATCAAGCGCGTGCTGCAGGACCACGACGGCAACCCCGTGCGCGGCGTCGGCTCGAACTACATGTGCGACCTGAAGGTGGGCGACAAGGTGGAAGTGATCGGGCCGTTCGGCGCCAGCTTCCTGATGCCCAACCATCCGCGCTCGAACATCGTGATGATCTGCACGGGCACCGGCAGCGCGCCGATGCGGGCGATGACCGAATGGCGCCGGCGGCTGCGCAAGGCCGGCAAGTTCGATGGCGGCAAGCTGATGCTGTTCTTCGGCGCGCGCAGCAAGGAAGAGCTGCCGTACTTCGGGCCGCTGCAGAACCTGCCGAAGGATTTCATCGACATCAACCTGGCGTTTTCGCGCACGCCGGGGCAGCCCAAGCGCTATGTGCAGGACCTGATGCGCGAACGCGCGGCCGACCTCGTGGCGCTGCTGGCTTCAGCGGATACGTACTTCTATGTCTGCGGGCTGAAGAGCATGGAGGAGGGCGTGGTGCTGGCCTTGCGCGACGTGGCGCAGCAGGCGGGCCTGCATTGGGAAGCGCTGGCTGAAGGGCTGAAGCGAGAAGGGCGGTTGCATCTGGAGACGTACTGAAGGCGAGGCGTCGCAGATAGCGCCATCGCCGCTCGCACAGGCTCCCCTCGCCCGCTTGCGGGGGAGCAAACCGGCGGCCTTCGCGGCATGTCAGGCATGCTTGAACCGCTTGCGCAGTTCGTTGGACGCATCGGCCAACCCGCCCTCCGCCACCTCCACCACCTCATGCAGGTACTTCTCGCTCGCCTCCAGCAACGCCCCATACATCCCACTACACATCCCCCGCGCCGTCCGCCCCGGCCAGTCCTGCGGCAGCAGCGCCTCCGGCAGGTTCGGGTCGCGCAGCAGCACGCGCCGGTATTCATGGACCAGCAGCGTCCGGACAAAGAAGGCATCCACCGGCGGCAAGTCTGCCGCTTCGTCCGCCAGCGGTGAAAACCGCCGCAGCAGCGCCTGCCACGCGTGCGCCACATCGCCCAGCTTGAAGGTCTGGTGCATCAGCGCCTGCAGCGGGCGCAGCGAGAACGCCTCCAGGCTGCTCGCCTCCATCACTGCCACATACTCCTGCGCGCGCGCCGCCTGGACGATCTCGCGCAGCGAGGCCAGGTCCGCGTTGGGGTGCGCCAGCACGCCCGGCGCGATGGCGCCGAAGCCTTCCCACAGCAATTCGCGCTTCAGCTTCTGCCGGATGGTGGCGCGTACGTCACCGCGCACCAGCACCATGGTCCAGCGGCCGTCCCAGGCAGGCGCCTCGCCGGCATAAATGCGCTTGCCGGCGTGCAGCATGCGCTGCAGGCCGGCCTCCGACAGCCCGTAGTAGCTGCGCCGCCCGATCCGGGTCGCGGCCAGCCAGTCGTCCGCCGCAAGGCGGAAAGTGGCCGTGCGCACCAGCCTGTCATTGATGCCGAACGGCGCCGCGAGGCGGATCAGGCTGCCCAGCCAGATCGCCTGTGGCCGCGGCGCCACCACGTCGCCGAACAGCGTCGACAGCATGGCATTGGCCCCGAGCTTCAGGCCGCGTGCCAGCCGGGCAATGCGCGGGGAGGGCAGTTCCGGAGCCGGGGAAAGCGCCATGATGGTCCTCGAAAGTGATACACATTCGTAGATTGCTTGAATCAAATTGTATCACTACCATCCATTGCAACTGACGAGCTTGATGCAAATCAAGCGCCCGTCAAGCTTCAGACAAGGCCCTTACAAAAGCGGAGCAGGCATGTACGCACAGCTGGTGGAGACAGGAGCAACAAGGCTCCGCGCGATGGAAGAGATGGACCCGCAGGAGCGCGCGTTCCAGTCCCGCGTGGATGACGGCATCAAGATCGAGGCCAAGGACTGGATGCCCGAGGCCTATCGCAAGACCCTGGTCCGCCAGATCTCCCAGCACGCGCACTCGGAAATCGTCGGCCAGCTGCCGGAGGGCAACTGGGTGACCCGTGCCCCCACGCTGGAGCGCAAGGCGGTGTTGCTGGCCAAGATCCAGGATGAAGCCGGTCACGGCCTGTACCTGTACAGCGCCGCCGAGACGCTGGGCGTGTCGCGCGACCAGATGCTGGGCGACCTGCATTCGGGCAAGGCCAAGTATTCCAGCATCTTCAACTACCCCACGCTGTCCTGGGCCGACATCGGCATGATCGGCTGGCTGGTCGACGGCTCGGCCATCATCAACCAGGTGCCGCTGTGCCGCTGCTCGTATGGCCCGTATGCGCGCGCCATGGTGCGCGTGTGCAAGGAAGAGTCGTTCCACCAGCGCCAGGGCTACGACATCCTGCTGAAGCTGTGCAACGGCACGCCCGAGCAGAAGCAGATGGCGCAGGATGCGCTCAACCGCTGGTGGTGGCCCGCGCTGATGATGTTCGGCCCGTCCGACGGCGATTCGCCCAACAGCGCGCAATCGATGCAATGGCGCATCAAGCTGTTCTCCAACGACGAACTGCGCCAGAAGATGGTCGACCAGACCGTGCCGCAGGCCGAATACCTGGGCCTGACCATCCCTGACCCGAAGCTGAAGTGGAACGAAGAGCGCGGCCACTATGACTTCGGCGAGATCGACTGGTCCGAGTTCTACAACGTGATCCAGGGCAACGGCCCGTGCAACCGCGAGCGCCTGCGCACCCGCGTCAAGGCCTGGGACGACGGCGCATGGTTCCGCAACGCGCTGGTGGCCCACGCGGACAAGCAGGCCGGCAAGCAGGCGCAGCAAGCCGCCGCCTGATTTCCGCCTGATCGCACGCGGCGCAGCGCGCCGCTCCCCACATCGAATCGCTTTACACAGGAGGTTGCCATGAAAGAGTGGCCGCTTTGGGAGATCTTTATCCGCAGCCAGCACGGCCTGGCCCACAAGCACGTGGGCAGCCTGCACGCGCCGGACGGCGAAATGGCGATCAACAACGCCCGCGACGTCTACACGCGCCGCAACGAGGGCGTCAGCGTCTGGGTGGTCAAGGCCAGCGACGTGATGGCCAGCAGCCCCGGCGACAAGGGCCCGCTGTTCGAGCCCGCCAACAGCAAGGTCTACCGCCACCCCACGTTCTTCCCGATGCCGGAAGCGGTCAAGCACATCTGAGGCGGCCCGGACCATGACGAACCACAAGCTCGAATATTTGCTGCGCCTCGGCGATTCCACGCTGGTGCTCGGCCAGCGCCTGTCGGAATGGTGCGGCCGCGGCCCGGCGCTGGAAGAGGACATCGCGCTGACCAACGTCGCGCTCGACCTGATCGGCCAGACCCGCCTGTGGCTGGGCTATGCCGCCGAAGTGGAGGGCGCCGGCCGCAGCGCCGACCAGCTGGCCTTCCTGCGCGACGCGCACCAGTTCCGCAACCTGCTGCTGGCGGAACAGCCCAACGGCAGCTATGCCGATACGCTGGCGCGCCAGTTCCTGTTCGATACGTGGCACTACTTCCAGCTCGAAGCGCTGCAGCGATCAACCGATGCGCGCATTGCCGAAATCGCCGCCAAGTCGCTCAAGGAAGTGACCTACCACGTGCGCCGCAGCGCCGACCTCGTGGTGCGCCTGGGCGATGGCAGCGAAAAAAGCCACCGCCGCATGCAGGATGCGTTCGACGACCTGTGGATGTTCACCGGCGAACTGTTCGAAGCCGATGCGGCCGAGGCCGCTCTGGCGCGCGCAGGCGTGATCCCCGATCCCGCCACGCTGGCCGAGCCCTGGCAGCGTCATGTCGGCGAGGTGCTGGAGGAAGCCACGCTGCGCGTGCCTGCGAGCCAGTGGGCGCAGAGCGGCGGCCGCCACGGCCGCCATACCGAACACCTCGGCTACCTGCTGGCCGAGATGCAGTTCCTGCAGCGCGCCTATCCCGGCGCGCAGTGGTGAGCATCATGACCGCGCAAGCGCTGGCGCGTCCCGCCGTGGAGCAGGTCTGGACCTGGCTCGACGCGGTGCCGGACCCTGAGATTCCAGTGATTTCCGTGGTGGATCTCGGCATCGTGCGCGACGTGGCGTGGGAAGGCGATGCCTGCGTCGTCACCATCACGCCGACGTATTCAGGCTGCCCGGCCATGACCGTGATCCGCGAAGGCATCGAAAGCGCGCTCGCCGCGCAGGGCGTGGACAAGGTGCGCGTGCGGACGCAACTGGCGCCGGCGTGGACCACCGACTGGATGACGCCGCGTGGCAAGGCCAGCCTCACCGGCTATGGCATCGCGCCACCGGCGCAGCAGGTGATCGATATCAGCGGCATCAGCCGGAAAGCGGCGCCGGCCCTGGTGGTGGCCTGCCCGCACTGCGGCTCGCGCCATACGCGGCTGGTCAGCCAGTTTGGCTCGACCGCGTGCAAGGCGCTGTACCGCTGCGGCGACTGCAAAGAGCCGTTCGACTACTTCAAGGCTCACTGAGAAGGAAAGGTGGGGAGATGAGCAAATTCCATGAACTGACGGTGGCCTCGGTCACGCGCGAAACCCGTGACGCGGTGGCCGTGACCTTCGCCGTGCCGGACGAACTGGCCGACGCCTACCGCTACGTGCAGGGCCAGCACCTGACGCTGCGCACCGGTATCGACGGCGAGGACGTGCGCCGCTCGTACTCGATCTGCTCGGCGGTGCAGGATGCGCAGCTGCGCGTGGCGATCAAGCGTGTCGACGGCGGGCTGTTCTCCAACTGGGCCAACGAGCAGTTGCAGCCGGGCATGAAGCTGGAAGTGATGCCGCCGTCCGGCCATTTCCACGTGCCGCTGTCCGCCACGCACGCGAAGCACTACGTCGCCTTTGCCGCCGGCAGCGGCATCACGCCGATGCTGTCGATCATCAAGACCACGCTGCAGGCGGAGCCGGACAGCCGCTTCACGCTGTTCTACGGCAACCGCGCCTCGTCGTCGGTGCTGTTCAAGGAAGAGCTGGAAGACCTGAAGGACACCTACCTGCAGCGCTTCAACCTGGTGTTCGTGCTCAGCCGCGAGCAGCTCGACATCGACCTGTTCAACGGCCGCATCGACGGCGGCAAGGTCAACGCGCTGCTCAAGCACTGGGTCAGGCCGCAGGACATCGACGTCGCCTTTATCTGCGGCCCGCAGTCGATGATGGAAGAAGTCTCGCAGGCGCTGCTCGACAACGGCGTCGACAAGGCCCGCATCAAGCGCGAGCTGTTCGCCACCAGCATCCCCGCGGCGCGGCCCGCCGCGCATGCGCACAAGCAGGTCGGCCAGCAGCAGTGCGAGGTGACGGTGATCCAGGACGGCCGCACCCGTTCCTTCACGCTGGAAAAGAACAAGGAAACCGTGCTCGACGCCGCGCTGGCGCAGGGCATCGAGCTGCCGTACTCCTGCAAGGGCGGCGTCTGCTCGACCTGCCGCTGCAAGCGCATCGAAGGCGAGGTCGACATGGACGTCAACTTCGCGCTGGAAGACTACGAAGTCGCGCGCGGCTTCATCCTGAGCTGCCAGAGCTACGCCGTCAGCGACAAGCTGGTGATCGATTTCGACCAGGAAACCTGAAGCGTTTTCCTGCCATTCCCAATACCCAGATTCAATCCCGCCCCCGGAGCAAGCCGTGTCCCATCCGTTTTTCGAACGCCACCAGGCGCTGCTGGAACAAGCCACCCAAGCCATTGCCACGCGCGGCTACTGGAGCCCGTTCGCTGAAATGCCGAGCCCCAAGGTCTATGGCGAGACCGCCAATGCCGATGGCAAGGCCGCCTTTGAGGCCCGCCTGAACCAGCCGTTCGCGTTGTCGCAGCCCGGCACCGTCGGCCAGGCCGGCAAGGAAGTCTCGCCGTATGGCCCGGAACTGGGCATCACTTATCCTCGGCCTGACCTCGATCAGCTCTTTGCCGGCGTGGCCAGGGGCATGCCCGCATGGCGCAAGGCCGGACCGGAGGCATGGGTGGGCGTATCGCTGGAAATCCTGCAGCGCCTGAACCGCCGCAGTTTCGAGATTGCCTACGCGGTCATGCACACCACCGGCCAGGCCTTCATGATGGCCTTCCAGGCCGGCGGCCCGCACGCGCAGGACCGCGGCCTGGAAGCCGTGGCCTACGCCTGGGACGAACTGCGCCGCATCCCGAAGCAAGCCACGTGGGAGAAGCCGCAGGGCAAGAACGAGCCGCTGCGCATGGAAAAGCGCTACACCGTGGTGCCGCGCGGCGTGGGCCTGGTGATCGGCTGCTGCACCTTCCCGACCTGGAACGGCTATCCCGGCCTGTTCGCCAGCCTGGCGACCGGCAATGCGGTGGTGGTCAAGCCGCACCCGGGCGCGATCCTGCCGCTGGCGATCACCGTCGAGGTGGCGCGTGAAGTGCTGGAAGAAGCCGGCTTCGACCCGAACATCGTCACGCTGGTGGCCAACGACCCGAGCGAGCGCATGGCGTCGAAGCTGGCGTTGCGCCCGGAAGTGCGCCTGATCGACTTCACCGGCAGCACTGCCAACGGCGACTGGCTGGAGCGCAACGCGCACCAGGCGCAGGTGTACACCGAGAAGGCAGGCGTCAACCAGATCGTGATCGACTCCACCGCCGACTTCAAGGGCATGGTGCGCAATATCGCTTTCTCGCTGTCGCTGTACTCGGGCCAGATGTGCACGGCGCCGCAGAACATCTACGTGCCGAAGGGCGGCATCGACACGCCGGAAGGGCGCATCAGCTTCGACCAGGTTGCCTCGGCGATCGGCGAGGCCGTTGGCAAGCTGACCAGCGATCCGGCCAAGGCGGTCGAACTGATCGGTGCGATCCAGAACGACGGCGTGGCGGAACGGATCGAAGCGTCGCGCGCGCTGGGCGAGATCGTTGCCGACAGCCGTGTGCTCGAACATCCCGAGTTTCCGGGCGCGCGCATCCGCACGCCGCTGGTGCTGAAGGTCGATGCCAGCGACGAGGCGAAGATCATGCAGGAACTGTTCGGCCCCATCTCCTTCGTCGTGGCGACCGACAACACGGCGCACAGCATTGAACTGGCGCACCGCGGCGCGAAGACACACGGCGCGCTGACGCTGTCCGCATACACCACCGACGCGGGCGTGACCGAAACCATCCGCGATGCCGCGGAAGACGCTGGCGTGGCGCTGTCGCTTAACCTGACCGGCGGCGTGTTCGTCAACCAGTCGGCCGCGTTCAGCGATTTCCACGCTACCGGCGCCAACCCCGCGGCCAATGCATCGCTGTCGGATGCGGCCTTCGTCGCAAACCGCTTCCGCGTGGTCCAGAGCCGCTCGCATATCTGATCGCAAGGCCTGCAGTACCCCGGCGCCGGCCCCCCTTCGTACGCGGCGCCATCATAACGAGATGGAGTAGACAATGGTGCAACGCAACCCCAACCCCAATGAGCTGGAGCCGATCGAGCGCGCCAGCCGCGACGAACTGCAGGCGCTGCAGCTGCAACGGCTCAAATGGAGCGTGCGCCATGCCTATGACAACGTGCCGCATTACCGCAAGGCGTTCCAGGCGGCCGGGGTGCACCCGGACGATTTGAAGTCGCTGTCCGACCTGTCGAAGTTCCCGTTCCTGACCAAGCAGGACCTGCGCGACAACTATCCGTTCGGCATGTTCGCGGTGCCGCGCGAGCAGGTGGCGCGCGTGCATGCGTCGAGCGGCACCACCGGCAAGCCGACCGTGGTCGGCTATACCGCGAAGGACATTGACACATGGGCAAGCGTGGTGGCGCGCTCGATTCGCGCCGCGGGGGGCCGCGCCGGCGACCTGGTCCATGTCAGCTATGGTTATGGGCTGTTCACCGGCGGGCTGGGCGCGCACTACGGCGCGGAGAAGGCGGGCTGCACGGTGATCCCGATGTCGGGCGGACAGACCGAGAAACAGGTACAGCTGATCCGCGAGTTCCAGCCCAACATCATCATGGTGACGCCGTCGTACATGCTGAACCTGATCGAGGAGATGGAGCGCCAGGGCATGGATCCTTCGGAAAGCTCGCTGAAGGTCGGCATCTTCGGCGCCGAGCCCTGGACCGACGCGATGCGCGTGGAGATCGAGGCGCGTGCCGGCATCGACGCGGTGGACATCTACGGCCTGTCCGAGGTGATGGGGCCGGGCGTGGCTTGCGAATGCATCGAGAGCAAGGACGGCCCGGTGATCTGGGAAGACCATTTCTATGCCGAGATCATCGACCCGGTGACGGGCGAGGTGTTGCCGGATGGCTCCGAGGGCGAGCTGGTGTTCACCTCCCTGACCAAGGAAGCACTGCCGGTGATCCGCTACCGCACGCGCGACCTGACGCGCCTGCTGCCGCCGACGTCGCGCTCGATGCGCCGCATCGGCAAGATCACGGGGCGCTCGGACGACATGCTGATCATCCGCGGCGTCAACGTGTTCCCGTCGCAGATCGAGGAACTGATCCTGAAGGCGCCGGCGCTGGCGCCGCAGTACCAGCTGGTGGTGACGCGCGACGGGCACCTCGACAAGCTGGAGGTGCGGGTCGAGGCGCGGCCCGAGCGCTCCGCGTCGCTGTCGGCGGATGACCGGGCGGCGCTGGAGCGGGATCTGAAGGACCAGATCAAGACCTATGTCGGCGTGACCACGCGGGTGCAGGTGGTGGCGGCTGCAGGGATCGAGCGCACCACGGTCGGCAAGGCAAGGCGCGTGGTGGACATGCGGCCGAAGGTTACACACGAGCAGCCGGTTGGCGCGATCTGAGGCGCTGCTTTTTACCCACACCGCCGGCATAGGCTCCCCTCTCCCGCAAGCGGGAGAGGGGAGCAAACCGTCGGTAGATCGACGCCCCCAAACAAGAACCAAACTGATGGCAGCCACCAGAGCCGCCACACCACCCCCCTGCGCCAAAGGAGACACCATGGACGCGCGACAACTGGAAGCCATCCAGAACCACCCCGACTTTATCCGCCTGATCCACGGCCGCACGCGCCTGGGCTGGTCGCTGACGCTGGTCATGCTGGCGGTCTACTTCGGCTTCATCCTGCTGCTTGCCTTTTCGCCCGCCACGCTCGGCACGCCGGTCGCCGGGGGCGTCATGACGGTGGGCATCCCCGTAGGCGTTGCAGTGATCGTTGCCGCCGTGCTGCTGACCGCCATCTACGTCCACCGCGCCAACCGCGACCTGGATCCGCTCAACGATCGCGTGCGCAAGGAGTGCGAAGCATGAAGCCGGTACACTTTTCCCTCGGCGCCGCCCTGTGCGGTCTGGCAGCCAGCGCCGCCACTGCAGCCCCCGCGATCCAGGGCGAGGCCGCGCAGCGGCCGCTGAACTGGAGCGCCATCGTCATGTTCATGCTGTTCGTGCTGTTCACGCTCGGCATCACCCGCTGGGCCGCGCGGCGCACGCGTTCGGCGTCGGACTTCTATGCGGCCGGCGGCGGCCTCACCGGCTTCCAGAACGGCCTGGCGATCGCCGGCGACATGGTGTCGGCCGCGTCCTTCCTTGGCATCTCGGCCATGATGTTCGACAAGGGCTACGACGGCCTGATCTACGCGCTCGGCGTGGTGGCGGGCTGGCCGATCATCCTGTTCATCGTCGCCGAACGGCTGCGCAACCTGGGCCGCTACACCTTTGCCGACGTGGTCTCGTACCGGCTGGCGCAGAAGCCGGTGCGCATCACCGCAGCGTGCGGCACGCTGACCGTGGTCATCATGTACCTGGTCGCGCAGATGGTCGGCGCCGGCAAGCTGATCGAGCTGCTGTTCGGCACCAGCTATGAATCGGCGGTGGTCATCGTCGGCGCGCTGATGGTGCTGTACGTGATGTTCGGCGGCATGCTCGCCACCACCTGGGTGCAGATCATCAAGGCGCTGCTGCTGCTCGGCGGCGTGACCTTCATGGCGGTGATGGTACTGGCCTATTTCGGCTTCAGCCCCGAAGCCATGTTCGCCAGCGCGGCCAGGGTGCATGACAAGGGCACGGCGATCTTGTCGCCGGGCGGGCTGGTGTCCAACCCGATCGATGCGATCTCGCTCGGCGTCGGCATGATGTTCGGTACCGCGGGTCTGCCGCACATCCTGATGCGCTTCTTCACCGTGGCGGATGCGAAGGAAGCGCGCAAGTCCGTGCTCTACGCCACGGGCTTCATCGGCTACTTCTACGTGCTGATCCTGGTGGTGGGCTTCGGCGCGATCGTGATGGTGGGCGCGGACCCGGCCTATCGGGACGCGGCCGGCAAGCTGATCGGCGGCAGCAACATGGTGGCCGTGCACCTGTCGCACGTGATCGGCGGCGACCTGTTCCTCGGCTTCATCTCGGCGGTGGCGTTCGCGACCATCCTGGCGGTGGTGGCCGGGCTGGCGCTGTCAGGCGCGTCGGCGGTGTCGCACGATCTCTACGCCAACGTGTTCCGCCGCGGGCAGGCCAGCGAGAAAGACGAGATCCGCGTGTCGAAGCTCGCCACGCTGGTGATCGGCCTGCTGGCGATGGTGCTGGGCGTGATGTTCGAGAAGCAGAACATCGCCTTCCTGTCCGGGCTGGTGCTGGCGATCGCCGCGTCGGTCAATTTCCCGGTGCTGTTCCTGTCGATGTTCTGGAAGGGGCTGACCACGCGCGGTGCGGTGGCCGGCAGCCTGGCGGGGCTGGTGTCGGCGGTGCTGCTGCTGGTGCTGGGCCCGACCGTATGGGTGGGGATCCTCAAGCACCAGCAGGCGATCTTCCCATATGCCAACCCGGCGCTGTTCTCGATGACGCTGGCCTTTGCCGCCGCCTGGCTGGTGTCGGTGCTGGACCGCTCGGCGCGGGGGAGCGCCGAACGCCAGCGCTACGGCGCGCAGTTCGTGCGCGCCATGACCGGCATCGGCGCGGCCGGTGCCAGCCAGCACTGAAAACCAGGCCAGCTCCGGGCTGGTCAGTCGGTGTCCTGCTGCGCCTTGTGGCGGGACGCCATCTTCTCCTGCTGCCCCGGCGGCACGTTGTCGTAATGGCTGAACTGGATGGTGTAGCTACCGTGGCCGCCGGTCATGCTGTTCAGCCGTGACTGGTAGTCGTTCAGCTCCGACAGCGGCACCTGCCCGGCAACGATCACGCTGTTGGCGGCGCCGGTGCGGGTGCCATGCACCTGGCCGCGCTTGGCGGACAGGTCGCCGATGACATCGCCCATCGCGGTGCCCGGCACCGTGACCTCGATCTCGACGATCGGCTCCAGCACGCTGGGGCGCGCCTTCATCACCGCGTCGATAAACGCCTTGCGTCCGGCCGTGGCGAACGCCACTTCCTTGGAATCGACGGGGTGGCTCTTGCCGTCGTACACGGTCACGCGCACGTCCTGCATCGCAAAACCGGCCAGTGGACCGCTTTCCAGCACCTGGCGGATGCCTTTCTCCACTGCGGGGATGAACTGGCCGGGAATCGCGCCGCCCTTGACCGCATCGATGAACTCGAAGCCTTCGCCGCGCGGCAGCGGCTCCACGCGCAGCATCACTTCGCCGAACTGGCCGGCACCGCCGGTCTGCTTCTTGTGGCGGTGGTGGCCCTCCGCCTTGCCGGCAATGGTCTCGCGATACGCGATCTTCGGCGGCCGCGTGGCGACTTCCAGCTTGTACTGCTCGGTCAAACGCTCCAGCGCGCAGCGCAAATGGAACTCGCCCAGTCCGAACACCACGGTCTCGTTGGTGCCGGCCGGATGCTCGATGCGCAGGCAGGGATCTTCGGCGCTGAGCTTGTGCAGCACCTCGGCCAGCCGCTGCTCGTTGCCGCGCCGCGCCGGCTCGATCGCCAGGCCGTAGATCGGCGTGGGAAACTCCAGCGGCGTCAGGTGGATGTCGCCATCCTCGGTGGCGTCGTGCAGCACCGCGTCGAAGCCGAGTTCATCCACCTTGGCCACCGCGCAGATATTGCCCGGGCCGGCGCGCTGCACTTCCTGCGTCTCCTTGCCCTGCAGCAAGAGCAGGTGCGCCACCTTGAACGGCTGGCGGCCCTCGCCGATATAGAGCTGGCTGTCGCGCGTGACCGTGCCCTGGTGGATGCGGAACACCGCCAGCTTGCCGACATAGGGATCGACTACCACCTTGAACACATGCGCCAGCACGTGCTTGTCCGGCACCGGCTCGGCGCGCACCGCCTTGCGTTTCTCGGTACCGTCCTCGGCAGTGCCGGTCGAGCGGTAGAACAGCGGCGGGTTGCCTTCGGTGGGATTGGGCAGCAGCCGCACGAAGACATCGAGCAGTTCCGCGATACCGGCGCCGGTGGCGGCCGAGGTAAAGCAGATCGGCACCAGGTGGCCTTCGCGCAGCGCACGCTCGAACGGCGCGTGCAGTTGCTCCGGCGTGATGGCCTCGCCTTGCTCCAGGTACACCTCCATCAGCTCCGGATCGATCTCGATCACCTGGTCGATCAGCGCTTCATGCGCCGACGCCACCGATAAAAAATCCGACTCTCCGGCCGGATTGAAGAAGCAGTCCACCACCTTGCCGCCGTTTCCGGCCGGCAGGTTGATGGGCAGGCACTCCTTGCCGAACGCCTCCTGGATCTCGGCCAGCAGCCCCGGCAGGTCGACCTTCTCGCCGTCGATGCCGTTGATAACGATCATCCGGCACAGTTGCCGCGCCTGCGCCCAGGCCATGGCGCGGCGCGTGGTCATTTCGATCCCGGTCTGCGCGTTGATGACGATGGCCGCCGTCTCGACCGCCGCCAGCGCACTGATCGCCAGGCCGGAGAAATCCGGGTAGCCCGGCGTGTCGAGCAGGTAGATGCGGGTGTCGCGGAAGTCGACGTGGGTGATGGCGGAACTGAGCGAGCGCTTGTACTTGCGCTCCAGCGGATCGCTGTCGCTGACGGTCGAGCCGCGCTCCACGCTGCCCGGGGTGTGCAGCGCACCCCCCTTGTGCAGCAGTGCTTCGACCAGCGAGGTCTTGCCGCTCCCCGCATGCCCGAGCAGGGCAACGGTGCGGATGGCATCGGGACTGTCGTGCATGGTGGCTCTCTCGTCCGGCAATGGCTGTCAGGGCATTATTGGCGAAATTTGCCGGAAACGACATATGCCAGTGTCGGCATCGGGACAAAGCCTGATAGGCGCAAGGGTGTGAAGTGGTTCATGCGGCGCTTGGGCCCGGCCGGCAACCCGCGCCTCGCGCATGGCTGCAGCGCAGCAATCCAGGATTCAATAAGACTGCTGCGCCGCAACAGATCAGGCACTGGCGTGGTCGGTCGAGACCGCCACGGCATGCCATGCCGCCAGTTCGCTTTCCACCTTGCGGTTCTTTTCCGCGATGCGGGCCACCGTATCGGAGCCCAGCGGCAGCCGCACCGGCGGGTTGTCGCTGTCGGCAAGGGCGAGCAGCGCCACAGCCAGCTTGGCGGGATCGCCGGGCTGCTGGTGGTTGGCCGACGCCATGTGGCCGCGCATCGCGCCGACGGTTTCGGCGTATTCGGCGATCTCGGTGCCGACGCGGACCAGCGAGCTGGCATCGAGGAAGTCGGTGCGGAAGAAGCCCGGCTCGACCACGGTAGCGCGCACGCCCAGCGGCGCCAGCTCGGCGTCGAGCGCTTCGGTCAGCCCTTCCACCGCGAACTTGGTGGCGCCGTAGACGCCCCAGCCGGGATAGGCCGCGTAGCCACCGATCGACGAGATATTGACGACATGCCCGCTGCGCTGGCGGCGCATCTGCGGCAGCACCGCGCGCGTGACGTTCAGCACGCCGAAGACGTTGGTGGCGAACTGCTGCTCGACTTCGCGCGCCGACGCTTCCTCCACCGCGCCCAGCAGGCCGTAGCCGGCGTTGTTGACCAGCACGTCGATGCGGCCGAAGCGGGCCACGGCGGCCTCGGCCGCGGCGATGGCCTGCGCTTCGCTGGTGACGTCGAGCGCCACCGGCAGCAGGTTGTCATGCGCGCCCACGGCGCCGGTGATCGTTTCGGGGCGGCGCGCGGTGGCGACGACACGGTCGCCGCGGGCCAGCGCGGCGCGGGTCAGTACCAGGCCGAAGCCGCGCGAGGCGCCGGTGATGAACCAGACCTTGCCGGCGGCGTTGGTGACGTTGGTGACGTTGGTGGCGGTGTTGGCAGCGATGGTGGTGTTGGCGGACATGGTGAATCTCCTTTGCTCGGTTTGACTTCGGTGTCTGATGGCGGGGGCCACGGAGACAAATTTAGGCGCGCTCGGTCAGCAACACTAGGCGGTGTAATTCCGTTTAAAAGACAACCAGAAGTTGTCAATAAACGCGAGCGATGTCGATTGAGCAATTCTCAACCGTATGGCAGACTCGCCGGCATGGACAAACTGCCTCCCCTGAACGCCCTGCGCGCCTTTGAAGCGGCGGCCCGGCACCTGAGCATCACCACCGCTGCGGAAGAGCTGCACGTGACGCCGGGCGCCGTCAGCCGCCAGATCCGCTCGCTGGAAGAAGGCCTGGGCGTGCAGCTGCTGCATCGCGGCCACCGGCAGATTTCGCTGACCCGCACCGGCGAGGACTACTACCGCGCCGTGACCCGGGCCATGGACGACCTGCGCGAGGCCACGCGGCGGCTCGGCAAGCGGGCCAGGCGCAAGCAGCTCAAGGTGCGCGCCTACACTACTTTCGCCATGCGCTGGCTGATCCCGCGGCTGTCGAGCTTCCATGCGGCCAATCCCGGCATCGAGGTGCTGCTGACCGCCTCGCTGGACCCGGTCGATTTCCGCAAGGAAGACATCGATGGCGCGATCCGCCTAGGCGACGGCAAGTGGAGCGGCGTGAATACCTACCGGCTGGTGTCCAACATCCTGGTGCCGGTCTGCAGCCCCGGCGTTGCGGCCGGCAACCCGAAGGTGAAAAAGCCTGCCGACCTGCAGCATCAGACGCTGCTGCATTCGATTGCGCGTCCGGACGACTGGGCGCACTGGCTGAAGGCGGCGCGCGCCGACGCGCAGGTCGACGCGCGCAGTGGCATGACGTTCCAGAGTTCCGCCATGGCTTATGCGGCGGCAGTGGAAGGGCAGGGTTTCGCCATCGCCCAGCGCTTCCTGGTCGCGGGAGACCTGGAGGCCGGGCGGCTGGTCGCGCCGTTCCGCCAGAGCGTCGACATGGGCGACTTCACCTACTACCTGCTGACGCCGGCGGACCGCAAGGAAAGCGCCAGCATGGCGGTGTTCCGCGAGTGGCTGCTGGCGCAGTGCGAGACGCAAAGCTAGCGCGGCGCTCGCCGGTCACCAGCCGGCGAAGCAGGCAAATCCCTCCACTGGCTCGCGCGCAGTACGCAGCCGGTTGGCCGGCTCGGCGGGATCGGCGTGTCCGAGCGACATGCCGCACACCAGGATTTCATGGTCGGGAATGGCAAGCTGCGCGCGGATGACCCGGTGGTAGCGCGCGAACGCCTGCTGCGCGCAGGTTTCCAGGCCGTGCCCCAGCGCCGCTAACATCACCGCATGCAGGAACATGCCGAGGTCCAGCCACGCCGCCTGTCCCTGCCCGCGCTCGATGGTGAAGAACAACCCCACCGGCGCGCCGAAGAACGCGTAGTTGCGGGCATACTGCCGCGCCATGCCGGCGGCGTCGCCGCGCGGGATGCCAAGCAGGCCGTACAGCGCCTTGCCCAGTGTGCGGCGGCGCGCCAGGTAGGGCTCGCGCCACGCCGGCGGGTAGTAGACGTATTCCTCGCGATGGCCGCCGCCATCGCTGTCGTGCAGCGCCAGCAGGGCATCGCTGAGCCGGTCGCGCACGGCACCGGCGCAGGCGTAGACCCGCCATGGCTGGGTGTTCGACGCGCTCGGGCTGCGCGCCGCGTCGGCCAGGATTGCCGCCACGGTCTCGCGCGGTACCGGCGTATCGAGAAAGCCGCGCACGCTGCGGCGGGCGTGGAGCGCGGCGATGATGTCGGCGCGGTTCATGATGCCGTTGCCGTGAGCGGTGCCTCGATGGTATCGGCACAATGGACCGCGCCGCGCGCCTGCAAGGCGGCGATCTGTGCCGCGCTGAAGCCAAGCCCGGCGAGCACCGTTTGCGTATGTTGTCCGCACGCCGGCGCCGGCCGCGCGGGCAGCGCGTTTTCCTGGACGCTATTGATCGGGAAGCCTGGCATGCGGACCTCGCCCAGCGTCTCGTGCGGGATGCGCTGCACCATGCGGTTGGCCGCCACCTGCGGGTGCGCCATCAGGTCTTCATAGGTGGCCACGCGCGCACACAGGATGTCGGCATCCTGCAGCACGGCCAGCCACGCGTCGGTGGGTCGCGTCACCAACACGCTGGTCAGCGCCTCGACCATTGCCGCCCGGTTGGCGACGCGCAGCGGCGAGGTGGCGAAGCGCGGGTCGTCGGCGAGCGCCGGCAGGCCCAGCACGTCGCACAGCCGGCGCCAGCGCTCGGGCATGTAAGCGGCGATCATGATCCAGCCGTCGGCGGTGCGGAAGGCCTGGTTGGGCGCCGAATAGGGCGCGGCACTGCCCGCCCGTTCCGGCAGCCGCCCGTCGGCGCAATAGCTGGTGAGCGACGATTGCTGCAGCGCCAGCGCGGCGTTGAGCAGGCTGACGTCGAGATGCCCGCCCTGGCCGTCGCGTGCCCGCTGCGCCAGCTTGCCCAGGATACCGACGCAGGCGACGTAGCCGGTCATCACGTCGACCACCGGCGCCTGCACCTTGCACGGCTCGCCGTCGGGCAGGCCGATCAGGCTCATCAGCCCGGAATCGGCCTGGATGATGCCGTCGACGCCGGCACGGCCGGCATACGGGCCGTCCTGGCCATAGGCGGAGATCGAGCAGTAGACCAGCGCCGGGTTCAGCGCCGACAGCTCGGCATGGCCCAGCCCGAGGCGATCCATCACGCCCGGGCGCATGCTTTCCACCACGATGTCGGCTTCTGCCGCCATCCGGCGCGCCACGGCGAGACCTTCGGGGGATTTCAGGTCCAGCGCCACGCCGAGCTTGTTGCGGTTGAAGCCGTGGAACAGCGCGCTGTCGTCGCCCAGCCAGCCGGGGCCAAGCCCGCGGCCCAGTTCGCCGCCGGGCGGCTCGACCTTGATGACGCTGGCGCCCATGTCGGCCAGCAGCATGGTGCAGGTCGGCCCGGCGCCGATCTGCGTGAAGTCGATGACGGTCAGGCCGTCTAGTGCATCGCGCAGCATGTCAGGTCTCCGGAAGGATGCGGGATCGTTTGAACGTGCCCTGCGCGGTGGCGACCAGCACGCCGGCATCGGTGGCCAGTTCGGCCGTGGCAAAGTACAGGCTCTTGCCGGCGCGGCTCACCGTGGCGGTGGCGCGCAGCCGGCCCGCGCTGGCCTTGCTGAGGTAGCTGATGGCCAGCATCACCGTCACCGCGTGGCCGAGGGCGCCGTCGGGGCCCGTCGGCAGGCCGGCGTAGCCGCAGGCGGCGTCGAGCAGCGTGGCGATCACGCCGCCCTGCACGCTGCCCTGCCGGTTCAGGTGGCGCGGCTCGATGTCGAGCTCGAAGGCGCAGCGGCCGTCGCCGACGCTGGCCAGGCGGATGCCAAGGTAGTCCAGCAGCGGGTTGTCGGTGGGCGGCACCATGGGGTGTTCAATCGGCGCGTTCACAGCGCCACCTTGATGTTGTTGTCCTGGATCACGCGCTGCCAGCGCGACATTTCCTTGCCGATATACGCCTTCAGCTCGGCCGGCGTGGAGGCCTGCGGCTCGAAGCCCTGCTTTTCCAGTTGCCCGGCAACGTCGGGCGACTTCAGCGCGCCCACCAGCGCGGCGTTGACCTTGTCGACCACGGCCTTCGGCGTGCGCGCCGGCGCCAGCAGGCTGTACCACAGCTCCGCGTCGTAGCCGACGATGCCGGCCTCGGCAAAGGTCGGCAGGTCTGGCATCAGCGCGCTGCGCTTCTTGCCGGCGATGCCGAGCGCGCGCAGCTTGCCGGCGCGCACGAACTGGATCGACGAGGCAAAGGTGGCGAACGAGATCTGCACCTGGCCGCCCATCAGGTCGCTGATCGACGGGCCGGTGCCGCGGTAGGGCACGTGCAGCAGCTCGGTCTTGTTCAGCTTGGCGAAGACCTCGCCCGCCAGGTGCTGCGGCGTGCCGGGCCCGGGGCTGCTGTAGCTGAGCTTGCCCGGGTTGGCGCGGGTGTACTGGATGAACTCCTGCAGCGTGCGGAACGGCTGGTCGGGATTGGCGACCAGCATGATCGGCACCGACGCGATGCGCCCGACTGGTTCGAAGTCGCGCTCGACCTGGAACGGGACCTTCATGCCGAGGAACGGGTTCATCGTGATCTGGCTCGACGCGATTACCAGCGTGTAGCCGTCCGGCGCGGCGTGCGCGACGTAGTCGGCGCCCAGGTTGCCGCCGGCGCCGGGCTTGTTCTCGATCACGATGGTCTGGCCCAGCAGCTGGCTCATCTTGGGTGCGATGGCGCGTGCCAGGATGTCATTGCCGCCGCCCGGGGCGAACGGCACCACCAGCGTGATCGGCTTCTGCGTGGGGTAGGGTGCCTGTGCCGCTGCGCTCAGCGCCGTGACTGCCAGCACGCCGGCCATTGCCGCGCGCATGATTCGGGAAATACCTGCCATGGTTGTGTCTCCTGCGTGGTTCTTGTCGGTCCGCTCAGCGTCCCGTGTAGTGGGGCTGCCGCTTTTCGGCGAAGGCCTGGCGGCCTTCGGCGCGGTCGGCGGTATCGCGCAGCACGCCCCAGTAGAGTTCGGTGAGTTGCTGCGCGTCGGCCTCGCTGAGGTGGCTGGTCTGGCGCGACAGCTTCTTGACCGCCTGCACGGCCAGCGGCGCGTTGGCGGCGATGCGCGCGGCCAGCGCCAGCGCACGGTCGGGCAGGGCATCGGGCGCCATCGTCTCGGTGACCAGGCCGATGCGCGCGGCGTGCGCGGCATCGATGCGTTCGCCGGTCAGCACCATCTGCATCGCATGTGCCGCGGGCACCGCCTTGAGCAGCCGGTGCAGGCCGGACACCGCCGGGATCGAGCCGACCGCGACTTCGGGCAGGCCGAAGGTCGCCTGCGTCGACGCGATCCGCAAGTCGCACTGCAGCGCGAGCTCCAGCCCCGCGCCGAGGCAGTGCCCGTTGACCGCCGCGACCAGCGGCTTGCCGAGGCCGAGGTCGGTCAGGTCCATCAGCCGGATATAGAGCCCAAGGTCAGCAGCATGCTCCGGCGCGCGGAACAGCGCCTCGGGGTAGGTGGCGGCGGAGGTGCGCGTGCCCTTGAGGTCCGCGCCGGCGCAGAAGGCGCGCGTGCCGGCGCCGGTCAGCACCGCGACGCGCAGGTCGTCGCGGTCGCGCACCTCGGCCAGGTGCGCGCGCAGTTCGCGCAGCGTGGTTACGTCGAGCGCATTGAGCGCGTCTGGCCGGTCGATGGTCAGCACCGCGACCGCGCCTTCGATGTGGCGTTGGATGGTCATGATGGCCTCCTTACACGCTGGGCGACGACAGGCTGCGCCCGCCGCAGACGTAGAGCGTCTGGCCGGTCACGTACGACGATTGCGGATCGAGGAAGAAGCTGACCGCATTGGCGATATCGTCGGCGGTGCCGATGCGCTGCACCGGCACCGACTTCTGCAGCCGCGCCTGTACCTCCGGCGCAAAGCCATGGAACAGCGGCGTATCGACGATGCCGGGCGCGACCGCGTTGACGGTGATGCCCTTGCCGGCGAACTCGATCGCCAGCGAGCGCGTCAGGCTGACCACGCCGCCCTTGGCCGCCGAGTAGTTGGCCTGCCCGAAGCCGCCCAGCCAGGCCCGCGACGAGATATTGACCACGCGCCCGTAGCCGCGCTCGACCATGCCGGGCAGCGCCGCGCGGCAGCACAGGAACTGCGAGCGCAGGTTGGTATCGATGACCAGGTCCCAGTCGTCGTCGGTCATCTTCAGGAAGCGCATGTCGCGCACTGCCCCCGCGTTGTTGACCAGGTAGTCGACGCGGCCGGCGCGGGCCGCGACTTGCGCAAAGGCGTCGTTGACCGCGGTGGAATCGGTCAGGTCGGCGGTGGCGCCGAAGGCATTGAGCCCTGCGGCGGCCAGCGTGCCGACGGCCTCGTCCAGCGCACCGCCATCGCGGTCCAGCAGCGCCACGGTCAGCCCCTGCCGCGCCAGTTGCGTGGCGATGCCCAGGCCGATGCCGCGCGCGGCGCCCGTGACCACGGCCACATGGGTGGGATCGAATCGTTGCGTACCCATGTCAGACTCCCAGCAGGTGGACGGAAGAGGCGGCGTGGTCGACACCCGCGATGCCGCCGCCGGTGCATTGCGTCAGGCCGACGCGCGCGTTCTCGACCTGGCGCTCGCCGGCGCGCCCTTGCAGGTGCCACAGGATCTCCACCATCTGCGCCACGCCGGTGGCGCCGAGCGGGTGGCCCTTGGCCAGCAGGCCGCCGCTGGGGTTGACCGGCACGCGGCCGCCCAGCCGGGTTGCGCCGGACTTCAGCAGCGGCACTGCTTCGCCTGGCTCGGCCAGGCCCAGCGCTTCGTAGTAAAGCAGTTCGGCGATGGTGAATGCGTCGTGCAGCTCGACCACGTCGACGTCCTGCGGCCCCAGCCCCGCCTGTTCATACGCCTGGCGCGCGGCGCGCGCGGTGATCTCGGCATCGAGGATGTCGTCGTGGGCCTCTTCGCGCAGGCCGGAGACCACCACCGACGACAGCACCTTGACCGGACGCGCCTGCGCCGGGCGTTGCGTGCTCAGCACCACCGCGGCGGCGCCATCCACTTGAGACGGGCAGCACTGCAGCAGCGTCAGCGGGTCGGCGATCATGCGCGAGCCGAGCACTTCTTCCACCGTGGTGGCCTTGCGCTGCTGCGCATACGGGTTGAGCGAGCCGTTGTAGCGGTTCTTGACCGCCACTTCCGCCAGGTCTGCGGGCGATGCGTCGCGCTCGTGCAGGAAGCGCGTGCCGCGCATCGCATACACCGCGGGCAGCACCATGCCGGCCTTGGCATAGAGGTCCGTCTTGTGGTCGTTGCGCTGCAGCGGGATGGTGCCGCCACCCAGCGCGGTCAGTTGCTCGATGCCGAACACCAGCACGGTGTCGTATTGCCCGGCCAGCAGCGCGTGCCGCGCCAGGTGCACGCCGGTGGCGCCGCTGGCGCAGGCGTTCTCGACGTTGTAGACCGGGATGCCCTTCAGCCCCAGGTCGCGCACAATCAGCTGGCCCAGGATCATGCCGCCCAGCACATTGGCGCAATACACGGCCTGGATGCGGCCGAGCGGCACGTCGGCGTCGGCCAGCGCCTTGAGGATGGCCTGTTGCGCCAGTTCCGGCGCCAGCACGCCGGGGTGGCGGCCGAACGGCGTCATCGCGCCGCCGTGGATGTAGATGTCCTGCATGTTGCTTTCCCTTTCCTTTTTTCGATCGGTCAGGCCGTGACGGCCTCGAAGACATAGCCGAACTCGGCGTCCGGGCGCGCTTCATAGCGGTCGCCGATCGCCGGGCGCGCCTTGCCCTGCAGGCGCCCGAAGATGCGCACCGGGCCGACGAAGTCGACATAGCCCAGCGCGTACGGCGGCTGGCCGCTCTTGGGCGCGGGATGGATCACGGTGAAGCTGTAGACCACGCCGGAGCCCCGGATGGCGACGGGGTCATGCTCGGCGGCGAGCGGCGAATCGGCCGGCACTGCCGGGAAGATCCATTCGCCGGTGGCGCGGTGGCGCGAGGCGATCAGGTGGGGAAGGGGGTCCGCACTCCAGAGCGGATAGGCTTGGTCTGACACGGCAGTCTCCTGTGTTGGTGGGCCTTGGCGTAATGGTTGTCGCTGGCGGCGCGTGCGACAAACGACATTTCCGGCGCGTTCGCTTGAGAAAAAATCAAACGAAGGGCCGGCGCAGGGCGTCAGGAGAAGGGTGTTGGAAAGAAGTGTGGGTGGGGCTGCTTCGCGCCGGAAGGCTCAGGGCACCAGGCCCACCAGCCGCGACAGCGATTGCTCCGCGCCGCGCCCCGCTTCCACTACGAAATCGATGAAGCGCCGTACCCGCACCGGCATCTGGCTGCGGTGCGGGTAGTACATGTACAGCCCGACATTGCTGCTGCTGAATTCTGTCAGGATCGCCTTGAGCCGGCCGCTGACGAGGTCGGCGTGGATCATGTAGGCGGACAGCTGGCCGATGCCAATACCGGCGCGCACCGCCTCGACCTCGGTTTCCACGTCGTTGAAGCTGGCGACGGCGGGCACCTCCTGGTAGACCAGCGCGCCGTCGACCTGCAGCTCCCACGGCACCATGCGCCCGGTGGCCGGGCGGCGGAAGCCGGTGCACTGGTGCTGCAGCAGTTCGTCCAGCGTGGCCGGCTCGCCGTGCCGTGCGAGGTAATCGGGAGCGGCGCAGATGACCAGCGGCAGGTCGCACAGCCGGCGCGCCACCAGGTTCTGGCCGGGACTGGTGCCGGCGCGGAAGCCGATATCGATGCGGGACTCGACCAGGTCGGTAAAGAGGTCGCTCAGCACCACGTCGAAGGTGATGCCCGGATGCAGCTCGCGGAAGGCGCGCACCAGCGGCACCAGAACGCGGCTGCCGACCGACGGCGGCGCGGTCAGCCGGATCAGCCCGTCGTCGTCGCTCTTGCTGCTGCGCACCTGGTCCAGCGCCTCATCCAGCTGGCGCATGCCCGGCGCGGCCAGCTCGAACAGCCGCGCGCCTTCGGTGGTGAGGCTGAGCTTGCGCGTGGTCCGGTGCAGCAGGCGCACGCCGAGGTCGTCTTCCAGCGTGCGCACCGCCTTGCTGACGGCCTGCGGGGTCACGCCGGCTTCTACCGCGGCGCGCTGGAAACTGCCGGCGCGTACCACGCCGATAAAGAGGGTGAGGACGCGGGCTTTGTCCATCATTGGCAACTGGCGGTTGGGAATGTGCCGATGATAGTGCGTAACCGGCCTTGCTGGCTCGAAAAGGCGGGCTTTCGTACAAGTGACGGGACCGGGCGGCGTTGCGTAGCATTGAGGGCACACGCGCGCCGCGGGGGAGCAGGGCGCGCTGCATTTCGGCAAGCGGCTGATCGGGCGGAACCGGGCGTATCAATCACCGCCAGATGCCAGCCGCCAGGAACAGAATCCCGGCGGCCAGCAAAATGCCCACCCCCCCTTACATCCTCCCCTTCCAGGGCACCAACCACTTCGCCATCTTCCTCATCAGCAGATCAAACACATAAGCAATCAACCCGATCAGCACGATCCCCATGATCACAACGTCGGTACGCAGGAAGTTGGACGCGTTCAGCACCATCTGCCCGAGCCCGGCGGTGGCGGCCACCATCTCGGCCGCCACCAGCGTGGTCCACCCGAAGCCGATCGCAATCCGCATGCCTGTCAGGATGTCCGGCAGCGCGGCGGGCAGCACCACGTGCCGCACCACCTGCCACGGCGTGGCGCCCATGGAGTAGGCGGCATTGATCTGCTCGATGGTCACCGACCGCACCCCCGCCTGCGCCGACATCGCCAGCGGCGCGAAGCACGCCAGGAAGATCAGCAGCACCTTCGAGGTCTCGTCGATGCCGAACCAGATCACGATCAGCGGCAGGTACGCCAGCGGCGGCAGCGGGCGGTAGAACTCGATGGGCGGATCGAAGATGCCGCGCGCGATGCGCGACACGCCCATCAGCACGCCGATCGGCACCGCCGTGACCACCGCCAGCCCGAACGCGCCAAATACGCGCACCATGCTTGCGGTGAAATGCTCGGTCAGCGGCTGGCCGCCTTGCAGGTTGCCCTGCCAGGCATCGATGAAGGCGGTGACGATCGATTCCGGCGTGGGCAGGAACAACGGCGGCAGCCAGCGCAGGTGGCTGGCGACCCACCACAGGACGAGCAGGCTCGCCACGGTTACGGTGGAGATGCGCGAGCTGGAGCCTTCGCCGGGCAGGCGGTAGCCCGACACGGCTTTCATCGGCTTGCTGGAAGGCACGGCCGCAGGTGCTGCGCGCGGCGCGGGTTCGATGCGTTGGGCGGAAGCGGGCATCTTGAATTCCTCAGGCGGTGGCATGGATCAGGTCGACGATCTCTTCGCGGTAGCGGATGAATTCCGGGTCGGACTTGACCTGGCGGGCATCGCCGCACTCGATGAAGCGGCGCGCGAAGGGCAGTTCATAGGTATGCGCGATGCGGCCCGGCGACGGCGTCATCACGATCAGCCGCGTCGCCAGGAACAGCGCCTCTTCCACGCTGTGGGTGATGAAGAACACGATCTTCTGCTCCTTCGCCCACAGCCTGAGGATCAGCGCCTGGATCGATTCGCGCGTCAGGGCGTCGAGCGCGCCCAGCGGCTCGTCCATCAGCATCACGGCCGGGTCGCAGGCCAGCGCGCGCGCGATCCCCACGCGCTGCTGCATGCCGCCGGAGAGCTGGTAGACCGGCTTGGCGGCCGCCGCATCCAGTCCCACCGCGGCCAGTTTTTCGCGGGCGATGCGCAGGCGTTCGGCGCGCGGCACGCCGCGCAGGCGCAGGCCCAGCGCCACGTTGTCGGCCACGCTCAGCCACGGCATCAGCGCATGCTTCTGGAACACCACGCCGCGCTCGGCACCGGGTCCGCGCACGGCCTTGCCGTTCAGCCGGATCTCGCCTTCCGACGGCTCCATGAAGCCGGCGATGCACGACAGCAGCGTAGTCTTGCCGCAGCCCGAGGCGCCCAGCGCGACGACGAAATCGCCGCGCTCCATGGTGAGATTGACCTGCGACAGGGCCAGCGTGCGGGCGCCGCCGGCGGCGCCGTAGTTCACGCTGAGGTTATCGATTTCAAGTTTGTTCATGACGATTTCCGCTGCTGTTGCCGTTCCACACACCGCGCGCGTTACCGCAGCGCTCGTTTGGCCCATTCCGCATTGACGCCCTTGCTGTAGTCCGGCAGCACTGTCTGGATGGTCCCTTGCTCCTTCAGGAACTGCGCCGCCGACTGCAGCGCACGCGCCGCGCCGCCACCGAGCCAGCGCTCCGAGACCTGCTCTTCCAGCGTCGGGAAGGCATACAGCGCCATGCTGGCCGGCACCGTCTCGGCCTTGGCGCCCGAGACCTTGGCCACCGCCTTGACCATCGGCGAATCGGCGGTCCATGACGCCTTGTTCTTGCGGTAGTTGTCATCCGCAGCGGCCAGCACGCGCACCAGCTTGACCATGAACTCCGGGTTTTCACGCGCGAACTTCTTGTTGGCGATCATCCCGTCGAAGGTCGCCTTGCCGGTATCGGCGGCGATCTGGCCGGAGGTGGTCAGCACCGTGCCCGACTGCTTGAGCTTGGCCAGCACCGGGTCCCAGATAAAGGTCGCGTCGATGTCGCCGCGCTCCCACGCGGCCGCGACCTCGGGCGGGCGCATGTTGACGATGCGCACGTCCTTGGGATTGACCCTGGCGCGCTCCAGCGCGACCAGCGTGTGGTAGTGCGTGGTCGACACGAACGGCACGCCCACGCGCTTGCCCTTCAGGTCGCCGATGCTGGCGATCTTGCTGCCGTTGCGCGCGACCATGGCCTCGGCCGCGTTGATGTCATCCAGGATCCAGAACAGCTCCACGTCCAGCCCTTGCGACAGCGCCGAGGCGATTGGGGAAGTGCCCGCCTCGCCGATGGCGATCTGGCCCGACGCCATCGCGCGGATCACGTCGCCGCCGCCGCCGAACTGGCGGAACGAGACCTTGTAGCCGGTCTGCTTCTCCAGCTCCTTCATGTCTTGCGCATAACGCCAGGGCACCACCATGTCCTGGTAAGCAATGACTACATCCTTGCTTTGCGCGTGGGCGGCTGGCACCAGTGCTGCTGCCAGGGCGAAATACGTCGCAAGTCGCTTGATCCACCGCATGGTTCTGCTCCTCGAAAGGAAAGGGGTTGAAGGTCTCGGCTTTATAGGTGAGCGCCGATCCGGCGCTATAGGACCAGTTGGCCGGATTCGCTGGGGCCAGCCTCGCCGCGGCGCCGGAAATGGCGACAGGCCGGGCGGAGCGGTGGCCCGGGCCAGCGTCAATCATGGAAATCCTTAGCGGCCCGGAAGTGCGCCGGCGCGCATCCAAACTCATCGGTTCCGACGACGAGCTTTGTGGCGTGACGGGTCAACAATGTCCGGTCGAGGCAGCGACCCACCATCCGAGGAGACAGACATGAGCAAGCACCCCTTCGACCTGGCAGGAAAAGTGGCCCTGGTGACCGGCGGCAACGGCGGCATCGGGCTGGGCATCGCCGAGGGCCTGGCCGCGGCCGGCGCGGATATCGCGATCTGGGGCACCAACGCGGACAAGAACGCCGTGGCCGCCGACCGGCTGGCGCAGCATGGCCGACGCGTGCACACCGAGGTGTGCGACGTGGGCGACGAGCAGGCGGTCGATGCCGCGATGCAGCGCACGGTAGCGGCGCTGGGGCGGATCGATGGCTGCTTTGCCAACGCCGGCATCGGCGGCAACAAGGGGCCGTTCGATGCGATGACGGCCGAGGTATGGCGCAAGACCATGCGCGTCAACCTGGATGGCGCCTTCTTCACGCTGCGCGCCGCGGTGCGGCAGATGCTGGTGCAGGGCGAGGGCGGCGTGCTGTGCAGCACCGCGTCGGTCGCGGCCATCGAAGGCGCGCCGCGCACCGAGCACTACGCCGCCACCAAGGGCGGCGTGATCTCGATGATGCGCGGCCTGGCCGTCGAATATGCACGCAAGGGCATCCGCGCGCATTCGATCCTGCCCGGCTGGATCAAGACCGAGATGACTGGCGCCGCGCAGGCCAACGATGCCTTCCAGGAGATGGTGCACAAGCGCGTGCCGATGCGCCGCTGGGGCGAGGGCAGCGATTTCGCGGGCATTGCGGTCTACCTGATGAGCCCGGCGTCGGCCTACCACACCGGCGACACCTTCGTCATCGACGGCGGCTACACGCTGTTCTGAGGCCTGCTCTGAGCGCTGTACTAAGGTGCGCGGCCAACCGGCCAGACACGGCCGCCGCCGACCACGTAGACGCGTTCGTCCGGCTGCGGCCGCACCGTGGCGTGGCCGGTGAAGGCGCCGAAGGCGGGCAGGATGGCGCCGCACGGGCCGAACAGGAAGCACGGCAGGCGCAGGCTGTCGGCGCCGGCACCGCGCAGCCGGCACGCCGGGTGCAGGTGGCCGGCCAGCACGTAGCCCAGCGGCGATGCCCCGGGCATGTGGCACAGCGCGAACGGGCCCGCCGCGGCCGGCTCCGTCACTACGCGGATCTGCAGCGAAGCGGGCGGGTCTCCCGCGCGCGCATCATGGTTGCCTCGCACCAGCGTGCAGCGCACCGGCGGAGGCAGGCTGCGGCGCCAGCCGTCCAGCGCCGCCAGCACCGCCGGCGTGCGCGCGGCGCGGGCGTGCAGGAAGTCGCCGAGGAAGACCAGCTCCTCGACGGGCAACTGCCGCGTCAGCTGCGTCAGCAGGCCGAGGTTGTCGCCGGTGGTGCCGTGCGGCACGGGTTGTCCGAGCGCGCGGAATGCCGCGGCCTTGCCGAAGTGCACGTCGGCCACCATCAGCATGCCCGCCGCCGGCCACCACGCCGCATGCTCGGGCAGCAGCCACAGCGTTTCTCCCGCCACCTGAATGGGGCAGGCGCCGTTGGCCTGCAGGGTGCCGGTATCCGGTGTCATGGCAGCGGCAAGGGTCTGGAGGGCTTGCGCGCTCGACGCGGCTTGCGCGGCGTGCGGCCGGACGGACCGGCGTGGTCGGCCATGCCGAAGCGCGCCGCTTCTGCCACGGCGTCGGCCTGCATGCCGGCGGCTTCGCCGGGCTCGGCGCCAGCGGCCAGTTCCAGCTCGGCGAGCATGCGCGCGATGCGGTCGGCCAGCTTCTCGGTGCTGAGCTTCTCGCGCAGGAATTCCACCACCAGCGGGAACGACAGCGGCGTGGGGCGCTTCAGGGCGTGCAGGTCTAGCCTGAGCGTTGCCAGCCGTTCGAGGGTTTCAGCGAGCCGGTGTGCGTCCAGTTCCTGCATCAGCACTTCGCGCTCGGCCTGGCCAAGCAGCAGGTTGCCGGGATCGTGCTTGCGGAAGACCTCGTAGAACAGGCTCGACGACGCCTGCAGCTGCCGCGCGCTCTTGGGCGCGCCCGGATAGCCCTGGAAGATCAGCCCGGCGACGCGCGCGATCTCGCGAAAGCGCCGCAGCGACAGCTCGCCCGCATTGAGGCTGCCGAGCACGTCGGCGGCCAGGTCGCGCCGGCGCTCCTCGGCCAGCACCTGCGGCAGCCAGTGGCCCCAGTCCATCGGCGCTGAGGCGAGCAATTCGAGCCCGTAGTCGTTGACCGCGACCGAGAACGTCGCCGGCACCTTCTGCCCGAGCCGCCATGCCAGCAGGCTGCCCAGCCCGAGGTGCACCGAGCGGCCGGCGAAGGGGTAGAGGAACAGGTGCCAGCCCTCGCGCGAGTGCAGCGACTCGGCCAGCAGCGTCTGGCGCGTGGGCAGCGCCGACCACTGCGCCTGCAGGTCTACCAGCGGCTGGATCAGCGGCAGCTCGGGCGTGGTGCGCGGATCGAGCCGCCCCGCGGCGGCGGCTTCGAGCGTGTCGATCACCGCTTCGGCCAGCTCGGTCGACATCGGCATCTTGCCGCCGTTCCAGCGCGGCACCACCGGGCGCCTGCCGGTGGCGCGGCGCACGTAGGCGGTCATCTCCTGCACGCGCACCAGCTCCAGCAGGCGGCCGCCGAACAGGAAGCAGTCGCCTGGCGCCAGCCGGGCGATAAAGCCTTCCTCCACCGATCCCAGCGAGGCGCCGCCGCTGCCGGCGCGGCTCCAGTAGCGCACCTGCATGGTGGCGTCGCTGACGATGGTGCCCACGCTCATGCGGTGGCGCCGCGCCAGCCCGAGGTCGGGCACGCGCCAGACGCCTTCATCGTCGGGCACCGCGCGGCGGAAATCGGGATAGGCGGACAGCGTGGCGCCGCCCTGGCGCACGAAGTCCAGGCACCACTGCCATTCGGCATCGGTCAGGCCGCGGTAGGCCCAGGCGCCGCGCACCTCGGCCAGCAGCGCCTCGGGCCGGAAGCCGCCGCCCAGCGCCACCGTCACCAGGTGCTGCACCAGCACGTCGAGCGGCTTGTCGGGCGACTCGCGCGCCTCGATCCGGCCCGCCTGCACCGCATGCCGCGCGGCCACGGCTTCCACCAGTTCCAGGCTGTGCGTGGGCACCACCGTCACGCGCGACGCGCGGCCCGGCGCGTGGCCGGAGCGCCCGGCGCGCTGCAGCAGCCGCGCCACGCCCTTGGGCGAGCCGACCTGCAGCACGCGCTCCACCGGCAGGAAGTCGACGCCGAGGTCCAGGCTCGATGTGCAGACCACCGCGCGCAGCTCGCCGTTCTTAAGGCTCAGTTCCACCCACTCGCGCACCGCGCGGTCGAGCGAGCCATGGTGCAGCGCGATCTGTCCTGCCCAGTCGGGGCGCGCATCGAGCAGCGCCTGGTACCACAGCTCGGCCTGCGAGCGGGTGTTGAGGAAGACCAGCGTGGTGCCGCTGTGCCCGAGCTCCTCGACCACGTGCGGCAGCATCGACAGGCCCAGGTGGCCGGCAAACGGGAAGCGGCTGGCATTGCCGGGCAGCAGCGTGTCGATGACGAGGGGCTTGGGGGTGTGGCCGTGCACCAGCACGCGCAGGTCTTCCGGCACGCCGCACAGCAGCACGTCGGCGGCATGCGGCAGGTTGCCGAGCGTGGCCGACAGCCCCCACACCATCAGCGCCGGCTGCCATTGCCGCAGCCGCGCCAGCGCCAGCTGCGCCTGCACGCCGCGCTTGTTGCCGATCAGTTCGTGCCATTCGTCGACCACCACCATGCGCACGCGCCGCAGGGTTTCGTGCGCGTCGGCGCGGGTCAGCATCAGCGTCAGGCTTTCCGGCGTGGTCACCAGCGCGGTCGGCAGGCGGCGTTGCTGCGCGGCACGCTCGGCGCTGCCGGTGTCGCCGGTGCGCAGCGCCACGGTCCAGTCGAGATCGAGTTCCGCCAGCGGCGCCTGCAGCGCGCGCGTGGTGTCGGCGGCGAGCGCGCGCATCGGTGTCAGCCACAGCACCGTCAGCGGCGGCGCGGGCTTGTCGTGCGACAGCGCGGCGCGCGGCGTGCCGAATGCCATCAGCGCGCCCAGCCATGCCGCATAGGTCTTGCCGGTGCCGGTGGTGGCGTGCAGCAGGCCGCTCTGGCCGCGCGCGATCGCGGTCCAGACTTCGCGCTGGAACGCGAACGGCTGCCAGCCGCGCGCATCGAACAGTGCCTGCAGGCCCTGCGCGACGGTCAGCGGCTCGGTGGCGTCCTCCGCCGGCTTGCGCGCGGCACGCGGCGGGGTCATGCCGCATCCTCCCGCGGCGTGGCAGTGCCAGGCAGCATGGCTTCCAGCGTGGCCAGCGTGTCGGCTTCCTCGATGGGCTTGTCGGTGCGCCAGCGCAGCATGCGCGGGAAGCGCACTGCGATGCCGCTCTTGTGGCGGCCGCTGCGGGCAATGCCTTCGAAGCCGAGTTCGAACACCTGCGTCGGCTCGACGCTGCGCACGGGGCCGAATTTCTCGACCGTGGTGCGGCGGATGATGGCGTCGACCGCGCGCATCTCCTGGTCGGTCAGCCCGGAATAGGCCTTGGCGAATGGCACCAGCGCGCGGCCCGGCGTTCCCGGCGGCGCGTTCCACACCGCGAAGGTGAAGTCGGTGTAGAGGCTGGCGCGGCGGCCGTGCCCGCGCTGCGCGTAGATCAGCACCGCATCGACCGAATAGGGATCGATCTTCCATTTCCACCAGACCCCCACGTCCTTGGTGCGGCCGGCGCCATAGGCCGCATCGGCCGCCTTCAGCATGAAGCCTTCCACGCCCAGGTCGCGCGAGGCATCGCGCAGCCGCGCGTAGTGCTCCCAGCTGCCGGCGTCGACCAGCGGGCTCAGTTCCAGCGCGGGGTGGATGTGGCCGGCCACCACCTGCTCCAGCCGCGCGCGGCGTTCCGCCTGCGGCCGCGCGCGCCAGTCCTCGCCCTGCCATTCGAGCAGGTCGTACGCCATCAGGATCGCCGGCGCATCGCGCAGCAGCTTCGCGCCCAGCGTCTTGCGGCCGATGCGCTGCTGCAGCAGCGCGAACGGCTGCACGCGGCCGTCCTGCCAGATCACGATCTCGCCGTCGAGCACGGTGCCGTCGGGCAGCGCCGCCGCGGCGTCGATGATCTCCGGGAAGCGCTCGGTGATCAGGTCCTCGCCGCGCGACCACAGCCAGGTCTGCCCGTCGCGGCACACCAATTGCGCGCGGATGCCGTCCCATTTCCACTCGACCAGCCAGCCGCCAGGCGCGCCGAGCACGTCGCCGAACTGCTCGACGGGCGCCTGCAGCGGATGCGCGAGGAAGAACGGGTAGGGCTGGCCGCCGGCGCGCAACTGGCGGTCGTCATCGCTCTCCGGCGCCAGCAGGGCGAGGAAGCGCGCGGCATCGGGGCGCGCCGACAGGTCGGTGTAGCCGACCATGCGCTCGGCCACGCGCTTGGGCTCGATGCCCGCCACCTCGCCCAGCGCGCGCGTGACCAGCAGGCGCGACACGCCGACCCGGAAGGCGCCGGTGATCAGCTTGAACAGCACCAGCCGGCCTTGCGCGTCCAGCGGCCGCCACAGCGCATCGAGCCGCGGCATCAGGTCTTCCGGCGGCAGGCCGCGCAGCGGCAGCAGGCGCTGTTCGACCCATTCGGCCAGGCCGGCGTGGTCGGCATCCATGGGTTCGGGCAGCAGCAGGGCGATGGTTTCGGCAAGGTCGCCGACGGCCTGGTAGCTCTCCTCGAACAGCCAGTCGGGCAGGCGGGCGGCCTCGCGCGCGAGTTCGCGCAGCACCGACACCGGTACGATCTGCCGCGGCTTGCCGCCGGCCAGGAAGTACACCGCCCACGCCGCGTCCTGCGGCGGGGCGGCGCGCAGGTAGTCGACCAATGCTGCGAGCCGGGCCTTGGTGGAGGTGGTGCCGTCGAGCGCGGCGTAGAGGTCGGCGAAGGCCTTCATGGGGCGGCTTCTTCGTTGCTGGCTTCGCTCACGGCTTCGGCCTGCGCCTCCACGCGCACCGCTTCATCGTCGTCGCCATACTCGGTCTCGAACGCCTGCGCCTGCCAGCCGCGTTCGTTCAGGTAGCGCACCATCACCGGCACGTTGCCGTGGGTCACGATGATGCGGCCCGCGCCGGTGGCGCTGATCGCCTGCAGCAGCCCCGGCCAGTCGGCGTGGTCGGACAGCGCAAAGCCGCGATCGACGCCGCGGCGCCGGCGCGTGCCGCGCAGCTGCATCCAGCCGCTGGCAAAGGCATCGGACGCATCGCCGAAGCGCCGCAGCCAGGGCGAGCGCTGCGCCGACGGCGGCGCCACCACCAGCGCCTGCCGCAGCAGCGGGCTGCGCGGCGGCAGCTCGGACGCGAGCGCCATCGGCGGCAGTGCCACGCCGGCGCCGGCGTAGGCCGCGTTGAGCGTGGTCAGCGCGCCGTGCACGATCACCGGCCCGGGCAGGCCATCGACGCCGGCATGGTGCAGCAGCCCATGCAGGATGCGCTGCGCCTTGCCGAAGCTGTAGGCGTAGACGATGCTGGCGCGGCCAGCCTGCGCATTGGTGTACCACCAGCGGAAGATCTCCGCCATCAGCGTTGCCTGCGACGGCCAGCGGTAGATCGGCAGGCCGAAGGTGCTTTCGGTGATGAAGGTATCGCAGGGCACCGGCTCGAACGGATCGCAGGTGCCGTCGGCCTCCAGCTTGTAGTCGCCGGAGGCCACCCATACCTGGCCGCCGTGTTCCAGCCGCACCTGGGACGAGCCGAGCACGTGCCCGGCCGGATGCAGGCTCAGCGTGACGCTGTGGTGGGTGATGCGTTCGCCGTAGGGCAGGGTGTTCAGGTGGATGCCGGGCAGGCGCGCCAGCAGCACGTCGCGGCCCGGCTCTGAGCACAGGTAGTGCGCATGGCCGAAGCGGGCGTGGTCGGAGTGGGCATGGGTGATGACCGCGCGCTCGACCGGGCGCCACGGGTCGATATAGAAGTCGCCAGGCGGGCAATACAGCCCTTCAGGCCGGGCGACGACAAGGTCGCCGGGGCGCGCGGGTTCGGACGGGAACGGCCGGGGGTGGTCCAAGCGTGCCTCCTGATGCACTGCGGCCGCCATGCGGCTGCGATGCTCCCGGGGCGGGAGACTTGGGCATCATACTGCGGCGGCATGCGGGGTGAGGAGGCGGCGGGGTCCGGTTTGGGTGTCGGTGGTGGTCCGACAAGGCATGCAAGATTGATCGCCAACTGATGCGGTGGCGGCGGGGAGTTGGCACCCTATGGGAGCTTCACCTGGGCAGTTCATGTTTGATGAATAGATTGCCGTCGCGTCGTCTGTATCGAAATAGATCCCATCATAATGATCGCCCCTGAAATAAAGCGAATAAATTATGCGGCGCTTGAATTGACCTCTCAATCTAAAATCTGGCCATGCGCAATATGGGCCGTTCCTTGATATGGTGTCGAGGGAATTCAGTAGTCCATCGGTATTTCCCTTGTAATTTACGACGACGTCCCATCCGAGGTAGCGATGGCGTATTGCTTTCTGATTCGTAATCATGTTTGTCAATGAAATTTCCGCTATCCTTGTCAAGGACCCGGGTAACTCGTTCTTGTACATAACATTCTCCGCAAGCATAGGACATGTGGCGGGTTTCTATAATTATGTTCGGCTCAGATAAGGGGAAGGGATAGATTGATATCGCGCATGCACCGCCCGCGATACAGGCCATTGCGCAAAAAAACCGAAGCATTTTATTTTTGGGATTTTCATTGTGTCAACCATTTTTCGTCTATTACGCCTTTTTGTTTTGTTAGTTTTATTAGTCGGCCGCCCTTGAAAATCGCTCGGCTGCCGTGCCTGTAGTCCTGTCTTGGTTTGTCGTCAGCGTCAATTCCGGGGACGGCGTTCGTCGTGTGGCCGATTACGGACGACTTGATCTTTCCCGCCTCTTTCAGTCGTCTCGAGAAATCTGCTGCAATATTGTCTTCGTCTGTTGGATTGGCGGCCGTCTGGCATCCCTGGAACTCGATTTTCGCCTCGTTGGTGAAATTTGAAAATTGAATTTTCGAAAGATCGGGGCGCGAAAGAGATGCATTGTGGACAGCGTAGCGGTACCAGCGAAAATTATTAAAACCTCCATTATTTTCCTCGCGCACGGATACCATATAGGGCCTTTGCTGTCATGATGCGTTGGCAGAAACCGTCTTCGTCGGTGTGGCCGCTGTAGCTGGTCCCGTCCGACACATCAATGACATAAGCGACGCCAGCCAGGGTTTCTGTGTAATTTCATCTACCAGGCGCACTTGTTCGTCATAATCGGCCGAGGCAGGCTGAGCCGGTTTTGACGAGGCCAGTGGCGAGGCCTCTGGCCGAAGTAATGTCTGCCGACCACTCCGGTTTACTTCGATGACGAAATCGCTGCGTGAGTGAGTGACGATCGGGTTGATAGCGCATTTGCAGTGGACACGCGCTCCTGTTACTAATACCTGCTTGCCATCAATATCGAAGGCCGGGTAGCAGTCGTTCATGACCCGCCCGCCAGCCTTGCAGGCCGGGCATGTTGCGTGATCGCCTTCTACACCTACGATGGCGTCACGGTGGAATACACTGCGGCCTGTCGCGATAAGCACGCCGTTCGTACTGGTCTTGTCTCCGTTTCGGAGCGCGCAGCGATTATCGACCATAACTGCCCCTTGTATGCGAACAGGGTAATAAGCGGGAGTTCATCGTTGCTCCTTGAGTCGGTTTTTTTGCTGAGTAACTAATGAATCAGGATTGGCAACGGAACTCAATCGGAAAAATAAGAATTTGCAGCGACATCTAAAAAAGCCGCAGACTCGGCAGCACGCTATGGCGCCTTCTGTCGTACTGCTAGATTGTGTGTTGCGCGTGGCAATGGGTCGTGCGCGATGCAACGCACGCTACGAGTTATCCCTGCGAGGGGTATGCCAGTCCGGCTCGTGTGGGAAGTTTGTACCGTACGATTAGTGCTTGCTTCAGCGCCTTAGAAATACGATCACAAGGACATCGCATCGCCGGTGCTAGTGAACGCGAGAATGTGATGCCTGCTGCGCTGGTTGCGTATGCCTCGCGCGAGTGGGGGTCTCGGAGTGAGATGCCCAACCGGGAAGCGGGCCGGAGATTCTTCGGCGGTATGAATGAGGGACCAGGCACGTCCAAGCGGCTCAAGAACATGGTCTTGACCTGATCCCTGCAAGAAAGGAATGAGTTAGCAGCGGTCCCTTTGGATGGAAGCAACCGGCATCATCGGTGCTGTGGCCGCTTCAAAACACATCATCCTTCCAGTGATACCAGTGATACAGCGCCCGCTGCCCCATCCGGCGGAACGGCGCGAACATCCGCGACTCCGCCATCTCGAGCACGTTCGGGAACGGCAGCGGCGAGCGGAAGATCGGCAGCTGCGGCAGCGACGACTCCTTGCCGGCGATCAGCGCCGCCAGCCGCTTGCCCGCCTGCGCGGAGTACATCACGCCATTGCCGCCATACCCCATCGCGTAGTAGATCGATTGCGACGGGTCCGGCTGCGTGATACGCGGCATCATGTCGTGGCTGACATCGACCCAGCCCCACCACGAGTAGTCGATCTGGATGCCGCGCAGCGCCGGGAACTTGCGGTACATGTCGGCGATCAGCTTCTGCTTGTACTGGTCCTGCGGCGCGTCGTTGCCGGTGATGGCGCTGCGGCTGCCGATCTGCAGGCGGCCGTCGGGCATCAGCCGGTAGTAGTGGCGCAGGATGCGCGTGTCGGTGATGACCTGCGTGGTGCGGAAGTTACACGCGGCAATTTCGTCGGGGGTCAGCGGGCGCGTGACGATCGAGTTTGACAGGATGGGAAACAGCCGGTTCTTGAGCTGGCGGTGCAGCGACTGCGAAGTGTAGCCGCCGGTGGCCACGCCCACGGCGCGGGCGCGCACGATGCCGCCGGGAGTGCGCAGGTAGTGGACGCCGTTGCGCGTTTCCCAGCCGGTCACGGGGCTGGACGGATGCACCTTGGCGCCCAGCTCGCGCGCGCGGCGCAGGTAGCCGAAGGCCAGCTTGCCGGCGTGGATGCCGATGCCCTCGGGTTCGTGCATGGCGCCCGCGGCTTCCTTGTCATCGACGTATTCGCGCCGCACGGTGCTGGCATCGAGGATGCGCGCGTCGTAGTTGAAGACTTCCCGCAGGATTTTTGCTTCCTTTTCCAGCCCGGGCATCACCTTGTCGCGGTGCGCGATATACAGGTGGCCGCCCGGCTGCGGATCGCAGTCGATGTCCTTGATCAGCCCCTTGAAGGTCTCCATGCCGTCACAGACCTCTTCATGCAGGCGCAGCGCGGTGTCCAGCCCATAGCGCTGGATCCACTGCGAACGCTTGAGGCGCCCCGACGCGCATTGCGCCTGGCCGCCGTTGCGCGTGCTGCAGCCCCAGCTGACGCGGTTGGCTTCGAGCACGGTGGCCTTGATGCCGTACTGCTGCGCCAGGAAGATCGCGCAGGTCAGGCCGGTGAAGCCCGAGCCGATGATGGCCACGTCGACGTCGATGTCATGGGTGATCGGGCCGTCGTCGGCGGGCGGCGTGCCGGCGGTGCCGATCCAGTAGGTGGGCGCGTACTCGCGGCCCTGTCCGGGGGTAGGGGTATGCAGCGGGTCGTAGGCGGGGTCGTACGGACGCGACGGCGCGGTCGTGTGCTCGCCGCCCAGGGAACTGCGGGGGACTACGGCTTCCATGGCGCGTCTCCTGCGTTCAGGCTTGCGCTGCCACTACGGGCGCAACCACGGGCGGGCGGTCCTTGCGGTAGGCGTTCTTCACCGCGATCTTGCCGTCGCGGAAGGTGAAGACGTCGACCATGCGCGCCTCGATGCGGGCGCCGTCGGCGCGGGTGCCTTTGAAGGTGGATTCGCTGACGCCGCGGTCGCCCACGACAAAGTGATCGCCATCGACCCATTGTGCGTCGGGGAAGGTCTGCCAGGCGAGCTGGAAGCCTTCGCGCACGGCGTCGCGGCCGATGAAGCTGCGGCCGAGCAGTTCGCTGCCGGCCACGCCGTGGAAGGCGCAGTCATCGGCCATGAAGCCCATCAGGGCGTCGAGGTCGTGACGGTTCCAGGCGTCGTTGAAGGCTTGCAGCAGTTCGATGCCGGCGGCGGTGTTGCGATCGGACATGGCTTGGTCTCCTGAGTGTTGTCCACCGGCCCGCGCAACGGCGCTGCGGAACCGGCCATGACTCGAGGATAGGGAAGGCGGCCGCGGCGCTGTAGCGCCAGTTCGCGACAATCGCTTGGGCCAGCCTTTCGCGCGCCCGTTCAGGCGGCCGGGCGGGCGCGGGAAGTGGCGGCGGCGTCCGCTACAGCCGCACCTGCCGCGCCGGTGGTGGCCTGCAGTTCACGCGCGACACCCGCCAGCACGCGGATGCCGGGCTCGATGCGGTCCAGCGAGATCGAGGAGTAGCCCAGCCGGAACACGTTGCGAGGCGCCGGCTCCTCCATGAAGAAGACGCTGCCGGGCTCGATCAGCACGCCCTGCAGCTCGGCCAGCCGCGCGAGCGCGTTGGCGTCGAGCCAGGGCGGCCCTTCGATCCAGCAGGACGCGCCGCCGGCGATCGGCACCGGACGGAAATCGGGCATATGCGTGGCCAGCGCCGCCAGCACCGCCTCGGCGCGCTCGCGGTGCGCCGCCGACAGGCGCCGCAGGTGCGCGTCGTAGTGGCCCAGTGACAGGAACAGCGAGAACGCGCGCTGGATATACGCCGACGGGTGCCGCAGCATCAGCCGCCGCGCCGCGCGCAGCTCGGCGATCAGCGGCGCCGGCCCGACCACATAGCCGATGCGCAGCCCCGGCGCCAGGCTCTTGGACAGGCTGCCGACGTAGATCACGCGGTTGCTGCGGTCCAGGCTCTTGAGCGTGGGCGTGGGGTCGCCCTCGAAGCGGCTCTCGCTTTCGTAGTCGTCCTCGATCAGCACGAAGTCCGCTTCCTCGGCCTGGCGCAGCAGCGCCTGCCGGCGCGCCAGCGGCATGGTCACGGTGGTGGGGCACTGGTGGCTGGGCGTGACATAGACGTAGTCGCACGCGCGCTGCGCGTCGGACAGCACCAGTCCGTCGCCATCGACCGCCAGCGGTACCAGGTGCGAGGTATGCGAGCCGAAGATATTGCGCGCATCCGGATAGCCGGGATCTTCGATGCCGACCGGCGTATCGGGGCTGACCAGCAGGTCGGCCAGCAGGTACAGCGCCTGCTGCGCGCCCACGGTGACCACGATCTCGTCGGCGCCGGCCCAGACGCCGCGGCGCGGCAGCACGCGGGTGCGGATCTGCTGCACCAGCGACTCGTCGTCGCGCAGGATCATGTCCTGGGCCCAGTCGTGGATGTCGAGCACGCTGAGCGCCTTCAGGCAGCATTCGCGCCAGTCGGCAGTGGGGAACAGCGTGGGGTCGTACTGGCCGTAGATGAAGGGGTAGGGGTAGTCGCGCCAGTTGGCGCGCTTGACGATATTGCGCTGCTGCGTGGGGCGGAACACGAAGCGCCGCTCCCAGTCCGGTTCGCCGCCGCGCGCCGGCACCGGCTCGCCGCGCAGCGAGGCCACGCCGCTGACGCGCGTGCCGAGGATCCCGGGATTGACGAAATAGCCGCTGCGTTCGCGCGCCACCAGGTAGCCTTCATCGACCAGCTGCTGGTACGCCAGCACCACGGTGTTGCGCGCCACGCGCAGCTGCGCGGACAGCTCGCGGCTGCTCGGCAGCGGTTCGCCCTGCGGCAGTTGCTCGTCGAGGATCGCCGACACCAGCATCTGGCGGATCTTGCCCTGCAGGCTCAGTCCGGACAGGGCGTGCTGCTGGAACAGCTGGAACCACATGGTGGCGGGAGACTTGAGGCTCATGGTGCGGGAGCAATAACAACGACACTGCAAACGACACAGCGCGCCAGCTTACTGCACTGGCGCGCCGCGTGGCACATCAATACTTGTGAAGATCGGGCCTTGGCATCTCGGCCAGCGGGACTACCGGCCCCGCGCCACGGCGAAACAGTTGCCGCGCACCGTAGGCAATCAGCAGGATCAGCAGGCTGATGACCCCCAGCGCAAGCGGCGTGCGCTGGTCGGGGATAAAGGCCATGGCGATCACGATGCCCAGCATGCCCAGGATCGCGACATAGGTGAGATACGGGAAGCACCACATGCGCACGCGCAGCAGGCCCGGAGCCTCGCGTTCCAGCCGCGAGCGCAGGCGCAGCTGCGAGATCGCGATCAGGATGTAGACGAAGATGGCGACGGTGCCGTACGAGTTGACCAGGAAGGCGAACACCGTATCGGGCGAGACATAGGACATCACCACCGCGCCGTAGCCGAACAGCGTGGCCACCAGGATGGCGCGCACCGGCACGCCGTTGCGGCTGACGCGGGCCAGCGACTGCGGCGCATCGCCGCGGCGGGTCAGCGCGAACAGCATGCGCGACGAAGCGTACAGGCCGGAGTTGAGCGCCGACAGCACCGCGGTCAGCACGATCGCGTTCATGATCTGCGCGGCGGCGGGAACGCCCATCACGTTCAGCGCGCTGACGTACGGCGTGGCGATGCTGTTGGAGTTCCACGGCACCAGGCATACCACTAGCAGGATCGAGCCGACATAGAACACCAGCACGCGCGTGATCACCGAGCTGGTGGCCTTGGCCACGGCCTTCTGCGGCTCGGCGGTCTCGGCGGCGGCGATGGTGACGATCTCGGCGCCGAAGTAGAACCCGGTGGCCGCGACCGCGCCCGTCAGCACCGGCACGATGCCGTTCGGCAGGAAGCCGCCGTTGACGGTCAGGTTCGCCACCTGCATGCCCTGGGCGCCGGGAGCGAGACCCAGCACGTACACGCCGGCGACGAACAGGAACACGATGATTGCCGCGACCTTGATCGAGGCGAACCAGAATTCGAACTCGCCGAACGACTTGACCGACACCAGGTTGGTCAGCGTCAGCATCACCAGCAGCACCAGGCTGATGATCCAGTTGGGCACGTCCGGCAGCCAGTAGCGCACCAGGTCGGCGCCGGCGACGGCTTCGAGCGCCACCACGATGACCCAGAAGTACCAGTACATCCAGCCGGTCAGGAAGCCGGCGAGGTTGCCCACCCTGGGGCGGTCGCGCCAGGCTTCGCGCGCATACTCGTAGAAGCCGCCTGTGCCGGGCAGCGCGCACGCCATCTCGCCCAGCATGCGCATGACCAGCACGACCAGCAGGCCGGTGATCAGGAAGGAAAGGACCGCGCCGGGGCCGGCCGACTTGATGACGACGCCGCTGCCGACAAAAAGGCCGGCGCCGATCACGCCGCCAAGCGCGATCATGGTCATGTGGCGTTGCTTGAGGCCGTGGGATAGTCCGTTGCCGGACTCGGGTTGTTGGATCATGGTGTGTCTCCTGTGCTGCGCGTGCTGCCGGTGCTACTTGCAGCCAGACCAGCGTTTTTGGCAGGCGCCACGGCTTCTCTTCTGTATAGGTGGCGGCGCGGGAAACGCCAGCCGGGGCCGTGGTCGGTTCAGTGTTTGCAATCCCGGGTACGGGATGCTTATCCGTCCATGTCGACTAGTCTCCGGTGTCTACTTAAAAATCCGGAACCAGTTGTTCCGAAAACTTATTGTTTCACCGGAATGTAGGCCCTCCTCGGCGGAAGGTCAACCAGAAGTTTCGATAATTGATATGATTTGACTCTGAAAATGAAACTTACCTATGATGGAGCCAGGCATGAACGATATGCGCCTCGCCAAAAGTGACGCCAGGCCCGACGGAGACACGCCGGCACTGCGTTTGTTCGGCCTGCTCGAAGTCATCGCGGAGAAGGACCAGTCCTTCAACCTGCAGGCGCTGGTGGAAGAAACCGGCCTGCCCAAGCCCACGCTGCACCGCATGCTGCAGCAGCTCGAGGCGGCGGGGCTGATCCAGCGCAACGGCGACGGGCGGCAATACGGCACCGGCCTGCGGCTGCGCCGGCTGGCGGAGAACCTGTTGCTCAACAGCACCTCGCACGGCGCGCGCCACATGGTGCTGCGGCGGCTGGTGGAAGAGGTGGGCGAGAGCTGCAACCTGACCGCGTTCTCGGGCGGCGAGGTGCTGTACCTGGACCGCGTGGAAACCGCGGCGCCGCTGCGCTTCTACCTGCATCCGGGTTCGCGCGTGCCGGCGCACTGCTCCGCCACCGGCAAGCTGTTCCTGGCGCAGCTGGCGCCGGCGCAGCGGCAGCGGCTGCTGGCGCATGCGGAGCTGGAGCGGTACACGCAGAACACGCTGACCGATCACGCAAAGCTGGAAGCGGAACTGGAGCGCGTGAAGCGCGACGGCTACGCGCTGGATGACGAGGAGTTCCTGCCCGGCCTTATCTGCATCGGCGTGCTGGTGCCGGCCGTGGACGGCGGCAAGTCGAACCTCGGGCTCGCGCTGCAGGCCCCGGTGATGCGCGTGGCGCGCGACAAGGTGGTGCAGCTGCTGCCGGCGCTGCAGCGCGCGGCCAGCGCGCTGGCGGCGATCGAGGCTGAAAGCGCCACCAGCTGGCAGGGCGGCGCGGAGGGCGCGGATAGCGCCGAAGAGGACGAATAGCGCGCACGGCGTCACGCGGGATTGCTCCGCTGGTCGCGGTGCCGATGTGAAAGCAGGCATGGCGACCAATGAGGAGCATGAGGTGACGCAAGAGCAGTATGGCAAGCCGGACCGGATGATTCCGGTGCGCGAGGTGTTCGGCATCGATTCCGGCCTGATGGTGCCGGCCTTCAGCCTGCGCGACGACCACGTACCGGAGATCGACCCGGCCTACCGCTTCCACCCGGAGGTGACGCTGGCAATCCTGGCCGGCTTCATGCGCGACCGGCGCGTGATGGTGCAGGGGCTGCATGGCAGCGGCAAGTCCACCCATATCGAGCAGGTGGCGGCGCGGCTCAACTGGCCGTGCGTGCGCGTCAACCTGGACGGGCATATCAGCCGGCTCGACCTGGTCGGCAAGGACGCCATCGTCGTGCGCGACGGGTGCCAGGTGACCGAGTTCCAGGAAGGCATCGTGCCGTGGGCGCTGCAGCGGCCGGTGGCGCTGATCTTCGATGAATACGACGCGGGCCGTCCCGACGTGATGTTCGTGATCCAGCGCATCCTGGAACGCGATGGCAAATTCACGCTGCTCGACCAGAACCGCGTGATCCGGCCGCATCCGTCGTTCCGGCTGTTCGCCACCTCCAATACCGTGGGACTCGGCAACGTCAACGGGCTCTATCACGGCACCCAGCTGCTCAACCACGCGCAGATCGACCGCTGGAACGTGGTCGCCACGCTGGACTACCTGCCGCACGAGGAAGAGGCGGGCATCGTGCTCGCGCGCGTGCCCGAGCTGGACAACGACGCCGGCCGCGCGCTGGTCGACGCCATGGTGGCCATGGCGGGGCTGACGCGGCGCGGGTTTGCGGCGGGTGACCTGTCGGCGCTGATGTCGCCGCGCACCGTGATCAGCTGGGCCGAGAACTGCCAGATCTTCCGCGATCCGGGCCTGGCGTTCCGGCTGACCTTCCTGAACAAGTGCGACGAGGCCGAGCGGCCGGTGGTGGCGGAGTATTATCAGCGCTGCTTCGGGCAACTTCCCGGTGACCCCGCCGCGGTTGCGGCAGCGTCGGAGTCCGCGCGATGACCACGGCGTCGGCAGCGCAGCAGCTGCGCCGGCGCCAGCGGCAGGACGAACTCTCCGGCGCCGCCGTGCGCGCGCTGACCGGCGATGCGGCGCTGCATTTCCGCGACGGCCAGCTCTGGCGCGCGATGCGGCCGGTGCCGCAGCATGCGCCGCACCTGCGCACCGATCCGGGCACTGACACGGCTGCCTGCCTGCGCGGCGCCGCCGACGGCGCGGCACTGCGGCAGGCGCATTCCGATGCCGCGCTGCACCGCAGCCTCTGCCCCGCCGATCCGGTCGAGCGCCTGCTCTTCGAGCTGCTCGAGCAGCTGCGCTGCGAGACCCACCTGCCGCGCGGCATGGCCGGCGTGGCAGCCAACCTGCGGCACGGCTTCATGGCGTGGTCGCGCGCGTTCCATCGCTCGGGGTTGACCGAGGGCCATCTCGGCATCCTGCTCTACACGGTGGCGCAGGTGGCGTGGTCGCGCCTGAGCGGCGAGCCGGTGCTGGAAGAGACCGAAGACCTGATCGAGGCCACGCGCGCCGCCATCGTTCCCGTGCTGGGCACGGCGCTGGCCGGCCTGCGCGCGCAGCGCCAGGACCAGTCCGCGTTTGCCGTGCATGCGCTGGCGCTGGCGCGTGCCGTCGGGGACATGGTCCGCAGCGAAGCGCCGCGTGCCGGCGAGGACGACGACAACGCCGTTTCATCGGCACGCGCGGGCTTTGCGCTGTGGCTCGATTTCGACGAACCGCCCGCTGAAGCCTTCGCGCTTGCCGACAGCGGCCACAGCCGCGTGCTGGCCGACGCAGCCGATGGCTACCGTATCTTCACCACGCGCTACGACCGCGAAGTGCGCGCCGCCACGCTGGTGCGGCGCGCCTTGCTCGATGAGTACCGCACGCGTCTGGACGCACGCATCGCCCGCGCGGGCGTCAACGTGGCGCGGCTCGCGCGCAAGCTGCGCGCCGCGCTGGCGCAGCCGCGCGTTGATGGCTGGTCCTTCGGCGAGGAAAGCGGCCGCATCGACGGCCGCCGGCTGGCGCAACTGGTCAGCTCGCCCGCCGAACGGCGCCTGTTCCGCCGCGAAGCGCACAAGGCGCACACCGATTGCGTGGTGGGCTTCCTGGTGGATTGCTCGGGATCGATGAAGGCGCGGGCGGAGCCGCTGACTTTGCTGCTCGACCTGCTGGCGCGTGCCCTCGACCAGGCCGGCGTGGCCACCGAGGTGCTGGGCTTCACCACCAACGCCTGGAACGGCGGGCGCGCCCGCGCCGACTGGCTCGCGCGCGGCCGGCCGGCGCACCCCGGCCGGCTCAACGAAACCTGTCACATGGTGTTCAAGGATGCCGCGCGCAGCTGGCGCCGTGCGCGCACCGACATGACTGCCTTGCTCAAGGCCGACCTGTTCCGCGAAGGCATGGACGGCGAGGCGGTGGAGTGGGCCTGCGCCCGGCTGCACGCCACCGGCAAGGCGCGCCGCATCCTGCTGGTGGTGTCCGACGGTAGCCCGATGGACACCGCCACAGGGCTGGCCAACGATGCGTGTTATCTCGACAACCACCTCAAGGCCGTCGTGGCGCGGCATGAGGCGTTGCGTGATGTGGAGGTGCTGGGGCTGGGGGTTGGGCTGGATCTCAGCCCGTATTACCGGCACACGCTGGCGCTGGACCTGACGCAGCCGGTGGACATGGCGATGCTGGACGAGGTGGCGGGGTTGATCGCCGCGCGGCGGCGCTGAACTCAGGCGCGGACTGCCTCCCTGGGTTGCCACGACACCGCGATATCGCCCTCGATGAACGTCTGGCAAGCCAGCCGGAAGCCCCCTGCGAGCTCTTCTTCCGTCAGCAGTTTCTTTTCCTTCGGCTTGACCGCGTCGGTATGCTCGCGGCCTTTGTCGATGCGGCACTTGCAGGTGCCGCACAGGCCGCCGCCGCACTTGAACGGGATGCCGCCCCGCTCGCGCAGCGACACACGCAGCAGGTTGCTGTTCACCGGCGCGCTGACCGTCTTGCCGTGGTTGGTGAGGAAGGTGATCTGGATCATGGCGATGAATGCGTAGCGTGCGTGTGGGAGGCTTCAGGACTGGCCGCCCACGGCGACCGGCGTGGGCACGAGGGCGATGTCCATGCTGCCGAAGCTGGCCAGCTCGCGCAGCGCGGCGCGGGCGGCCTCCAGCGTGGCGTACTTGTCGAGGAACTTGGTCGATATCAGGTTGACGATGCCGGGTGGGGTTTCCTCCTGCACTCGTACCTTGCTATCGGCTGTATCGGCCGCCAGCTCGGCGATGACGAAGCGTGCAGTGCGCTTGCCATAGAACACGTAGTCGTATGCCTCGACGGCGGTCATGCCGTCGGTGGGCTCGGTGCGGAACTGGCCGGGGCGGCTGGTGAGCAGCACGAACATGTCAGGCTCCCGCGCATGCCGTGGCGAGGGCGGCGGGGGCCGGCAGGTCGTCCTGGGCCAGCTCGATGTCATGCTCGATCCAGAGCTGGCACGCCAGCCGGTAACCCTGCTCGAGCCGTTCGCCGAGCTGCTTCTTTTCCTTCCAGTTGGGCGGCGGCAGGTGCTCGGCCCCGGCGAGCACGCGGCAGGCGCACTTGGAGCATTTGCCCATGCCGCACTCGTAGCGCAGGTTGGGGTAGGGGAACTGCCGGATGCCGGCGCGGACAACCAGGTTGGTCTGGGGCTTGACCTCGTCGACAAAGGTCTCGCCGAGCTTGTGGAAGGTGACTTTGGGCATCGTCAGGTCTGGGAAAAGTCAGGGAAAACAGCGGTAGCGATGCTTGCGGGCGCCTACGACCACAACACCATCGCCGCCACGGTGGAGCAGCCCAGCCCGATCAGCACCGGGATCAGCAGCGCGCGCACCGCTTCCAGCACCGGCACCCGGGCGAAGCCTGCCACCGCGATCAGCGACGACCACGCCACCAGCGTGCCGCCGCCGGTCCAGACCGCGCCCATCTGGCCTACGGCCGCCAGCGTGGCCGGGTCGAAGCCGACCACCGGCCCCAGCGCGCCGGCCAGCGTGCCGGTCAGCGGCAGGCCCGCGAAACCTGAGCCGTCGATGCCGGTGATCATGCCGACCAGCAGCACGCCGAAGGCGACCAGAACGTGGTTGTCCGGGATCATGTGCTGGTAGGCCTGGATCAGCTCGAACAGCAGGCTCGGCGCCTTGCCCGGCGGCAGGCCGAGGATCTGCGCGGCGGTCTCGCCGGCGCCGACGAAGAAGAAGCCGGCGATCGGCAGCACCGAGCCCATCGCCTTGAAGGCGAAGACGAAGCCGTCGGTGATGTGCTCCGGGCAGACGTCGAGCATGCGGCGCGGGCCTTCGGCCGCCAGCGTCGCCAGCATCATCAGTACCGCCGCGACGCCGCCGACCAGCGCGGCCGCGTCGCCGCCCTTCAGATCCTGCACGCCGGTGCCAAGCTTGGGCAGCACCATCACGGCGACCACCGCAAGGAAGGCAACCGGCGTCACGATGGCAAAGCATTTCGACCACTTCACCCGGCGCCTTGCCACCATCGACAGGCTTGCCTCGATATTGCTGTCGGTGGCAAGCGGTTCGGTGTGGGCGGTGCCCCTGGCGATCTCGGCCTTGTCGAAGGTGATGCCGCCGTCGATCGCTTCGGCGGTGCCGCCCGCCTGCGCCTGCCAGCGGTCGAGCAGGGTGCCGCAAGCCGGCACGATGTGCTTGCGCATCGACAGGTACGCCAGGCACAGCGCGATGCAGCCGGTGATGATCGACAGGGCCAGCGCGCGGTCGGCCACCACCGCGGCGCTGACCGCCGCACCGGCGGCCTTGGCGCTGATGCCCGGCGCGACGCCGATCACATAGTCCGACGACAACGCCATGCCCTGACCGGCAATGGCGATCGCCATCGCGCCCGCCAGCGGCGGCAGCCCCGCCGCGATCGCGGCGGGCAGCAGGATGGCCGAGACCAGCGGCACGGCCGGCGTCGGCCAGAAGAACAGCGAGATGACGTAGGTGATGCCCGCCAGGATAAAGAACGCCGAATGCCCGTTCTTCATCACCACGCGGAAGGGCTCGACCATGCGGATGTCGGAGCGCAGCGTCTTGAGCGCATTGAGCAGCGCCGTCATGAATGCAATCACCAGGAAGATATTGAACAGCTCCTTGGCGGCAACCAGGCTCGCGGAAAACACCCCGCCCAGTGCCGACACCGGGCTGCCGGTCAGCGCAAAGACGACCAGGGCGGTGCCGACGATCGACGGGACAACAACATTGGCGCGCAGGATCATCGTCAGCACGATGACTGCTACCCCTGACAGATAGATCCAGTGCGCGGCACCGATCACGACTTGTTGTGACATGAAGACTCCCTGGGGGCGGAGGGTTTGTGGGGCGGATGGACTGGGCTGCGCTGCACCCGTTTCGGTATACTATATTCCATAATGTCTTCGCGCCAAGCGATTTCGCATCCGGACTTACGCTTACGCGAGAATGGTGCGGATCGCTCTAAGGCGCACATTTATTGGGAATTCGCCCGCTTTCACGGTCCTCCCATTGGTGCATCCCATCGGCGGGCCGGTTGCCCGGCACATCCTCAATATGTAGACTGTATACCGTTATGTATCGATTTCGGCGGGACAATCGAGCCAGATGAGCAGGACGCATGCCCGTTCCCGGGCAATCCGCCCACTCAGCCTGGCCGTCCGGCTATTCCCGCCACTACCGTTTCCGCCATGCCCGATCCGTTGCTCGCGATGCTGCCCGCCGGCCTGTCCGTCCCGGCCTACCTGTCGATGGGACTGCTCATCCTGGCGGGGGCCTGCCTGCAGGGTGTGGGCGGGATCGGCTTTGCCATGCTGTCGGCGCCGCTGGGCGCGATCTTCTTCCCTGACCTCGTGCCGGGGCCGCTGCTGGCGATGGGCTGCTGCCTGTCGCTGATGGGCGCCCTGCGCGAGCGCGAGGCCATCGTCTGGAACATCGCCGGCCTTGCACTGGCCGGCCGTGCGCTGGGCGGCGCCGCGGCGGTGCTGACCATCGCGTGGCTGGCCCCGGGTCCGCTGGCGCTGCTGTTCTCGCTGTCGATCCTCGCCGCCGTGGCGCTGAGCCTGCTCGGCTGGCGCCTGCTGCCTAGCACCCGCAACGTGGTCGTGGCGGGCACCTTGTCTGGCTTCATGGGGACGATCACCTCGGCCGGCGCGCCGCCGTTCGCGCTCGTCATGCAGCACATGGCGCCCGCGCCGTTGCGCGCGACCATGGGCTGCATCCTGTCCGGCGGGGCGGTGCTGTCGCTCGCCATGCTGGCGCTGGCCGGGCGCTTCGGCCTGCCGCAACTGGTGCTGGCGCTGGTGCTGGCGCCGTTCCTGCTGGCCGGTTTCGCGCTGTCCAACCGGCTGCGCGGGCGGGTGTCTCCCACTGCGGTGCGCCGCCTGCTGCTGGGCCTGTGCGCGGCCGGCGCGCTGGGCGTGCTCGGCCGCGCGGCATTTGCCTGATGCCGCCGGGCCCGCGGCGCTTCCGAATTTTTCCAGCTCAACCTAACCAGCGGAGTTTCCATGCAGCACATCACAGACGCGATGATCGATGCCCACGTCACCCCGGAAGATGCCCGGCAGGTCATGGAGGCGGCGTTTTCCAGCTTCGGGCGCGGCGACGCCGCGATGCAGGAGCGCATCCGCACCGAGGCCGGCGGCGTCAAGCTGTCCACGCTGGGGGCGGTGATTCCGCAGCAGGGCGTGGCCGGGGCCAAGGTCTACACCACCATCAACGGCCAGTTTTCCTTTGTCATCCTGATCTTCTCGACCGAAGACGGCCGGCCGCTGGCTTCGTTCGACGCCGGCGCCATCACGCGCCTGCGCACCGCGGCGTGCACCACGCTGGCGGCGCAGCGGCTGGCCCGTCCCGGCGCGCGCACGCTGGCCTTGTTCGGCGCCGGCACGCAGGGCGCCCAGCACGCGCGCCAGCTCGGCGCCACGCTGGGGCTGGAACGCATCCTGGTGTCCGATCCGCATGCGGACGCCGGCATGCCCGAGCGCCTGTCGGCGCTGTGCGGCATCCCGGTGGCGCTGGCCGAGCCCGATGCGGCGGTGGCCGAGGCCGACATCATTGTCACGGCCTCGCGCGCGACCACGCCGCTGTTCGCCGGCACGTCGATCCGGCCGGGCGCCTTCGTGGCCGCCATCGGCTCCAGCCTGCCGCATACGCGCGAACTGGACGACGCCGCGCTGCGCCGCGCCGCCGCGGTCGTGGTGGAGTGGCGGCCGCAATCGACCCGCGAGGCCGGCGATATCGTGCTGGCCGATCCGCAAGCGCTGCCGGCGGACAAGATCGTGGAACTGGCGGACGTCGTGCTCGGCAAGGCGTCGCCAAGGCAGCGCGACGACGACATCGTGATCTACAAGTCGGTCGGCGTGGGGCTGGAAGACGTGGCGCTGGCTGGTTTCGCCTGGTCGCGCATCGCGGGCGGGGCAGAGCGCCGCGCCGCCTGAGCGCCGTCGATCGCTCCAGCGCCGGGTAAACACCGACGTGATTAGTCAACAGAGCCCTTGTCGTCTCCGATTGACTGTATATAGTATACAAACATGCCGAAGCCGATCCGCCATGCGAGCCGGCCCCGGCATCCAACCCACCGAATCGCCCCGCATCGCCAACCAGGAGCCCCCGTCATGGCCGAACTGATGAACCGCGAAGATTTCCGTGCCGCCCTCGAAGAAGCCATCAAAGGCAAGAGCGCCAACAAGGCGCCGTTCAGCGTGGCCTGGGCCAGCGGCAAGCTGACCCGCGCCCATCTCGCGCGCTGGGCCGAGAACCACTACCACTACGTCGGCCCGTTCGCGGACTACCTGGGCTACATCTACGCCCGCACGCCGGACCGCTATACCGAAGCCAAGGATTTCCTGCTCGCGAACATGTACGAGGAAGAGATCGGCGGCGACCGCCACACCGACCTGCTGATCCGCTTTGCCGAAGCCTGCGGCACCACGCGCGAGCGCGTGACCGACCCGGACAACATGTCGCCCACCACGCGCGGCCTGCAGAGCTGGTGCTATGCGGTGGCCATGCGCGAAGACCCGATCGTGGCGGTGGCCGGCCTGGTGGTGGGGCTGGAATCGCAGGTGCCGTCGATCTACCGCAAGCAGACCCCGACGCTGCGCGACAAGTACCAGTTCACCGACGAAGAGGTCGAGTTCTTCGACCTGCATATCGTCTCGGACGAGATCCACGGCGAGCGCGGCTACCAGATCGTGCTGGAGCACGCCAACACGCCGGAGCTGCAGCAGCGCTGCCTGAAGATCTGCGAGATCGGCGCGCAGATGCGGCTGCTGTACACCACCGCGCTCTATCACGACTACGTCGAGAAAGAACTGCCGCTGCCCGAACTCGACATGGCAGCCTGAGCGCCGCCACGAAACGGGATCGACGATGACCGTATTCCTGAACCATATCGACGGCGAATGGACGGCCTGCCAGTCGGGCCGCACCTTCGACAACGTCAACCCGGCCGACACCGCCGACCTCGTGGGCCGCTTCCAGGCGTCGTCCGCGGTCGACGCGCAGGCGGCCGTGGCGGCCGCGGCGGCAGCCTTTGCCGGCTGGAGAAAGACCCCGGTCGGCAAGCGCGCCGCCATCCTCAACCGCGCGGCGGAGCACCTTGAAGCCAACGCCGACAGCATCGCCGCCGAGCTGACCCGCGAGGAAGGCAAGGCGCTGGCGCTGGCGCGCGACGAGGTGCTGCGCTCGGCCCAGACGCTGCGCTTCTATGCCGTGGAAGCGCAGACCTTCAACGGCGAGGTGTTCCCCAACGACGACCCTGACCAGCTCGTCTACAGCCAGCGCGAGCCGCTGGGCGTGGTAACGGTGATCGCGCCGTGGAATTTCCCGGTATCGATTCCCGCGCGCAAGATCGCGCCGGCGCTGGTGACCGGCAACACGGTGGTGTTCAAGCCGTCGTCCGAGGCGCCGCTGTCGGGCTACCGGCTGGCCGAGGCGCTGGTCAAGGCCGGGCTGCCCAAGGGCGTGCTGAACTTCATCACCGGCAGCGCCGCCGAGATCGGCGCCGCCATCACCGAAGCGCCTGCGGTGCGCGCGATCTCGTTCACCGGGTCGTCGCGCGCCGGCGAGCAGATCCACCGCGCGGCGCCGCTGACCACGCGCACGCAGATGGAACTCGGCGGCAAGAACCCGCTGATCGTGATGGAAGACGCCGACCTGGATCGCGCCGTCGACCTGACCATCAAGGGCGGCTTCTCGCTGTCGGGGCAAGCCTGCACCGGCACCAGCCGCGTGCTGGTGGCCGAATCCGTGAAGGCGGCATACACCGAGCGCCTGCTGGCGAAAGTCGCAACGCTCAAGGTCGGCAGCGGCATGACGCCGGGCATGGATCTCGGGCCGCTGGCCTCGGCCAGGCAGCTGGAGACCGTGCTGCGCTATATCGACATCGGCAAGTCCGAGGCGACGCTGCTGTGCGGCGGCACGCGGCTGACCGGCGGCGATCTCGACAAGGGCTATTACGTCGCGCCGACGGTGTTCACCGACGTGACGCAGCAGATGCGGATCGCGCGCGAGGAGATCTTCGGGCCTGTGATCGCCATCATCGGATTTACCGGCTACGCCGACGCCATCGCCAAGGCCAACGATACCGAGTACGGCCTGGCCGCGGCCATCGTCACCAGCAACCCGCGCTACATCCACCACTTCGCCACCGACATCGAGGCGGGCACGGTCAAGATCAACCGCACCACCACGGGCAACCTGGTCAACGCGCCGTTCGGCGGGGTCAAGAGGTCTAGCACCTCGACCTTCCGCGAGTCGGGCCGCACCGGGCTGGAATTCTATACGCAGGTCAAGACGGTCTACCGGGGCGCCTGAGCCCGGCCGTCGCAAGGAGTCTTACCGATGAAGAAAGCCATCAAGCTGGAACTGCGCGAAGCGCGCCACATGGTTGCCGCCGCGATCCGTCGTTCGGAGGAAATCGGCGTGCTGGAGTCGATCTGCGTGGTCGACGAGGGCGGCTACCCGCTCGCGCTCGAACGCATGGACGGCGCCCGCATCACCGGGCCGCAGATCGCGTGGAACAAGGCGTTCACCGCCGCGGGCCACAAGCGCTCCACCCACCTGTTCACCACGCCGCCGAACGGGCCGGCGCTGCCTGGCAACGAGGCCTTCGGCATCCAGTGGAGCTTCGAAGGCAAGTTCGCGGCGTTCGTCGGCGGCTTCCCGATCGTGGTCAACGACGAGGTGATCGGCGGCATCGGCCTGTCGGGCGGCAACGGCGAGCAGGACACGCAGGCAGGGCTGGCGGCGCTGCAGGCACTGGCCGAACTGCTGGCGCCGCAGGACCTGAAGGTGCTGGTGCAGGCCGACATCAAGAAGTAAGTACAAGTTCGTCTTAGCGGAGGTTCCATGTCGTACCGCATCCAGATCGCCGATACGCAGCAGGTCTTTTTCGTCGAGCGCGGCGAGACGCTGCTGCAGGCCGCGCAGCGCGCCAGCATCGCCTTGCCGCACGACTGCCAGCTGGGCGGCTGCGGCACCTGCCGCATCCGCCTGTTCGACGGGCAGGTGCGCTACGACGAGGAGCCGTTCGGCCTCGCGCCGGACGAGGCTGCCGCCGGTTACGCGCTCGCTTGCCAGGCACAGCCGCTGGCCGACCTCGTCATCGGCACCGCACGTGAGGGCGAGGCCTGCGCCGAGCCCGCGCGGCACCGCGCGGTGGTGCAGGCGGTGCGCCCGCTGTCGGCGGACGTCATGCACGTCGAACTGGAGGTGCCGGACGCGGGCACGCTGGACTATCGCCCCGGCCAATACCTGAAGCTGGTGAGTACCGACGGGCTCGCGCGCAGCTTTTCGATGGCGTCGGTGCCGCGGGACGGGCGGGTCGACCTGCACGTGCGGCGCATTCCGGGCGGCGCCTTTACCGACGGCATCCTGCCGCGCATGCGGGCTGGCGATGCAATCGACGTCGAACTGCCGCTCGGCAACTTCTTCTACCGGTCCCGCGACTACCGGCCGCTGCTGATGGTGGCCACCGGCACCGGGCTGGCGCCGATCAAGGCGATCCTGGAATCGCTGATGGGCGATCCCGACTGCCCGCCGGTGTCGCTGTACTGGGGCATGCGCCAGCCGCACGACCTGTACCTGCACGACGCCATCCCCGCGTGGGGCGAACGGCTCTATGACTTCCAGTACGTCCCGGTGCTGTCGCGCGCCGGGACGGACTGGCAGGGCAGGCGCGGCTATGTGCACGACGCGGCGCTGGCCGACCTGGGCGACCTGAGCGAGCACGCCATCTATCTGTGCGGCTCGCCCGACATGATCCGTGACGCCCGTGCCGCTTTCCTGGCGCACGGAGCCAGTCCTGACCACCTCTATGCGGACAGCTTTACCTTCCAGCACCTTTGTTAAGACATGACGGTATGCAAGGATGGCTGGTATACAATGACGCCAGCCTTTCCGCCTACGCCTCTGCCGACCCATGTCCCTCACTCCGTCTCCCGCCGCGCCCGCCGAGCCGCTGAGCCTCGGTGCCAGCCACTCGCCGCTGTTTGCCCTTGTCACCGACAAGGTGCGCGAAGGCATCCTGAACGGCAAGTACGCGCCGGGCGAGCGGCTGGTGGAAAACAAGCTGTCGGCGGAACTGGGCGTATCGCGCATTCCCGTGCGCGAGGCGCTGCGCGCGCTGGCCAGCGAGGGCCTGGTGCTGATCGAGCCGCGCCGCGGCGCCACGGTGGCGAGCCTGTCGCCGGTGATCGCGCGCGAGATGGTGGAGGTGCGCGCCACGCTGGAAGGCCTCAACGCCAAGCTCGCCGCGCAGCGGCGCGACCCGGCGCTGGTGGCGGAACTGGAAACGGTGCTGCGCCAGGGCATGGAGGCCGCCGCGCAGGGCCGCGCGGATGAACTGCTGGCGCTCAATACCCGCTTTCATGAGGTGCTCGGCACCATCGCCGCGAACAGCGTGCTGCAGGAAATGATGCGCTCGCTGCGCGAGCGCACCGCCGTGCTGTTCGGCCCCGCCAACGTGGTGCGCGCGCGCCAGAACTGGGACGAGCACGCCCAGATCCTGCAGGCCGTGATCGCCGGCGACGCCGACCTTGCCGCGCTGCTGGCCGCGCGCCATGTCTACAGCGCCGCCAAGGCGGCCGACCTGCCGGTGGGCGGGCAGGGCACGGCGCAGGCGGCCTGAGCGAAGGCTGCGGCCCCTGGCTGTCATCCGCTGCCGGCCGGTATTTTCCCAATCCGCGTGGCGATTGCTATTTCCGTTGCATGCCCCGCAACAGGGCGTTGCATGCCCGCGCATGACGCACTGCACCAAGAATGTGTATACTGTAGTCATTCAAGGTCAATTGGGATTTACCATGCAGTCGCCCGAGCAACGCTATCTGTCGCAACCCGTAGGTCAGCAACTGCTGCACCACCTTGCCGCGCGCGACGCCGTGCGCCATGCCTCGCCGCTGGTGCCGCTGCGCCTGCGCGATATCGGCCGCTTCCTGCAGGCGCTGGGCGGCCGCGCGCCCCGGCGCGGCCATTGCTGATCCAGCCTGAGTGAGCGGGCGGCGCATCGCGCCGCTCGTGGCCGTCGCTTCCCTTCTGGCACGCGTTCTGCGTGCCGCACTTCCCCCGATAGTCCATCCCCCTGGCGCTTGCCATCCGTGGTGCCCGCGCGCACATTCGCCTTGCACTGCGCGCAAGACGGAATATAGTATACCAACGCAAAGCAGTCCCTGAGCCCCTGATAATGCCCCCACCCGTGCCGAGCCGCGCGGATCACGACAAGGAGCCGATGTGAACCTGCCCGACTGGACGACCGGCGGCTTTCCGCCGCTATGGGAGGTGGCACAACGGCTCGCCGGCGGCACGGTTACATCGGAGGAACTTGTCGACGCCTGCGAGGCGGCCTGGCAGCGATGGCACGGCGTCATCAATGCGCTGGTGCTGCCGGATTTCAGCGCCGCGCGCGCCGCGGCACGCGACAGCGACCGGCGCCGCCGCGCCGGGCAGGCGCGCGGCGTCCTGGACGGCGTGCCGTTCTCGGTCAAGGAATCGTTCGACGTCGCCGGCTGGCCGACCACCTGCGGCAATCCCGCCTTGCGCGGGCACGTCGCCCAGCGGGATGCCGTGGTGGTGCAACGGCTGCGCGATGCCGGCGCGGTCCTGCTCGGCAAGACCAACGTCCCGCTCGGGCTGCGCGACTGGCAGAGCTACAACGCCATCTATGGCACGACTCGCAATCCGCACGATCCGTCGCGCACGCCGGGCGGCTCGTCCGGCGGTAGCGCGGCGGCGGTGTGCGCGGGTTTGTCGTTCTTCGATGTGGGTTCCGACATCGGTTCCTCGCTGCGCAACCCGGCGCACTACTGCGGCATCTTCTCGCTCAAGCCTAGTCACGGGCTGGTGCCACTGGCAGGCCACGGCACCGGCGCGGCGCGTTTCGGCGAGCAGGACATCAATGTCGCCGGCCCGCTGGCCCGCAGCGCTCGCGACCTGGAACTGGTGCTGCGCGCGATCGCCGGACCGGCCGGTGACGAGGCATTGCCATACCGCTTGCAGTTGCCGGAATGCCCGCACTGCACGCTCGCGGATTTCCGCGTTGCCGTCCTGCCCACCCATGCCCAGGCGGAAGCCGACACCGAGGTTGCAACGCAGATCGAACAGCTGGGTCACTGGCTGTCCGGCAAGGGCGCCCGCGTCGACTGGCATGTGCGGCCGGACTTCGACGCCGGCGAGCTCTGGCATGTCTACGTGACGCTGTTGCGCGCCACCACCTCTGTGCACATGGACGACGCCGCGTTTGCCGATGCGCTGGCGCGCAGCGCCACCGCCGCGGCGGGCGACCATGGCTATGCAACCCTGCAGTACACCGGCGCGACGCTGGGCCACCGCGACTGGTTGCGCCTGCAGGTCGCGCGCGAGCGCTTTGCCGCCGCCTGGCGCCGCTTCTTTACCGGCTACGACGTGCTGCTATGCCCGGCCGCGGCCACCACGGCATTTCCCATCGACGAGGCCGGAGAGCCCTGGCAGCGGACCATCAGCGTCAACGGCCGCCCGCAGCCGATGACCACGCAACTGTTCTGGGCCGGCCATTCCGGGCTGTGCGGCCTGCCTTCGGCCGTTGCGCCGATCACACCGATCGCACCAATCGGGCCAGGCGCCAGCGGCCTGCCGGTCGGCGTGCAGATCGTCGCCGGCCGCTACCAGGATCTCACCGCCTTGCGTTTTGCCAGCCTGCTGGAGGAAGCGGGCCATGCCTGCCGGCCGCCGCGGCCAGCCGCCTGACCGGCGGACCACCACCACCAACCACACCACATCACACCACCACAGGGGAGGGAATCATGTTCGATTGGTTCCGTGATTTGTCGCGCATGGAGCGCAAGGGATTCTATGGCGCGTTCCTGGGGCATGCCGTCGACGTGTTCGACTTCATGATCTATTCCTTCCTCATCTCCACGCTGCTGGGGCAGTGGGGCATGAGCAAGTCCACGGCGGGCGCGATCGTCACGTGGACACTGGTGTCGTCGCTGGTCGGCGCGATCGGCGCCGGCATCCTGGCCGACCGCTACGGGCGGGTGCGCGTGCTGCGCTGGACCATCATCGTGTTCGCGGGCGCGTGCTTCCTGTGCGGGCTGGCGCAGTCGCCGGAGCAACTGATGCTGTTCCGCATGATCCAGGGGCTGGGCTTCGGCGGCGAGTCATCGCTGTGCATGGTGCTGGTGACGGAGATGATCCGCAACCCCGCGCACCGCGGCAAATACTCGGGCTTTACCGCGAGCAGCTATTCCTTCGGCTGGGGCGCGGCGGCGATCGTGTATGCGATCACCTTCAGCGTGCTGCCGGCGGAGACGGCATGGCGCGTCTGCTTCTTCCTCGGCATCCTGCCGGCGCTGGTGGTGATCTACCTGCGCCGCAACCTGGAAGAGCCGGAGATCTTCCTGAAGAGCCGCGCGGCGGGCAGGCAAGGCTCCGCGCTGGCCGGGCTCGGCCGCCTGTTCCGCGGGCCGCTGCTGTCGAAGACGCTGCTGTGCAGCCTGCTTTCGGGCGGCATGCTGGGGGCGTACTACGCCATTGCCACGTGGCTGCCGACCTTCCTCAAGACCGAGCGCGGCCTGTCGGTGTTCGGCACCAGCTCCTACCTGACGGTCACCATCATCGGCTCATTGGTCGGCTACGTGGCGGGGGCCTACGCCACCGACCGCTGGGGCCGGCGGCTGACCTACATCGTGTTTGCGGCGGGGGCGTTCGTGGCCGCGCTGGTCTACATGGTGATCCCGGTGTCGAACACGTCGATGCTGTTCCTGGGCTTCCCGCTGGGGGTGCTGATGCAGGGCGTGTTCGCCGGCATCGGCGCGACCATCTCCGAGTCCTATCCCAACGATATCCGCGCGACGGGATATGGCGTCTCGTACAACGCCGGCCGTGTGATCGGCTCGCTGTTCCCGCTATCGGTCGGGTGGCTGAGTTCGGGGCACACCTCGCTGCCGATCGCGATCGCGATTGTCGCCGGGGTTGGCTATGCGATGGTAGTGGTTGCCGCCGTGTTGCTGCCGGAAACGACCGGTATGGATCTCGGGCAGGCCGGCGGCAGCGGCGAGAAAGAAGACGCCGCGCCGCTGGCGCAGCCCGCAGGCACGGTCGCCTGAACGCGCCGGGAGGGCGCTGCCCGCGCCCTCATCGAACCCACGCCGAGATCGCAGGCAGCATCAGGCTGACGCCGATCCCGATCAGCACCCCAAACGCAACCCGCCGCGTCGTGGTCGGCGAGAACGGCGGCGGAAAGCGCCGCCCCAGCAGCGTGGCGATTACCACCACCGGCACGCCCAGCGCCGCCTGCAGCCAGATCGCGCCATCGAGCTGGCCCTGCCAAGCCGAGAACAACGTGCGCACGCTGGACGTGACGGTAAATACCAGGATCAGCGCGCAGCGGATCTCCACCGGCTTCATCGGCTGCCGGTAGAACTGGAAGATCAGCGGCGGCCCGGACACGCCGAACATGCCGCTCAGCAGCCCGCCGAACACGCCGCTGACGAAGAAGCTGCCATCGCCTGAGCGTTGCCGCAGCGGTTCGGGCTTGAACGCGGCGCTCAGGCCGCCGTACAGGATCACCGCGCCCAGCAGCAGTTGCAGCAGCGTGGCGGCGCTGGAACTCAGGTACTCCAGTACCAGCACGCCCACCAGCACCGACGGCAGGATGCCGATGGCGGCAGCGCCCACGGCGCGCCAGTCGATATGCTCCAGCTTGCCGGGCAGCGCGCAGGCGCTGTTGGCCAGTGTCACCAGGCTGACCACGGCCGCGACGGTGGCCACCGGCGCGAGCCCCAGCCCGCTGGTGGCGCCCATCACGATCATGCCCAGGCCGAAGCCGGTCACCGTCTGGAAGTAGGTACCCGCGCCAAGCAGGGCTTGCAGCCCCAGCAGCGGCAACAACAATTCCGCCTTCATGCCGCCGCCTGTTCGCCTTTGCCGGCCTGTGCCGCGGTGGCCTGCGCCTGGACCACGGTGACGGCGATGACATGGAACACATCGTCCGCGCTGCACCCGCGCGACAGGTCGTTGGCCGGCTTGTTCAGCCCCTGCAGCATCGGCCCGATCGCCTTGGCGCCGCCGACGCGCTCGGCCAGCTTGTAGCCGATATTGCCGGACTCCAGGTTGGGGAACACCAGCACGTTGGCGCGGCCGTTGACCTGCGAGTGCGCGACCTTGCGCGCGGCGATCTCGGCGACGATGGCGGCATCGAGCTGCACGTCGCCATCGATGGCCAGGCCGGGGCGCTGCGCGCGCACGCGCTCGGTCGCGGCCACCACCTTGTCCACGGCGGCATGGTGCGCGCTGCCGCTGGTGGAGAACGACAGCATCGCCACGCGCGGCTCGTCGTTCAGCAGCGCGCGCGCGCTGTCGGCCGCGGCCATGGCGATCTCCGACAGCTCTTCCGCATCGGGATTCACCACCAGCCCGCAGTCAGAGAAGATCAGCCCGCCCTTGAGCGTGTGGAAGGGCTCGCACAGCATCATCAGGAAAAAGCTCGACACCAGCCGGAAACCGGGCGCCAGCCCGATCAGCTGGATCGCGTTGCGCACCACGTCGGCGGTGGTGTGTTCCGCCCCCGCGACCGACCCGTCCGCATGGCCGAGGCGCACCATCAGGTTGGCGAAGCACAGCGGGTCCAGCACCGCGCGCCTGGCTTCGTCCAGCGTCATGCCTTTCTTCTGGCGCAAGGCGTAGAGCTGTTGCGCGAACGAGGGCGTCAGCGCGGAGGTGGCCGGATCGACCAGCGTGATGCCGTCCAGCGCGATGCCGTGGATGGCCGCGGCGGCGTTGATCTGGCGCGGGTTGCCGACTAGCACGATGCGGGCGATGCCTTCCTGCGTGGCACGCTGCGCGGCCTGCAGGATGCGCGGGTCTTCGGCCTCGCACAGCACGATGCGGCGGGGGGCGGCGCGGGCGCGGTCGATGATGCGGAGGATGGGTTTCATGGTGGTTGGCTCGGTGAAACTGAAAAAAGGGCCAGCGCCGCGCGCTATGCCCTTGGTGTTCTCCCCTCTCCCGCTTGCGGGAGAGGGAGCACCCCATCGCGAGAGAAAGGGGTGCTGCTTGGATCAAACGTAGTCCTTGTACTTGTCCAGGTAACGCACCGGCTTCGACAGCGCATCGCGGCGGAACGGGTCGCCCAGTTCACGCGTGCACATGATCTCGATGATCGTGGTCTTGCCATGATTCATCTGCAGGTCGATGGCGCGCTTCAGTGCCGGGCCCACGTCTTCCAGGCGATCCACCACGATGCCTTCCGCGCCCATCGCCTTGGCGATTTCGGCGAAGCTCTGGTTGTCGAGCTCGCCCGCGACGAAGCGGCGGTTGTAGAAGTCCACCTGGTTCTTCTTCTCCGCGCCCCACTGGCGGTTGTGGAACACCACCGCGGTCACCGGGATGTTGTGGCGCACGCAGGTCATGGTTTCCATCAGGCTCATGCCCCAGGCGCCGTCACCGGCGTACGACACGGCCGGGCGGTGCGGCGCCGCGACCTTGGCGCCGATGATGGTCGGGAAGGCGTAGCCGCAGTTGCCCCAGCTCATCGCCGCAAAGAAGCTGCGCGGCTTCTCGAAGCGCAGGTAGCTGTTGGCCACCGAGTTGATGTTGCCGATGTCGGTGGACACCATCACATCTTCCGGCATGGCCTTTTCCAGCTCGCGCAGCACCTGGCGCGGATGCAGGTAGTGGCCGCCGTTGGGCGTGCGTTCCTGCTTCTGCTCTTCGATCATGTCCAGGCTGTACGGGTCGCGCTCATGCGTCCAGTCGTCCAGCTCCTTCTCCCACGCGGCCTTCTCGTTGGAGATATCGGTGGCGCGTGCGTCGCGGGTGGCGTCGCAGGCCAGCGTGCGGCCGGCCAGGCGCTGGGTCAGCGCGATGGCGGCAGCCTTGGCGTCGCCGCAGATGCCCACCGAGATCTTCTTCACCAGGCCCAGCATCTTGTGGTCGGCATCGATCTGGATGATCTTGGCGTTCTTCGGCCAGTAGTCCATGCCGTGCTGCGGCAGCGTGCCGAACGGCCCCAGGCGCGAGCCCAGCGCGATCACCACGTCGGCGCGCGAGATCAGCTTCATCGCGGCCTTCGACCCCTGGTAGCCCAGCGGGCCGCACCACAGCGGGTGGCTGGCGGGGAACGAGTCGTTGTGCAGGTAGCTGTTGACCACCGGCGCGCCCAGGCGCTCGGCCAGTGCCTTGCATTCCTCGATTGCATCGGCCATCACCACGCCGCCGCCCGAGATGATCACCGGGAACCTGGCATTGGCCAGCAGTTCGGCCGCTTCATTCAGGCTCTGCTCGCCGCCGGGGCCGCGATCGAGGTTCTGCGGCTTCGGAATCTCGGCGGTGATCTTGCCGTAGAAGTGGTCGCGCGGGATGTTCAGCTGCGTCGGCCCCATCTCGGCCTTGGCGCGGTCAAAACAGCGCGCGGTGAACTCGGCCATGCGCGCCGGGTTGGTGACGTGGCCCTGGTACTTGGTGAACTCCTGGAACATCGGCAGCTGGTTGGCTTCCTGGAAGCCGCCCAGGCCGATGCCCATGGTGCCGGCTTCGGGAGTGACGATCACCACGGGGCTGTGGGCCCAGTAGGCGGCGGCGATCGAAGTCACGCAGTTGGAGATGCCGGGACCGTTCTGGCCGATGACCACGCCGTGGCGGCCCGACACACGGGCATAGCCGTCGGCCATGTGGCCGGCGCCTTGCTCGTGCACCACCGGGATCAGGCGGATGCCGGCGGGGGCGAAGATGTCCATCGCGTCCATGAAGGCCGAGCCCATGATGCCGAACATATCGGTCACGCCGTTGGCAACCATCGTTTCGACGAAGGCTTCGGACGGGGTCATGGTCTGCGGGCCAGCCGGAACCTGGCTGTCTTTCGCTGCGGCCGAGCCACCGGAAACGGCGGGCTGCTTGGTGGTTTCGAGGTCGCGCATGGCGGGTGTCTCCTGGTTGGGGTGTTATAAAGTGGAACAGTTCGTTCCGAAAAATTGATGCGTTGGTCGAAATGTAGGTGGAAGATCGGCCGGCGTCAATAAGAAGTTTTGATTTATGGAATGCATCTAGCGAAAAAATGAGACAAAAAGCGGTTATGAGTGCCTGATGAGGCACTGGAGCGTTTGCGTTGGAGGAGCGGAAAGCAAGACAGCGCCGGCATGGGAGCCGGCGCAGGGGGAAGGCAGGAGAGAGGGCGCCGCGCCTACGTGGCGGCGCAGCGCGTCAGCGTGTCGACAGCGCTTCGAGCACCGGCAGGTTGCCCTCGCCGAAGCCCTGATGACCGTCACGCTGGACGATCTCGAAGAAGAACTCGCCCGCCTCGCGTTTCAGGAAGGCTTGCTGGAAGCACTCGCGAGGGCCACTACCATCAACCAGGATGCCGTAGCGTTGCAGGCCGGCAAGGTCCAGCCCATGGCCTGGCACGCGGGCAGGGACCGAATCGTAGTAAGCCGGCGGCGGCTGCACGAACTGCACGCCACGGCTGGCCAATGCCGCGGCGCTGGCAAGAATGTCCTCGCTGGCCAGGGCAATGTGCTGGATGCCTTCGCCGTGCTGATCCGACAGGTAATGCCGCATCTGGTCGTGCCGCGGCGTTCCCTTCTCGTATAGGGGGATGCGGATGCTGCCGCACGGCGAAACCAGCGCGTGTGACTCGCCGGCGCTGCGCAGTTTCCGGAACCCCAGCACCTTGCGGTAGAACTCCAGCCATTCTTCCAGGTGGCCGGGATCGACTGCCTGGGTGAGGTGGTCGACGCGCAGAAGGCCGGCGTCGGACATGTCGCCGGCCGGCGGCAGCGGCCGGAAATCCACGTCGTAGATCGAGATGTCGCCGACATCGCCCGGCCGACCCTCTTTCCCGCGCCAGCGGTCGATGAAATAGAGGACCGACTGCCCGATCCCCTGGATGGCGGGAATATTGAGCTCCATCGGTCCCACCGTGCCGCCCTCGAACGGCCAGGCGCCAGCCTCCAGCGCCCGCGCGAACGCCACAGCCGCATCGTCGACCCGAATCCCGATCGCACAGATCGACAATCCATAACGCGCCGCATAACGCGTGGCGAACGAATCCGGCTCGGCATCGACGATGAAATTCATCTCGCCCTGCCGGTACAGCTTCACCGCCTTGTGGCGATGCCGCGCGATGGCGGCGAAGCCGAGGCGTTCCAGCGTCCGGCCAAGCGCGGCAGGATCTGGCGATGCGAACTCGATGAACTCGTAGCCCCGGATGCCGAGCGGGTTGTCCCATGGTTGTGCGTCCCCTGCGCGCGGGGCGTGTGAGGAAGAGGCGGGTGCGGCGCTCATAGTCTTGGCTCCTGTCTGGGTATTGCGGGGGCGGTGCCGGGCCTTGCGGCGACGACCGATAGTAGCAACGGCGCCGCGGCTCGCCGTGCATTGGCGCCTGTCGCAGCGGCCTCGTAGAAACCCGCATTCGATGCCTTGATCGCGCATAGGCGTTCATTAATCGCCCAAAGTGCCGAAAAAGACGGTTGGCGGAGCGCCTGGCGACCACTAATCTCCGGTCAACGACGCGCCCCCGTCTCTCCGCCAAGGCCAACTCAGAAGGCCATGCATGCCGGAGTCCGGGTAGCGCGAATTACCGGAACCCAGGCACACATGATCCACGGCAAGACCACGCTAATCCCCCACATCGGCTATCCGACGGAGTCGTTCAAGGCGCCGATGATCTACAACCCCTGGTTCGACCGGCAGGGCATCGATGCCGCCGTAATCCCGATGGGGGTCAAGCCGGACGACTACGCGACGGTGTTCCCCGCGCTGTTCCGCATGACCAATATCCGCGGCGCGCTGGTGACCATGCCGCACAAGGTCGCCACCGTCGAGCTGGTCGACGAACTCACGCCCGCCGCGCGCATCGCCGGCGCCTGCAACGCCGTGCTGCGGCGTGACGACGGCACGCTGGTCGGCGGCCAGTTCGACGGCGAGGGCTTTGTGCGCGGCATCCTGCGCAAGGGCTGCCGGCTGGAAGGCGCGCGCGCCATTGTGTCGGGCAGCGGCGGGGTGGGCAGCGCTATCGCCGCCTCGCTGGCGGCGGCCGGCGTGGCCGAGCTGGCGCTGTTCGACGCCCGCGAGACGGCGGCGCGCGCCCTGGCGCATCGCCTCGCCGAACACTACCCGGCGTTGCGCGTCAGCATCGGCTCGGCCGACCCGGACGGATATGACGTGGTGGTCAATGCCACGCCGCTGGGCATGCAGCCCGGCGATCCGCTGCCGTTCGACGTGGCGCGCATCGCCCCCGGCGCCATAGTCGGCGAGGTGGTGATGAAGCAGGAATACACGCCGCTGCTGCAGGCCGCGCTCGCCCGCGGCTGCAAGGTGCAGGTGGGCACGGACATGCTGTTCGAGATGATCCCGGCCTACCTGGAGTTCTTCGGCTACGGCACGGCCACGCCCGACGCGCTGCGCGAGGTGGCGCAGATCCGCTACTGACGCATCGACGGGCCGGGGCGCAAGCCCTTGCCCCGAAGCCGCGCGCAGGCCAGCACACAAAGGCACGCCGGCAAGCAAGACTTCTATCCATTGGTGGAGACAGACAACATGACAACGACTCACAAGGAGCTGCCAGCGGCTTCCGCGTTCGGCAACTCGCTCGGCGACAAGGTGCGCGCCGCCTTTGCCTTCGGCAAGGTGCGCTGGGGCATGCTGGCGCTGGTGTTCTTCGCGACCACGCTGAACTATGTGGACCGCGCCGCGCTGGGCGTGCTGCAGCCGGTGCTGGCCAAGGCCATGGCCTGGACCGCGCAGGACTACGCCAATATCAACTTCTGGTTCCAGGTGGGCTATGCCATCGGCTTTGCGCTGCAGGGCCGCTTTATCGACCTGGTCGGCGTCAAGCGCGCCTTTGCGCTGGCGGTGCTGCTGTGGAGCATTGCCTGCGGCGCGCATGCGTTCGCGGCGTCGGCGGTCGGCTTCATGATCTGCCGCTTCTTCCTCGGCTTGTCTGAAGCGGCCAATTACCCGGCGTGCGTCAAGACCACGCGCATCTGGTTCCCGGCCAGCGAGCGCGCCATCGCCACCGGCATCTTCAATGCCGGCACCAACGTCGGCGCGATGCTGACGCCGATCATGCTGCCGCTGATCCTGCAGGCATGGGGCTGGCAGGCCGCGTTCCTGGTGATCGCCTCGCTGGGCGCGGTCTGGCTGGCGTTCTGGTTCACGCGCTACCACAACCCGGACCAGCACCCGACCGTCACCGCCGCGGAACTGGCGCACGTCACCCGCGACATCGATCCGCCGCCCCAGCGCATCCGCTACACGCAGATCCTGCGCATGCGCGGCACCTGGGCCTTTGCGCTGGCCTACGCCATCACCGCGCCGGTGTTCTGGTTCTACCTGTACTGGCTGCCGCCGTTCCTCAACCAGCAATACCAGCTCGGCATCAGCGTGACGCAGATGGGCATTCCGCTGATCGTGATCTACCTGTGCGCCGACGTGGGCAGCGTGGGCGGCGGCGCGCTGTCGTCGTGGCTGATCGCGCGCGGCATGCCGGCGGTGCGGGCGCGGCTGCTGTCGATGCTGGTCTTTGCCGTGTGCATCGTTTCGGTGGTGATGGCCGCCGGCGCCAGCAGCCTGTGGATGGCCGTGGCCGCGATCTCGGTGGCGATCGGTGCGCACCAGGCATGGACCGCCAATATCTGGAGCATGGTGATGGACTACACGCCCAAGCACGTGGTCAGCTCGGTGTTCGGCTTCGGCGGAATGATCGGCGCGATCGGCGGCATGTTCATGACGCAGCTGGTGGGCTACGTGCTGACCGTAACCAACAACAACTACGCGGTGCTGTTCACGATGATCCCGTGCGCCTACTTCATCGCGCTGACGTGGCTGTTCTTCCTCGCCCCGCGCAAGGTGCCTGAGGCCGCCTGACGACAATTCCTCGCCGGCACTGCTGGTGCCGCGAGTACGACAACAAAGACCGGGACAACACTCCGATGCATAAACGATTCATTGCGCTGCTCGCGCTGGGCGCGGGCAGCGTGCCCGCCGTCGCCCAGACTTCCGGTGGCGTCACGCTCTACGGGCTGCTCGATACCACCATCCGCTACAGCACCAACGAAGACGCGGCCGGCCACAGCCGCACGCAGATGACCGACGGCGTGCTGACCGGCAGCCGCTGGGGCATCCGCGGCGCGGAGGATATCGGCGGCGGCAACAAGGCGTGGTTCATCCTGGAGTCGGGCTTCTCGCCCGACACGGGGACCAGCCAGCAGGGGGGGCGGCTGTTCGGGCGTACCGCGGTCGTCGGCTTCGACGGTCCTTATGGCAAGCTCGCGCTCGGCCGCCAATACACGCTGGCGCATGAAGTGCTGTCGTCGTATGAGGCCATGGCCTTTGCCAACAACTCCATCGTCGGTTACCAGGGCGGCAACTATACGGGGCTGCGCTACGACAACACGCTCAAGTACATCAAGAGCTTCAACGGCCTGCAGGTGGCGGCGGCCTACACCTTCGGCGAGGTGCCGGGCAGCATGAAGACCAATTCGGCCGCGGCCGGGTCGCTGGTGTACAGCTCGGGACCGCTGGAAATCGGCGCGGTCTACCAGCAGACGCAGAACGTCACCTCGGCCTATTTCGGCGCGGTGCCGGCGGCGCAGGCGAGCAAGCAGACCGTATGGGGCCTGGGCGGGACGTGGAAGGCGGCGCGGTCGCAATACTACCTGGGCTATACCAACAACCGGCTCGACGTGGCGGACTATCGCAACAACGTAGGCTATGTCGGCACGCGCTTCAGCCTGACGGAGGCGCTGGCGTTTATCGGCACGTTCCAGTACGACTGGCTGCGGCACGCGGGGCAGGGCGGCAAACGGCTGACCACGGCGGGCATGCTGGACTACAACTTCAGCAAGCGTACCGATGTGTATGTGGAGGTGGACTACACCCACCTGCAGGGGCAATGGATTGCGCTGAACAGCGGGGCGGCGTTTGTGAACAGCGGGAATACGTACGGGAACAAGACGCGGCTGGGGGTGATGGCGGGGGTCAGGCATAAGTTCTGATCGCTTTCGGCCTTCTCCACCCGTGCCGGTTTGCTCCCCTCTCCCGCTTGCGGGAGAGGGGAGCAAACACGCGGCGTGCGCCGCCTGCAGCGGTCAGGCGGAAGCGGATTCCGCAACCACCCCGGTCACCTGCGCCACCGCCGCCACCGCCAGCCCATACCCCTTCACCCCCAGCCCCGCCATCACCGCCACCGCCACCGGCGAAATCCACGACTTGTGCCGGAACGCCTCGCGCGCATGCACGTTGGAGACGTGGTACTCGACCACCGGCACCGCCGCACCCTTGATCGCATCATGCAGCGCGATCGACGTATGCGTGAGCGCGCCCGCGTTCAACACCACGCCGGCCATCTCGCCGCTCGCGCACAGCTTGCCCGCCTCGTGGATCCAGTCGATCAGCTGCCCTTCGTGATTGGTCTGCCGGCACTCGGCCCGCAGCCCGAGCCGTTCTGCGGCCTGCTGGCAGATGCGTTCCACATCGGCCAGCGTCTCGCTGCCATAGACGGCCGGCTCGCGCGTGCCGAGCAGGTTGAGGTTGGGTCCGTTGAGCACCAGTACGGTCTTCATCATGTCTCCTTCATGTCTGCTGTAACGTCTGCTGTCGGCCGCGATGCTGGCGCGGCCACGGCCGATAGCCTATCGTTTAGCCCTCGTCTCATCATCGACTGCCATGGAAATTCAGCATGCGCCCAGCGCGAACAATGACCCGTTCCTGCGCGACCTGCGTCTGTTCTGCACGGTGGCGCGGCGCGCCAGCTTTATCGCCGCGGCCCAGGAGACGGGCATTTCGCCGGCCCATGTGAGCAAGCGCATCGCCATGCTGGAGGCCATGCTCGGCGCCAGGCTGTTCCACCGCACCACGCGCCGCGTCAGCGTCACGGCCGAGGGCGAGAGCGCGTTTGCGTGGGCGCAGAAGATCCTGGAAGACGTGGATGGCATGCTGGAAGCCGTCGGCGGTGCCGGCGGCGAGGCGCGCGGGCAGTTGCGCATCGCCACCAGCCTGCGGCTGGGGCGGCGGCACGTGGCGCCGGTGCTGTCGCTGCTGCGGCAGCAGCATCCGGGGCTGGAGGTATGGCTGGAACTGCTCGACCGCCGCGTCGACCTGATCGGCGAGCAGTTCGACCTCGATATCCGCGTGGGCGACGTGCAGGAGCCGCACCTGATCGCCAGCCGCATCGCCACCGGCAGCCGCGTGCTGTGCGCGGCGCCGGCCTACCTGGCGCGGCGCGGCATGCCGGAGCATCCGTCAGACCTGCCGCGCCACGACTGCCTGCTGTTGCGCGAGCGCGACCAGGCCTTCGGCGTGTGGCGGCTGCAGGGGCAGGACGGCGGCTGGGAGACCACGAAAGTCACCGGCCCAATGGCATCGAATGTTGCCGACGTGACGCACGAGTGGGCCCTGGAGGGCTACGGCATCATCATGGCGTCGGTCTGGGACGTGGCCGCCGCCGTGCGGGCGGGCGACCTGGTGCGCGTGCTGCCCGGCTGGCGGCATCCGTCCGACATCTGGGCCGTGACCAGCGCGCGGGCGTCGGCCTCGGCGCGCATGCGCGTGTGCCTGGCCTTCCTGAAGGCGCAACTGACACAAGGGCCGCACGCGCTGGCGACGTCGCTGGAAGGCCAGGCCGCTACAGCACGCGCATGATCAGGAGCGCCGTGTCCTGCAGCACCTGCAGCACGCGGTCCAGCGCCTGTTGCGGGGTCTCGTCGCCGATCGGCATGTTGACCGACAGCGCGGCGATCACCTTGCCGTGGCGATCGCGCAGCGGCACCGCCACGCCGCGCACGCCGGTCTGCAGCTGCTGCTCGAGCATCGCATAGCCCTGCGCGCCGGCCTTGCGGATTTCTTCCAGCAGCCGGTCGTGCTGCAGGATCGTGTAGGGCGTGTAGGGCGCCAGCACCACGTTTTCCAGCCAGGTCCTGACCTGTTCCTGCGGCCGTGACGCCAGCATCATCACGCCCGCCGACCCCAGCGGCGCCGGCACCCGCGCGCCCAGCACGAAGCCCGTGCTCATCACGCGGTTGGTGCTGGTGCGGGCGATGAAAACCAGCTCCCAGCCATCGAGCACGCTCAGGTAGGCGGCCTCGCCAAGCTGCGCGGTGATCTGCTGCAGGAACGGCTGCACCGTGCGCGGCAGCCGCGCCGAATCGAAATACGACCAGCCTACCTTGAGCACGCGCGGCGTCAGGCTGAACAGCGTGCCGTCGCTGGTGGTGTAGCCCAGGTGCTCCAGCGTCAGCAGGTAGCGGCGCGCGGCAGTGCGCGTCAGGCCGGTGCGCTCGGCTGCCTGCGTGGGGGTCAGGCGCGGATGGTCGTTGTCGAAGGCCTCCAGGATGGCCAGGCCCTTCTCCAGCCCGGCGATCCAGTCGCGCCGGTTCAGCGGTTCGTTTTCCATGGTTAACCCTTGCTTCGCGCGATAGATGATTGCATTGGAGCGATTGTCGCACGCGTGCGCGCGAATGACGGTTGTTGCGGGCAATGATGGCTCATAACCTTGGGAAATCCAAGCCGCTACCTCGACTGATCGCCATGACCCTGTTTCCTGTCCCGCTGCGCAAATCGATCGCTACCGTCACCTTGTCGGGATCGCTGCCGCAGAAGCTGCAAGCCGCTGCCGACGCCGGTTTCGACGGCGTGGAGATCTTCGAGGACGACCTGCTGCAGTTCCCCGGCACGCCCGCCGAGGTCCGGCGCATGGCCGCCGACCTCGGCCTGCAGATCCTGCTCTACCAGCCGCTGCGCGATTTCGAGGCCATGCCGGGCGGCCTGTCCGCCGCGGAGCTGGCGCGCGCCGAGCGGAAGTTCGATGTGATGGAGCAACTCGGGGTGCACCTGGCGCTGGTCTGCAGCAACGTGCAGGATGCGGCGCTCGACGATGCCGCGCGCGCCGCCACCGACCTGCACGCGCTGGCCGAAGCCGCGGCCCGCCGCGGCCTGCGGCTGGGCTACGAGGCGCTGGCCTGGGGCCGCCATGTGCGCCGCTGGCGGCAGGCGTGGGACATCGTGCAGCGCGCCGGGCATCCCGCGCTGGGACTGATGCTGGACAGCTTCCATACGCTGGCGCTCGGCGACACGCTGCATGGCCTCGACGCGGTGCCGGCCGGACGGATCTTCTTTGTCCAGCTTGCCGACGCGCCGCGCATGCCGCTGGACGTGCGCACCTGGAGCCGCCACCACCGCAATTTCCCTGGCCAGGGCGACCTGCCCGTGGTCGGTTTCACGCGTGCCGTGCTGCGGGCCGGCTATCGCGGCCCGCTTTCGCTGGAGGTGTTCAACGATGGCTTCCGCGCGGCGCCCCCGTTGCCGGTTGCGCAGGACGGGCTGCGCTCGCTGGAATGGCTGGAAGCGGTGACGAACGGCGTGCCCGTGGCCGCAGAGCGCGCCGGTGGCCCGGCTCTCGCGGCACGCTAAAACGCTATACCGCGACGCTATACCGCGACCCTATACCGCGACCCTATATCGCGACCCTACCCTATGCCGCGCTCGCCTGCCGCGCCGCCGGCCGTGCCGGCAAGGCGCGCTCGCGGGCCGCCACCGCGGTGCCGGCCACGCCGCTGGCGGCGATCATCGCCACGCCCAGCAGCGACCAGGCATCGGGCAGCCAGCCAAATACCAGCCAGCCACCCAGCATGGCAAAGGCGATCTGGAGGTAGAGATACGGCGTCAGCACGCCGACCGGCGCGCGCGCATAGGCCAGCACCAGGAACATGTGCCCGGCGCAGCCGGCGAGCGCCATGCCCGCCAGCAGCCACCAGTGCAGCGCGTCGACGTGCCAGGTCCACGCCAGCGGCAGCGCCGCCGACAACAGTGCCGCGGCAATGCAGCCGGTATAGAAATGCGTGGTGCCGGCGCCGTCGGTCCGGGTCAGCACGCTGGTCAGCAACTGGTAGGCGGCATTGAGGCAGACCGCCGCGAGCGGCAGCAGCATGGCCGGCTCCACGTCGGCGCCGGGCCGGATCACCACCAGCGCGCCGGCAAATCCGGCCAGCAGGCAGAGCCAGCGCAGCGCCGACATGCGCTCGCCGAACAGCGTCGCGGCCGCCAGCGCGATCGCCAGCGGCGTCAGGCTGACCACCGCGGTGAACTCGCCCACCGGCAGTACCTGCAGGCTGAAGAACGCGCAGGCGCTGGACACCAGCATCGTCACCGCGCGCGTAGCCTGCAGCCATGGACGGCGCGTGCGCAGCAGGATGCGGCCGCGCGCCGGCAGCAGCACCGCGCCGGTCAGCGCCGCCTGCGCAAGGTAGCGCACCCACAGCGCCATCACCACCGGCACGGCGGCGCCGGTGATCTTGGTCATCGTATCGAGCGCGGCGAAGCATGCCACCGCGGCAACCATCAGCGCGATGCCCTGCAGGGGCCGCGAACTTCCCGTGGCGCTCATGGCGCCATCCTTGACCGCAACATGTCAGCGTTCCAGGCTGTCCTTCATGAAGCCGAGGGTACTGTCCCGGGCGCGGTCGATGGCGGCGGCGGCTGGAAAGTCAGAATTCGCTGCCAGCGAACAATCCCTGCTCAATGGATGAAACCGCCCTTGACGAAGCGAACCGGCTCGGCGTCCATGCGCAGCAACAGCGCCGTCAGGCCATCGATCCCGGGGGGCAGGGGCCGCGTCGCGGCAGCCGGCCCGGACACGCAGACGAGGTCGGCATCGGACCATGTGCTGCCCGGCGTGCCGCGCGCGCGCAGCCATCCCGCGCCGTCGGCGAGCAGCTGGGTGCCGGCCAGCCGTGCCGGCGGCAGGCCGGCAATCGCCGCCAGTGCCTGCCAGGCCTGGGCGGAAGCTGCCGTGCAGCCGGCGCGGAAGCGCGGCACCTGCGCCGGCACGCGGCCGTCCGGTGTGACGAGCACGGTCAGGAAGCGCGGGTCTTCATAGGGCAGGGTAGCGGCGATCCCGTCCACCGCCACCAGCCGCACGCGCTGCTCGCCGCGCCAATGCGACAGCGCCACCGGCGCGGCGTCGCCGCAGCGGATGGCCATCTCCGGCAACCGCAGCGGCACCGGCCAGTTCCCTTCGGTACTGTTGGCTGCCGACAACGCCTTCATGTAGTCGATCACGGCCCAGGCCTCGCGCTCGGCAAGCTGGCTGCGGAAGCCCGGCATGGTCGGCTGGCCGCGGCGGTCGCGCATGCCGGACAGCACATGCCAGAACAGCTCGCCATCGGCGCGGCGCGCGAGCAGGGGACTGACCAGCGTCGGCGGCCATTGCGGCAGGCCGGCGGCCAGCGGTCCTTCGCCGCGGCCGTCATTGCCGTGGCACGCGGCGCAATGCTGTGCGTAGACGCGTTGCCCCAGCACGATGGCGTCGGCCGCAAAACCGGTAGGGCTGGCGTGGAAGCTGGTGGGGCTGGCCGGGCCGAGCAGCAGCGCGGCCCGCGGCCACGGCGCCAGCAGCAGGGCCAGCAGCGCTGCCGCGAGCAGCATGGGGCGGCCCCGGCGCCAGGCGCTGGCGACGGCGACGGCCAGCAGCGCAAAGGCGAGCGCGCACAGGCTGAAGCCGACCTGCCGTGCCAGGGCAAGGTCGATCAGCAGCGTTTCGCCGGCAATCCGCCGCGCCCACGGCCAGGCCGGCTGGCCATGGCTGGTGCCGGTCAGGCCCAGCGCATGCCACAGCCACAACAGGCCCAGCTGGCATTTCTCAATCAGGACAAGCAGTGCGTTCAGCCACGCCTGGGGCGGCGGGCCGCTCATGGCGCGGCTCGCCCGGTGCTGCGAAGGGCCATTACCAGCTCGCGTCCAGTCCCAGGTGGCGCAGCGCTTCGTGCCGCAGTTCGGTCAGGCGCGGGTCGCCGCGATGGCGCGGGTAGGGCAGGTCGAGCTTCAGCTCCGCCGCGATGCGCGCTGGCCGCTGGCTGAACACGATCACGCGCTGCGCCAGGAACAGCGCCTCTTCCACGTCGTGCGTGACCAGCAGCGCCGAGAAGCGCGAGCGCTGCCACAGTTCGACCAGGTCGCTCTGCATCGCCAGCCGCGTCAGCGAATCGAGCTTGCCCAGCGGCTCGTCCAGCACCAGCAGGCGCGGATCGTTGACCAGCGCACGCGCCAGCGCCACGCGCTGCGCCATGCCGCCGGAGAGCTGGTGCGGAAAGGCCCGCGCGAACGACTCCAGCCCGACGCGGCGCAGCGCGTCGTCGACGCGATGGCGCTGCTGCGCGAGGATACCCTGCGCCTGCAAGCCGAGCGCGACGTTGTCCCAGACACGGCGCCACGGGTACAGCGTGGGGTCCTGGAACACCACGATGCGCGACGGGTCCGGCTCGGTGATGGGCGTGCCGTCCTGCAGAATCTCGCCCGACGTGGGCTGGTCCAGGCCGGCGACCAGGCGCAGCAGCGTGGACTTGCCGCAGCCGCTGGGGCCGAGCAGCGCGACGAACTCGCCGGGCGCGACGTTGAGGCCGACGTCGTCGAGGACCTGCAGGCGCTCGTTGCCGTGGCCGAACCAGTGGCTGACCTGCCGGATATCGATGCGAGCCCCAGTCAGTACGTTCGAGTCATCACCCGCCGCCGCGTTAACTCCCCTCTCCCGCTCGCGGGAGAGGGGAGCCTTCTGCGGGCGTACGTGAGATCTCGATGCTTTCAACCGCTCGACCACGCTCACCATTTCACCGTCCCCTTCTGCCACGACAACACCCGGTCCCGCGCCACGAACAACAACGTAATCACCCCCGAAAACAGCAACGCCATCACGATCAGCGCCGCATACATATTCACGTACGAGGCCCAGCCCTGCGCCCAGGTCAGGTACCACCCCAGCCCCGATTTCACGCCCATCATCTCGGCCGTCACCAGCACCGAGAACGACGCGCCCAGTCCCATGAACAGCCCGACAAACACCTGCGGCAGCGCCGCCGGAATCGCCACGCGCAGCACCAGGAACCAGCCGGACGCGCCCAGCGTGCGCGCCACGTCGTAGTAGCTCTTGTTGACGCCGGCGACGCCCGACCACGTCAGCACGGCCACCGGGAAGGCGGTCGCCAGCGCGATCAGGAACACGGCCGCCGAATAGCTCGACGGGAAGAAGTAAAACGTCAGCGGCAGCAGCGCGGTCGAAGGCAGCGGCCCCAGCACGCGCAGCACCGGATGCACCCAGTAGCCGATGCGCCGCGACCAGCCGATCGACACGCCCACCAGGAAGCCCACCAGCCCGCCGTACGCCACGCCCAGCCCCAGCAGCTTGAGCGTGTTGAGCACGCTGTCGCCGAGCCGGCGCCAGTCATCGGCGTAGACCTCGATCAGCGCCTGCGGCGGCGCGAAGAAGGGCGTCGGCAGGATCGCGGTCTTGGCGGTCAGGATCTCCCATGCGGACAGCACCGCCGGCACCGCCACCAGCCACGGGCCCGCGGTCCGCAGCGCAGCCAGCGGCCGTTGCAGCGCGCGCACGTGCTGGCCGCCCAAGGCGAGCAGCGCCAGCAGCGCGGCCGCCGCCAGCGCGGCCAGGCCGAGCTCCTCGGTATAGGCCCAGTCGCTGAAGCCCACTACGTGGTTGGGCCAGCGCCACGTCAGCGCGCCGAAGGCGGCCCATGCCAGCGCCGCGAGCAGCCCCACGGGCCAGATGCGTGCCGGGGCAGCATCCTGCGCGGGCACTTCGGAAGCCGCGGCGGCCGGCTGGCGCGCCAGCCGCGCATCGAATGCAGGTTGGCTTGTCGTCATCGCTTACCCCAGGACGTTGGCGTAGACATGCTGCGCCAGGCGATTGGCATCGGTGGTCTTTTTCAGCACGCCGATGCGGCGGAAATCGTCGGCGTAGAACGCGATCTCGTCGCGCAGGTCGGAGCCGGTCGGATGGTGGTTGTAGGTCAGCGTCGCGTACAGCTTGCGCAGGTCGTCCGGATTGATCTTCGGCGAGTATTTGGCGAACACCCTGGCGGCCTCGTTGGGGTTCTCGTTGACGTAGTCGGTGGCCTGCACGATGGCGCGTGCCAGCGACGCGGCGGCGGGGCGGTCATTGCGCACCAGTTCGCCGCGCGCGCCGACCACGCAGCACACCTTGCGCGCATATTCGCCGGTCAGGTTGGTGGCCAGTTCCACGTAGGCGCCGTTGGTGCGCTTCTCCAGCAGGTACAGGTTGGGATCGCCGTCGGCGATGGCCTGGATCTCGCCCTTGTCGACCGCCACGCCGAGCAGGTCGGCCGGATACTGGCGCCATGTGATGTCCTTGTCCGGGTCGATGCCGTTCTTGGCCAGCAGGATGGTGAAGAAGTGCTTGCCGGGCGCGGCCAGGTCGCTGACGCCCACGGTCTTGCCCTTCAGGTGCTGCAGGCTGGTCACGCCCGCGGCCTTCGAACCCACCAGCCGCACGCAGCCACCGTGCGAGCTGCCGATGATCTTGACGTCGAAACCTGCCTCCAGCGGCTTGAGCCAGCGGTGGATCATGCCCACCGCGGCATCGGCCTTGCCGGTGGCGATCGACTCCAGCAGCTGGTCGGTCGAGCCGCTGTAGTTGATCAGGTCGACCTGCAGCCCGTTCTTCTCGAAGAAGCCTTTCTCCTGCGCCACCACGATCGGCGTCAGGCAGAACGAGTTCTGGTTCCAGGCGAAGGTCAGCTTGCGCGGCGCTGACCAGGCCTGGCGGCCGAGGATCAGCGCCGGCGCCGCGATGGCTGCGGCGCTGGCAAGGCGCAGCACGCTGCGGCGGCGCGGGTCGGTGTCGTTGTGCTTCTGGCTCATGGTGAGACTCCCCGATTCTTGTTGTGGGTGTTCAGGCGGCGCGGCGCTCCGCGTGGTGCGCGGCATCGTGCTGCGCCACCAGCTCGCGCACGCGCGGGATCAGCTCGCGGCCATAGTCGATGGCGTCTTCCAGCGGATCGAAGCCGCGGATCAGGAAGGTGGTCACGCCCAGTTCGTAATAGGCCAGCAGTGCCTGCGCCACCTGCTCGGGCGTGCCGACCAGTCCGGTCGAGTTGGAGCGCCCGCCGGTCTCGCGCGCGATCGCGGTCCACAGGCGCTGGTCGACACGGTCGCCCTTGTCGGCGGCGGCCAGCAGCCGGCGCGCGCCTTCGCTCTGCTGCGGGCCGCCACGGCTGTAGCCGGCCTGCACGCGCAGCGCGCGGGTGCGTTCCAGGATGCTGTCGGCGCGGGCCCACGCCTGCTCTTCGGTCTCGGCCAGCACCGGCCGGAACGAGACCGAGAAGCGCACCGTGCGGCCATGCCTTGCCGCCTCCGCACGCACGCGGGTGGTCAGCTCGCGCACCTGGTCGAGCGATTCGCCCCACAGCGCATAGACGTCGGCGTGCTTGCCGGCAACTTGCAAGGCCGCTGCCGATGCGCCGCCAAAATAGACCGGCACATGCGGATGCTGCGCCGGCTTGACCTCGGAAAAGCCCTGCGTGAAACGGTAGAACTCGCCAGCATGGTCGAACGGCTGCGGCTCGGTCCAGATGCGGCGCAGGATATGCAGGTACTCGTCGGTGCGCGCGTAGCGCTGGTCATGGTCGAGGAAATCGCCGTCGCGCTGCTGTTCGCTGTCGGAGCCGCCGGAGATGAAATGCACGCCCAGGCGCCCGCCGCTGAACTGGTCGAGCGTGGCGATCTGGCGCGCCGCCAGCGTCGGCGCGGTAAAGCCGGGCCGGTGCGCCAGCATGAAATGGATCCGTTCGGTCACGCTCGCGGCATAGGCAATGGTCAGCGTGGCCGACGGCCCGGTCGAATGGTGCGGCACCAGGATGCGGTCGAAGCCGGCCTGCTCGTGCGCCTGCGCAAAGGCACGCACATAGTCGCGGTCGATCGCGGGGCCCGCAGGGGGATGGATCTCGGACTGCTTCTGGCTCTGGATCATGCCGATGAAATCGACGCTCATTCGTACGCTCCTGATTCGGTGATGGCGGCGGCTTGCCGCCCGGGCCTTGTATGGACTGGGGAACAAAGTACGCCAGCGGCGCGCGGCGACTAACGAATAAAAACGACGGACCATATTCAATAAGCGTCGTTTCCGGAACGCGGGTGCGGCGCTACGCTATGCGGCATTCGCGGCAATCGGCTCAAGCATCAGCAAGTTGCCCGCATTGCCAGCCATCCCTCCCGGAGTTCCGTTCCATGTCTTCGACGTCTTCCCTGCGCCGCCTGCCCGCCAGCGCCGCGCGCCTTGGCGAAGTTCTGGCCGAACTGTCCGCGCGCTTCGCCGCCGGCGCCGCCGCGCACGACGCCGCCGCCAGCTTTCCGCATGACAATTTCGCGCAGCTGCACGCGCAAGGCCTGATCGCGCAGGTGGTGCCGCGCGACTACGGCGGCGGCGGGGCAGGGCTGGCGCAGGCGCGCCGCATCATCGCGGCCGTCGCCGGTGGCGACCCGGCCACGGCGCTGGTGCTGACCATGACCTACTTGCAGCATCGCGCCATCGCGCGCCCCGATTCGCACTGGCCGCATGTGGTGCGCGCGCAGGTCTTTGCCGATGCGGTGCAGGACGGGGCGCTGATCAACGCGCTGCGGGTCGAGCCCGAGCTCGGCTCCCCTGCGCGCGGCGGCCTGCCCGCCACCATCGCCACGCAGGTCGGCGATGGCTGGCGCCTGAGCGGCCGCAAGCTGTACAGCACCGGCATCCCCGCGCTGCGCTGGCTGGCGGTATGGGCACGCACCGACGAGCCGCAGCCGCGCGTGGGCGTGTTCCTGGTGCCGGGGCCGGCCGCGGGCGTGGCCGGGGTGCGCATCGTGGAGAACTGGAACCACCTGGGTTTGCGCGCCTCGGGCAGCCACGAGACCGTGCTCGACAATATCTGGATCCCGCCCGACCACGCCGTCGATATCCGCCCGCCCGCCGCGTGGGCGCCCGCGGGCGCGAGCCAGGCCGACATCGACGCCAATGCCGACCAGCAGGCGTGGATGACCGTGCTGCTCGGCAGCCTCTATGACGCCGTGGCGCGCGCCGCCGGGTCGTGGGTGCGCGGCTTCGTGCGCGAGCGCGCACCCGGCAGCCTGGGCGCGCCGCTGGCGACGCTGCCGCGCGTGCAGGAATCCATCGGCGAGATCGCCGCGCTGCTGCGGACCAACCAGGTGCTGCTCGACGATGCCGCCGCGCGCGCCGACGGCAATGCGCCACCTGCCACCGCCGACAGCGGCCTGCTCAAGTTCACCGTGACCGGCAATGCGATTCGCGCGGTGGAACTGGCGCTGCAGCTTGCCGGCAACCACGGCCTGAGCCGCAACAATCCGCTCGAGCGGCACTATCGCGACGTGCTGTGCAGCCGCATCCATACGCCGCAGAACGATTCGATCCTGGTCGCTGCCGGCAAGCACCAGCTGGGGCTGTAGGGGCATGCAGTGCTGGCATGAACGCGGGCGCCGCGCCGTGTTATGTTTGCAGCGGCAGCGCCCCGCAGAGGGCCCGAATACAGAACCACCCCCGGAGGCATTCCATGAGCAGTTCCCCCGACGCCAGCGGGCTCGCACCGCTGCGCGATTTCATCACCGGCCTGGCCGCGCTGCTGGACCAGCATCCCGACGAGCCGCGCATCCTGCGCGAGGGCGGGGCGCTGCTGGCGCGGCTGGTGGCACGCGACGACTGGCTGCCCGAGGCGTGGGCCGAGCCGCACCCCGAGTACTACCAGCAGCACCTGCTGCATTGCGATTCCGGCGAGCGCTTCTCGATCGTCAGCTTTGTCTGGGGCCCGGGGCAGCGCACGCCCATCCACGACCACACCGTATGGGGCCTGATCGGCATGCTGCGCGGCGCGGAGGACTCGCAGCCCTTCGTGCTCGACGCCGAAGGCCGCCCCGTGCCGCATGGCGAGCCGGTGCGGCTGCTGCCCGGACAGGTAGAAGCCGTGTCGCCGGCCGTGGGCGACATCCATTGCGTCAACAACGTGCATGACGACCGCGTCTCGGTCAGCATCCATGTGTACGGCGCCAATATCGGCGCGGTGCGCCGCTCGGTCTACGCCGAGGACGGCACGCGCAAGCCCTTTATCTCCGGGTATTCCAACCGGACCCTGCCTAACCTGTGGGACCGTTCCCGCGAAGACCGGAAGTCATGACCATCCAGCACGCCACGCAAGCCGCCGCCACGGCGATCCCCACCTTCACTCGCGCGCAGGTGCGCCAGGCCCTGCTGGCCGGCGCCGAGATCGCACTGATCGACGTGCGCGAGGAAGACCCCTTCGCGCAGGCGCATCCGCTGTGGGCCGCCAACTTCCCGCTGTCGAAGCTTGAGCTGGAAGCGTGGCCGCGCATCCCGCGCCGCGATACGCTGATCGTGGTCTACGGCGAGCACGCCGGGGAAGACCTGGCGCCGCGCGCCGCGGCGGTGCTGCAAACGCTGGGCTATACCAACGTGCACCGGCTTGAAGGCGGCCTGGCCGCCTGGATCGCCGAGGGCGGTGAGGTGTTCCGCGACGTCAACGTGCCGAGCAAGTCGTTCGGCGAAGTGGTCGAGGCAGAACGCCATACGCCCTCCCTGTCCGCCGAGGAAGTGCAGGCTCTGATCGACAGCAAGTCCGACGCGGTGATCGTCGACGCGCGCCGCTTCGACGAGTACCAGACCATGAGCATTCCCACCGCCACCAGCGTGCCCGGCGCCGAACTGGTGCTGCGCGTGCGCGAGCTGGCGCCCGATCCGCGCACGCGGGTGATCGTCAACTGCGCCGGCCGCACGCGCAGCATCATCGGCACGCAGTCGCTGGTCAACGCCGGCATTCCCAACCCGGTTGCGGCGCTGCGCAACGGCACCATCGGCTGGACGCTGGCGGGCCAGCAGCTCGACCACGGCGCCAGCCGCCGTGCGCCCGCCGAAGTGAGCAGCGGCAACCGCGACAGCGCCCGCAGCGGCGCGCGCGAGATCGCCGACCGCGCCGGCGTGCGCCGCATCGCGCTGGGGGCGTTGGCATCGCTGGAGGAGCCTGGCCGCACCGTGTACCGCTTCGACGTACGCACGCCGGAGGAATTCGCCGACGGCCACCTGCCTGGCTTCGTCAATGCGCCCGGCGGACAGCTGGTGCAGGAGACCGACCACAACGCCCCCGTCCGCGGCGCGCGCATCGTGCTGGCCGATGACGACGACGTGCGCGCCGGCATGACCGGTTCATGGCTGGCGCAGATGGGCTGGGAGGTCTGGGTGGTGGAGCCGGCCGATGCGGCCGAGCGCGGCGAGAGCGGCGCGGTGGCGGCAGACGTGCCGGTGCCGCCAGCGGTGCCGGCGGTCGCACCCGCCGAACTGGCCGCGTGGCTAGACGAGGACGCGGACGGCAGCACCGTGGTGCTCGACTTCACCGCCAGCGCCAACTACGTCAAGCGCCATATCCCCGGCGCGTACTTCGTCATCCGCGCTCAGCTGGCCGATGCGCTGGCGCGGATCCCGCAGGCGCGGCGCTATGTGCTGACTTGCGGCTCCAGCCTGCTCGCGCGCTTTGCCGCCGCCGACCTGCAGCGGCTGACCGATGCGGAAGTGGTGGTGCTGGAAGGCGGCACGCAGGCGTGGATCGCGGCCGGGCTGCCGCTGGAGTCCGGCGAGACGCACCTGGCGTCAGAGCGCACCGACCGCTATCGCCGGCCGTATGAAGGCACCGACAATCCGCGCGAGGCGATGCAGGGCTACCTGGACTGGGAGTTCGGGCTGATCGCGCAACTGGAGCGCGACGGGACCCACGGGTTCAGGGTGGTGTAGGGCCGCCCGGTCTTCTGAGACCCGCGGCTGTCCGAAACCCTGGCTCAGGGTTATCCCGGGCTTTTCAACGATCTGCTGGTAAAATCGCGCTATTGATATGCATCTTTTCGCTGCATTGCGGAACGAACGTAACGATTCTCTGTCAATCGTAATCGTTACGTTACAATGCTGTCCCGCAGCACGGCCGGTGCCCGTCCGAAAGGGCGCTTCCGCCCCGTGCTCCAAGCCCCCGACCCATGCGATTGTTGTTCCTGCTGCTGACTGCCATGTGCCTGTCACTGCTCTCCTTTGGAGCGGTGGCGGACGCGCGCACGTCGGTGCAGCCGCAGGTCCAGGCCAGTACCGAACTGGCCGCGCTGCAGTCGGTGGACGACATGGGTCGCGTCATCGTGCCCGGCGACGATGGGCTGCATGACGACGACATCTGCGAGGACCCGCCGCCCGGGTATTGCAATATCTGGTCGGCCGACCTGCTCGACCCGCTGGACCTGCTGGACGAAATCGAAGAATCCAGTGCCCTCATTGCCTTGCCCCCGGTGAAGCTGCTGCTGCCCGCCGGGGATGTCGCGCAATATCCCCCAGGCCGCGCCGAACCGCCGCCTTCGGCCTTCTTCCGGCCGCCAATAACCCGCTCCTGAGCGCCGGGCGTTCCACGCCTTGCCGCTCCCCCGCGCGCACGCGCTGCCTCCGCAGCTGCCGTGCCGCGGGCCGCGCCCCCTTGCCTGATAACGCCAGCCTGCCCGCCGCTACCGCGCGCGGGTAAGCCGCTGCCGTGGTCCGTCCCGCCGTGATTCCCAGCCGTGATTCGCGCCGGGGCGCGCGGCGGCATGGCGCAGGCGTCGTATTGCTTGCATTCCGGACTCATGACAACAACCAAGCTGACCCTGATCGCGTCGCTTTCGCTGCTCGCGTTCGCCGCTGCCCAGGCCTATGCCGGTGAGCAGGGCGCCGCCCCGGCGAAGGCCGCGGGGGCAGCGGGCACCACGCCCGCCGCCCCGGCCGCACCGCTCTCCAAGCCTTCCGCGAAGATTTCCGCCGCCCCGGCACTCACTCCCGGCGCCGAGCTGCTTGCGTCCACGGCCGTGCCCAAGGCGGCATCCGCACGCCCCGCGGGTACCGCGGCCGGACCCGCTTTCTCGCTGCCGCAGCTGCTCGACATGGCGCAGTCAACCAACAAGGGCGTCGCCGCGGCCGAGGCCAATGTCGATGCTGCCAGCGCCGCCATCAGCAGCGCGCGCGCCTATCCCAATCCGCAGGTCGAGGTGATGTACGGCCGGCTGTCCGGCAAGCAGCCCGGCGTGACCAGCGGCAATGCGCCCAGCTACGCCGTGGTGCAGAAGCTGGACTACCCGCACCAGCGCAGCTTGCGCGAGGCCATGGCCTCGCGCGGCCTGGAGTCGTCGCAGGCGGCCCGCCAGGGTTTCCGCGCCGACCTCGCCGCGCGCGTCAAGACCTCTTACTACGACGTGCTGCGCCGCGAAAGCGAGCTGCATGCCGCGGAAGAAGACCTGGCGATGATGCGGCAGATCCATTCGCGCGCACGCCTGCGCGTGGAGGTTGGCGAAGCGCCGCGCTATGAACTGATCAAGGCCGAGACCGAGCTGCTGGCCTCGCAGAAGAGCCAGCAGACCGCCGAGCTGCGCGTGAACCAGGCCAAGGCCGCGCTGCGCCAGCAGGTCGGCGGCGCCATGCCGGGCCAGTTCTCGCTGGACGGCACGCTGGGACAGTCGCCGGACGTGCCGCCGCTGCCGGTGCTGCGCGACACCATGGCCGCGAGCAATGCCGAGCTGGTCCAGCGCCGCACGGAGCTGGAGCGCGCCCGCCTGGGCGTCGACTACCAGCGCTCGCTGCGCTGGCCGGAAGTGGCGGTGCGCGCCAGCACCGACCGCCAGCCCGACAACAACGTCTCGCAGATCGGCCTGGTCATGACCATCCCGCTGTGGGACCGCCGCCGCGGTCCCGTGGGCGAGGCCACCGCGCAGGCGACGCAGGCGCAGAGCGCGCTGGAAATGCGCGAGTTCGAGCTGACGCAGGAACTGGAATCGGCCTACCGCCAGTACGAGATCACGCAGGCGCAGGTGACCGCGCTGGAGTCCGGCATCGTGCGCGAGGCCGAGTCGGCGCTGGGCGTGGCCGAGTCCGCCTATCGCTTCGGCGAGCGCGGCATCCTGGACTTCATCGATGCCCAGCGCGTGCTGCGCAGCGCGCGCAACGAGCTGATCGCCGCCCAGTACGAGCAGCAGCTGGCCGCCATCCAGATCGAAAAGCTCTTGTCGACCGCCCCCGGCGCCACCGCCGCGCCGGGCCTGCCGCCGACCTCCACCATCGAACAGAAATAACCATGCGTCCCAATTTCCTGCTTTCGCTGACGGCCGCCGCCGTCCTGACGTTCAGCCTGGCGGCCTGTTCCGACAAGCCTGAACCCGTTGCCGAGGCGCCCAAGCTGCCGCCCGGCGTGATCCAGCCGGAAGGCAACCTGCAGCAGTCGCTGAAAGTGGCGCCGGTGAGCACCTCCCCGTTCAGCGAGATGCTGCGCGTGGCCGGCCGCATCGACTTCGACGAGCAGCGCGTATCGCGCATCGGCGCCAGCGTGACCGGCCGCGTCACCGACCTGTATGCCACGCTGGGCCAGGAAGTGAAGGCCGGCCAGGTGCTGGCGCGCCTGCACAGCAGCGAGCTGGGCGCGGCGCAGATGTCGTTCCTGAAGAGCGAGGCGCAGCACGAGCTGCAGGTGCGCAACGCCGAGCGCGCGCGCCAGCTGTTTGCCGCCGACGTGATCGGCCGCGGCGAGCTGCAGCGCCGCGAGAGCGAGCTGGCGATCGCCTCCGCCGAGATGCGCGCCTACCGCGACCAGCTGCGCGTGCTGGGCATGTCGCAAGGCTCGATCGCCGAGCTGGCCAGGAACGGCAGCATCAACTCGCATTCGCCGGTGTATTCCAGCATCAGCGGCACCGTGGTCGAGCGCAACGTGGCGCAGGGCCAGGTGGTGCAGCCGGCCGACGCGCTCTACACCGTGGCCGACCTGTCGCGCGTGTGGGTCGTGGCCGAGGTGCCCGAGCAACAGGCCGCGCAGGTAGCCGAAGGGCAGAGCGTTGAGATCGAGGTGCCGTCGCTGGCCAACGGCAAGGGCGGCAACACCATCACCGGCAAGCTGATCTACGTGGGCCGCACGGTCAACCCGCAGTCGCGCACGGTGCTGGTCCGCACCGAACTCGAGAACCGCGAAGGGCGCCTGAAGCCGGCCATGCTCGCCAGCATGCTGATCGCCGGCAAGCCGCAGGACCAGCTGGTGATTCCCGCGGCCTCGGTGGTGCGTGACGGCAACGACGAGCTGGTCTATGTCGAGATGCCGGGCAACAAGTTCCGCCTGACCAAGGTCAAGCTGGGCGCCGAGAGCGACGGCATGCGCGTGGTGCAGAACGGCGTGAAGGCCGGCGACCGCATCGTGGTCGATGGCGCGTTCCACCTGGACAACGAGCGCAAGCGCATCGAGCAAGGGTAATCGGACATGATGAAATCCCTAGTCGAAGCCGCCATCAAGCAGCGGCTGGTGGTTTGCGTGCTGGCCGTGGTGCTGTTCTTCTTCGGCCTGCGCGCTGCCACCAAGCTGTCGGTGGACGCCTTCCCCGATGTGACCAACGTGCAGGTGCAGATCGCGACCGAAGCCGCGGGCCGCTCGCCCGAGGAAGTCGAGCGCTTTGTCACCGTGCCGGTGGAAATGGCGATGACGGGCCTGCCCGGCCTGGAAGAGATGCGCTCGCTGAACAAGGCGGGCCTGTCGCTGATCACGCTGGTCTTTACCGACGCCACCGACGTGTACTTTGCACGCCAGCTGGTGATGGAGCGCCTGATCGAAGTGGGCGGACGCATGCCGGAAGGCGTGTCGCCGGTGCTGGGCCCGGTCTCGACCGGCCTGGGCGAGGTCTACCAGTACACGCTGGACCGCGCCGACGACGGCAACCGCGAACTGACGCAGGAAGAGCTGGCCGAGCGCCGCATCGCCCAGGACTGGGTGGTGCGCCCGCTGCTGCGCTCGATCCCCGGCGTGGCCGAGATCAACTCGCAGGGCGGCTACGTGCGGCAGTACCAGGCGCTGGTCAACCCGGAGCGCATGCGCCATTACGACGTGTCGATCCAGCAGGTCTACCAGGCGCTGGCGCGCAACAACGCCAACTCCGGCGGCGGCGTGCTGCCGCACTACGCCGAGCAGTACCTGATCCGCGGCGTCGGCCTGGCCAAGGGCGTGGAGGACCTCGGCAGCATCGTGCTGAAGGAAGTCAACGGTACGCCGGTCTACCTGCGCGACGTGGCCAACGTCTCCATCGGCCATGAGGTGCGGCAGGGCGCGCTGGTCAAGAACGGCCAGACCGAGGCCGTCGGCGGCATCGTCATGATGATGCGCGGCGGCAATGCCAAGGAAGTGGTCAGCCGCGTGAAGGCACGCGTAGCGGAGATCAACGAACGCGGCATGCTGCCCGGCAAGCTGCAGATCGTGCCGTACTACGACCGCAGCGAGCTGGTCGATGCCGCGTTGTGGACGGTGACCAAGGTGCTGCTCGAAGGCGTGGTGCTGGTGGTGATCGTGCTGTTCCTGTTCCTGGGCGACGTGCGTTCGTCGGTGATCGTGCTGGCCACGCTGGTGCTGACGCCATTGCTGACGTTCATGGTGATGAACCACGTGGGGCTGTCGGCCAACCTGATGTCATTAGGGGGCCTGGCAATTGCCATCGGCCTGATGGTCGACGGCTCGGTGGTGGTGGTCGAGAACGCGTTCGAGCGATTGGGGCACAAGGAGCCGGGCCTCACCAAGACCGAGATCCTGGTCAAGGCCGTGCAGGAAGTGGCCACGCCGGTGATCGTCGGCGTGGGCATCATCATCCTGGTGTTCCTGCCGCTGATGACCCTGTCCGGCATGGAAGGCAAGATGTTCGCGCCGCTGGCGTTCACCATCTCGATCGCGCTGGCGATCTCGCTGATCCTGTCGCTGACGCTGTCGCCGGTGCTGTCCTCGTACCTGCTCAAGGGCGGCGCCGAGCATGACACGCGCGTGATTGCATTCATGAAGCGCCACTACCTGCGCATGCTGCACTGGGCGCTGGGCAACAGCCGCAAGACCGTGCTCAGCGCAGTGGGCGCGTTCGTCGCGACGCTGCTGATCGTGCCGCTGCTCGGTACGTCGTTCATTCCGGAGATGAAGGAAGGCTCGATCGTTCCCGCGATCGACCGCGTGCCGAACATCTCGCTGGAAGAGTCGATCAAGCTGGAAAAGGAAGCCAACAGGCTGGTGCTGGGCGTGCCCGGCGTCAAGTCGGTGGTGTCCGGCGTGGGCCGCGGCGAAAGCCCGGCCGACCCGCAGGGCCAGAACGAATCGACCCCGATCGCCAGCCTGAAGGATCGCGACCAGTGGCCCGACGGGTGGACCCAGGACGATATCGCCAACGCCATTCGCGAGAAGCTCAAGGCCATCCCCGGCGTGCAGATCGTGATGGCGCAGCCGATCTCGGACCGCGTCGACGAAATGGTGAGCGGCGTGCGTTCGGACGTGGCGGTGAAGGTGTTCGGCGACGACCTCGACAAGCTGCGTGAACTCGCGGGTGAGATCTCGCGCGTGGCCGGGGGCATCCAGGGCTCGCAGGACATCCGTATCGAGCGTGTCTCGGGCCAGCAATACTTGTCGATCGAAATCGACCGCCAGGCGATTGCGCGCTACGGGCTGAACGTGTCGGACATCCATGACGTGATCGAGATTTCGATCGGCGGCAAGCGCGCCACGGACATCTTCGAAGGCGAACGCCGCTTTGCCGCCGCCGTGCGCCTGCCGGATGACTTCCGCAACAACGTGCAGTCGATCCGGCAGCTGCTGGTGAACGCGCCGGACGGCACGCAGGTGCCGCTGCAGAGCGTGGCCAGGATCGAAGTCAACGACGGCCCGGCGCAGATCAGCCGCGAAATGGCCAAGCGCCGCGTCGTGGTGATGATCAACGTGAAGGATCGCGACCTCGGAGGCTTCGTCGCCGAGCTGCAGCAGGCCACCGCGTCCAAGGTCAAGCTGCCGGAGGGCTACTACCTGGAGTGGGGCGGCCAGTTCCAGAACATGGAACGCGCCATGGGCCACCTGAAGATCATCGTGCCGGTGACCATCGCTGCGATCTTCTTCCTGCTGTTCCTGCTGTTCAACTCGCTGCGCTTTGCCACGCTGATCATCACGGTGCTGCCGTTCGCATCGATCGGCGGCATCATCGGGCTGTTCGTCACCGGGGAATACCTGTCGGTGCCGGCGTCGGTGGGCTTTATCGCGCTGTGGGGCATGGCCGTGCTGAACGGGGTGGTGCTGGTGTCGTATATCCGTTCGCTGCGCGATTCGGGCTTGTCGCTTGATGAGGCGGTGGTGCAGGGGGCGACGCAGCGGTTCCGACCGGTGATGATGACTGCGACCATTGCGATGTTGGGGTTGGTGCCGTTCTTGTTCTCTACCGGGCCTGGCTCGGAAGTGCAGCGGCCGCTGGCGGTGGTGGTGATCGGCGGGTTGATTACGTCGACGCTGCTGACGCTGGTGATGGTGCCGACTTTGTATCGGTGGTTTGATGATCGGAAGCCGGATCCTACTAGGGATGTGCCGGTTTAAGGTTTTGTTTGTGTTTAGGTTTTAGGTAGTGGGACGCCCTGTGCGCTGGTTGCGTGTGGGGCGTTTTTTTTTGGTTATGCTGCGGCTGGCATCTGGCGGTGCTTGATATGCCCTGTTCCGCCCTAAAGGGCGGGTAACTCTTTGTCCGAGCGACAAAGAGTCACCAGAAAGCGCGTTTACGGCCCTGCGGGCGGCCACTCTTATCGTAGTGGGCTGGGGCTTTCGTACGGGGCTTTGCTTCGTTGCAGGGCAGGACTGCCTGACGCCTTGGTGCGCCACGGTGGTTTGGGATTGACTCGGATGTTGAACGAGCCCAGAGCTGTTGAGTGGCCCCTGCTGCGGGCGGCGTGGTAGGAACGCCTGCGGCTGCGCTGCGCGCGGGTCCTAGTTGGTTTGCTGGGCTTGGCGACATGTTATGCCCTAAACACAAAATTTCTGACAGGCCCCCGAGCCCAGGCCCCTGACCTGCGATACTGCCGGCGCGCAGCGCAGCCGCAGGCGTCCCCGCGTTGACGCCAGCAGTAGGCCCCATCCCCCCTCAAGCCAACCTCATCTCCAACTGCCGGGACCACAAATCCATCGTGAAATCCGGCTCCTGGTGATGAATATGCCGATACAGCCCATGCTGCGCACCAATCGCATCATGCACCGCCTGCGCCGTGATCTGCTGCTCGGCGAACAAATGCCGGAAATGGCAGGCGACAATGACGCCGTCATCGCTCAACGCACCCGCCGCCAGCGCCGCGACCTCGTGCCAGTCGGACTTCGGGAAGTAGTACCCCAATTCTGAAAACACGATCAGGTCAAACGATCCCTCGGGCCAATGCTGCGGCAGCTCACCCGTCAGCACCTGTACGTGGGCAAACTCCGCCACGCGTTGCCGCGCCTGCCCGGCAGCGCTGTCGGCAAGCTCCATTGCCACCAGCGCATCGCAGCGCGGCGCCAGTTCGACGGTAAGATGCCCGCCGCCGCAGCCGGGCTCGAACACGCGTGCGAAGCGTTCGCGCGGCAGCGTGGCCATCAGCAGCGCGCGCTTGCGTGCCTCGTACCAGCGCGTGCCGATGCCCCAGGGGTCGTCCTGCCGGCCGTACAGCCGGCTGAAGTATTCGCGATCGACCGGCATGATCAGTAGCCGTAGTAAGGCTGTTGCCGGTAGTAGCCGGACGGCTGCGGGCCGCACGGCACGTACGCGCGGTCGTAGTCGCTGTAGCAATAGCCCGGTGGCACCGCCGGCGCCGCGTACGAGACCGGCGCGGGGGCATAGGTGACCGGCGGCGCCACCGCCACCGGTGCGGCCACTACCGGCGCCGAGGCCAGCGCCGCGCCGAACGCCAGGCCGACCAGCGCGCCGACGGCAAGGACCGCGCCGGCATTCGACCCGCCGCCATGGTGGCGGCCGTGCGCGGACGCGGGGCCGGCGGCTACCAGCGCCACGGCCAGGGCGGCCGCGGCGACGATTCGGGTGGAGGGGCGCATGTCGGACTCCTTGTGATGCAGCTTGTGTTCCTGAATGATGGATGCAAACTGCCCGGCAAGGTGTTTCGCCGCGAAGGCCGACTTGTTAGCTTTGTAACGGGGCTTTTTTCAGGGACCGGTTTTTAACAGGCCGTAATACGGCCCCTGTCACCCACCCTGTCCGGAATCCACCCCGGGGATTTGGGCCAGTCCGCCCGGGCTCGCGCAGGGCGGGCGTACCGATGTCTTGAGCGCGGACCACCGGGCGGAGCGGTCGGCGGACTTACCCCGCCGCGTATGCGCGTTGCGATGCTTCGCCGAACGGCGGCAGGTTTTCCAGCCGCAGCGATTGCGGTTCGGTCAGTGCGATGTCCTCGGCGCGCAGCCGCTTGAGGATCTCGAACAACAGGTCGCTGCGCGTGGCCGCGGCGATGCGCGGGCTGCCGACGTAGCCCGTCACCGACAGCGTGATGCCGTTGGAAGCGAGCTGGCTGAACATGACCGACGGCGCCGGCACGTCCAGGATGGACTCGTTTTCCTTGTAGACATCGAGCAGCAGGTCGCGCAGCTGTTCCGGATCGGTATTGAGCGGGAATGTCAGCTGCAGCGATGCCACGCCCTGCGTGCTGTTGCTCATGGTCACGTTGCGCACGTTCTGCGAGATCAGCTGCGAGTTGGGCACGATCACAGTCGAGCGGTCGCCCAGCTGGATCTCGGTCGCGCGCACATTGATGCGGCGGATGTCGCCCTCCACGCCGGCCAGGCTGACCATGTCGCCTACCTTGACCGGGCGCTCGGTCAGCAGGATCAGGCCCGAGACAAAGTTTTTCACGATCTCCTGCAGGCCAAAGCCGATGCCCACCGACAGCGCGCTGACGATCCACGCCAGGTTGTCCCAGCGCACGCCCAGCAGCGACAGCGTCAGCAGCACCAGCAGCACATAGCCGACATTGCTGAACAGCGTGATCAGCGATGCGCGCAGCCCCGGCTCGCTGCACACCTTGGGCAGCAGTTCCGCATCGAGCCAGCGCCGCACCGAACGCAGCAGCCAGATGCCCACGCCGAGCGCCAGCACCGCATTCAGGATTCGCTCCGGCATGATGTTCAGGCTGCGCAGCTTCTCGCCGCCCAGCACCATCAGCAGGCTGTTGAGCAGGTCCGCCGGCGTGGTGCCGAAGCCGCCGGTCAGCAGCGCCACCACTGCCACCAGCAGCAGCACGCTGGCGCCGATGCCCGACAGGACGGTCGAGGCCTGCTCCAGATGCGAATCGTCCACGCCGAACAGCTGCTTGATGACGCGGCCGCTGGCGTGGTTGGTCGACAGTACGGCCTCGCAGACATCGCGCGTGACCTGCGTCAGCAGGTACAGGCTGCACAGCACGATGTCGAACCAGACCAGCTCATAGGTCAGGAAGCGCGCGAAGCTGATATAGCCGGCCAGCAGCGCGACCATCGACACGATCACCAGCACGGTCACGGCGGCGTGGATCATGCCGGCCAGCGTGGCGCGCGCCTCCGGGCGTTCGCCCGCGGCGGCGAGTTCGTTGCGCACGCGGTTGGCGCGCAGCAGCGCCGCGCCGATGGTCAGCACCACCACCAGCGACACCAGCCCGCGGCCCAGCAGCGTGACCTGCAGGCTGGTGTCGGCGATGCGGTTGATCTGCTCGAGCGTGCCGGCCAGCAGCAACAGGCCAGCCAGCACGGCGGGGAAGGGCTTCATCGCCAGCGCGACCGGATCGGCCAGCGCAGGCAGGCGCCAGCTGGGGTGGCGCGTGCACAGCAGTGCGCGCCCCAGCCCGACGATCAGCGCGCTGGTCATCGTCAGCTTGACCAGCTGCGCGTAGAGCGCCATCCCGTCGGGCGGCAATTCATAGTTGCGCGCGAAGGCGTGGTAGACCAGCTGCACCGCGAGACCTGTGGTGCAGACCGTTGCCAGCGTGGTCGCCAGCGCCAGCGCGCTGCGGCGCAGGCGCGTCTCGGGCAGCCGGGTCAGGCAGAACCACGCCAGCGCGCGCTCGGCAAGGCGCCGCCCCAGCGTCCATACCGCCAGCGCGAGCAGCAGCAGGGCCACCGTGGCCGCGCGTTGCGACGGCTGCCACGCCAGCTGCAGCATCGGCTCCACCTGGTCGCGGAAGCCGTCCAGCCGCGCCTGGTCTTCCGGCGGCGGGCTGAACAGCGGCTGCCAGAACTGCGGGTTGAGGATGCTTTCCGAGCGCAGCGCGAGCTGGTCTTTCAGGTGGCCGCGCTCCAGCCGGGCCAGTTGCTCGCTCAGGTTGGCGATGTTCTCCTTGCTCTCGGCAGCCTGCTTGAGATGCGCGTCGAGCTGCGTGCGGCGCGTGTTCAGCTCGGCGCGCTGCTTCATCACCGCGGGAGCTTCCCTGGTGGTGCCGTCGACCGGTGGCGGACCGAGCACGTCGAGCTGTGCCTGCAACTGCTCGCGCTGCGGCTTCAGGGCGGCGCCGAGCTTGTCGGCGTCGGCATCCAGCCGCCGCAGCGTCTCTTGCAGGTCATGCAGCTTGGTATTGCCGTCGGGGTCGGAGGCCTGCTGCTTGACGCTGTCCTGCTCGGTCTGCAGGCGCTTGAGTTCGGCGTTGGCTTCGGCGTGGGTCAGCGCGGGCGCTTGTGCGGCGGCCTCGGCTTCCGATGCGGTCCCTGCGGCATGGACGGCGGGCAGGGTGACCGGCATCAGGTGGCATAGCGCAGCGAGCGCAAGGCCCAGTGCGAGCCGTGAAGCTTTGCTCATGGCGGATTCTCGTCGGATGGTGACGGCTTGCGGCGCTCCGGCGGCGGATGGAAATGGCAAGGCACGGTGCGGGCAGGGCCACATGGCGCTGCATCGCGATTCCGCTGCGGAACGGCCGGGACACCGGCGATGAACACGGGAAGGGATGGCTGCGTACAGTCCATCCGCTTCGGCGAATTTGGGTCAGCCACGAGAAAGGCCTGCGGGCGAAGCCGCAAGCGGGCAATGCGTGGCACGGGTCGTGCTGACCGATCGCGGCGGGACCATTTTCGGAGCCGCCACGGCTCAGGGCATTATACGAAAGCGTTCAGGTCACACGTCCCGCACAGGCGGCGCATGGGGCACCGGCGGGCAGAATTTTGCGCATCGGTGTAGTGCGCGGCCGTGCGTGGCCGTGCGAGGAAACAGCGCGGGCGGCATGTTCGTCACAATCGCATTACCATCACGGCTTTCGCGGGCCGGCAATCGGCTCGCCCGACATTGCAAGGAGCATTCATGGGAGTACCGTCTGCCACGGAAACGGCGCACCTGGCTGGCGCCGCCGGGCCGATCGAGATGCTGGTCGACCGTCCCGCCGGCACGCCGCGCGGGATCGCGGTGGTGTCGCATCCGCACCCGCTGCTGGGCGGCGCGGCCACGCATAAGGTGCCGCACCAGTTGGCCAAGGCGCTGCTGGCGCGCGGCTTCCTGACTGTGCGGCCCAACTTCCGCGGCGTGGCGGGCTCGGGCGGCGAGCACGACCAGGGCCACGGCGAGACCGGCGACATGCTGGCCGTGGTGGCGCAGTTGCGCGACGACCACCCCGGCCTGCCGCTGGCGCTGGCGGGCTTTTCTTTCGGGGCGTTCGTGATGGCGCAGGTGGCCGCCACGCTGGCGGCGCAGGGCGTGCCGGTCCGTCACCTCGTGCTGGCCGGCCTGCCGTATGGCACGGTCAAGGCCCATCGCAGCTATGACACGCCGGCAGTGCCGGCCGACTGCCTGGTGGTGCATGGCGAGCGCGACGAGCGCGCGGAATTGTCGGCGCTGTTCGACTGGGCCCGACCGCAGGCGCTGCCGGTGGTGGTGGTGCCGGGCGCCGATCATTTCTTTACCGGCAAGCTGCCGTTGCTGGTGCGCATCGTCGGCCAGTACCTCGACCGGCCCGCCGGGGATGGACGAAGCGCATGACGTTGTTGCGCATCGTGTAAAAACTGCGTCCCGCGGCGCTGCCGGAGCGCCACGCGGCCAGCACCGGCGCAAGGGCATGTTTTGTGCTACCGATATCAGGCTAGGACGTCAGATCGGAGGCAATCCATGAAAGACTATCCACCGTCGGAAATCCGGGGAACCTGGCGCCACCGCGGCTACGATGAGCCCGACGATACCCGCCAGGCACGCCACTGGCGCAGCGGCGACACTGGCGGCTCGCCGTATGGCTATGGCGAGGCCCGCTATGGCCTCGAGGATGAAGATGACGAGCGCCCCACGCGCCCTTCGCGCTGGGCCGCGCAAGCGGGGTCGCGCCGCATGCCCAAGGGCTACCAGCGCACCGACGCCCGCATTCGCGATGACCTGTGCGAACGGCTCGCCCACGCCGATGACGATGTCTCGGATGTCACCGTCGACGTCGGCTCGGGCATCGTCACGCTGGCCGGCACCGTCCGGGACCGCGACGCCAAGTTCCGCATCGAGCAAATGGCCGAGGATGTGCTCGGCGTCAGTGAAGTGCGCAATAACATCCAGATGGTGCGGCCCGGCAGCAGCGGCGGTAGCGGCGGCAATGGCGAAATCGGCGAGCGTGCCGGCCGCGCAGCGCGTGGCGAGGATCAGGATCAGGGTCAGCAGCGGGTCGGCCAGTCCACCGGCCAGCGCCGGCAGGTCGGTTCCCCGGCCGGCGACGTGCTGTACATCGTGCAAGGCTGGGACGGTCGTTTCCTCGCTAACGAGCGCGGCGAGGCGGTGATGGTGAGGTCGATCGCGCAGGCCGGCCTGTTCGATGATGCCGATGTGGCCCGCGCCGCTGCCGCGGAACACTGCGGACGCGGCTATCGCCTGCTGGCCACGCGCCGCTAGCGCGTTTTGCGCGCGCAAGCCTGTGCGCAAGGGGCACGCCGGTGTTATCGTGAGGGGCCCACGGCAAGCACTGCCGCAACCGGGCCCCATACCATGCATGAAGCCAGCGTTCTCCGGCCGCCGCACGCGGCGGTCGGCCAATCGTTGTCAGCGTTGCCCACGCCTGCGCTGCTGATCGAACTCGATGCCTTTGAAGCCAACCTGGCGCGCATGGCGGAACTTGCCGAACGCGCCGGCGTAGCGCTGCGCCCGCATGCCAAGGCGCACAAGTCCGTGGCGATCGCGCAGCGGCAGGTCGATGCGGGCGCGGTCGGCATCTGCTGCCAGAAGCTGTCCGAGGCGTATCCCTTTGCCGCCGCCGGCATCGGCAGCATCCACCTGAGCAATGAATTCGTCGGCGCCGACAAGGCCGCAATGGCCGCCGAACTGGCGCGCCACACGCGCTTGTCGATCTGCGTGGACGATGCGCGCCAGGTCAGCCAGGTCGGCGCCGCCGCGGCGCGCGCCGGCGTGCGCATTGCGGTGTTGCCGGAGGTGGACGTGGGGCAGGGCCGCTGCGGCGTGGACAGCGACGAGGCCTTGCTGGCGCTGGTCGATGCGATCGGCGCCGAAGCCGCACTGGATTTCGGCGGCCTGCAGGGCTATCACGGCGGCATCCAGCATATCGAGGCCTGGGCGCAGCGGCGCGAAGCCGCGCAGCGCGCGGCCGAAGCCACCGCCGGCTACCTGCGCGCGCTGGAGCGGCGCGGGCTGCGCTGCCCGGTGGTGACCGGCGGCGGCACCGGCACCGCCGAATTCGACCTGGAGAGCGGCGTCTACACCGAGATCCAGCCGGGCTCGTACCTGTTTCTCGACGGCCATTACGGCTCGCTCGAATGGGAGGGCGCGCTGCGGCCGCTGCATTCCCTGTTCGTGGCAGCCACCGTGATGAGCGCGGCGCGCGCCGGCGTGGCGGTGTGCGATGTGGGGCTGAAGTCGGTCGCGGTCGATTCCGGCCTGCCGCACGTGTGGCCGCGCGATGCCGATGGCGCGCTGGAGTACGTTGCCGCCAACGACGAGCACGGTGTGCTGACGGTGACCGGCGCCGACAGCCGCGACCTGCTGGGCGAGCGGCTGTGGCTGGTGCCGGGCCATTGCGATCCCACCGCCAACCTGCACGATGCCTATGCCTGCGTGCGCGGCGAGCGCGTGGAAGCGGTTTGGGCCATCGAGGGGCGCGGGCTCAGCCGCTGATTTTGCCTCGTACCCGATCCACCAGGCTTGACCGGCTCCTCGCCGACATTGCCGGCTGCCACGCCTGTGCCTTGCCCCACGAGCCCAGGCCGGTGGTGCAGGCCGGCGCCCATGCGCGCCTGCTGATCGTCGGCCAGGCGCCCGGGCGCCGCGTGCATGAAACCGGCATCCCCTGGAACGATCCTTCCGGCGACCTGCTGCGTACCTGGCTGCAACTGACGCCCGAGCAGTTCTATGACGCCGGCAAGGTGGCGATCGTGCCGATGGGGCTGTGCTATCCGGGCAAGGGCGCCAGCGGCGACCTGCCGCCGCGGCGCGAATGCGCGCCGCTGTGGCATGCAGCGCTGCTGGCGTCCATGCCGGAAATCCGGCTGACGCTGCTGGTCGGCCGCCACGCACAGGCTTATTACCTCGGCAGCCGGGCCGGGGCGACGCTGGCCGATACCGTCGCCGCCTGCGCCGACTACCTGCCAGCATTCTTCCCGCTGCCGCACCCCAGCCCGCGCAACCGCTTCTGGCTGCAACGCCATCCGTGGTTCGACACAGACGTGCTGCCGCGGCTGCGGCGGCAGGTGGCGCTGGCGCTGTCCGGCTGATGCCGCTCAGTGGTCCCTCAGTGATCCCTCAGTGATCCCTCAGTGATCCCTATGCGGGAAGCGGATGTTGAACTCCGTGAACTCGTGCTCGACGGAACGGCAGCTGATGCCCGCGCCCCAGCTGGTCAGCACGTTCTGGCAGAAGGCCAGCCCGATGCCGGTGCCGCGGTGCGCCGGGTAGGAGAAGAACGGCTGGAACATGCGCGCCAGCACCTGCGGCGGCACCCCGGTCGCGGTGTCGCGGAAGGTGACGTGCACCCCGTCCGGCCGCACCTCGCAGCAGATCCGGATATCGCCCTTGCCGGCGCGCTTGATCGCTTCGAGCGCGTTCTTCAGCAGGTTGGTCACGACCAGCCCGAACAGCTGGGCGTTGCCGAGCACGCGCACCGGGCCGGGCAGGTCGAACGCGACGATGTCGCGGCCCGGCTCGTCGAACGGAAACCGGGCGATGGCATCGCGGATCACGCCGCCCAGCTCGAACAACTCGCGCGTGGCCTGTTCCGGGTTCTTGGAGTTGGACACCAGCAGCTCGATGCTGTTGCTGATATGCGCGATGTCGGACTCCATGCGCGCCACCGCCTGCATCAGCCCCTCGCGGCGTGGCGCATCCTGGTCCAGCGCCGCCGGCAGCCGCGCCTTGAGGCCGCTCGCGCTGACGCTCAGGCTGGTCAGCGGCGTACGCAGTTCATGCGCGACGGTGGCCAGCGCCGCGGCCATGCCGCGCCGCTTCTGCTCGATCAGCAGCTGGCGGTCGAGCTTGATCACCACCAGCACCGAGATCACGAAGCCGATGATCGGCAGCTGCAGCAGCACCGGCTCCCATGGAATCCCGCCCATGGAATTGCCGGCCAGCACGAACAGCGCCACCGCGGCGGCCGCGCCGGACAGCAGCGAGATGGTCGCGAACGCCGTATTGAAGTGATAGAGGATCACCACGGCGATGATGACCGACTCGGCCCAGGCCATCGAGCCGCCGTTTTCCAGGTACAGGAAGATGAAGGCGAACGGCATGCCCACCGTGATCGCAAACAGCGCGTAGGGCGGCAGCCAGCGGCGGTGCGAGAACGCCCTGGCAAACAGCAGCGGCACGAACAGCGCGGTGCAGACCAGGCGCAGCCACAGGTTCTCGTAGGGCTGCGGGAACACGTACGACCAGATCAGGTAATAGAGCGGGTGACCGATGACCCCCAGCGCGCCCACCATCTGGATGCGCCGCAGCCGGATGACGCTTTCCTCGTCGAGCAGGATGGCCCGCGCCGCGGTATCGAACACCGCCTGCCAGGCCCGGCGGGCAAGGCTGGCAAGTCCCGGCAGACCGGAACGGCGCTTGCGGCCGCCCGAGTCGGCCAACTCTGCTTCCATCTCCAACGGCTACTCCTCGCGGGAGCTTGCGGCGAGCTCCTCTTTGGGATTGGGGGATTTGCGCCGGCTGCGGCGCGTCGATGACCATTCTTCCAGGCGCACCTCGTCGCGGATACTGGCGAGAACGCTGACCAGCCGGTCGATTTCACCGGCGCTAAGTTTCGCATGCAGGGTAAGTCGCATCAATGCCCGATTCTTGGGGGTTGCCGGCGAACAGAATACCGCGCCGAAGATGCCGCGCTGCTGCAGCGCGTTGCGCAGGACCATCACCTGCGGCTCGGTGCCGGCCTCCAGCCCGATGATCTGCTCGGAGCCGTCGCTGATGTTGTACCCCAGCGCACCGATCGCTTCGCGGGTGGTGCGGGTGATCGCATGCAGCTGTTCGCGCCGCTGGTCCGCCGCGGCGATGAAGTCGATGGCGGCGTCGAACCACGCAACCTCGTGGCGCAGCAGCCCCGAACTGAAAATGGCCGGCCGCGACTCGACCGCGAAGAAGTCCTTGAACGTGCTGGAGCAGGTGACGAAGCCCGCGCGCCCGGCGAAGGCCTTGGCCAGCGACGCGGTGCGGAAATGCACCCGCTCCGACAACCCCAGCGCCGGTACCAGCCCGCCGCCCGATGGCCCATGGGTGCCGAGCGAGTGCGATTCATCGACCACCAGCACCGAACCCGTCGCCTCCGCCACCGCGACGTATTCCTCCAGCGGCGCCACGCTGCCGGTGGTGGAGTACACCGCGTCGACCATGATCACGCCGGGCCCGAAGCGTTCGGCCTGGCGGCGCGCATGGCCCACGTCGTTGTGGCGGATCGGCACGGCCTGCGCACCGGCGGCGGTGATGCCTTCCCACAGCGAGGCGTGGCCGTTCATGTCGATATAGACCGGCACGCCCGGCCCGGCGATGCATTGCACCAGGCCGACGTTGGCGGCCCAGCCGGACTGCGCGATCAGCCCGTCCTCGGCCTGCATCAGGTTGGCCAGCTTGCGCTCGACGTGCCGTTGCGGCGTCTCGCCGTACTGGAACACGGACGACATCAGCAGCTCGGGCTGCTCGTTCAGCAGCGCGCGCGCTTGCGCCTCCAGCAACGGCCGCTCGCCCAGCAGGCAGAGGTAGTCGTTGCTGCTCAGGTGCAGCGCGTCGGGCCCCGGCTTGCGCCCGTGCAGCAGGTGGTCGCCACCCCAGAGCTTGCCCAGCCTGGCATCGAAATGCTCTGACATGCGTGCTGCGATCCACTGCGGCAGCGGCGGCGTGGTCACGCTGCGGGGGGGGCAGGGAACGGGGTGCGTCGGTTGCGGACGCTGGACGGCGGAGAACATCGGTTTTCCTCTGGTAGGTAGGAGGGATCGAAGGAGATCGCTGGCGGCATGGCCAGGAACCCGGGCATCGCAGGCACGTCGGGCTTTCTGCACGTCAGCGATTACTGTGCCAAGTCCTCGGCAACGATTGTGACCGGGCTTCCACCAGTCCAACGCTTGTATGAGCGGGAGGGGCCACGCCGCCGTTGCATTGTGGCGCGGCCAGCGCTCGCTGGCATGTCGGTATATCGCCGGTTAGTGCCTGGTAAGGCATATATAGGCAGGTGTACCCACAAATGCCACCCTCCGCGCGAGCGGGGACCGCCTAGGGTTTGTCCTGAAGACGAGGCGTAGCGGCTTGTTTTGATTGTGATTTCCGGCGGCGCGAAAGGGGGCGGGGCCCCGCCGGCCGAACTTTCGCCTTGACCTCCGGTGCTGGCCGCCGATAATAATGCAAACGTTTGCAAAGGAGAGTGACATGGAAACATCGATCGCGCGGCAGGTATCGCCGGCCCCGCGCCCCACGCTGATAGACGACGAACATTCGGTCACCGGCATCGTCCAGGCCGCGATGGCGGACACCGCCAGCCCACGCCTGCGCTTCGTCATGGATGCGCTGGTCCGCCATCTGCATGGCTTCCTGCGCGAGGCGCGCCTGACCGACGAAGAGTTCGAGTTCGCGCTGGGCTGGCTCGCCAGCCTTGGCCATGCGACGCATGCCACGCACAACGAGGTCGTGCTCGCGGCCGACGTGCTGGGTTTGTCGACCCTGGTGACGGTGATGAACAACAGCACCCGCGACGGCCGCACGCCCGGCGCCTTGCTGGGACCGTTCTACCGCGCCAACGCGCCGCGCTATGCCTGCGGCGACTGCGTGGTGCAGGACGACGCGCCCGGCCTGCCGCTGCTGGTCAGCGGCACCGTGCGCGGCACCGACGGCACGCCGCTGGCGGGCGCGCTGGTCGAGATATGGCAGGCCTCGCCGGTCGGCCTGTACGACAACCAGGACCCGACCCAGCCCGACCGCAACCTGCGCGGCTGCTTCCATGCCGATGCCGACGGCGGCTACCGCTTCCGCACGGTGCGTCCGGCCGGCTATCCGGTGCCGACCGATGGCCCGGTCGGCGCGCTGCTGGCCGCGCAACAGCGCCATCCGTACCGGCCGGCGCATATCCACTTCATCGTCGCCGCGCCGGGATACCGGACGCTGGTGACGCAGGTGTTTGCCGACGAGGCCGACAAGCTGGCCTCGGATGTCACCTTCGGCGTGCACCGGCAACTGGTCGGCACGCTGCAGCTGCACGACCAGGGCAGCAGCCCGTGGGGCGACGTGCCGGCGCCGTTCTACACGCTGGACTTCGACTTCACGCTGGAGCCGGGGCAGCAGACCTTTCCCAAGCCGCCGATCGACTGAACGCCGGCCGATTTCCTTTCACGCAAATTCAACTCCGAACATGAGCGCATCCCCCCTTTCCGGCAAGGTTGCCGTGATCCTCGGTGGCACCGGCAGCATCGGCTTTGCCGCCGGTGAAACGCTGGCCCGCCTCGGCGCGAGCATCGTCCTGACCGGCCGCGACGCCGACAAGGCGGCCAGCGCGGCGGCCGCGCTGCCGGCCGGCAACCATCTTGCCGCCGTCGCGGAAGTTGCCGACAGCGCCTCGCTGCGCGCGCTGGCCGACGAAGTCATCTGCCATTACGGCCGCGCCGACATGCTGGTCAATACCGCCGGCTTTACGCGGGCAATCCCGCACGCCGACCTCGACGCGCTCGACGACGCGCTGATCGACGAACTCTTTGCCATCAACTGGCGCGGCCAGTTCGCCGCGATCCGCGCCTTTGCGCCGCACCTGCGCGCCAGCGGCGACGGGCTGGTGGTCAACGTCGGCTCCATCGCGGGGCGCAACGGGCAGGGCAGCAACGTGGCGTACTGCGCGGCCAAGGCCGGGCTCGACGCCATGGCGATGTCGCTGGGGCGCGCACTGGCGCCGCAGATCCGCGTGCTGAACGTCTCGCCCGGCGTGGTCGACAGCGCCTTCGTGCCCGGCCGCGACAGCAGCTTCAACGAGCGCGCCGCCAGGACGACGCCGCTGCAGCGCATCGGCCAGGCGCAGGACGTGGCCGATGCCATTGCCGCGTGCGCTACCTCGCTGCGCTTTGCCACTGGCACCACCATTGTCGTCGACGGCGGCAGGCAACTCGGCTAGCCCGGCGCCACGCTCCGTTTTTCTCTTGTTCTTCACCAACGTTCGCTCATGCACGCACGCAAGACCATCATCACCTGCGCGGTGACCGGCAATATCGTCACCCCCGAGCAGCATCCCGGCCTGCCGGTCACGCCGGCGCAGATCGCCGACGCCGCGCTCGAAGCCGCCGAAGCCGGCGCTGCCGCGGCCCATATCCACGTGCGCGATCCCGAAACGGGCCGCCCGTCGATGGCGCTCGAATACTACGCCGACGTCATCGACCGCATCCGCGCGCGCAACCGCACGCTGATCATCAACCTCACCACCGGACCCGGCGGCCGCTTCGTGCCGAGCGAGGACGAGCCGCGCGTGGCCGCGCCGGGCACCACGCTGCTGCCTCCGGGCAAGCGCGTCGAGCACATCACCGCGTTGCGCCCCGATGTGTGTTCGCTCGACCTCAACACCATGAATTCCGGGGGCGACGTGGTCATCAACACGCCCGCCAACGTGCGCAAGATGGCCGCCGCGATCCGCGCCGCCGGCGTCATGCCGGAGCTGGAGATCTTCGACTCGGGCGACCTCAACATGGCGCTCGACTTCATCCGCGACGGCGTGCTCGACGGGCCTGGCCTGTGGACCTTCGTGCTGGGCGTCAAATACGGCTTCGCGCCCACGCCCGAAACGATTTTCTATGCGCGCAACATGCTGCCCGCCGGCGCGCACTGGTCCGCCTTCGGCATCGGCCGCGCCGAATTCCCGATCGTGGCGCAGGCATGGCTGGCCGGCGGCCATGTGCGTGTCGGCCTGGAAGACAACATCTACCTGGAGAAGGGCGTGCTGGCCCCCAGCAACGCCGCGCTGGTCGCCAAGGCCCGCGACATCGTGCGCTCGCTCGGCGGCGAGATCGCGTCGCCCGCCGAGGCGCGCCGCACGCTGGGGCGGCGCGAAGCCTGAGCCTTGCCAACCGAATTGCCGATTCCTGAAAGGAAAGAACTTATGAATACGATCCGCGTGAACCAGAAAGCCGCCGATATCGAGGCGCTGCAGCTCGAACTGCTCGGCGTGCCGCGCCCCGATGCCGCGGCGGACCAATGCATCATCGAAGTCGCCAGTGCCGGGGTCAATCCCAGCGACGTGAAGGCGACGCTGGGCCTGATGCCGCATGCGGTGTGGCCGCGCACGCCCGGCCGCGACTATGCCGGCCTGGTGGTCGACGGGCCGGCCGCGCTGCTGGGCCTGCAGGTGTGGGGCAGCGGCGGCGAGCTCGGCATCCGCCGCGACGGCACCCATGGCAAGTACCTGCGCATCCAGGCCAGTGCGGTGCGCGCCAAGCCGGCGTCGGTGTCGCTGCTGGAGGCCGGCGCCGTGGGCGTGCCGTTCATCACTGCCTACGAAGGCTTGCGCCGCGCCGGCATGCCCCAGGCCGGCAGTACCGTGCTGGTCTGTGGCGGCAACGGCAAGGTGGGGCAGGCCACCATCCAGATCGCCACGGCGCTGGGCGCGCGCGTCTTTGCCGTCGAGCGTACGGCCGAGCCTTACCGCGGCCATGCCAGCGGCGCAGTGCGCATGATCGACGCCAGCCGCGAAGCGATCGCAGAAGTGGTGCGCGACGAGACCGGCGGCCATGGCGCCGACATCGTCTACAACACCGTCGGCAGCCCGTACTTCGAGCAAGCCAACCAGGCGATGGCCATCGGCGCAGCGCAGATCTTCATCTCGACCATCGAGAAGCCGGTGCCGTTCGACATCTTCGCCTTCTACCGCGGCCAGCATACATACGTTGGCGTCGATACGCTGGCCCTGGACAGCGGCGCGTGCGCGCACATCCTGGACCAGCTTGCGCCAATGTTCGCCGCGGGCGCGCTGCGGCCGTTCCCGGTGCTGTCCGATTACACCTATGCGCTGGCCAATGCCAAGGACGCATACCGCGCGGTCCTGCAAGGCGCGACCGAGCGCGTGGTGCTCAAGCCATGAACACGACCCGCTTTGCCCGGGCGCCGGCGTATTTCCCGCCCAACCACGACGGCATGCATTGCCTGCGGCTGCAGGGACACGAGGCCGGCCCGTCCGAGGCACTGTGGCTCGGCGTCTCGGTACTGCTGCCAGGCGGCCATACCGCGCTGGATGCCTCGCCGGTGGAAAAGCACTACGTCGTGCTCGAGGGCGAAGTCTGCGTGCGCACGCCGGACGAGGCCGTCACGCTGGGACAGTACGACTCGGTGCGCCTGGCGCCGGGCGAGGCGCGGCAGGTCTCCAATCCCGGCAACCGGCCCGCCTTGCTGCTGCTGGCGATGCCGTATCCGAAGGCCTGATTTTCTTGTGCCGTGATGCAAACGATTGCAGACCCGAAATAAACGGCGCTGACCAAAAAGGTGATTACAAAAAGAATGACCACAACCAAAGGGGTAGACCAATGACATCCGTTCCCAAGCGGTGCCGCTTGCTACTGCTGGCCATGGGCGCGGCCTGCACCGGCCACGCCGGCGCGCAGTCGTCCGTGACGCTGTACGGGCGCCTCAACACCGCGCTGGAGTATTCCTACGCCAATACGGCGACCGACGGCACGCGCCTTGGCGGCGTCGGCCGGCTGACCAACAACCGCTCCGTGTTCGGCATGCGCGGCGAGGAAGGGCTGGGCGGCAGCCTCAAGGCAATCTGGCAGATCGAGAGCAACGTCTCGCTCGACACCGGCCAGGGCCAGATCGCGGGGCGCAATTCGCGCATCGGGCTGCAGGGCAGCGCCGGCACGCTGTTCATGGGGCACTGGCAGACGCCTTATACCGAGGCGACCTCGACCTACGATCCGTATTACCCAACCACGGCGGGGTATATGGCGCTGATCGGCAACGGCTCCACGTCGAGCTCGGACAACGTGCAGGACACCAGCGCGTTCGACCGACGGCAGAAAAACATCATCGTCTACAAGTCGCCGTCGCTGGCGGGCTTCAGCGGCGCCGCCGCGTGGGGCATCAACGAGGAAAAGACCACGGTGCCGCGCAACCCGGGGCTGTACTCGTTCTCCGCCGCCTACGACAACGGCCCCCTCAACGTGGTGCTGGCCTATGAAATCCACCAGCATTACCAGACCGCGGGCCGCAACGACGATGCGATGAAGGCGGGCGTTTCCTACAAGTTCCCGACGACCACCGTCGCGCTGCTCTATGAACGGCTGCACTACCGCACCGCCACCGGCGACCTCACGCGCAACGGCTACTACGCGTCGGTGGTGCAGAAGCTGGGGCCGGGCAGCGTGCGGGTCGGCTTTGGCCTGGCCAGCAACGGCGCCGGCAACGCCACCGAGACCGTCGGCTTCTTCCGCAGCGGCGCGGAGACGGGCGCGACGCAGGTCACGGTGGGCTACGACTATCCGTTGTCCAAGCGCACGGCGCTGTTTGCGTACTACAGTCGCATCAACAACAAGCGCAACGCGATCTATGACTTTGCCATCAACGAGCTGGGCGTAAGCGCGGGCGCCGACCCGCAGACCGTCGCGCTCGGCATGCGGCATTTCTTCTGAGGCGCGGCACACGCGTCCCGACTAGCAGTGAGGAGACAAGGAATGATTCGATCCATCCAGGGCGCCGTGCTGGCGCTGACTTCGACGCTGATACTGGCGGCCGCCCCCGCCGCCAGTGCACAGCCCCAGTACCCCAGCAAGCCGATCCGGCTGGTGGTGCCGTTCTCGGCCGGCAGCGCCACCGATATCCTGGCGCGCATCCTCGGCAGCAAGATGGCCGAGGGCGGCAGCTACCAGGTGATCGTCGACAACCGGCCCGGCGCGGGCGGGACTGTCGGCGCGACCGGCGTGGCCAAGGCGGCGCCGGACGGCTACACGCTGATCCTGGTGTCGGTCGGGCATGCGATCAACGCCACGCTGTATCCCAGGCTCGGCTATGACACGGTGAAGGACTTCGCGCCGGTCTCGCTGGTGGCCAGCGTGCCCAACGTGCTGGTGGTCAATGCGGCCAGCAAGTACAAGTCGGTGCGCGACGTGGTGGCGGCGGCCAAGGCCACGCCGGGCGCGCTGAACTTTGACTCGGCTGGCTCCGGCAGCTCCACGCACCTGAGCGGCGAGATGTTCAAGATGCAGGCCGGCATCGACATCACGCATATCCCGTACAAGGGCACCGGCGAAGCGCTTACCGACGTCATGGCCGGCCGCGGCGACATGATGTTCGCGCCCTCCGTCTCGGCGATGCCGTTCGTCAGGCAAGGCAAGCTGCGCGCGCTGGCGGTGACCACGGCCAGGCGGGCCAGCGCGCTGCCGGATATCCCGACCGTAGCGGAGTCGGGCTTGCCGGCCTATGCCTTCGATTCGTGGTTCGGCATCCTCGCCCCGGCCGGCACGCCGCGCGAGATCGTCGATGCCCTCAACGCCGAGATCGGCAAGGCGCTGTCATCCCCCGACGTGCGCGAGCGCCTGGCGGCGCAGGGCGCCGAGCCGCGGCGTTCATCGCCGCAGGAGTTTGCCGCGTATATCCAGGCGGAAATCGGCAAGCTGGCGCCGGTGGTGCGGCAGTCAGGGGTCAGGGCTGGGGAGTAAGGGCAGGGCATCGCGATGGCCAGGCTTGCCGATTGTGTGCTCCCTCTCCCGCTTGCGGGAGAGGGGAGCAAACAAGCCGGATAGAATGGATTGCGGGCAGCGCCGCGACGGCGCCAAGCGAGCGCAGCGACGCGTTACGTGCCCGAGCCCCTGACCTGCGATACTGCAGGCGCGCAGCGCAGCCGCAGGCGTTCCTGCGTTGCCGCCAGCAGCAGGGGCCGCCCACAGCTCTGGGCTCGTTCAATCACCGCGTCAATGCCGAGCCATGGTGGCGCACCACGGCGTCAGGCAGTCCTGCTTTGCAACGAAGCGCAGCCCCGTACGAAAGCCCCGGCACGCTACGATAAGAGTGGCCGCCCGCCCAGGGCAGAAAACGCGCTTTTGGTTACTTTTGCCGCTCGGGCAAAAGTGACTCGCCCCTTCAGGGGCGAAACCAGGGCATATCAAATATCCGCCAGATGTCCAGCCACAGCCATGTGAAGGATGACGGCGAAGTGAAGCCCAAGACTTCATTCAGGCCCCCGTCCCCACCCCCCATCAGCAATGCGCCTTAAAATATCGCATCTCCCATTCCCGGCCCGCCGCCCAACAACCAGCCGTCATGTCCGAGCGCAAGCGCCTCACCCTGAAAGACCTGGCCGCCGAGATCGACGTGCATTACTCGACGGTCTCGCGGGTCATGAACCCGGCCACGCGGCACCTGGTGGCGCAGGACGTGGCGGCGCGCATCCTGGAGGTGGCCGAGGCGCGCGGCTTCCGCCCCAACCGCATCGCCGCCGGCTTGCGCACGCAGCGCTCCGGGCTGGTAGGCGTGGTGCTGCCCGACATCGCCAACCCGGTGTTCCCGCCGATCCTGGCGGGGATCGAGTCGGTGCTGGCGCAGCAGGGCTACGTGCCCATCGTCGTCAACGCCGGCACCGACAAGAGCCGGCAGCGCTTCATCATCGACCAGATGATCGGCCGGCAGGTCGAAGGGCTGGTGCTGGCGACGGCGGAGCGCGAGGACGCGGTGCTCGACTACTGCATCCGGCAGCATATCCCGGTGGTCACGGTCAATCGCGGCGAAGAGACGGGCCGGGTCTCGTGCGTGGTCAGCGACAACCTGCTGGCGATGCGGCTGACGGTAGACCACCTGGCCGGCCTGGGCCATCGCCATATCGGCCATATCGCCGGCCCGGCCGCGCTGTCCACCGGCTTCTTGCGGCGCGAGGGCTTTGTCCAGGCGGTCAGGCGGCACCGCCTGCGCCGCGACGCCTGGCACGTGATCGAGGCCGCCAGCTATTCGCGCGAGGCCGGCAAGCTGGCGTGCGCGCAACTGCTGGAAGCCTTTCCGGCGGTCACCGCGATCGCCGCCGGCAATGACCTGGTGGCGATGGGCTGTTATGACCTGCTGCGCGAGCGCGGGCTGCATTGCCCCGCCGACATCTCGGTAGTGGGCCACAACGACATGCCCTTTGCCGATGCGCTGACGCCGCCGCTGACCACGGTGCGCATCGCCGTCCATGAGATGGGCGAGGAGGCTGCACGGCTGCTGCTGCGGCAGATCGACAAGCCGGGATCCGATGCCGTCACCGTGCAGCTGACGCCGCAGCTGATCGTGCGCGGGTCTACCGCCGCGCCGCGCGACGGCACGTCATAGGCGGGCCGTGCCGCCGCCACTGCGGCCATGAAGGCCAGCGACAGCACGCCCAGGTTTATTCGCGCCGGACCACCCGCCGCGTATTCTGGCAGGCACATGCGGCATAGCCGAGCGCGCGCGCCTGGTAATTCTGGAAGCGCCCGTTGCATGATGGACCGGCCAGGGTGCCTCCCCAGGCGCCGCATTGCGGGCGCCGTTGCTCTGGAACGGGATTTGCTATTGCCATGCAGGACACGTCGCGACAGGACCTCGCATGCTATCCCTTGGCCCCGTGTCGCCGCGCGCCGCCTTCGAGCTGATCCGCGAGAGCATCAACTCCTGGATCGACGACTATGCCCCGAGCATGGGCGCGGCGCTGGCGTACTACACCGTCTTCTCCATTGCCCCGCTGCTGATGATCGTCATCACCGTGGCGGGCGTGATATTCGGCGCGGAAGCGGCGCGCGGCGAGGTCGTCAGCGAGCTGAGCGGGCTGATCGGCACCGAAGGGGCGGAGGTGGTCGAAGACATGCTGGTTGCGGTCAGCGAGCCGGCCGCCAGCACGGTCTCCGCCATCATCGGGGTGGTGGCCCTGCTGATCGGCGCGACCACGGTGTTCGCCGAGCTGCAGTCGGCGCTCGACCGCATCTGGCGGGTCCCGCAGCGCCAGAAGAGTTCGGGCCTGTTTTCGCTGCTGCGCGCGCGGCTGCTGTCGTTCGGCATGATCCTGGGCATCGGCTTCCTGCTGGTCGTGTCGCTGCTGCTCAGTGCCGGCATTTCGGCGATGGGGCGTGAATGGGGACCGCTGCTAGGCATCGACGAGGCGGTCGGGCATGCGCTGGACACTGCCATCAGCCTGGTGCTGACGACCGTGGTGTTCGCGATGATCTACAAGATCATGCCGCGCACCAAGATCCGCTGGTTCGACGTCTGGCTTGGCGCCGTCGTCACGGCGCTGCTGTTCACGCTGGGCAAGTTGCTGATCGGCCTGTACATCGGCAAGAGCGGAGTGGCCAGCGGGTATGGCGCCGCGGGTTCGCTGGTGGTGTTGCTGCTATGGGTGTACTACGCCGCGCAGATTTTCCTGCTGGGTGCCGAATTTACCTGGCATTTTGCCCAGCGCTTTGGCTCGATGCGGCACAGCGGCCAGCCAGCGCCGCCGATCGCGCCGCTGCGCGGGCGGGCGCAGGTGGTCGTGGACGAGCAGGCCCGGGGCGAAGCGACCCGCCATCCGGTAAGGACCGGCATCGACGGCGTGACGCCCATCGTGGCGCTTTATGTCGACGAGATCGTGAACGCTGCCGTCAAGGCGGGAGAGCAAGGCCAGGCGACCGCGGTCGCCATCGCGGACGCCGCCGAGAAGGCCGTTGCCCACTTCAGGAGCGCAGCGGGATCGGACAAGCAGGCCTTGCGCAACCGCCTGCGCGAACTGGCGCAGGCGCTGGTGGTGTCTGCCGAGGCGGGGCACCATTCCGGCGATACCCGCGACCTGATCCAGTTCGGCGTGAGCTACGTCGAAGCGTACCTGCACCGGACGCACTGAGGCGCTGCATCGTGCTGCAGCGCGCTGCATCGCCGGACAGGCGAGCGCATCAGACGGCCAGCGCCGGCGTGGCCTCGCCCAATATCACCACGCGGTTGCGGCCGTCGCGCTTGGCCAGGTAGAGCGCCTGGTCGCCGCCATGCAGGAAGGCGCGCAGGTCCGCGAACGGCCCGGCATCCCCGCCGCCGGCCGAACTGGTGGCAACGCCGATGCTGACCGTCAGCGTGCCGAGCGGGCTGGTCGCGTTCGGGATCTCCAGTGCCTGCACCGCATGCCGGATGGCCTCGGCGATCCTCGCGGCGCCGGCGGCCGGCGTGCCGGGCAGCAGGATCGCGAATTCCTCGCCGCCGTAGCGGCCGGCATAGTCGCCCGGCCGGCGGATCTGCTTCTGGATGCTGTCGCCGACCGCGGCCAGCGCATCGTCGCCGGCAACGTGGCCGTAGCGGTCGTTGAACTGCTTGAAGTGGTCGACATCGACCATCAGCAGCGACAGCGGCTGGCCGTCGCGCCATGCCCGCCGCCATTCCTTGTCGGCGGCGTCATCCAGCGCGCGCCGGCTGCCCAGGCCGGTCAGGCCATCGGTATTCACCATCAGGCGCAGGTGCGCCTCCATGTCGAGGCGGCGGCGCCACTGGCGCGACAGCAGCACCGCCAGCGCCACGATCAGCGCATCGACCACGGCAATCAGCCCGGCAAACCACCATGCGCGCTTGTACCAGGGGGCCAGCACGTCGTGGACCGAGAGCCCGACCACCACCATGAGCGGGAAGTCGGGCAGGCGCCGGTAGCTGTACAGCCGCCGCACGCCGTCGACCGCGGCGATGCCGATAAAGCTGCCTTCGGTGCCCCGCAGCAGCGGTGCAAAGGAAGGGCTGGCCGAGATATTGCGGCCCACCGACGCATCGTCGTAGGGGCGGCGCATGATGATGGTCCCGTCCGTGCGCAGCAGCGTCAGCGTACCGCCGCCGCCGAGGCTGACGCCATCGAACAGCTTGCGAAAGTAGTTCAGGCGCAGCGTGCCGACGACGATGCCGCGGAACGCGCCATCGGGCCCCGACACCCGCCGGCTCAGTCCGATGGACTTGTTCTGCGCGGTGAGCCGCGGCTGGAACGGCTGGCTGAGGAAGATGCCGGCGTTGGCGTCGTGCACGTGGGCCTGAAAATAGTCGCGGTCGGCAAGGTTCACGGCGCGCGGCGGCCATTGGTGCGAATCGAGCAGCAGGTTGCCGCTGGCATCGGTGGCCAGCAGCGAGCCCATGTCCTCGGCGTTGATGGAGCGGTCGAACAGCACGCGCTGGCGCAAGGCGGTCGGCAGCTGCATCACTTCCGGGTCCTGCATGGCATCGGCGACCCCGGCGATGGCGAACTGGTAGATATGCAGGTTGCGCGAGATGCTGCGCTCCAGCGTGAGCGCCAGATTGGCCGAGGCTTCGCTGGCGCCGGCCAGCGCGTCGCTGCGCATCTGGGCCAGTGCCGCGGCGCCCAGTCCGGCGATGGCAACCGCCAGGGCGATGGTCGCCGGGACGATCATCGCGGCGGGGTTCAGGCGTACGCGCAGGCGTCGTCTTGCAAGGTCGATCATGGAGGCGGGCGCTGCCGGTGCAATTTTTGCAGCATTGTAGTGCCCGCGGGTACCTCGGCCGCGCCGTGGGAAAAAATGTCACACCTGAGTTTAGCGGCCTGCAAATCGCTTCGAGGCGTGCCGGACCGGTTTCAAGTTACAAGTGCTGCCGCCTTCCGCCACCGCGATGAAGTCCTGGATCTGGCTAAGGCGCATGGCTGGCGCTCCGGGGGCGGCGTCAGTCCAGCGTGACCCCGGTGTCGGCGGTCAGCTTCAGCACCACCGGCAGGTAGGCGGTGTAGGCGCTGGCCGCCTCGGACGGCGTGTTGCCGATGGGCTCGGCGCCCATGTCCTCGATCCGCTTCGAAAACGCCGGGCTTTTCACCAGCGCGCTGACCTCGCGCCCCAGGCGGTCGATGATGGGCTGGGGTGTTTTGGCCGGGGCCATCAGCGTGATCGGCCCGGTCAGCCGGTAGGCGTCGTCGGGATAGCCGGCCTCGGCAAAGGTGGGCACGTCGGGCAGCGACCTGGCGCGGCGCGGTCCGGTCACGGCGACCGGCCGTAGCTTGCCGCCGGCAAAGTGCTGCTGCAGCGCGGTGACCGAGCCCACCGTGACGTTGACCTGGCCCGCCAGCAGGTCGGTCACCATCGGTCCCTCGCCGCGGTAGGGCACGTGCAGGATGTCGACACCATACTTCCTGGCCATGTAGGTCTGGATGGTATGCGGCTGGGTGCCCGGTCCCCACGAACCCATGCGCAGCTTGCCGGGCTCCTTCTTTGCAAAGTCGATCAGTTCGGCCACGGTCTTGACGGGCACGGTGGCATTGACCGCCAGCACGGTGCGCGCGGTGGCGATGTCGGAAATCGGGCGCAGGTCGGTGCGCGGGTCGTAGGGCAGTTTCTTGTACAGCGCCAGGTTGGCGGTGATCGGGCCGGGAATGGTCAGCAGCAGGGTGTAGCCGTCGGGCGCCGCCTTGGCCGCCTGGTCGGTGCCGATAATGCCGCCCGCGCCGCCCTTGTTCTCGACCACGATGGTCTGGCCGAGCCGCTTGCCGAGACCATCGGCCAGCGCGCGCGCCAGCGTGTCGGTCAGGCCGCCTGCCGGGTACGCCACCACCAGCCGCACGGGCTTGGTCGGGTAAGCATCTTCGGCGCCTGCGCCAGACGGCAGCAGGGACAGGGCCGCGGCTGCGATCAGCACGACACGCCGGCGGCGTGAAAAGGTGCGGTTTTTCATGTCTTGTCTCCTTTTCGAATCTGTGTCCGATGCCGGAGAACCTTATGGGCGGCACGCCTGAGGGGTCAACACGATGGCCTATATTTCCAATATGTGGAAATTGATTCCGCTTTTTGACACTCGATCACGCGCTGTCCCAGACTGGGTAAAGAGGAAAACGCCATGAACCTGCCGGTCGAACAATTCATCGCCGAACGCCGCCGCGAGGACCCGTCCTTCGGCGGCCTGCTGGCCAAGGGCTTTGCCCTGCTGCGCTGCTTTATCGACGAGCCGCGCCCGCTCGGCAACGGCGAGCTGGCGCAGCGGCTGCAGCTGCCGCGCGCCACCGTCTCGCGCATCTGCCGCACGCTGTTCGAGCTGGGCTACCTCGACTGGGATCCCAAGCTCGACAAGTACTTCGTCAGCGCCCAGGTGCTGGCGCTGGGCTATCCGTACCTGGCCGGGCTGCAGGTGCGCCACGTGGCCCGTCCGCTGATGCAGGCGCTGGCAGACCGCATCGAGGGCGCTGCGTCGATGGGCGTGGCGCACCGGCTCGACGTGACCTACCTGCAGTCCTGCACCCACAACGAGGGCACCCCGGCGCGGCCGGGAACCGGCGCCGTGCGCTCGGTGCTGAGCACGGCCATGGGCCGGGCTTACCTGTGCACCTTGTCGAAGGCGGAGTTCGAAAGCCTGATGGTGGCCGCCCGCGAGGAGCGGCCCGAGGAATACGCGGCGTTCTACGACACGCTGTGCCACAACGTGGCGCACTACCCCAAGCGCGGCTTCGCGCTCAACGAGGGCGATGCCGGCATCGGCGTGTACGGCGTGGGCGTCTATTCGCGCATCCGATACCTGAACCGCCCGCTGCTGTTCAACTGCGCCGTGCCCGGCTCGCAGGTGAAGCGCGGGATGATGGAAAAGAAGGTGGCGCCGCTGTTGATGGAGATGGTCCGCTCCATCGAGGCCGCCACCGGCCTGCGGCAGTAGCCGGCCAGGCCCGACTGAAACCATCCATAAAACAAGACCCGGAGACTGCCACATGGTTGACCTGAATTCCCTGCTGTACCCGCGTTCGATCGCGGTGGTCGGTGCTTCCACCCAGCCGGACAAGGTGGGCGGCATGCCGATCCGGCTGCTGCGCGAACTGGGCTATGGGGGGCGCGTCTATCCGGTCAACCCGTCCGCCGCCGAAGTGCAGGGCCTGCGCGCCTATGGCTCGCTGGCGGACATCGGCGAGCCGGTCGACCTGGCGATCGTGGCGGTGCCGGCCAGCGCCAGCCAGGACGTGATGGCGCAGCTGGCCGGCAACGGCACGCGCGCGGCGGTGGTCTTCACTTCCGGCTTCGCCGAAGCCGGCGAGGGCGGCGTGCGCATGCAGGACCTGCTGGCCCGCAGCGCGCGCGATGCGGGCGTGACGCTGCTGGGCCCCAACTGCCTGGGCGCGATGAACCTGCGCGAGCGCGTGTTCGCCACCTTCTCGCCGATCCCGCTCAGCGGCGTGCCGCCGGTCGGCGAAGTCGGGCTGGTCAGCCAGAGCGGTGCCTTCGGTGCCTACGCCTATGCGCTGGCGCGCGAGGCGGGGCTGGGCCTGAGCCACTGGGTCACCACCGGCAACGAGGCCGGGCTGCAGGTGGCGGACGTGATCGCATGGCTTGCCAACGACCCCAACACCCGCGTGATCCTCGCCTACATCGAAGGCTGCCGCGACGGCGCGCGCCTGCGCCAGGCGCTGGCCGCGGCGCGCGCGGCGGGCAAGCCGGTGGTGGTTACCAAGGTCGGCACCACGGCGGCCGGCGCGCGCTCGGCGCAGTCGCACACGGCCAGCCTGACCGGCGAGGATGCGGTGTACCAGGCGGTGTTCGATGCCTACGGCGTGCACCGGGCCCATACGCTGGAAGAATTCTTCCGGCTCGGCTATGTGCTGTCGCGCGGCCGGCGGCCGGCGGCCTGGCAACGCCCGGAAGGGAGCGGCGCCGCTGCCGCCACGCCGCTGGCGATCGTCACCGTGTCGGGCGGCGTCGGCATCATGATGGCCGATCGCGCCGAGCAGCTGGGTTTGCCGCTGCCGCCGATGCCGGACCTTGCGGCCGAGGCGCTGCGCACCGCGATCCCGTTCGCCAGCACTGCGAACCCCATCGACGTCACGGGGCAGGTGGTGGCGCAGCCGCGCGTGTTCATGGATGCCCTCGCGGGCGTCGCGCGCAGCGGCGCCTATGGCTGCGTGGCGGCCTTCCTGGCCGGCGGTGCCAATGCGCCGCGGCTGTGGCCGGAGCTGCAGCAGACCATCGGTGCGTTGAGCGAAGACACAAATGCCGCTCCGCTGCTGCTGGCCGGCATTGTCGACGACGACAAGCGCGCATGGCTGGAAGCGCGCGGGTGCCTGGTGTTCCGCGAGCCGGGTCATGCAGTGGAAGCCGTCGCCACGCTGGCGCAGGCGGCGGCGCTGGAATCCGCACGGGATACCTTGTCCGGGACCGGGCCGCGGCGCGAAGCGCGACTGCGCGGCCTGCCGCCCGAAACCACGGCGCTGTCCGAGTACGAGGCCATGGCTTTGCTCGCCGACGCTGGCGTGCCGGTGGCCCCGCACGGGCTTGCGCGCGATGCGGACGAGGCGGTGCGCATTGCCGAGGGCCTCGGCTATCCCGTGGTGGTCAAGCTGTGCTCGCGCGAGATCCTGCACAAGAGCGATGTCGGCGGCGTGGCCCTCGGCCTGGCCGATGCGCAGGCGGTGCGCGAAGCCTTCGCCCGCATGGCGCAAGCGGTCGCCCTGGCGCGCACCGGGAGCGGCGCGCCGGTGCCGTTCGAAGGCGTGCTGGTGGCGCGCATGGTGCGCGGCTGGGGCGAGGTGATGGTCGGCGTGCGGCGCGACCCGGTGTTCGGGCTGGTGGCGCTGGCCGGCATCGGCGGCACCGCGGTCGAGATCTTCCGCCAGACCGCCTGCGGGCTGGCGCCGCTGTCGCGCGCACAGGCGCGCGCGATGCTGCGCGCCAGCCGTGCCGCCGCGCTGTGCGAAGGACATCGCGGCAACCCCGAAGTGGATCTCGATGCCGCCGCGCAGGTGCTGGCCACGGTGTCGCAACTGGCAGCCGGTCTGGGCGAGCGCCTGGACACGCTCGAGATCAATCCGTTCATCGTCACCGCGCAGGGGCTGGTCGCCGCCGACGCGGTGGTCACGCTTCGCCCGGACCGTCGTACCGCTTCATAGTGACGGCGCGCAACGCGGTGGACAGGATGCCCGCACAGACGGGCGCCGCCCCGCGGCCAGACGCAGTACCTCAATCAAGACAGGAGACAAGCATGCAAAGGCACAAGCACTTGCCGGCGCGGCGCATCGCGCTGCGCGCGCTGGGCGCACTCGGCGCGCTCGCCGTGGCGCTCTGCGGGGTGGTATCCCCCGCGCACGCCGGCCCCAATCCCGGCCCCAATCCCGGCACCTATCCCGACAAGCCGATCCGGCTGGTAGTGCCGTTCCCGCCGGGCGGCGGCACCGATGTGGTCGGCCGGCTGCTGGCGGCGGGCCTGTCGAAGGAACTCGGCAAGACCGTGGTGGTGGAGAACGTAGCCGGCGCCACCGGCACCATCGGCTCCGCACAGGTTGCGCGCGCCGCGCCGGACGGCTACACGCTGGTGCTTGGCATCTCCGCCACGCATGCGATCGCACCAGCCATTTTCCCGAAACTGCCCTACGACCCGCTGCGCGACTTCGTGCCCGTCAGCCGGCTCTTCTACGGCGGCAACGTGCTGATCGCCGGCCCCGGCTTTACCGGCCGCGACCTGCCCGCGCTGATCGCCGCGGCCAGGCGCCCCGGTGCCGACCTGACCTACGGCTCGTGGGGCAACGGCTCCGGCGGCCATCTCGCCGGCGAAAGCCTCAACGTGCTGGGCGGCATCCGCCTGCGCCACATCCCCTATAAGGGCGTCAGCCCGATGCTGACCGACGTGATGGGCGGCACGCTGCCCGTGGCCATGTCCGACCTTGCCGGCACGCTGCCGCTGATCCGCAGCGGCAAGGTGAGGGCGCTGGCGGTCACCGGCTCCGAGCGTTCGCCGGCGCTGCCCGACGTGCCGACCTTTACCGAGGCCGGCGTGGCGTTCGGCGTGGACAGCTGGTTCGCGCTGTTCGCCCCCGCGCGCACGCCGGCCGAGATCGTCGACAAGCTTGAGCGCGCCACCGTCGCCGTCATGCGCGATCCCGCCATCAAGGCGCAGGCCGACGCGCTCGGCATGCGCTACAGCCCCCAGCCGCGCAGCGCCTTTGCCGCGCAGATGCGCAGCGATGTGCCAGCCTGGGCCGCGCTGGTCAAGTCGAGCGGCGCGGCACAGGAATGAGCCGCACGCGTTCCCACAATTTCCGCCTATTTTTCCCGGAGCCCTGCATGAACCATCCCGCGCCACAGTTCTTCTCCGCACCCGTCTACAGCTCCAGCCAGGAAGCGCTGGTCGCCGCCGCCGCCATACCGCTGGCGATCTACGGCTATCCGCTGGTCGAAACGATCCGTACCTGCAAGCTGCAGACCGCAGTCAGCGAGGCCACCGGCTATGGCCGCGCCCCGGTCAACACGCTGTCGGCGAGCGAGCGCCAGTGGACGCATGAAGACCGCGACGTCGTCACGCCCGCCAATGACCTGCTGTATTTCTGCGGCTGGGCCAACCTGGCCGACGGGCCGGTCACACTGCGCGTGCCGCCGCTGCCGAAGTGCGACCAACAGCGCGACCGCTACTACGTGGTGGAGCTGCTCGATGCCTGGACCAACAACTTCGAGAACCTGGGCCCGCGCAACGTGCCGGCCGAAGGCGGCACGGTGACGCTGGTCGGCCCCGGCCAGCACGCTGAAGGCGAGCATGTCGTGGCCTGTCCGACCTCGCTGGTATGGCTGCTGGGGCGCGTGCTGGTGCAGGGTCCTGACGACCTGGCCGCGGCCCATGCATTCGAAAGCGGCTTCGCGCTCGAGGCGCCGGGCAAGCTCATGCCGCAATGCGTGCGCGACTGGCGCGATACCGGCAACGAGGCGCTCGATTTCTTCCAGAACCTGTTCAATGCGTTGCGCGAGTACCCGCCCGCCGAGCCCGAACTGGGCGCGTTCACGCTGCTGCGCAAGGCCGGCCTGAAGCTGGAGGGCGAGGTCGACGTCACGGCATTGCGCGCGGAAGTCCGCGCCGGCCTGGAGAACGCGTATCGCCAGGCCATGCAGCTGATCGAGGCGCATACGCGCAGCCAGGGCCGCAAGAGCTGGGGCTACAGCCTGAAGCTCGGGGTCTATGGCGACGACTGGCTGCAGCGCGCCTGCACCGCGATGAAGGGCCTGGGCGCGTTGCGCGCGGACGAAGCCATCTATGCGATGGCCGATTTCGATGCCGACAGCGAGCCCCTGCATGGCGCGCATGCATATGAGCTGCGCTTCCCGCCCGGCATGCTGCCGCCGGCGCAGGCGTTCTGGTCGGTCTCGCTGTACGGCGAGGACCGCTTCTTCAGCGCCAACGAGATCGGCCGCTACGCCGTGGGAGACCACACCCCGGGCCTGCGCATGGAGCCCGACGGCAGCCTGGTCATCCCGATCTCGCACCGGCGGCCGGAACAGGCCGAACAGGCCGACAACTGGCTGCCCGCTCCCGCGGGCCCGTTCTACCTGATCCTGCGCCTGTACCATCCCGCGCCGGCCTTTATCGCGGGCGAGTACCGCATTCCGCCGGTGCGCCGGGTTGCCTGAGGAGCGAGATTCCATGATGCCATCCACCGATTCCCGCACCCCCGCGCTGGCCCGCGAGGCCGTGCTGTACACGCTGCCGCTCTACGAAATGGCGCGCATGCGCGCCGCCACCTGCCCGCGCCGCCGCCGTGAAGGCGCCTTTGCCGACGAGCGGCCCGACGGCACGCTGCGCTGGGTCAACCAGTTCTTCCACACGCGCCAGTTGCTCGGCCCGCAGCACCGGCAGGTGGTCACGCCCAACAACGACACGCTGTACAGCAATGCCTGGCTCGACCTGTCGCAGGGACCGCTGCTGCTGGAGGTGCCGGACAGCGCCGGCCGCTACTACGTGCTCGGGCTGCTCGATTTCTATACCAACCCGTTTGCCTACATCGGCAGCCGCACCACCGGCACGCAGGCCGGGCGCTTCCTGCTGCACGGTCCCGGCTGGCGCGGCGAAGCGCCGGCTGGCGCCACCGCCATCGCCTGTCCGACCGATGCGGTGTGGCTGCTGGGCCGGCTGCTGGTGGACGGCCCGGACGACCTGCCCGCGGTGCATGCGCTGCAGGACCGCTTCCGGCTGACGCTGCCGGACGGCGGCGACGCGGTGCGCGCGTACGATGTCGGCATGCAGCCCAACGAACACCTCGGCGCGTCGCCGCAGCAGGTGCGGCGCTATGCCGACGTGGTGAACCGCGCGCTGCGCGAGAACCCGCCGCCAGCAGACGAGGCGGCGACAGTGCAGGCCTTCGCCGCGCTCGGCCTCGGTGCCGCGAGCGAGGGCGTGCCGCTGAAGGAAACGCAGGTGGCGCTGCTGGCCGCTGCCATGGAGCAGGTGCTGGCCGAACTGGGCCGGCCGATGCCTTCCGCGCTGGGCGGCGGCTGGAACCTGCCGGTCGAGATCGGCGCGTCGTTCGGCACGCGCTATGCCGAGCGCGCGCAGGTGGCGCGCAACTACATCGGCGCGCTCGGCATGGAAGAGGCCATGTACATCATCGCCGATTGCGATGCGCACGGCCGCCCGCTCGACGGGAACGAGCCGCACGAGCTGGCGTTCCCCGCCGGCCAGCTGCCGCAGGTGGGCGCGTTCTGGTCGCTGACCATGTACGACAAGGGCGACTGCATGCTGGTGGAGAACCCGATCGCCCGCTATTCGCTGGGCGACCGCTCGCCGAGCCTGCGCTACGAGCCGGACGGCAGCCTGCGCCTGCACCTGGGCGCCGCGGCGCCACGCGACGCGGCGCGCCACGGCAACTGGCTGCCGGCGCCGGCAGGGCCCTTCTACGTGGCGCTGCGGCTGTACGTGCCGGGCGCGGCGCACCTTGGCAAGACCTTTTCGTATCCGGGGATCCAGGCCGTGGAGGCATGACGATGACTGCTGACAAGATATCGCGCAGGGACCTGCTGGCACGCATGCGCGACCTGATGCTGCTGGGCGCGGCGCCCGCGCTGGCGCCGCTGTCCGCGCTGGCGCAGGCGTATCCGGCGCGCACCGTGCGGCTGATCTCGCCGTATGGCCCCGGCGGGTCCAATGACACCTCGGCGCGGCTGCTGGCCGAAGCGCTGAGCCGCAAGTATGGCCAGCAATTCGTGGTCGAGAACAAGCCGGGCGCCGGCACCCGGGTCGCCAACGAAACGCTGGCGCGCGCCGCCCCCGACGGCTACACGCTGCTGTGGGCCGCCGCGCCGTTTGCCATCAATACGGCGGCCGGGCTGCCGCAGCAATACGACATCCACAAGGATTTCGTCGCGGTCGGGCCGCGCGTGCTCGGCCCGGTGTTCCTGATCGTCAAGGCGGATTCGCCGGCGCGCTCGGTCGCGGATTTCGTCAAGCTGGCGCGCGCGAAAGCGGACGGCGTGACCTTTGCCTCGCCCGGCGCCGGGTCGGGGCCGCACCTGACGGCGGAACTGTTCGGCGCACAGGCGAAGTTCAAGGTGCTGAACGTGCACTACCGCGGCGATGCCACCGCCTACACCGAGCTGCTGGCCGGCCGGGTGGATGCCACGCTGACCGCCATCACGACGGCGCTGCCGTTTATCAAGGCGGGCAAGCTGCGGGTGCTGGCGGTCGCGTCGGAGCAGCGCACGCCGGTCTATCCCGATGCGCCCACGTTAGTCGAGCAGGGCTGTCCCGGCGTGACCGGCTACGGCTGGTTCGGCCTGATGGCGCCAGCCGGGACGCCCGCGGCGATCGTGCGCCAGCTCAACCAGGATGCCAGCGCGGTGCTGTCCGACGCGGATATGCGCAGCAAGCTGGCGGCGCTGGGATTGCAGCCCGAGCCGGGCGACAGTGCCGGATTTGCGCGGTTCATCGATGCGGAAGTGCGCAAGTGGGCCGCGGTGATCAAGGCCAGTGGCGTGGTGCTGGAGTAGCGGCATGCACGCCACATGCGGGCGTGCATGTGGCGAGCCTGTTGCGTCCAGATGCGCGAGTGGAAGATGGGTCATCGCCCCGATCCGGACCATCGGATCGGTGCGCTGGTCAGCGAAGCCCATGTCGGTCCTTTCGGTCACGACTTTCCAGAGCGTGGACGAAGCCATCGCGCTGGCCCCATCTGGATCGACGTATCGGACCAGTCGGGCCACAGCTGAGTGACATGGCGAGCCATGCCCCGGGTCCCGTCCGGGACCGGGCATGGCGCTCGCGCGATGCCCGGTCGCGCCGCAACACACGTATCATGCGCGACTCGCCGGAGTCCGCTCCCGCATTTTTTTCCTTCCATCGTCCCTCATGAGGTCATCCGTTCAATGCAAGCAGGTGTCATCCGAAGCAAGCGTCAGGCAACACTCATCGGGCTGATCGCGATCCTGTTATGGAGTTCGATCGTCGGCCTGATTCGTGGCGTCAGCGAAAGCCTTGGCGCAACCGGCGGCGCGGCCATGATGTATTCCGTTGCCTCGGCCTTGCTCTGGCTGACTGTCGGCTTCGTCAAGCCAGGTGAATTTCCCCGGCGCTACCTCATCTGGGGAAGCCTCCTGTTCGTTTCCTATGAGCTGTGCCTGTCCCTGTCCATCGGCTATGCCAACAGCGGCAGGCAGGCCATCGAGGTCGGCATGGTCAACTACCTGTGGCCGAGCTTTACCATGTTGTGCGCCATTGCATTCAACGGCCAGAAATCGAACCTGCTGGTCGTTCCCGGATTTTCGATTGCCGTCCTTGGCATTTGCCGGGTGCTTGGCGGCGACCAGGGACTGGACTTCGCCGGGATGGCGGCAAATATCCAGGACAACCCGCTCAGCTATGGGCTGGCCTTTGCGGGCGCCGTGATCTGGGCGGCCTATTGCACCGTGACCAGCCGCATCGCCGGCGGCAAGAATGGCGTCACGCTGTTCTTCATGCTGACGGCGCTGGCGCTGTGGATCAAGTACTTCACCGGCGACGGCGGGGCGATGGTGTTCAGCTATGAGGCCATCCTGTACCTGGCGCTGGCAGCCTCCGCGATGGGGTTTGGCTACGCTGCCTGGAACGTCGGCATCCTGCACGGCAATGTCACGGTACTTGCCGGCGCCTCCTATTTCATCCCGGTCCTTTCCGCCGCGCTGGCGGCCATGCTGTTGCGCACGCCGCTGTCGATCGCATTCTGGAAGGGCGCATCCATGGTCTGCGCCGGCTCCATCCTGTGTTGGCTCGCTACGCGCGGGCAACGTGCCAGGGCACCGGCTTCGCCGGAACCGGGCGCAGCGCACGAGCGCGCCCACGGGCAGTGAAATCCATTCAGTAACAGGACAAGAATATTGTTGTGCGTGTTGAGGCGCCGGCATTCGCGCAGGGCTCGGTGACCTTGTACGGGGTCTCCTCGAACCGGAACCGGCTGCTGCTGCGCACCGGGATCCGGCACTTCTTCTGAGCCGCTAATCCGTCGGGTCCTGCGCGTCAGGGATGCCAGGTCGACGGCTTTTCCAGCTGCATGGCGGGCCGCTGGCTGCCTGCCATCGCATACGACAGCTTGTTCGCGGCGTCGACCACGGTCTGCGCCAGCTCGAGCAACCGCGCTTCGCTGAGCCGGGAAGTCGGTCCCGAAATGCACATCGAGCCCAGCAGGCGCCAGTGCAATCCGAACACCGGCGCGGAGACGCTGGAGACCTCGGGTTCGCGCTCGCCGAGCGACAGGTGGAATCCGCGGCGCCGGATCATTTCATAGGGCTCGCCCGGCTCTCCCGAGAACGCCAATATGACCCGGCCGGGCGAGCCGCTGTCCAGCGGCAGTGCCGCGCCGATCCTAACGTGATGGCGGATGGCCTGCGGCCCTTCGACCCGGAGCAGGCAGGTGCGCTGCTGACCCTCGCGGATGTAGAACGAAGCGCTTTCGCCGGTCCGGATCGTCAGTTCCCGCAGGACCGGCTCCACCACTTCCTGCACATTGAACGTTGCCTGGTAGCACGCGCCCAGCCATCCCGCGGCGCGCCCCAGCCGCCAGTTGCCGTCTTCCTTCTGCACCAGGTAGTTGTCCGCCGCCAGCGTCCGGGCCAGCCGCAGCACGGTGGTCTTGTGGATGCCGGTGCGCCGGCTCAGTTCGGCCAGCGACAGGTGCGGGTCATTGACCCCGAAGGCTTCCAGCACGCGTAACGCGCGCGTCACCGCAATCACGGCGCTCGGCCCCTCGTCGCCGGTTGAGGCGACCTGTGTATCACTTTTCCGGTTCATGACGCGAAATGCGGTGCACGGTATGAAACGGCATTGTATGACGTGAAACGGTCGACCACAATCCAATCACAACGAAGCCTCACAACGAAACCAGATTCGGAGACACCAATGAAGGCAATATCCCGTCGCGGCCACCTGGCCATTGCAGGCATCCTGTTGGCATCCGCCACGGCCCATGCCGCGCCGCAGTATCCGAGCAAGCCCATCCGGGTCATCGTCCCGTTTCCCGCCGGCGGCGGCACCGATATCATCGCGCGGGAAGTGACCACTACCGTCGCCAGGTCGACCGGCTGGGTCTTTGTCGTGGAGAACAAGCCGGGGTCCGGCGGCAACCTCGGCGTGGACGCGGCAGCCAAGGCGCCTGCCGATGGCTACACCATTGCCCTGGGGCAGACCAGCAACCTTGCCATCAATCCCTCGCTGTACGAGCGGCTGCCGTACGACCCGCTGAAGGACCTTGCGCCGATCAGCCTGATCGCTTCCGCGCCGCTGGTGCTGGTGACGCACGTCAACTCGCCGTACAAGACGATGAAGGACGCAATCCAGTCCGCCAGGGCAAAGCCCGGGTCGCTGAATTTTGCTTCGCCGGGCAATGGCACGGTGGCGCACCTCGGTGGCGAGCAACTGCAAGGCACCGCGAAAGTGAAGTTCACCCATGTGCCGTACAAGGGCGCGGCACAGGCGGTCAATGACCTGATGGGCGGGCAAGTCGACCTGTACATGGCGTCCGTGCCGACGCTGCTCGGGCATATCAAGAACAACAAGCTGCGGCCGCTCGCGGTGACCTCATCGAAGCGCCTGCAAGACCTGCCCCAGGTGCCGACCGTTGCCGAGTCGGGCTATCCCGGCTTCGAGACGGCGACCTGGTTCGGCTTCGTCGCGCCTGCCGCGACACCGAAGGAAATCGTGATGCGCCTGAATACCGAGTTCAACAAGGCGCTCAAATCCCCGGCACTCGCCAGCAAGCTGAACGAACAAGGGGCATCGGTGCTCGGCGGCACACCCGAAGCATTCACCGCGCTGATCAAGCAGGACATCGGACGCTGGGCGGCGGTCATCAAAGCCTCCGGCACAAAGCTGGATTGAGCGGCACCGTATCCAACCATTTCTCAAATTTCGCTGGAGTTCGTCATGGCTTTGCCCAACATCATCAAATCGTTCGATCGCGTACCCGCTGACATCATCGCGCGCGCCGCCAGGTTCCAGCCCGCAATCCTGTCGGATGTCGGCGGACGCCGCGGCGCCCTGCATGGCCGGATCAAGGCCCTGCGCCCGACCATGAAAGTCGCCGGTCCGGCATTCACTGTCGAAGTCCGTCCGGGCGACAACCTGATGATCCACGCAGCCCTGGCGCTTGCGCAGCCCGGCGACGTGCTGGTTGTGGACGGCAAGGGCGACCAGACCTCGGCGCTGATGGGAACCATCATGATGCATGCCGCCCGCCAGCGCGGCCTGGCGGGTGTGGTCCTCGATGGCGCCGTGCGGGACAGCCTCGAGCTGGACGACATGCAGTTCCCGGTCTTCTCGGTGGGCACGAATCCCAATGGTCCGACCAAGGAAGTCGGCGGCCGCATCGGACACCCGATTTCCGTCGGGGGCGTGACGGTGAACCCGGGCGACTATATCTGCGGCGATGCCGATGGCCTGGTCGTGGTGGAGCGCGAGAAGATCGAGGCCCTGCTCGACGCCGCGGCGAAGAAGGAAGACGCGGAGGCCAGGCGCATCGAACAGATAAAGGAGGGCAATACCACCGCGCCGTGGCTGCTGGCATCGCTGGTGACCGCCGGCGTCCTGAAAGAGGGAGAAGCATTGTGATGAACCGGCCAGTCATTATCGTCACGGGTGCGGACCTGGCACCGGAAGCCCTGGCGCTGCTGGGCGACTATCAGGTCGTTTTCGCCGGCAGGACACCCCAGACCGCCGACCTCGTCGCGCTGGCAACGAAGCACAATCCTGTCGGCATCATCGTGCGCTATGGCGCCGTGACGGCCGAAGTCATGGACGCGGCCCCCGCCTTGCGGGTGATCTCGAAGCACGGCACCGGAACCGACACCATCGACAAGGCCGCTGCCGAGGCGCGCGGCATCAAGGTGACCGCCGCTGCCGGGGCCAATGCCGCGGCCGTTGCAGAACACGCGCTGGCGCTGATGCTTGCGTGCGCCAAGTCGGTGGTGCAACTGGACGCGCGCATGCATGCCGGCCACTGGGACAAAGCCACGCACAAGAGCCTGGAGCTGAATGGCCTGACCATCGGCCTGATTGGCCTGGGCGCGATCGGGCGGCGGTTCGCCAGAATGTGCGACGCCATCGGCATGCGCGTGATCGGCTTCGACCCGTTTGCCACGGACTTGCCGGACCATATCGAAGCCGTGCTGCTGGAAGAGATCTGGGGACGATCGGATGTCATCTCGCTGCAATGCCCGTTGACGGCCGAGAACAGGGAAATGGTCAATGCCGGCACACTGGCACAGTGCAAGCGTGGCGTGATCCTGATCAACACTGCGCGCGGCGGGTTGATCGACGAAGCGGCGCTGCTCGAAGCCGTCCGCTCGGGCCACGTCGCCGCTGCCGGCCTGGACAGCTTTGCGCGCGAGCCGATGCAGGTGCCGCATGCCTTCCAGGGAGAGCCGGGCTTCGTGCTCAGTCCGCATATCGGTGGCGTGACCAGCGCGGCCTACGTCAATATGGGTGTCGCAGCGGCGAACAATACCCTGGCGGTCCTGCGCAGGCTGGCCGAGCCGGCGCTTGGACCGCACTAGTCGCAGTACCCCCTGACAAGAACGTTCGCAAGATGGAGACAGCATGAAACAGATGAACGTCGGAGCCGCGCTGCTCCGGGCGCTGGCACTTGCCGCGCTTGCCGCCATGTCGACGGCGGCGCAAGCCCAGGGGTGGCCAGCCAAGCCGGTCAAGATCGTCGTTCCTTACCCGCCTGGCGGCGCCGTGGACGCCGTCACCCGCAAGATGGCGCAGCGGCTCACCGAGCAGACGGGCCAGAGCTTCTATGTCGAAAACAAGGCAGGCGCGACCGGAACGATCGGCTCGGCCCAGGTTGCGCGCGCCGCGCCGGATGGCTACACGCTGCTCGCCAACGATACGACCTACGCGCTGTTGCCCCACATCTTCAAGTCGCTTCCTTTCGATGCCGCAAAGGACCTGCAACCTGTCGCGGCATACGTGTTCGCCCCGATGGGCGTGGTGGTCAAGGCTGACGGCAAGTACAAGACGCTGGCCGACCTGATTGCCGCGGCGAAGTCCGACGACAAGGTTTCCTACGGGTCGGGCGGGCCGGGCTCGACTCCGCATTTCGCCAGCGAAGCCTTGGGCCTCGCCGCGGGAACGCACTTCATGCATGTGCCATTCAAAGGCGCCGGCGAAGCAACCATCGCGTTGCTGAGCGGTACCGTCGACTTCCAGATGGCTTCTATTCCGGGCGTGATCGGACAGGTCAAGGGTAACAAGCTGGCGGTGCTGGCCGTCAGCGGCACGAAACGCCTGCCCGCGCTGGCCAGCGTGCCCACCTTTGCGGAGGCCGGTGTCAAGGGCTACGGTGTCACCAATTTCACCGGCTTGTGGGCGCCCAAGGGCACGCCCGCCGACGTGCTGGAGCGAATCCAGAAGGAGGTGTCCAAGGCGATGGCGACGCCGGACATGCAGGCCTATGCTGAGAGTATCGGTGCCGAGCCGGGCTATTGGGATGCCGGCACGTTCAGGACCGAAGTGGCCAGCAGGACCGCCTTCTGGGGGAAGGTTGCACGCGGGACGGGGTTTCAGAAGCAGTAATGGGCGCGCCGCTGCAACAGGACGATCAACAGGTGTCGAGACATGTTTCTACTGAATTCGCCGGTCATACGTGAAGCGTCGTCGTTTTCCAGCCTGCCTGCCCGCTATCGCCACCCGCGGCGAACCGAATGGTCCAGGGCGAACCAGGGAGGGCGCGAATGCGATTCCTTCCTGGAAGGCCCCGTCTTCGACGATGCCGGCAACCTGTACGTCACCGATATTCCCAATGGCCGGATCTTCAGGATCGACCAGAAGGGCGATTGGGACCTGGTTGCCGAATGGGACGGCGAGCCCAACGGGATGAAATTCCTGAATGCCGGGTCCTTGCTTGTCACGGACTACCGCAACGGGCTGATGGAGGTTGACGTGCGAACGGGTAGCGTCCGGCCGTACCTGCCGCGCCGGAATACCGAAAGCTTCAAGGGCGTCAACGACTTGACGCTGGACTCGCAGGGAAACATCTATTTCACGGACCAGGGGCAAACGGGGCTGCATGACCCTAGCGGCCGCGTGTATCGGCTGACTGGCGAAGGGCGCCTCGAACTGCTGCTTTCCAACGTGCCGAGTCCGAACGGCATCGTGCTGTCACCGGACGAGCGCTTCCTGTTCGTTGCCGTCACACGGGGCAACTGCGTCTGGCGCATGCCCTTGCAGGAGGACGGCAGCGTATCCAAGGCCGGGCAGTTCTTTACGTCATATGGTCCCAGCGGGCCGGACGGCCTCGCCATGGATGTCGATGGCCGCCTCCTTGTTGCCAATCCCGGCCTTGCCTATGTCTGGGTGCTCAATCATCGTGCCGAGCCGGTCGAGGTGATCCGTGGCACTGCTGGCCATTCGCTGACCAACGTCGCCTTCGGCGGACCCGATGGAAGCATGCTTTACGTGACCGATTCAACTGCCGGCGAGATTCTGCAGATTGGCATGTCGGTTCCCGGCGTGAGGCACCGGCACCTGGCCGGGTGAGCACCTGAGCGAGCGGACCGCGGCGTCACGGTCGACCGGCCTGGCACGCGCCGGGTTGATGAGGTAGCCGCCGCGCTACTTAAGCAATCTCTTATAGACCGGCAAAGAATCGCTGAATTTACCTTAAGTGAGCGGACGGATATCTTTGGGCGAAAGGCGTTGGTCCTGCCGCACGATTCTCCGGGTCGCTGTGCGCATGCCCACTGCCTTGCGATCAGCATTGCGGCCAAGGCGACGAGTCAGCTCAAGATGTCTCTTGCATCAGCCGCGGAACAATAAGTACGGAGGCTTCGGCGGACACGTCAGCAAGCTCGGCAAGGCGAGGAGACATGACAAGCACCACCAGTATCGGACGCCGGCGGTTCCTCAAGATTCTCGGCGCAGGCCCCGTTGCCGTCACGGCCTCGGCCCTGGGCATGGGTACGGGTACGGCCTGGGCGCAGGCCCCGGCCGGCGTGCGCCCCTACAAGCTGCTGCGTGCGAAGGAGACGCGCAACAATTGCACCTATTGCTCGGTCGGGTGCGGCCTGCTGATGTATTCGCTCGGTGACGGCGCAAAGAATGCGAAACCCCGCATCTTCCACATCGAGGGGGATCCCGATCATCCGGTCAGCCGTGGCTCGCTCTGCCCCAAGGGCGCGGGGCTGCTGGACATTGTCCATTCAAAGAACCGGCTGCTGTATCCGGAATACCGCGCGCCGGGGTCGAAGGAGTGGGTGCGCATCAGCTGGGACGAAGCGACCAGGCGCATCGCCCGGCTGCTGAAGGACGACCGCGACAAGAACTTCATCGCGCGCAACGAGAAGGGCCAGCTGGTGAACCGCTGGCTGAGCTCGGGCATGCTCGCCTCGTCGGCGGCCTCCAACGAAACGGGGGTGCTCGACTTCAAGTTCGCCCGCTCACTCGGCATGCTGGCGCTGGACTGCCAGGCGCGCCTGTGCCACGGGCCAACGGTTTCGGCGCTGGGGCCGTCCTTCGGCCGCGGCGCGATGACGAACCACTGGGTGGACATCAAGAATGCCAATGTCGTCATGGTCATGGGCGGCAATCCGGCCGAGGCCCACCCGGTCGGCTTCAAATGGGTGATCGAGGCCAAGATCAAAAACAAGGCCAAGGTCATCGTCATCGATCCGCGCTTCAACCGCACGGCCTCGGTTGCCGATATCTTCTCGCCGATCCGGGCGGGGTCGGACACGGCCTTCCTGATGGGCATGGTCAACTGGCTTCTGCAGAACGACAAGATCCAGCATGACTACGTGCGCGCCTACACCAACGCGCCGCTGATCGTGCGCGAGGATTTCGGCTTCGACGAAGGGCTGTTCTCGGGCTTCAATCCCGAAAAGCTCGTCTACGACAAAGCCTCCTGGACCTATGAGCTCGACGCACGGGGAAACGCGAAACGCGATCCCTCGATGCGCCATCCGCGCTGTGTGCTGAACCTGCTGAAGCGGCACGTCTCACGCTACACGCCGGAGAAGGTCGAGGAGATCACCGGCGTCAGGAAGGCCGATTTCCTGCAGATCGCCGAGATCGTCGGCTCGTGCTCGGCGAAGGACAAGACGCTCACCTGGCTTTACGCGCTCGGCTGGACGCACCACACCGGCGGCGCGCAGATCATCCGCGGCGCGGCGATGATCCAGCTGCTGCTGGGCAATGTCGGCATGTCCGGCGGCGGCGTGAATGCGCTGCGCGGCCATTCCAACATCCAGGGCTATACCGACCTGGGCCTGCTGTCGCTGCGGCTGCCGGGCTACATGGACCTGCCCGCCGACAGGCAGCAGACGCTCAGGCAGTTCCTGGCCGATGCCACGCCGAAAGCGATGTTGCCCGACCAGGTGAACTACTGGAAAAACCTGCCGAAGTTTTTCGTCTCGCTGCAGAAAAACCTGTTCGGCAAACATGCCACGGCGGCAAACGACTGGGCCTTTGACCTGCTGCCGAAATGGGACCGCAGCTACGACATGCTGGCCTATTTCGACCTGATGTACGAGGGCAAGGTCAACGGCTACGTGGTCCAGGGGTTCAACCCGCTGGCGGCAATGCCTGACAAGAACAAGTCCTCGGCCGCGCTGTCGAAGCTGAAGTTCCTGGTGGTCATCGACCCGCTGGTGACCGAGACCTCCAACTTCTGGCGCAACGAAGGCAAGTTCAACGACGTCAGGACCGAGGAGATCATGACCGAGGTCTTCAGGCTGCCGTCGAGCTGCTTTGCCGAGGAAGACGGGACCGTCGTGAATTCGGGCCGCTGGCTGCAATGGCACTACGCGGGCCAGCAGCCGCCGGGCGAGGCGCGGCATGATCCGGCCATCCTTGGCGGCATCATGATGGAGCTGCGGCGGCTTTACGAAAAAGAGGGCGGCGCCTGCCCCGAACAGGTGTTGCACATGACCTGGGACGAGGAGACCTATCACGATCCCTACAGCCCCCATCCCGAGGAAATGGCCAAGGAAGCCAACGGCTACGCGCTGGCGGATGTATTCGACGAGACCGGGAAAAAGATCCTGCGCAAGGGCCAGTTGCTGGATTCGTTCGCGCAACTGCGCGACGACGGCACCACCTCGAGCTACTGCTGGATCTTCACCGGCTCCTGGACCGAGGCCGGCAACCAGATGGCCAGGCGCGACAACACCGACACCGGTCTCGGCAACACGCCGGGCTGGGCCTGGTCCTGGCCCGCGAACCGCCGCATTCTCTACAACCGCGCCTCGATGGACGAGATGGGGAACCCCTGGGACCCCAAGCGCCAGATCCTGCATTGGAACGGCGAGACATGGGTGGGTGCCGACGTGCCCGACTTTCCGCTCACCGCGGCACCCGGCTCACCGATGGGACCTTTCATCATGCTGCCCGAAGGCGTGGGGCGCCTGTTCTCGGCCGGAGGCATGATCGACGGCCCTTTCCCCGAGCATTACGAGCCGGTCGAGAGCCCGATCGGGAAGAACCCGCTGCACGCAAAGGTCACCCACAATCCGACCGCACGCATCTTCCAGAACGATGCGCAGCGCATGGGCAACCGCACCGAGTTTCCCTATGTCGCCACGACCTATTCGATCACGGAATTGTTCCGCCACTGGACCAAGCACTCGCATCTGAACGCCATGCTCCAGCCCGAGCAGTTCGTCGAGATCGGCGAGAAGCTGGCCGCGGACAAGGGCATCGCCCATGGCGACACGGTGAAGATTACGACCAAACGCGGCTACATCACTGCCAAGGCGGTGGTGACCAAGCGCATGCGCACGCTCCAGGTGGCCGGGCAGGCGGTCGAGCAGATCGGCATCCCGTGCCATTGGGGCTTCGAGGGAGCGACGCGCAAGGGCTATCTCGCCAACACGCTTGCGCCTGGCGTTGGCGATGCCAATTCACAGACTCCGGAATTCAAGGCATTCCTCGTAAACATTGAAAAGATGGCGGGAGCACAGGCATGAACTCGCAGAACATCATCCGTCGCTCGGCCTCGTCGGAGCTGACACCGGCCCCTCGGATCCGTGACCATCAGATGCAAGTGGCCAAGCTGATCGACGTATCGACCTGCATCGGCTGCAAGGCGTGCCAGGTCGCCTGCAGCGAATGGAACGACCTGCGCGGCGAGGTGCAGGAGAATGTCGGCGTCTACGACAACCCGCGCGATCTGTCGCCCGACACCTGGACCCTGATGCGCTTTACCGAGCATGAGGACCAGGCGGGGAAGCTGGAATGGCTGATCCGCAAGGACGGCTGCATGCATTGCGAGGACCCCGGCTGCCTGAAGGCCTGCCCGGCGCCCGGCGCCATCGTGCAGTATGCGAACGGCATCGTCGACTTCCAGTCCGACCTGTGCATCGGCTGCGGCTATTGCGTGGCCGGCTGCCCCTTCGACGTGCCGCGCATTTCCAAGAAGGACAACAAGGCCTACAAGTGCACGCTGTGCTCGGACCGCGTCTCGGTCGGGCAGGAGCCTGCGTGCGTCAAGACCTGCCCGACCGGCGCCATCAGCTTCGGCTCGAAGGCAGAGATGCAGTCCCTCGCGGCCGAGCGCGTGGCCGAATTGAACGAGCGCGGCTTTGCCAAGGCCGGACTGTATGACCCGGCGGGGGTCGGCGGCACCCACGTGATGTATGTGCTGCAGCATGCCGATGACCCCAAGCGCTACGCGGGCTTGCCGAAGGACCCGAAGATCAGCACGGTCGTTTCGGGCTGGAAGGATTGCCTGCAACCTGGCGCGGCCGTCGTTGGCGCGGCGGCGGTCGTGGGCATGGCGGCGCATTTCATGGCGGTCGGCCCCAACACCACCGAATCGGATGGGCACCATGGCCCGGATGATGGCGCAGCATAGGCGGAGAGCGGAGATGGCGACCAACAACGATAGGATCTTGCGCACGAAGTTCGCCGAACGGCTGTGCCACTGGGCGATTGTGTTCTGCTTCTTCCTCGCTGCGGTTTCGGGTATCTCGTGGTTCTTCCCGATGGTGAGCTGGATGAGCGGATTCCTTGGCACGCCGCAGATGGCGCGGCTGCTCCACCCGTTCCTCGGCATCGCGGTTTTCATTGGGCTTTGCTACATGTTCGTGCGCTTTGTGGGCTACAACATGCCCGCGCGCACCGACGCGATCTGGTTCCGCCGCGTCCGGGACGTGCTCCTGAACCGGCATGGTGGCGAACCGCTGCGGATAGGCAAGTACAACGCCGGCCAGAAGGTCTTGTTCTGGCTCATCATGGCTTCGATACTGGCCCTTCTGATCACCGGGCTGATCATGTGGCGCGCCTATTTCGCCGAGTATTTCCCGATTCCCGTGCTCCGCCTGGCGATCCTGGCCCATTCCGTCGCAGGGATCGCCCTGATCCTGCTGATTGTGGGGCACATCTATCTGGCCCTCTGGGTCTGCGGTTCGATCACTGGCATGGTGACGGGCTATGTTTCACGGGCCTGGGCCAGGCAGCACCATGACCGCTGGTATGGCGAGGTGAAGGCGAAAGAGGCGAAAGAGGCGAAAGAGGTGGAAGCGAAGGGCCGTCGGTCATGAGCCCGCATCCGATGCCGCCAGGCGGGCTGCCATCGGGCGAGGCATCCCGGAATTTCGCGCCGCAGATCCAGCCAGACCTTGCCGGTCTTTACGGCCGCCGCGCCGCGCGCCTGCGCACGCTGGCCGAAGGCCACGATCACGCCGATTACCTGCGCTTGGCCGCCCGCGTGGCCGAGGTGCAGGCATCGCTTGTGCCCGAAGCCGGCGGATCCGGACCGGCAGGCGCCAGGGCCATTCTGCAGCAGGGGCATCTGGGTTTTCTGCTTGACCGGTTGATTGAGCGGCTTGCGCCCGATGTCCCCGCCCCGGTCGCCACGCATCTTGCGGTGCTGCGCGACCTTCCGGACGAGGAGCGCCTTGGCGCGGCGCAGGCGCTGACCCTGGGTCGCTTCGACGCCGTCCCGGCGGCGATCGCGCCCTTCCTTTGGGCCGCGCTCTCGCTGCAACGCGCCAGCGCCGTGCGCGCCGCGCCCGTGCCCGGCTGCGGCCCTGCCGAGCACGCGTCTTGCCCTGCCTGCGGCAGTGCGCCTGTAGCAAGCCTGATCCTGACCGGCGATCGCCAGGGCTTGCGCTATCTGCATTGCGCGCTCTGCGAGAGCGCCTGGCACATGGTGCGGGCGAAATGCACCAACTGTGGTGCCGCCGCGGACCTTGACTACCTCAGCTTCGACACCGCCGAAGCCACGGTGCGCGCCGAATGCTGCGGCGTGTGTCACGGATACCTGAAAGTCATCTCACTGGAACGCGACCGGCAAGCCGAGGCCGTCGCCGATGATCTTGCCACGCTGTCCCTGGACCATGCCGTAACGGCGGAGGGCTATCAGCGCACCGGGTTCAATCCCTTCGCACTGCCGGCATGAGGACGGGATGCTGCCCGCTTTTTTAGCGGGCTTGTGCGGCGTCGGTGTCCGCGGTGGCGTCGCCCTCGGCGCCGTCAAGGTGCACATCGGCCATGCCGCCATTGATCCCGGGCTATGGGGGGACGCAACGGCTGCCACGGCTGGTGGGTACGACGCGGGCGCTGGATCTGATTACCACCGGGCGGATGATTGCCGCGGACGAGGCACTGGAGATCGGCCTGGTCGACCGGCTGGTCGAGGCGGGCGACCCTGTCGCTGTCGGCAAGGCGCACCTGGCTGAAGTCTCGGAAGACCGGCCATCGGCTGTCCACCTGGCGCGCGAGGCGGTGCTGGCTGCAGCCCGGCTGGATCTGGATGCCGGCCTGCGCGCGGAGGCTGAATTGTTCCCGCGCGCCACGCGCACCGAGGACGCGCGTGAAGGCAGCGAAGCATTCCTCGCCAAACGCTCGCCGCAGTTCACCGGCAAATAACGTATCAACTGAAGGAGCGGGGCGCCGATGGTGCCGCCACGGCGCTCGACGCCCGCGCGCGTTCTGCGCCGGCCAGGATCTGGCCGATCCGGCGATGCAGATCGTGAACGGAAAGCTGCCCGATATCGGCGCTCACGTCGAGCGGTACTTCAAGCCTCTTGTCATGAAGCTGCAAAGCCTGCCAGTCCCGAGCGTTGCGGCTGTCAACGGCCTGGCTGCGGGCGGCGGCGCGTCGCTCGCGCTGGCCTGCGATGTCGTGGTTGCGGCGAAGTCGGCCTACTTCCTGCAGGCGTTCTCGAAGATCGCCATCGATGGCTTCGAGGACGCCGGCATGGCAACGGCTGCAGCCGTACTGGCGGAGTGCGCCCGCTTCAACGATCACGGCCGCGTGCGCGGACGCGTTGCCGCGCACCCTGAATCAAGCTGCAGACCTGCCAAAGGACCCGGATCGCCTTGACATCTTGATCGGCAATCCAGGCGCAAGTCGAACCTCAGACGCGTTCGAAGATCGCGGCAATGCCCTGCCCGCCGCCGATGCACATCGTCACCAGCGCGTAGCGGCCTTGCACGCGTTGCAGCTCGTACAGCGCCTTGACCGTGATCAGCGCGCCGGTGGCGCCGATCGGGTGGCCCAGCGAGATGCCCGAGCCATTCGGGTTGACCTTGGCCGGATCCAGGCCCAGCGCCTTGGTCACGGCGCAGGCCTGCGCGGCGAAGGCCTCGTTGGCTTCGATCACGTCCAGGTCCGACACCTGCAGGCCGGCGCGTTCCAGCGCGATCTTCGTCGCCGGCACCGGGCCGATGCCCATGGTCTTCGGATCGACGCCGGCATGGCCGTACGAGACCAGGCGCGCCAGCGGCTTCAGGCCGCGGCGCTCGGCCTCGGCGCGCTCCATCATCACCACTGCGGCGGCGGCATCGTTCAGGCCCGAGGCATTGCCGGCCGTGACGGTGCCGTTTTCCTTGGCGAACACCGGCTTGAGCTTGGTCATGTCGTCCATGGTCGCGTCATGGCGCACGTGCTCGTCGGTGTCGAACGTCACCTCGCCCTTGCGGCCCTTGCTCACCACCGGGACGATCTGGTCCCTGAAATAGCCGGCCTTGATCGCGGCGGACGCGCGGCGGTGCGATTCCAGCGCGGCTTCGTCCTGCTGCGCACGCGAAATGTCGTATTCCCTGGCCACGTTCTCGGCCGTGACACCCATGTGGATGCGGTGGAACGGGTCGTGCAGCGCGCCCAGCATCATGTCGACCAGGCCGGCGTCGCCCATGCGGGCGCCCCAGCGGGCCGCGGGCGCCAGGTACGGGGCGCGGCTCATGCTTTCGGCACCGCCGCCGATGGCGACGTTGGCATCGCCCAGCAGGATGGTCTGCGCGGCGCTGACGATGGCCTGCAGGCCCGAGCCGCACAGGCGGTTCACGGTCAGCGCGGGCGCGTTGATCGAAACCCCGCCGTTGACCGCAGCGACGCGGCCCAGGTACATGTCGCGCGGCTCGGTCTGGATCACGTTGCCGAACACCACGTGGCCGACGTCGTCGCCGGATACCTGCGCGCGGGCCAGCGCCTCGCGCACCACCAGCGCGCCCAGTTCGGCCGGCGCCACGTCCTTCAGGCTGCCGCCAAAGGTCCCGATCGCGGTACGGACACCGCTCACCACTACGACTTCACGCGTCATGCTCTAAATCTCCAATAGAAGGGGGCAAGTAACGATTACTTGCTGTAGACGTACACGCCGCGGCCGGTCTTGCGGCCCAGGTAGCCGGCAGCCACCATCTCGCGCATCAGCATTGCCGGACGGTACTTCGGATCTGCGAATTCGGTGTACAGCACTTCCATCACGGCCAGCATGGTGTCCAGGCCGATCATGTCGGCCAGCGCCAGCGGGCCGATCGGGTGGTTGCAGCCCAGCTTCATGCCTTCGTCGATCTCTTCGGGCGAGGCCAGGCCTTCGCCCAGCACGCAGAAGGCTTCATTGATCATCGGGCACAGGATGCGGTTGACGACGAAGCCCGGGCTGTTCTTGACCGTGATCGGGTACTTGCCCAGTTCCTTCGCCAGCGCTTCCACGGCGGCGTGGGTGGCGTCGCTGGTCTGCAGGCCGCGGATCAGTTCGACCAGCGCCATCACCGGCACCGGGTTGAAGAAGTGCATGCCGATAAAGCGGTCGGCGCGCGAGGTCACCGCGGCCAGCTTGGTGATCGAGATCGACGAGGTGTTGGACGCAATGATCACGTTCTCGCCGACGATGCCGTCGATCTGCCTGAGGATCTTGACCTTCAGGTCGTAGTTCTCGGTGGCGGCCTCGATCACGATGTCGGTGGCCTTGAGGTCGTCATACGACGTGCTGCCCTGGATGCGCGCCAGCGCATCGGCCTTTTGCGCCTCGGTCAGCTTTTCCTTCTTGATCAGCCGGTCCAGGCTGCCCGCCACGGTGGCCACGCCCTTCTGCACCGCGGCGTCGCTGATGTCGACCATCACCACGTTCAGGCCGGCCACTGCGCAGGCCTGGGCGATGCCATTGCCCATGGTGCCGGCACCGACGATGCCTACTGTCTTGATTGCCATGTCTTAACGCCTTAGGGTTTGAGAGTTTTGAAGTGTCTGGTGGAGTTGAGGCCATGGAGCTGCGGGCACAGCCCAGCCTGTCAACATAGCGTGCGATCGCAGTCACCGGATCGGGCGCTGCCTGGATGGCACGCACAGATTGCATGCAGGACGCCGTCGCGGACGTCGAAGCCGATGGAGGGCGGCACGGAATAAGCTGACGCAGGCCGCCGGCGGTCGCTATGTCTGGTGATCGTAGCGCCGCGGGGGGCGTTCGACACTACCCGAACCTGCCCATTCATTGACAATTTCTGCCGCTTTTCCCGCAATGCGAAGCCGATTGCAACTGAGGCAGCCGGACGTCTGCCTTCAGTTTTGTCAGCCGATCAGGGGCAGGCACTTGCCAGCGCGCGTCGGTAGCCCGCCCGACCAGGAGCCACGCTACGCCGGATGCTCGGTCAGCCAGTGCCTGGCGATGTCCTCCCGGCGGCAGATCCACACGGCGTCATGGCCGCGTATGTCGTCAAGGAACCGTGCCAGGGCCATGGCGCGCGCCGGATGGCCGCTGATGCGGGGATGCAGCCCGACGCTCATCATCTTCGGCGCGCGCGCACCCTCGTGCCACAACTGGTCAAATGCGTCCCGCAGCGTGCGGTAGAAATCTTCCCCCGAGGCAAAGCCGTCAGGCAGCAGAAAGCGTGCGTCGTTGTTGATCAGCGTATACGGGATTGCCAGCAGCGGCGGGGAGCTGCGGAGCCAGTACGGCAGGTCATCGTTGTAGGCATCCGAGCTGTAAAGGAACCCGCCTTCCTCATGGACCAGGCGCCGGGTGTTGGCGCTGACCCGCCCGGTGTACCAGCCTACCGGCCGCCTGCCGCAGGTGCGTTCGATTGCCGCGATTGTCAGGCGGATATGGCGCCGCTCCTCATCTTCCGGGACGTCCCGATAATCGATCCAGCGATAGCCATGCCCCGCAACCTCGTGTCCTGCGGCACTCAGTGCCTGTCCGATCGGCGGATTGAGTTCCAGCGCGCGACCGGCCGCGAACGCGGTCAGCGGCAGGCCGCGCTCGGCGAACAGATCCAGCAACCGCCAGACTCCGGTACGCGCTCCATACTCGTACATGCTTTCCACGCTCCAGTCGCGCTCGGCCTCACGAGGCGGCCGTCCGGGCAGTTCGTGCAGGTACGCTTCGGAGCGCACATCGCCGTTGAGGATGCACGATTCCGCGCCTTCTTCGATGTTCAGCACAAACTGCACCGCCACGCGCGCGCCGCCGGGCCAGCGTGGATCGGGCGGGGAGCTGCCGTAGCCGGCGAGGTCGCGCGCCTGCATCATCCCAGCTCGAAGGTTGTAATGCCGAAGATGCGCTTGTGCACCAGGCCTGGCGCAGGCCCGAGATACATGCGCGCGCAGCCGAAGACTTCCGCCATGCCGTGCCGATGGGCCAGCGCCATGGCCGCGGGGTGGTTTTCCGGGACATCGAGGAACAACGGGCCACCCGACGCAAAGGCGGCCAGGCGCGCATAGAGCGCTTCGGCCGCGTCGGCGTCGTCGGCAAACAGCGGCCCGATCTTGCAGCCTTCCCCGCACCGGCGCACCACGCCGAATCCGCCCAGCCGGCCCTGCCGCAGACACCCCAGCGCAAGCCCGTCCTGCTGCCGGATCCATCCGCGCAGGAAGGCCTCGCGCGCGGCGGGAAAGCACGTGCGGTCGTATGCCAGCACGTCGTCGAAGGGCACCTCATCCAGCGGGACGATCGCGTCGTCCGGGCGCGACGAGTCTGGCGAGTGGGGCGAGTGGGGCGGGCTATCCGGTACCTCGGCACGAAAGCGCAGATTGCGATGGGAGAAGACGAAGCCACCCCTGGCGTAGTAATCCTGCATCGCGAAAACGCCATCCAGCCCAATGGTTGCTCCGGGCCGCAGCCGGGCAATCAGCCGGTCCCGGCGCGCATGCCACAGCGCGTTGCCCAGTCCCCGGCCGCGAAACGCCGGACGGACGATAAAGAAGCCCATAAAGCCGAACGCTCCGCCGTAGGATGTGATCGCGCCGGCGCCGATCAGCTCCCCGTCCAGCTCGGCCGCGATGAAAGCATCCGGGTCCGTGGCCCAGAACAGCGCCGCGTCGTGAAGGCCGGGGTTCCACCCCTCGGATGCCGCCCAGCCGACCAGTCGATCCAGCTCGGCGCGTGTCATGTTCCGAATCACCAGGTCGCCTGACATTGAAATCTGCTCCTTTGGCCGATTCGCGGACTGCCCTTGCCGCGGCAGTCGCCCCTCATCACTTCAGGTCTATGTGCCTGGATGATTAAAGGCGTTCTCCGCCTTGGGATCAACGGGCGGTAGTCCCGCGATCCGATGGGTGACCGGTAAGGAATGCGCCAGGTCATTTTGGGCTTGCCTGACTCGTTCGGTGTGAACAAAAGGCCGCCTGCAAGCGGCCTGACCCGGTGTGCCGTTGCTTTCCCGCATACGCACTATTACCTAATGCTGCGTTGCGACAATTCCTTTGCTACAATTCGGGAAAACCCCATGAGGGTAATCCCGCAGCAACAAGCAAGGAAGGAAGCCATGAACACCCAATCCGATATCAAGCTGACCGATCAACTGGAACGCGACCTCATCGAGCGCGAGCTCGGCAAGCAAAGCCTGGGCTTCGTGCATGACGCCAAGCGCGCCATCGCCGCGGTGCAGGAAGTCATCGCGCGCCTGCAGTGGCAAGCCCGCAAGGCCAAGGTCGTCTACGCCAACGGCTAAGCAGTTTCCAGCGGTATTGCAGTACCTGCGGCCCCTGGTGGCTGCGTTGTAGAACCGGCCAGACGCGCGCCCGCCACGGGCAAGACGCGGCCGGTCTTGTTTTGCCTGCTCGCTTTACGCAAGGCAGGTCGACGTGCCTTGTGAGCAACTCTGACAAGGCTTGCCAGACCTTTTCGTTTTGTCGCGGCGCGGCCAAAGGCTATCTTGGATGCCTTTGCAGAACCGTCCGCGACCATGCCCCCGCTTGTCCTTATGTGCCTGCTGATCACTTACGTGGTCTGGGGTACGACCTATCTGGCGATCCGCTTTACGCTGGAGAGCTTTCCGCCGCTGTTCATGACGGGTACGCGCTTTCTATGCGCGGGCCTGCTGCTGGCCGCCTGGCTGGCGTGGCGCGGCACGCCGATGCCGTCGTGGCGGCAGCTGCGCAACTGCGCGGTGCCGGCGCTGTTCCTGCTGGTAGGCGGCATGGGATTGACCGCGATGGCCGAGCAGACCATCTCGTCGGGCGCGACCACGGTAATGATCGGCTCGATGCCGATCTTTGCGCTGATCTGGGCGGCCTGCTTCGGCCAGCGCCCCAAGTGGTACGAGTATGTGGCGATTGCGATCGGCAGCGCGGGCATCGTGGTGCTGACCGCGGGGGCGGAATTCCGCGTCAGCGCGGGTGGCGTGGTGGCGCTGATGCTGGCGGTGGCGAGCTGGTCGTTCGGCTCGCAGCTGGTGCGCCGGCTCGAACTGCCGCAGGGCGCGGCGGCCTTTGCCGCGGAGATGCTGATCGGCGGGGTGGTGCTGATGGTGCTGTCGGCGCTGCGGCAGGAGCCATGGCCGGTGTCGCTGGGGTCGATCAGCGCGCAGGCCGGCTGGGCCTGGGTCTACCTGGTGGTGGCGGGCTCGCTGGTGGCGTTCTCTGCCTATATGTACCTGGTGGCGACGGTCGGCCAGACGCTGTCGACGAGCTATGTCTACGTCAATCCGCCGGTGGCGCTGGCGATGGGCGCCTGGCTGGGCGGCGAGGTGATCGCGCCGCAGACGCTGTACGCGGTGGTGCTGATCCTGCTTGCCCTGGCGGTGCTGAGCGTCGGCACGCTGCGCACGGCGCGGGCGCAGGCGGCTGCCTGAAGCACCCTGGCCCGCAAGCTCAGCTGCCGGACTGCTCCTGGATCCAAAGCGACAGCCTCACCTTGTAGGCCTGCTGGATATGGCGCCGGGCAATCTGCTCGGCCTGCGCCGGATCACGCTTTTCCAGCGCTTCGACCAGGGCGGTGTGCTCTTCATAGGAGCTGCGCGCGCGGCCGGGCACCGCCAGCGTGGTGCGCCCCAGCAGCGCCATCGATTCGTGCAGCGAGCGCAGGTTCTTCAGCAGGTAGCGGTTGTGGGCGCAGCGGTGCAGGGTTTCGTGGAACAGCCGGTTGTTCTGCGCGAGCCGGTCCGGATCGTCGGCGAACGCGAGGTCGCGCTCGACGATATCGCGCAGCAGCGAAATCTCCACATCGGTGGCATGGCGTGCGGCCAGCGCCGCGGCGGTGCCTTCCAGCACCTCGCGCATCACGTACAGCTCGCTGACCATGCTGGCGTCGAGCTGCGTCACCATCATGCCCCGGTTGGGCTCGTTGACCACCAGGCCTTCCGATTCCAGCCGCGACAGCGCTTCGCGCACCGGGGTGCGCGACAAGCCCAGCGATTCCGCCAGTTCCACTTCGCGCAGCCGGGTGCCGGGAGATAGCTGCCCCGCCTGGATGGCGGCGCGCAGTTGCTGGTAGGCACGCTCCGAGCGCGGGAGCGATGCAGCCTGGCCGCCTTCGGCGGCACCGGCAAACTCTTGAGAAATCATGTGAGGCTGGCTGGTGCGGTTTGACTGTCGTAGCCAGCCATCATACCCGCTCAAGCGCGCCTGACATCACGGCGCCGCAATATCCTGCAAAGCGGCGCCGGCTGGCGGCTGCGCCGGGGGCGGGCTTTTGACTGGGGCTTCCGACGGGGGCTTACGCCTGGGGCGGGTGGTACTGGTACAGCCATGTCTCGGACAGCGGCTTGCCGTCCAGGCGCAGGAACAGGCGGATGTCGACCGGCCCCTTGCCATCGGTGGTCAGGTCGAACTGGGCGCGCCAGTGGCCGGGCACGTTGTTGGGCACGGCTTCGGTGAAGACATAGGAGAAGGTGCCGCGCGAAGCGGTCAGCACGGCTTCGGGCTTGACGCCGAACGGCAGCTTTTCCAGCGGCGCGCCCTTGAACTCGACCATGAACTTGCGCACGCCCTTGGGCCGCGGCTGGCCGGGCTGGCCGCCGTTGCCCAGGCGCGTGGCCACGCAGCGCGCCAGCGGCGACGGGTTCGGTTCGTCGGCCTGCCAGTGCAGGCGGTAGCGCAGGCGGTAGGTGGCGCCGGCCTTGGCGGGCGCCTTGGGCACCCACATGGCGACGATGTTGTCGTGGATCTCGTCGTCGGTGCGCAGCTCGACCAGTTGCACGGCACCCGCACCCCAGCCGTCGCGCGGCTCGACCCACAGACTCGGGCGGCGTTCGTAGTTGACGCCGTCCTGGTAGTGGTCGAACAGGCGGTCGCGCTGCAGCAGGCCGAAACCCTTGGGGTTGTCGTCGGAGAATGCCGATACCGTGGTCTGGGGCGGGTTGTTGAGCGGGCGCCAGATATGCTCGCCGGCGCCGTTCCAGATGGCCAGGCCGTCGGAGTCGTGGACTTCCGGGCGCCAGTCGGTGATGCCCTTGATGCTTTCCGAGAACCAGTACATCGAGGTCAGCGGTGCCAGTCCCAGTCGCGCGACGTCCTTGCGCAGGAACAGCGCGCATTCCACGTCCATGATCACGGCCTTGGCGCGCTGCATCACGAAGCGGTAGGCGCCGGAGATGCTGGGGCCGTCGAGCAGGGCGTAGACCGTGACGGTATCGCCGTTGCCTTCCGGGGTCTCGAACCAGAAATGGGTGAAGGCGGGGAATTCCTCGGGCTTCCCGGCCTCGGCCACGTCGATGGCGATGCCGCGCGCCGACAGCCCGTACTGGTACAGGTCGCCGATGGCGCGGAAGTAGGAGGCGCCCAGGAAGGCGACCCAGTCGTTCTTGCGCCAGTCGCGCGTCTTCTGGTCGCCGAGGCGGCTTTCCTGGAAACGGAAGCCCGCGAAGCCGCTGCCGGGCGGCAGCTTGTGCGCGGGGCTGTCGGCCGGCATGTCGAAGTAGGCATCGTCATAGACGATCTCGCGCGCGCGCCCGCTGCCGCCCTTGGCGCGCTCGATCACATGCATGCGCACCGGGGTGCGGAAGTAGGTGCCGAGGTGGAAGAAGGTGACGGGGAACTGGCCCGGGCCGTTGGCAAACAGCGCATCGTCGGTGCGGAACCGGATCTTGCCGTGGGCATCGTAGTCGATGCGCGACAGCACGTCCGCAGGCGGCGAGGGCGGGGGCGCATAGGGCTTGGCAGCCAGCGCGCGCGCCCGCTCGATCAGGGCGTCGAAGCCGAACGGCTGCGCCTCGCCGAGCTTGATCCGGCTGGCCGCCAGCACCGATGGGGTAATGCCCAGCGCGGCCAGGGCGGCTGAGGCGGTGGCGGAGACCAGTAGGGTTCGGCGGTTCATCATGTGGCGAAAGCGTCCTTTTCTTGTCCGTGGGTTGAGCAGAACTCTAAAAGACGGCGTTTCCCGGGAAAAGTTCGGACACCGTCTGTTACAGCCTGCTGCGGCACAAGATTCACATTGTGCCGCCTGACGCTCAGTGGGCTTCGCCGCGCGCGCGCCGCGCGTGGCGCCGCTGCCGCGCCAGCATGTTCAGCCCTTCCACCGCGGCCGAGAACGCCATCGCCGTATAGATGTAGCCCTTCGGCACATGCGTGCCGAGCCCTTCGGCGATCAGCGTCATGCCGATCATCATCAGGAAGGCCAGCGCCAGCATCACAATGGTCGGGTTGCGGTTGATAAAGTTGGCCAGCGGCGTGGCGGCGAACAGCATCGCCATCACAGCGGCGATCACCGCTACGAACATGATCTGGACATGCTCGGTCATGCCAACCGCGGTGATGATGCTGTCGATCGAGAACACCAGGTCGAGCACCAGGATCTGGCCAATCGCGGCGGCAAAGCTGTGCGCCACCTTGCCGGTGCCATTGTGTTCGCCTTCCTCGCCGGCGGTGACGTGGTGATGGATCTCTCGGGTGGCCTTCCATACCAGGAAGGCGCCGCCGGCGATGAGGATCATGTCGCGCCACGACAGCCCCTGGCCAAGGATCGTGAAGACCGGTTCGGTCAGCTTGACGATGACGGCGATGGTGGCCAGCAAGCCAAGGCGCATCAGCAGCGCCAGGCTGATGCCGACCTTGCGCGCCTTCTCGCGCATCTCTGCGGGCAGCTTGTTGGTCAGGATCGAAATGAAGATCAGGTTATCGATCCCCAGCACGATTTCCATGGCCACCAGCGTGGCCAGAGCCGCCCAGGCGGCGGGGTCCTGCAGCAAAGCCAGCGACGATTCCATCAGTGGGCTCCGGTGTTGGTAAGCAACCGGCGCCCGGGCATCGTTCCAGGCGCACGAAGCTTCATGTTAGCGCAGCGCCGCTTGCCTAAATGTGTCCGCAAAGATAAAGGTTGTTTTGCGGCTTAGTGGAATATAGTATGTGATATATCAAAAAATCCAATCGAGCCATCAAGGAGACAGCAAATGAAAGTGTGTATCTACGGCGCGGGCGCCATCGGCGGCTATGTCGGGGCGCAGCTTGCGCGCGCGGGGGCCGATGTCAGCTTCGTCGCGCGCGGCCCGCACCTGGCGGCGATGCAGGAACACGGCGTGCGGCTGCTGATCGACGGCGAGGAGCGCGCGGCGCGAGTGCGCTGCACCAGCGATCCGCGCGAACTGGGGCCACAGGACTACGTCTTCATTACGCTTAAGGCGCATTCGGTGCCGGGCGTGGTAGACCTGATCCAGCCGCTGCTGGGTCCGGAAACCGCGATCGTGACCGGCGTCAATGGCATTCCTTACTGGTATTTCTACAAGCACGGCGGCGAGCTGGCGGGATCGACGCTGGAAAGTGTCGACCCGGGCGGCCGGCAATGGCGCGGCTTCGGGCCGGAGCGCGCGATCGGCTGCGTGGTCTATCCGGCTGCCGAAATCATCGCGCCCGGCGTGATCAAGCATGTGTATGGCAAGAAATTCCCGCTGGGCGAGCCGGATGGCAGCCGTTCGGCCCGCGTGACCCGGCTCAGCGAAATGATGATGGCGGCCGACCTGGAGGCGCCGGTGCGCGACAACATCCGCGACGAGATCTGGCTGAAGCTGTGGGGCAACCTTTGCTTCAACCCGATCAGCGCGCTGACCCATGCCACGCTCGATGTCATTACCTCGGACCCGGCCACGCGCGCGCTGTCGCGCCAGATGATGGTGGAGGCGCAGGGCATTGCCGAGCGCTTCGGGGTCAAGTTCCGCGTCGACGTGGAGCGGCGCATCGACGGGGCGGGAGCGGTTGGGGCGCACAAGACTTCGATGCTGCAGGACCTGGAGGCGGGGCGCGCCATGGAAATCGATCCGCTGCTCACGGTGGTGCAGGAAATGGGCCGGCTGGTCGGGCAGCCGACGCCGATGTGCGACGCCGTGCTGGGTTTGATCAAGCAACGCGACTCGATGGCCAAGCTCGCGGCGTAACCGCTGGCGTTGGCTGGTGACGGGAGCGGCTACGGGTCTGGCCCTCCCGCCCCGAGCGGGCGGCGCCCATGTTGCGCCTGGCCCGCTTTTGGGCAAGAAATGGCAAGACGATTGTGATATACCATATACGACAGACCGCGCACGCTGACGGTGCCGATGCATGACCGCAACGTATTGCTTGATGCATTTTCGTAATGAGTCGGGCGTTTTGCTAAGCTGTGCGGAAATGCGGCGGGCAGCCATTCCGGCCGCCGCGCCACCGGTCTCACACGAGCATATTCCATGTCTGCGCAACCACAATCCATCGTCCAGCCCAACGGGCTGACCTTGTCAGTGCAACCTATCAACGCCGGCGCGAGCCTGCGCGACCAGGCCTATGCCATGTTGCGGCAGGCCATTGCCGACGCCGATATCTACCAGTCGCACGACGAGATCCGGCTCGACGAACGAGTGCTGAGCGAAGCCATGGGCGTCAGCCGCACGCCGATCCGCGAAGCCATGACACTGCTGGAGCAGGAAGGCTTCCTGCGCACCGTGCCGCGCCGGGGCATCTACATCATGCGCAAGACCAAGCGCGAGATCGTCGAGATGATCCAGATGTGGGCGGCGCTGGAGAGCATGGCGGCGCGCCTTGCCACGCAGAATGCCACCGACCAGGAAATCGCCCAGCTGCGACGCATGTTCGACAGCTTCCGCGATTCGACGCCGGCGGAACATATCGAGGAGTATTCCGACGCCAATATCGCGTTCCACCAGGCAATCGTGCAGCTGTCCAGGTCGCAGATCATCATGGACACGATCCGCAATATCTTTATCCATGTGCGTGCGATCCGGAAGATGACGATCTCGCAGAGCGACCGGGCGGCAAGGTCGATCGTGGATCACCTGCGCATCATCGAGGCGCTGGAGAAGCGCGATACCGAACTGGCCGAGCGGCTGGTGCGGCAGCATTCGCTGGACCTGGCGGACTACGTGGAGAAGCACTGCGACTTCCTCGACTGAGGCGAGCAGGGCAGGGCAAAACGGCGGACTTCGGTCCGCCGTTTTTGTTTTGTGCAGGCATCGATGCATTTCGCAAGATGGTATGTGATATATCAATGTGAGAATCCGGTGCCGATGTCTGCGGCATCGCCCGCACTAAGCGTCTCTTTTTCTGCTTATGCTGCGGCGCATCGTCGATATTTCTGCTGCGACTGCCAATCTCCTCTTGCTCTCTTCTGATATATCACATACCGTATGTCATCAAGAGCTACAAAATCAGCGGTTAAAAGGAGACTTTCGCAATGGAAACCAAGGCACTGCAAGGTGTTCGCATCCTGGACATGACCCACGTCCAGGCAGGCCCGTCGGCCACGCAGCTGATGGCGTGGCTGGGCGCGGACGTGATCAAGGTGGAGATGCCCGGCCGCGGCGACATTACCCGCAGCCAGCTGCGCGACGTGCCCAACGCCGACAGCCTGTACTTCACCATGCTCAACTCCAACAAGCGCAGCCTGACGCTGAACATGAAGACGCCCGAAGGCAAGGCGCTGCTCGAAGACCTGGTACAGCGCAGCGACGTGCTGATCGAAAACTTCGGGCCCGGCGTGCTGGCGCGCGCCGGCTTCGACTGGGAGCACCTGCAGGACCTGAATCCGCGGCTGGTCTATGCGTCGATCAAGGGCTTCGGCCCGGGGCCGTACGCCGACTGCAAGGCGTATGAAAACGTGGCGCAGTGCATGGGCGGCTCGGCCTCGACCACCGGCGATGCCGAAGGCGTGCCGACCGTGACCGGCGCGCAGATCGGCGACTCGGGCACCGGCATCCATTGCGTGGTCGGCATCCTGGCCGCGCTGCTGCAGCGCGAGCATACCGGCCGCGGGCAGCGCGTGGAGGTGGCGATGCAGGATGCGGTGCTGAACCTGTGCCGCGTCAAGCTGCGCGACCAGCAGCGCCTGGACAACGGCCCGCTGCGCGAGTACCCGAACCAGGAGTTCGGCGACCACGTGCCGCGCGCCGGCAATGCCTCGGGCGGCGGCCAGCCGGGCGCGGCGCTGCGCTGCGCACCGGGCGGCCCCAATGACTACGTCTACGTCATCATCCAGCCGCAGGGCTGGGAACCGCTGATGCGCCTGTGCGGCCGCGAGGACCTGATCACCAACCCGGACTACGCCACGCCCGAAGCGCGCCTCAAGCACCTGGCCGACTGCTTCGCCGTGATCGAGAAATGGACCGGCAAGGTCAGCAAGTTCGACGTGATGGCCGCGCTCAACGAGGTGGATGTGCCGTGCGGACCGATCCTGTCGATGAAGGACCTGATCGAGGACCAGTCGCTGTACCAGCGCGGCTACCTGGTCGAGCTGGAGCATCCTCAGCGCGGCAACTACGTGCAGCTGGGCTGCCCGATCACGATGTCGGCATCGCCGGTGGAGGTGGAGCGCTCGCCGCTGCTGGGCGAGCATACCGACGAGATCCTCGAATGGCTGGGCCGCACGCCCGCGCAGATCGCGGCGATGAAGCTGGCCGGCGCGGTATGAGGCGGTAGCCCGAGAGCGGGTGTGTGAGCGTACCGATGTCATTCCCGCGCATACCCCTCGGGGCACGTGGGCGGGAATCCAGCGTCTCTTGAAGTCACTGGGTTCCCGCCTGCGCGGGAACGACGGGCGGACGCGCCAGCCCTGATCTCATTCCCATTTCCCTTTACAAGATCCTGCAACCAATATCGGCGCAGGCAGGGCCCGCCATTGCCTGCGCAAGGAGCATTGCCGTGCAAACCTGGATACGCTTTCGCCGCGCCGACGGCAGCATCGGCCATGGCCGTCTCGATGGCCCTGACCAGAATCGCGTGGTCGAATACGATAGCGACGGTTTCAACCATCCTGCGCCCACCGGCGCCGTGCACGAGCGCGCCGCGCTGACGCTGGTCGCGCCATGCCAGCCCGGCAAGGTGGTGGCGCTGTGGAACAACTTCCACGCGCTCGCCCGCAAGCTGGAAAAGCCGGTGCCGACGCACCCGCTGTTCCTGATCAAGCCGGCATCGTCGCTGGCCGGCCCTAACGACGCCGTGCAGCGCCCCAAGAGCTACGACGGCAAGATCGTCTACGAGGGCGAGCTTGGCATCGTCATCGGCAAGAAGGCGCGCAATGTGCCGGTGTCGGAGGCCGGCGACCATATCTTCGGCTACACCATCGTCAACGACGTGACCGCGGCCGAGCTGATCACCGCCGATCCCAATTTCCCGCAATGGACGCGCGCCAAGGGTTTCGACACCTTCGGCTGCGTCGGCCCGGCCATCGTCACCGGCTTTGACTGGCGCGCCGCCAGCGTAGTCACGCGGCTCGACGGCGTGGAGCGGCAGAACTATCCGCTGTCGGACATGATCTTCTCGCCGGAAGAGCAGGTCAGCCGCATTTCGCAAGACCTGACGCTGATGCCCGGTGACGTGATTGCCGTCGGCACCTCGCTGGGCGTGGGTTCGATGAAAGACGGCGCCGTGGTGGAGGTGTCGATCGCGGGCATCGGCTCGCTGGTCAACCACGTGCGCGGCTGAGCGCGACCCAACCCAAAACTCGATACGGTGAATGCCATGCCAATGACGATCGGTGTGCCCCGCGAGGTCCACCCGGGCGAGCGGCGCGTTGCCGCCACCCCGGACTCGGTCAAGGAACTGCTCAAGCTCGGCTACCAGGTCGCGGTAGAGACCGGCGCGGGCCAGGAGGCTTCGTTCTCGGACGACGACTACCGCGCCGCCGGCGCCGCCATCGTCGATGCGGCAAGCCTGTGGGCGTCGGTCGACGTGGTGGTCAAGGTGCGCCCGCCGCAGGTCCACCCCAGCCTGGGCGTGGAAGAGGCGGCGCTGCTGAAGAAGCATGCCACGCTGATCGGCTTTGTCTGGCCGGCGCAGCAGATGCCGATGCTGGAGCGGCTGGCGCAGCGCGGCGCCACGGTGCTGGCGATGGATTGCGTGCCGCGCATCTCTCGCGCGCAGAAGCTGGATGCGCTCAGCTCCATGGCCAATATGGCGGGCTACCGCGCGGTGATCGAGGCCGCGCATGCCTTCGGCCGGCCCTTTGCCGGGCAGATCACCGCCGCGGGCAAGATCCCGCCGGCGCGCGTGCTGGTGATCGGCGCGGGCGTGGCGGGGCTGGCGGCGATCGGCGCGGCGCGCAGCCTGGGCGCGGTGGTGCGCGCCTTCGACACGCGCCCGGTGGTGCGCCAGCAGATCGAGAGCCTGGGCGCCGAATTCCTGACCGTCGAGATCGAAGAAGACGGCAGCGGCAGCGGCGGCTACGCCAAGGAGATGAGCCCCGCCTTCATCGAGGCGGAGATGCGCCTCTTTGCCGAGCAGGCGCGCGAAGTCGACATCATCGTCACCACCGCGCTGATCCCCGGCAAGCCGGCGCCGAAGCTGCTGGAAGCCGGGACGGTCGGGCTCATGCGTGCCGGCAGCGTGGTGGTTGACCTGGCCGCCGAGCAGGGCGGCAACTGCGTACTCACCGTGCCGGGCGAAAGCGTGCGCCGCGGTGGCGTGACCATCATCGGCTATACCGACCTGCCGAGCCGGATGGCGGCGCAGTCGAGCCAGCTCTACGCCACCAATATCCGCCACCTGCTGACCGAGCTGACGCCGGGCAAGGACGGCCAGCTCGTGGTCAACATGGACGACGAGATGATCCGCGGCGCCACGGTGCAGCACCAGGGCGCGGTGACCTGGCCGCCGCCGCCGCTGACGGTGGCGATACCGCAGCAGCAGGCGCCGGCCGCGTCGCCGCCGGTGGAGGCGGAAGCCCCCCCGCCGCGCAACCGCACCGGCGTGACGCTGGTCGCGCTGGGGCTGGCGGCGATTGCCCTGCTCGCCCTCGGGGCAGTGGCGCCGCCCGCGTTCATGGCGCACTTCACCGTGTTCGTGCTGGCGATCTTCGTCGGCTACCAGGTGGTGTGGAACGTCACCGCCGCGCTGCACACGCCGCTGATGAGCGTGACCAATGCCATCAGCGGGATCATCGTGGTGGGGGCGCTGGTGCAGCTGGGCAAGCCGTCGCTGCTGACGGCGGTGATCGCGGGCTGCGCGGTGCTGGTTGCGACCATCAACATCGCCGGCGGCTTCCTGGTCACGCAGCGCATGCTGAAGATGTTCCAGCGCGACTGAATACAAAGGCAAAGGAGACCGAGCCATGCCTTCCGGCATCAGCAATATCGCTTACCTTGGCGCCAGCGCGCTGTTCATCCTCAGCCTGAGTGGGCTGAGCCATCCTGCCACCGCCAAACGCGGCAACCTGTTCGGCATCGCCGGCATGGTGATCGCGGTGGTGACCACCGTGCTGGCCGGCACGCCCGACGGCGTTCCCATCATCATCGGCGCGATGCTGGCGGGCGGCATCGCCGGCGCGGTGCTGGCCAAACGCGTGGAGATGACGCAGATGCCGCAGCTGGTGGCGGTGCTGCACAGCTTCGTCGGGCTGGCCGCGGTGCTGGTCGGCTACGCCAATTACCTGGAGCCGACCACGCTGGCCGGCGCGGAGAAGGCGATCCATGAGGTCGAGACCTACCTCGGCATCCTGATCGGCGCGGTCACCTTTACCGGCTCGATCATCGCCTTCCTCAAGCTGCAAGGCACCATGGGCGGCAAGCCGATGCTGCTGCCGGGCCGCCACGTACTCAATGCCGGGGCGCTGGCGGTGTGCGTGTGGCTGGGCTATGCCTTCCTCAGCGCGCCGGATGTGCAGCAGGGGCTGGTGCCGCTGGCAGCGATGACGGTGATCGCGCTGCTGGTCGGCGCGCACCTGGTGCTGGCCATCGGCGGCGCCGACATGCCGGTAGTGGTGTCGATGCTGAACAGCTACTCCGGCTGGGCGGCCGCGGCGACCGGCTTCATGCTGGGCAACGACCTGCTGATCATCACCGGCGCGCTGGTGGGGTCGAGCGGCGCCATCCTCAGCTACATCATGTGCAAGGCCATGAACCGCAAGTTCCTGTCGGTGATCCTGGGCGGCTTCGGCGCGGTGCAGGCGCAGGGCGCGGCGGCGGAGCAGGGCGAGGTGCTGCCGGTATCGAGCGAGGAAGTCAGCAGCCTGCTCAAGGATGCCAACGAGGTCATCATCGTGCCCGGCTACGGCATGGCGGTGGCGCAGGCGCAGGGCACCATCAGCGAGATCGCGCGGCGGTTGCGTGCGCAGGGCGTCAACGTCCGCTTCGGCATCCACCCGGTGGCCGGCCGCTTGCCGGGGCACATGAACGTCCTGCTGGCCGAGGCGCGCGTGCCGTACGACATCGTGCTGGAAATGGAAGAGATCAACGACGACTTCGAGAAAGCCGACGTGGTGCTGGTGGTCGGCGCCAACGACATCGTTAACCCGGGTGCGCTGGAGGACCCTGCCAGTCCGATTGCCGGCATGCCGGTGCTAGAGGTGTGGAAGGCCAAGACCGTGGTGGTGTCCAAGCGCAGCATGGCAGCGGGCTACGCGGGGGTCGACAACCCGTTGTTCTACAAGGACAACACGCGGATGTGGTTTGGCGACGCCAAGGGCAGTGTCGATGCGCTGCTGCGACAGCTGGAGGAAACGCCGGCGTAGGGGTTTTCCATGGGCGGGGATGCCACCGGTGGTCCACGATGCCATCCCTGCACCCAAATTCATGCCAGTTCCGCGATATATAAACGGTCATGAATAGATACGATAAGAAACTTTAAGCCAAGACTAATTAAGCCTCAGTTAGCATCAATCCACGGATTCATGCTGCAACAAAGCCAGGCGCCGCTGTGGGCCTGACGTTCCTGTTCCGGGAGCAGGGGCAGGCATGAGAAGTTGAGGATCCCGCAAGGCACTGCAGAAGGCCTTAAAGCGCCTCAAAACGTTGTATGTAATATATCTATTGGCTGGAAGTCGCAGGCTATTCGCTTGCGAACTGAACTCCTGCATCTGTGCAAAGGGAGAATGATTCCCACAGATTAAGGAGTTGTGCTGATTTGAGCGCAGATAGAAGCTGGTTTGCTGCGGTGCACTGACGAAAGTTCGTCGCAGAGTAGGAAAAGAGCTTGCCGTTCTCTGATATATCACATACCGTATGTCATCAAGACCGGTTGAACGAACCGGCAGAGGTTGAAGCAAGGGGATAGTCCCCGCGCACCACGAACACAAGTTCAACGAGGAGACCAAGCATGTCCGAAGTCGTAGCGAAGCGGGCCGAGACACCACCGCGGCAGACCCCCTGAAGTAGAAGAAATCCAACCCCAGTCAATTCGTATAGAAGGAAGCAACCATGGCAGAAGTTGGAAACGAGCTGCAGCGTCACGCCGCGGAAGAACATCAGGCACAGACCGATGGTTTTCATCTGGTCATCGACGCGCTCAAGCTGAACGGCATTGAAAACATCTACGGCCTGCCCGGCATTCCGGTCACCGATCTGGCTCGGCTGGCGCAGGCCAACGGCATGCGCGTCATCAGCTTCCGTCACGAGCAGAATGCAGGCAACGCGGCAGCGATTGCCGGCTTCATCTCGCAGAAGCCGGGCGTTTGCCTGACCGTCTCTGCCCCCGGCTTCCTGAACGGGCTGACGGCGCTGGCGCATGCGACCACCAACTGCTTCCCGATGATCCTGATCAGCGGCTCGAGCGAGCGCGAGATCGTCGATCTGCAGCAGGGTGACTATGAAGAGATGGACCAGCTGGCAATCGCCCGTCCGCACGCCAAGGCTGCCTTCCGCGTGCTGCACGCCGAAGACATTGGTGTCGGTATCGCGCGTGCCATTCGTGCCGCCGTGTCGGGCCGTCCGGGCGGTGTGTACCTGGACCTGCCGGCCAAGCTGCTGGGCCAGTCGCTGGAGGCCGAGAAGGGCAAGAAGTCGCTGATCAAGGTAGTGGATCCGGCCCCGCGCCAGCTGCCGGCACCGGACTCGGTGGACCGCGCCGTCTCGCTGCTGAAGAACGCCAAGCGCCCGCTGATCCTGCTGGGCAAGGGTGCCGCCTACGCACGCGCCGACGAAGATATCCGCGCCCTGGTCGAGAAAACCGGCATTCCGTACCTGCCGATGTCGATGGCCAAGGGCCTGCTGCCCGACACGCACCCGCAATCGGCCTCGGCGGCACGTTCGTACGTACTCGCTGAAGCCGACGTGGTGATGCTGGTTGGCGCCCGCCTCAACTGGCTGCTGGCGCACGGCAAGGGCAAGACCTGGGGCGGTCCGAAGCAGTTCATCCAGATCGACATCTCGCCGACCGAGATGGATAGCAACGTCGCCATCGCCGCGCCGGTGGTGGGTGACATCGGTTCGTGCGTGTCGGCGATCCTCGGCAAGGTCGGCAACGACTTCGCCAAGCCGCCTGCCGAGTGGCTGAACGCGGTGTACGAACGCAAGGACAAGAACCTGGCGAAGATGGGCGAGCTGCTGAACAAGGATGTCTCGCCGATGAACTTCCACACCGCGCTGCGCGTGCTGAAGGACGTCATCAAGGCCAATCCGAGCATCTCGTTCGTCAACGAAGGCGCCAACACGCTGGACTACGCCCGTGCCGTGATCGACATGTACGAGCCGCGCAAGCGCCTCGACGTCGGCACCTGGGGCGTGATGGGTGTGGGCATGGGCTACGCGGTTGCCGCGGCGGTCGAGACCAGCAAGCCGGTGCTGGCGCTGTGCGGTGACAGTGCATTCGGCTTCTCGGGCATGGAAGTCGAGACGATCTGCCGTTACAACCTGCCGGTCTGCATCGTCATCTTCAACAACAACGGCATTTACAAGGGCATCGATGTGAATCCGGCCGGCGGAAAGGATCCGGCGGTCACGACGTTCGTCCCGGGCGCGCGCTACGACAAGATGATGGAAGCGTTCGGTGGCGTCGGCGCCAACGTTACCACGCCGGCGGAGCTCGAAGCTGCGGTGAACGAAGCGCTGCGGTCGGGCAAGCCCACGCTGGTCAACGCCGTCATCGACCCGGCTGCGGGCACGGAAAGCGGTCGCCTGACCAATCTGAATCCGCAAAGCTCGGCCAAGAAGTAATCGACACGAATTTCACACCCTAATCCAATAGGAGACGAAAGTGAACCTCCCACTCAACGGCATCAAGATCATCGACTTCACGCACGTCCAGGCCGGTCCCGCGTGCACGCAGCTGCTGGCGTGGTTCGGCGCAGACGTCATCAAGGTGGAACGCCCCGGTTCCGGCGATGTTACGCGCACGCAGCTGCGCGACATCCCCGATGTCGACGCGCTGTACTTCACCATGCTCAACAGCAACAAGCGTTCGCTCACGCTGGATACGAAGAAGCCGGAAGGCAAGAAGATCCTGGAACAGCTGATCCGCGAGTCGGACGTGCTGGTCGAGAACTTTGGCCCGGGCGCGCTGGATCGCATGGGTTTCTCGTGGGAGCGCATCAACGAGCTGAACCCGAAGATGATCGTGGCTTCGGTCAAGGGCTTCAGCGACGGCCACCACTATGAAGACCTGAAGGTCTATGAGAACGTGGCGCAGTGCGCGGGCGGCGCGGCCTCGACCACCGGCTTCTGGGACGGCCCGCCGACGGTGTCCGCCGCGGCGCTGGGCGATTCCAACACCGGCATGCACCTGGCCATCGGCATCCTGACCGCGCTGATCGGCCGCGACAAGACCGGCAAGGGCCAGAAGGTGGCCGTGTCAATGCAGGACGCCGTGCTGAACCTGTGCCGCGTCAAGCTGCGCGACCAGCAGCGCCTGGACCGCCTGGGCTACCTGGAAGAGTACCCGCAGTATCCGCACGGCTCGTTCAGCGACGTGGTGCCGCGCGGCGGCAACGCGGGCGGCGGCGGCCAGCCGGGCTGGGTGCTGAAGTGCAAGGGCTGGGAGACCGACCCCAACGCCTATATCTACTTCACCATCCAGGGCCACGCCTGGGAGCCGATCTGCAAGGCGCTGGGCAAGCCGGAATGGATCGACGATCCCAACTACAGCACCGCCAAGGCACGCCAGCCGCATATCTTCGATATCTTCAAGACCATCGAGGACTGGCTCGCCGACAAGACCAAGTACGAGGCGGTTGACATCCTGCGCAAGCATGACATCCCGTGCTCGCCGGTGCTGTCGATGAAGGAGATCGCCGCCGATCCGTCGCTGCGCGCCAGCGGCAGCATTACCGAGGTGCCGCACAAGGAGCGCGGCACTTACCTGACGGTGGGCAGCCCGATCAAGTTCTCCGACCTCAAGCCGGAAATCACGGGTTCGCCGCTGCTGGGCGAGCATAGCGAAGAAGTGCTGGCCGGCCTGGGCTACGGTGCGGACGACATCAAGCGCCTGCGCGAGTCCCAGGTGATCTGACGCCGCCCGCCCGGCGCATGTGCCGGGGCGTACGCCGGGGCCGCGCCAACTGCGCGCCCCGGCGTTTTCGCTTGCAGCGCTGCCCCGTGCCGCGCTACCTTGATGGCTACATACCCCAACCGGCAATGACCGACAGAGAGGGAGTCCCCATGCCAGAACCCATCGACTACGCGCAGCTGGTGTCCGCCATCGGCGACGCCATCATCATCTCGGACGCCAAGGGCGCCATCACGCTGTGGAACCCCGCCGCCGAGCGCATGTTCGGCTACACCCAGGCCGAGGCCATGGGCCAGTCGCTCGACCTGATCATTCCCGAGCGGCTGCGCGGGCGCCATTGGGAGGGCTATGACAAGACCATGGCCACCGGCATCACGCGCTACGGCCATGACCTGCTCAAGGTGCCCGCGGTCGACAAGGACGGCAAGTCCCTGTCGATCGCCTTTACCGTGGCGCTGCTCAAGGATGACGCGGGGGCCATCACCGGCATCGTCGCCATCATCCGCGATGAAACCGTGCGCTTCCAGGAAGAGCGGGCGCTGAAGAAGCGGCTGGTCGAACTGGAAACTCAGGTCAAGGAACAGGCCTGATATTGCTGCATCCCGGCGGCCGGCTTGCCGGCCGCTTCCTGCATTTCGCTCCGTACCGCCTTGGCGTCGGCAATGCCGTTGCGCGTTGTCGAAACCGCTGACTTCCGTCGACTGACTTTCCCCGGCATACCCCGCATCGTCTCCGCCGCGCGCTTTGCGCGCGCTGCGGGCTCACCCTTTGCGCGCCGTGTGCCGCACCAGCAGCGATCCCAGCGGCAGGGCCAGCCCGAAAGCCAGGTAGACCAGCGTCAGCATGCGCGGCGACAGGCGCCGCTCGAAGCCAGGCGTCAGGCGGTGCGGCGTACACGTCAGGTCCACCAGGCAGGCAAGGGCTGCCACGCCAAGACCGCCAAGCGCCAGGGTGCCCGCGGCGCCGCGCGCATGATGCCGTGCCACCGCGGTTTCATAGAACACGGCCCAGAACACCGACATCGCATGATGGATGACGTAGCCCAGCATGGTATGCCGGACCGACGGCCGGTTGGCATGCATGGCGCGTTCGCCCCAGATCCAGTGGCTGACCGCATTGACCGGCGCGAACGCACTGCCGCAATCGACGGTGCCGCCACGGGCGAGCATGCCGGTGGAGACCAGGCTGGCGCAGGTCCCGGAAATCGCCGCGCGGCGCAGGATGGTCGACGCATCCGCCGGGAAGTGCTGCCCGGTGCCGGCGGCTTCACCGGCCGGCATGTCTGTGCGGAAGTGGTGGCGAGTAGGTTCCATGTGGTGGCAGCGGTGCGGCACATGCCTGCGCTGGCCGCTGCGGAAGCGCCCGTATGGCGGCGACACCGTCATGGCAAGCGAATTTCATGCCGTCACCAAAGTGGGCTGCGCGCGCATGACGGCCGCCGCGGATCGGGTGCCGGTGATGACCGGTGTCGATGTGGTGGTCAACCCTGGTCCGGCGCGGCAAGCGAAGCAATCTCATTGCAGGGCGTAGCCCAGCGGGCTATGGTCACGAGCGCTCGGTGCCTATGCGATAAGGCGCTGCTTCAACCGCACACGCGGATCGGCTGCGCAGGCAACTCGGTGCATTGGATCAGGCCATCCGGCCTGAAGACATGGCTGTTCCTGGCTGGCGCTTGCATCCGCTATGTGGCGACCTGGCTGGCCATTGGTCCGTCGTTGTCAATGGCCGCTGGCGGCTGACATTCAGGTTCGAGGGAAGAGATGCCATCGTCGTGGACTACCAGGACTACCACTGAAGGACCGCATCATGAATCGCATGCACAACCCGCCGCACCCCGGAACCGTCCTGGCCGAGTGGCTTGAAGGCGTGGACGACATGACCATCACGGCGTTTGCCGCGCCTATCGGCGTAACGCGGGCAACGCTTTCGCGTATCCTCAACGGACACTCTTCGATTACACCTGACATTGCCATCAGGCTCGAAGATGCGCTGGGGGCAAGCCGCGAGATGTGGAGTGGCATGCAGATGGCCCATGACCTTTGGCTTGCGGCGCAGAAGCCTCGTCCCCGGATCAAGCGGCTGATCCGGCGGGCAGTGGAAGATGCCGCCGCGTGAGCGCCGCCGCGAACGCCAAAGCCAATGTCGATGCCAATGTCGATGCCAATGTCGATGCCAATGTCGAGTCGGCAGTTCGCACCGCAATAAAAAAGGCGAGGCCGCCAAAGCGCCTCGCCTGTAACCGATCGGACTGCTCAGTTGAGATGGCCGACCGCGCGCAGGTACTCGTTCTTTTTCTCGAAGATCAGCCCGCTGAGGAAGGCCGCATCATAAGCGGCGAGCAGGTGGGCGTGGTGCTCTTCGATATAGCGGGCGACGCGGGCCTTTTCGCATTCGATGCCGCACAGCCATTCATACATCTCGGCGTCCCAGCGGAAACGCAGACCCAGCTCGATGAAGGCGGCGTTATACGCCGCGAGCTGCGTCTCGCGCGGGATGGGCCGGTTGTCGGTGCCGACCGTGATGGCGGCGGGGCGGCTGTCAGTCTGGACCTGGTTCATGGCTTGTCTCCTCGATACGCCGTAGCGGTGGGGTTGAGACAAGCATAGGGACGGCGAAGGATTTACGATAATTAAAGTTTCACTGCCAAACCATAATCCATTGTTTATGGATTGGCGGCCTAGGCTTCCAGTCGAATCAGTCCCTCCACGCCTGTAATCCGCTGGATCAGTCCGGCGCCTTCCTCCATCAGGAACTGCTTGAACGCAAGCGCCACCGGCGGCAGCCGCTTGTTCTTGCGATGCACAACGTACCAGTTGAGCATCACCGGAAAGCCCTCGATATCGAGCACGGCCAGCTTCCCCGCCTGCAACTCGAGCCCGACCGTATGCGCCGACAGGAAGGCGATGCCCATGTTGGCAATCACCGCCTGCTTGATGGTCTCCGTACTCTTGATCTCCATGGCAATGCGAAGGTTGGACAGCCGCCCGGCAAAGCCTTCCTGCATCGAATTCCACGTATCAGAGCCTTTTTCGCGCGAAACGAAGGCCTCGTCCGCCAATGCCGCCAGCGGGATGTTGCGCTTGCCGACCAGCGGGTGGCTGGGCGCCGCGACGATGACGTAAGGGTGGGGCGCGAAGGCTTCGTTGATGGTGTCCATGCCCTCTGGTGGACGCACCATCACCGCGAGGTCGGTCAGGTTGCCGGCCAGCTGGTGCAGCAATTCCTCGCGGTTGTGCACGGCAAGGTTCAGCGTCACGCCTTCATGGCGCTCCATGAACTCCGCCAGCAGCCGCGGAAAGAAATAGTCGCCGGCGCTGATCACCGCCACGTTGAGGCGCCCGCCGGAGATGCCCTTGAGTTGCGACATGGCGTCTTCGGCTTCGCGGAACTGCTGGATGATGCTGCGGCTGTAATGCAGCATTTCGTGCCCTGCCGGCGTCAGGTAGATCTTCTTGCCGAGTTGCTCGAACAGCGGCAGGCCGACATGGTGCTCCAGCTGCCGGACCTGGGTTGACACGGCCGGCTGCGTCAGGTGCAGCTCCTCGGCGGCGCGTGAAAAGCTCATATGGCGGGCGACGGTTTCAAAGACCTTCAGTTGCCGCAGCGTGGCGTTCCTCATTCAATCGTTCCGTGCAATATATAAACGGTCATCAATACAAACGATAAAAAACTTTATGCAGTCCTGATCTTAGATTCAAGTAGCATCAATCCCGGATTTGCATGCCGCAATGTCAGGCGCCGATCTCATCGCGACCAAGGGCCCACACCGAAGAGGCCCGGGAGGGGGTTCCATCCGGGACGCAGCTGGCAAGCACCGGGAGACAAGAACAGATGGCGCAATATGAAGCGGCGGCCACGCCCGCTCACGGAAATGTGAACGGCCGGGGCCTGCAGAATCGTTGGATCCAGCTCGCAATCGGCGTGGTATGCATGGGGCTGGTGGCCAACCTGCAGTATGGCTGGATCCTGTTTGTATCCCCGATGGACGCCAGGCATCACTGGGGAGCACTGGGCCCGATCGCGAAGGATTACGGGTTTGCGTCGATGCCGGTGACGCTGCTGGGGCTCACGTTGCCGCTGCTGACGATGACCTTGTCGATCGACAACCTGTGCAACGGCTTCACGCGGCCGCTGTGCGGGTTCCTGTCGGACAAGTTCGCGAGAGCGGGAATCTCGGCCAAGGTATTGCTGGCGCCAATGCGCAGGCGATTCATCACCGGGCAGGCCGAAGGCCTGCAGGTCGCGGATGCCGCCTATCTGCCACGAATCCAGAGAGAAGGAGACTAAGTTCCCCGGAAGAACGGCCTGCCTGCGTGCGGGCCGTTGCCATGACATCAGGCCAACGACCGCGCGACACCAGCAAATCCATACCCACAGCAACGATGGCTGCACACAGCCACGCCCCATCCAAGGAGACTGCCATGACCGGACCGCATGCATCGGTGCCCGCACCGCGACATCCCGCCGCGCCCGACCTCGGGTTGCGCCCGAGCCGCGCCGTGGCGTGTCAGGGAGGGCGGCCATGAATATCTCGCTGCCCCAATTGAAGGCCTTCGCCGCGGTGGCGCGGCACAAGAACTTTACGCGCGCGGCCGCCGAACTCGGCCTGACGCAGTCCGCGGTAAGCCGCAGCGTGCGCGAGCTGGAAGAAGAAATCGACCAGCGCCTGTTCGACCGCACTACCCGCCAGGTGGAACTGACCGACGCGGGCCTGCACCTGTCGCAGCGCATCTGCCACCTGATCGAAGAGGTCGAGCAGACGCTGCGCGACAGCCAGAGCGCGAGCCGCCCGTGCCAGGGGCTGGTGCAGATCGCGTCGGACCCGGTGCTCAGCTCGATGTCGTTGCCGGCTTGGCTGGCGGGCTGCCGGCAGGCGTGGCCCGCGATCGCGATCCACCTGAAGGACCGTTCGCAGGAATCGGTGCTGCAGAGCGTGCGCAGCGGCGAGGTCGACTTCGGCATCGCCACCGATCCGATTGCCGCCGATGACCTGTATTGCGAGCCGCTGTGCATCGATCCCTATCACGCGGTGCTGCCCGCGCAGCATCCGCTGGCCGCGCGCGACTCGGTAGGGTGGGGCGAACTCAGCGATGCCAGCGTGCTGACGCTGGACCAGCAGTGCGGCGTGCAGCCGGCGGTGGAGAAGGCGCTCAGCAGCTACCACGTGCGGACCAGCTCGCTGCAGCTGCTCGGGCACTTTGCCGCGGTGTTCGGCATGGTGGCGCTGGGGCTGGGCATCGGCGTCGTGCCGTCGCGCGCGCAGGCGGGCGGGCTGAACCCGGCCGCCGTGATGCGGCCATTGCGGCCGCAGGTGACTTCGACAGTCATGCTGGTGCGGCGCAAGAGCCGGTCGCTGAAGCCCAACGCAGCCGCGATCTGGGACGCTTTGCGCGGCCTGGAGTACGAACCCCCGGCCACAGCGACCGCTGCGCGCCGCGATATCACCACCGTGTGATGCATGCGGGATCGCCGTCCAACCGCTGTTGTATTGGAGCAAAACTCTGTACTGATATATTACATACAGGATATTTACACATAGTGCGGCGCAGCATATAATGAAAACTCCTGACCACAACGCAACTGGAGTTTTTGAAATGGAAGTCGCACTGCTCTTCGTCCTTGGCCTGGCCGCGCTTGCCGGCGGTGTCGCCATGACCGTCCTGCTGGCTACCCGCCTGCCGATGGACGTGCTGGTGACCGCGCAGGAACATGGCCGCTTTGCCGGGCTGGGATCGAGCCAGGAAAGCGACGGAGTGGGCCGCGCACGCCAGACGCGTGTCGTGCCTGCTGCCGGCGAACTGGCGTACGCCTGATCCGTGCCGGGCTGGCCCGTCCGTGCGTTCTGCGCATGGCAGGCGGGGCCCTGAGCGCGTTTGACAAGGATGTAGCGGCCGGCACCTTGTCGTAGACCCTGTCGTCTCAAGCCTGGCTTGAAGATCCTGCGGCCGCCATCTTTCCGCCCTTCGGTGCGCTGTTGTCCTGCGCGCTGTCCTGCTTCCCCGCCCCATCGTGAACCTCCCGCCAGGCTCTTATCACCGGCGCTTGCGTTCCCATCTTCCCTGACTTTCGGCTGAACCGTACCCGCATTCCGCTCCGGCATGCGAAGCGAGAGTCACGTTGGTCTGAATGTATCAAACTAGGGACTTTCCCCACCTGACCGTTTTCCCCGGTTTCCCCGGTCGCCAATCCCCGGCATGCTGATGGTTGCCCACCGGCGCGCCGATTGATGCGCCGGCTCAGGACAACTGCTTGATTTCCAAGGATTCCCGGTACCAGAGGCACGGCCTTTGATGCAACGCGCGCAATAGTGGCGCGGCAGCATCGAGCAGCCCGGCGCAGGTTGCGGACATAGTTTGCTGCAGAGCCGCAACAAATACGCTTGACTTGGTTGATATATCACATACCGTATAGCACTAGAACGGCTAAGCTGTTCGAGACCGAGAGTCACGCAGAGGCGTCTTCAGGCGCCCAATCTTCCACCTTGGCGGCATGCCGCTATAAGGAGACATCATGGAACTGCAGCAAAGGGAGTCCACGTCGCGCTTTGCGTCGCCGTGGGTGCAATTGGTCTTCGGCGTAATCTGCATGGCGATGATCGCCAACATGCAGTACGGCTGGACGCTGTTCGTCAACCCGATCGACGATAAATACCACTGGGGCCGCACCGCGATCCAGGTGGCATTCACCATCTTCGTCGTGACGGAAACCTGGCTGGTACCGATCGAGGGCTACCTCGTCGACAAGTACGGCCCGCGCCCGGTAGTGGTGGGCGGCGGCCTGCTCTGCGCCGTTGCCTGGGCGCTGAACTCGGTGGCATCCTCGCTGCCGATGCTGTACGTCGCGGCGGCAATCGGCGGCCTGGGTGCTGGCGCTGTGTATGGCACTTGCGTGGGTAACGCGCTGAAGTGGTTCCCCAATCGCCGTGGGCTGGCGGCAGGGATCACGGCGGCCGGGTTTGGCGCGGGCTCCGCGCTGACCGTGGTGCCCATCGCCAACATGATCAAGACGTCGGGCTATGAAGCCGCGTTCCTGTGGTTCGGTCTTGGCCAGGGCCTGGTCGTGTTCATCCTGGGCATGGCCCTGTTCCCGCCGTCGGCCAAGATCCTGAGCGAGGTCAAGACCACGCTGAAGGCTGCCGCCACCTACAACGCTTCGCCGCGCGAGGTGCTGAAGTCGCCGATCTTCTGGGTCATGTACGCGATGTTCGTGATGATGGCCGCCGGCGGCCTGATGGCCACCGCCCAGCTCGGTCCGATCGCCAAGGACTTCGGCCTGCACGAGGCGCCGATCTCGATCCTTGGCCTGACCTTGCCCGCGCTGACCTTCGCACTGACCATCGACCGCGTGCTCAACGGCCTGACGCGACCGTTCTTCGGCTGGATCTCCGACCATATCGGCCGCGAACGCACCATGTTCTTTGCCTTCGGGGTCGAGGCCGTCGGTATCCTGCTGCTGTCGAAGTACGGCCACCATCCGGTTGCCTTCGTGATCCTGACCGGCGTGGTGTTCTTCGCCTGGGGTGAGATCTACAGCCTGTTCCCGGCCACCTGCGGCGACACCTTCGGGCCGAAGTTTGCCGCGACCAACGCCGGCCTGCTGTACACCGCCAAGGGCACGGCCGCGCTGCTGGTGCCGTTCTCCAGCGTGATCACGGCCGCCACGGGCAGCTGGCATGCGGTCTTCATGGTGGCCTCGGGCATGGCGGCATTGACTGCGATCATGGCGCTGTTCGTGCTCAAGCCAATGCGCGAAGCCCATGCCCGCAAGTATGTCCACGCCAATACCTCGGCACCGATGGGCTACCGTACCGTGCCGGAAGACCTGACCTGATGAAGAGAGCCTTGCGGCGCCTGCGGGCGCCGGTAGTAGCCGGGGCGGGCGGACGCCTGCACGGGCACCCGCCCCGGTAGCACAATACGAGAAAAATGAAGCACGACAGGAGGGTGGCCCGCGAGGCACCTTCCTGATCGGCCTTCCGACATCCACAAAAGATCCAGGCACCGCCATGAACCAGGTTGTCATCCCCCTTGAGGCGACCGGGCTCGGCCGGCAGCGCAAGCGCCGCCAGCCCAAGGGCCGCCAGGTCGACGCGGCCGCGCTGGCCGAAGTGCGCGTGGCGCTGGGCGACATGCCGCGCCGCCGCGACCTGCTGATCGAACACCTGCATTGCATCAACGACCGCTATGGCCAGCTTGCGATGCCCCACCTGGTAGCGCTCGCGAGCGAGCTGAGGCTATCGATGACCGAGGTGTACGAGGTCGCCACCTTCTACCACCATTTCGACGTGGTGCGCGAGGATGCGGACGGACAGATCGCGGCGCCGCCCGCGCTGACGGTGCGCGTTTGCGAGGGCATCGCCTGCGAACTGGCCGGTGCCCGCGCGATGATCGACAAGCTGCCCGCCTTGCTCGGCACCGACGTCCGCGTGATCGCAGCCCCCTGCATCGGCCGTTGCGAGAAGGCGCCCGCGGCGCTGGTCGGACAGAATCCCGTGGACGGTGCCACCGCCGATACGGTGGCCGCCGCGGTGCAGGCCGGGGCCGTGCGTCACGAGCCCGAGCCCCACATCGGCTACGGCGCGTACCGTGCAGCCGGCGGCTATGGGTTGCTGCAGTCGCTGGCCGACGGCACCCTCGATCCCGCCGCCGTGCTCTGCACGATGGAAGATTCCGGCCTGCGCGGCCTGGGCGGCGCGGGCTTCCCCACCGGCCGCAAATGGCGCATCGTGCAGAAGGAAGCCGCACCGCGCCTGATGGCCGTGAACATCGATGAAGGCGAGCCTGGCACCTTCAAGGACCGCGTCTACCTGGAGCGCGATCCGCATCGCTTCCTGGAAGGCATGCTGATCGCGGCGACGGTCGTGAACGTGTCGGCGATCTATATCTACCTGCGCGACGAATACGCCGGCTGCCGTGCGTTGCTGGCCGAGGCACTGCAGCAGCTGCGCGACGACCCGCCCATTCCCGGCCTGCCCGCGATCGAGCTGCGCCGCGGTGCAGGCGCGTATATCTGCGGCGAAGAATCGGCGATGATCGAATCGATCGAAGGCAAGCGCGGCATGCCGCGGCTGCGCCCGCCATATGTGGCGCAGGTGGGCCTGTTCGGCCGGCCCACGCTCGAGCACAACTTCGAGACCCTGTACTGGGTGCGCGACATCATCGAGAAGGGCGCGGAGTGGTTCGCCGCGCAGGGACGCAACGGGCGCAAGGGCCTGCGCTCGTTCTCGGTATCCGGACGCGTGAAGAAGCCGGGCGTTCACCTGGCGCCCGCGGGCATCTCCGTGCGCGAGCTGATCGACGAATACTGCGGCGGCATGCTCGACGGCCATGCCTTCTACGCCTACCTGCCGGGCGGCGCGTCGGGCGGCATCCTGCCCGCGTCGCTGGGCAATATCCCGCTCGATTTCGACACGCTGCAGCCGTACGGCTGCTTTATCGGCTCGGCCGCGGTGGTGATCCTGTCGGACCACGACAGCGCCACGCAGGCGGCGCGCAACCTGATGCACTTCTTCAAGCATGAGTCGTGCGGGCAATGCACGCCGTGCCGCACCGGCACAGCCAAGGCCCTCGACCTGATCCACCAGCCGAAGTGGGACCTCGCCGCGCTGGACGACCTGTCCGCGGTGATGCGCGATGCATCGATCTGCGGGCTGGGGCAGGCCGCGCCCAATCCCGTCGACTGCGTGATCAAGTACTTCCCGCACGAACTCGCGTGAGAGACTGACATGAATGCACTGACCCGCGCCGAACGCGCGCTTGTCGAATCCGCCGAGCCAGCCGTCACCTTCACGCTCAACGGCCGTGAAGTCACCGCGCAGCCCGGCGAAAGCCTGCTCAAGGTGGCGCAGCGCGAGGGCTTCGACGTCCCGCACCTGTGCTACAAGGACGGCCTCGAAGCCGCGGGCAACTGCCGCGCCTGCATGGTCGAGATCCAGGGCGAGCGCGTGCTGGCCCCGTCCTGCTGCCGCTATCCCGCCGAGGGCATGCAGGTCCAGACCGAATCCGAACGCGCCCGCCGCGCCCAGCGCACCGTGCTGGAGTTGCTGCAGTCGGACATGCCGGAAGCGGAATACACGCGCCACAACGAACTCGACCAGTGGGCAGCGAAACTGGAGGTAGGCAAGCCGCGCTTTGCGCCGCGCGAGCGCGTGGCGGCTGACCTGTCGCATCCGGCCATCGCCGTCAACCTCGATGCCTGCATCCAGTGCACCCGCTGCGTGCGCGCCTGCCGCGACGAGCAGGTCAACGACGTGATCGGACTGGCCTTGCGTGGCGATCAGGCCCGCATCGTGTTCGACATGGATGACCCCATGGGCGCCTCCACCTGCGTCGCCTGCGGCGAATGCGTGCAGGCCTGCCCGACCGGCGCGCTGATGCCGGCGCGCGACGTGGCCCTGGCCGTGCCCGACAAGCAGGTCGAATCGGTGTGCCCGTACTGCGGCGTGGGCTGCCAGCTGACCTACAACGTCAAGGACAACCGCATCCTGTTCGTGGAAGGCCGCGACGGCCCCGCCAACCACCAGCGGCTGTGCGTGAAGGGCCGCTACGGCTTCGACTACGTGCAGCACCCGCAACGGCTGACCGTGCCGCTGGTGCGCCGCGAAGGCGTGCCCAAGCGCGGTGATTTCGTCATGGATCCCGACCATGTGATGGAGGTGTTCCGCGAAGCCAGCTGGGAAGAGGCGCTGGCGCTCGCCGGCGGCAGGCTCGCGCAGATCCGCGACACGCATGGCAAGCGCGCGCTGGCGGGCTTCGGCTCGGCCAAGGGCAGCAACGAAGAAGCCTACCTGTTCCAGAAGCTGGTGCGCACCGGCTTTGGCAGTAACAACGTCGACCATTGCACGCGGCTGTGCCATGCCTCGTCGGTGGCGGCGCTGCTGGAAGGCATCGGCTCGGGCGCGGTGTCGAATCCGGTGATGGATGTCGACAAGGCCGAGGTCGTGATCGTGATCGGCGCCAACCCGACCGTGAACCATCCGGTCGCGGCAAGCTGGATCAAGAACGCCGTGAAGAACGGCACCAGGCTGATCGTGGCCGATCCGCGCCGCTCCGACCTGGCGCGCTTCGCCTGGCGCTTCCTGCAGTTCAAGCCCGATGCCGACGTGGCGCTGCTCAACGCGATGATGCATGTGATCGTCAACGAGGGCCTGGTGGACCGCGATTTCATCGACAGCCGCACCATCGGCTTCGACGAACTGCAGCGCAACGTTGCCGCGTACAGTCCCGAGCTGATGGCGCCGATCTGCGGCATCGACGCCGAAACCATCCGCGAAGTCGCCCGGCTCTATGCGACCTCGAAGAGCTCGATGATTCTTTGGGGCATGGGCGTTTCGCAGCACGTGCACGGCACCGACAACGCCCGCTGCCTGATCGCCCTGGCGCTGATGACCGGCCAGATCGGACGGCCCGGCACCGGGCTGCATCCGCTGCGCGGGCAGAACAACGTGCAGGGCGCCTCCGACGCGGGGCTGATCCCGATGATGTATCCCGACTACCGGCGCGTCGACGATCCGGTGGCGATCGCCAGCTTCGAAGCGCTATGGGGCATGCCGCTGGACCGCCAGCCGGGCCTGACCGTGGTTGAGGTCATGCAGGCGATCGAGCGCGGCGAAGTGCGCGGCATGTACATCATGGGCGAAAACCCGGCGATGTCCGACCCCGACGCCGAGCATGCGCGCGAGGCGCTGGCATCGCTCGACCACCTGGTGGTGCAGGACATCTTCCTGACCGAGACGGCGTACCTGGCGGACGTGGTGCTGCCGGCATCGGCGTTCCCGGAGAAGACCGGCACCTTTACCAACACCGACCGCACCGTGCAGCTCGGGCGGCAGGCGCTCGACCCGCCGGGGCAGGCGCGGCAGGACCTGTGGATCATCCGGCAGATGGCGGCACAGCTCGGGCTGGACTGGCACTATGACAGCGTGGTGGACGTGTTCAACGAGATGCGGCAGGCAATGCCGAGCATCGGCGGCGTGACCTGGGAGCGGCTGGAGCGCGAACATGCGGTGACGTATCCGTGCAAGGAAGAGGGCGATCCGGGCGAGCCCGTGATTTTCACGGACAGCTTCCCGACCGAAAGCGGCCGTGGCCGTTTCGTGCCCGCGGACATCATTCCGGCGGCGGAGCGCCCTGATGCGGACTACCCGATGGTGCTGATCACCGGGCGCCAGCTGGAGCACTGGCATACCGGCAGCATGACGCGTCGCGCCGGCGTGCTCGATGCGATCGAGCCGGACCCGGTGGCGCTGGTGCATCCGCTGGATCTCGATGCACTGGGCGGCAAGCCCGGGGATGTGGTCACGCTGTCGTCGCGCCGCGGCGAAGTCACGCTGTATGCGCGCGCCGATGCCGGCACGCCGCGCGGCGCCGTGTTCGTGCCGTTCTGCTACTACGAAGCGGCGATCAACAAGCTGACCAACGCGGCGCTGGACCCGTTCGGCAAGATTCCCGAGTTCAAGTATTGCGCGATCAGGATGACGGTGGGCGGGCAGGTGCCGGTGCAGTCGAGCTATGGGGGCGGGCAGATATTGGAGCCAGCATCCGTCTGACCGGAAGGATGGTGGTGTTTCGCATGGCAGGCGAGACACCACCCCGTTCCCGGGCTCAATAGTTCATCGTCACGTTGAGCATGGCTACCCGCGGATTGCCCACGGGCAACACGTTGTTGTTCAGGCCTCCCGCGTAGTACATCTTGTCGAACACGTTCTTGACGTTGAATGCAGCGCGCCAGTGCGATGCCACGTACCCGACGGCAAGATCGGCCACCGTGTAGCCCGGCACGGTGTAGTTGATGCTGTAGCCGCGCTTGGCGCTCTCGCCGCGCAGGCCGGCACCGACGTACCAGCCGGCCAGCGCCCCACGCAAGCGATACTGGCTCCAGACCGAGAAGCTGTGCCGGGGCACGCTGTTCAGCGGCTTTCCGACGTTGGCGGCCGTGGTGTCCTCGGTGACTTCGCTTGCGATGTAGGCATAGGCCGCCGACACGCTAAGGCCATTGCCGAGATCCTGCGTCAGTTCCACTTCCAGCCCGCGCGAGCGCTGTTCGCCGACGGCCATGCTGAAACCCGTATTGACCGGATCGCTGCTGAGCACATTGGTGCGTGTCAGGTCGAACGCGGCCAGCGTCAGCAGGCCGGTTTTGGCGGGCATGTCGAGCTTGATGCCCACTTCGTACTGGCGCCCCTTTTCTGGCTGGAATGTGGCGCCGCTGACATCGGTGCCGGTGTTCGGCAGGAACGACGTGGCGAAGCTCGCGTACGGCCGTGCCCAGTTCGTCAGCTCGTACATCACGCCCGCGCTGCCGGTGACGGCATTGTTGTCATTCACGGAACGCGACGACGCTAGCCGGTCCGATGTGCTCGTCCGCGCCGATTCGTAGCGCACGCCGCCAGTCAAGGTCCAGCGCTCTGCAAGACGGATCTGGTCGCGCAGATAGAGGCCGACCGCATCCAGCGTATCGGTCGCGTCGAGGCTATAGGCGGACGGACAGTTGATGCTGGCGCCATAGACCGGGTTGTAGACGTTCAGCGCGGCCACGCGGCACGTCTTCTGCAGGCGGTCTTCCTTCGTATGCCGGTAGTCGACGCCGAAGGTCACGCTATGGGCATGCCCCGCAAACGCAAAGGTCCGCTGCACGTTGGTGTCAACGCCGAACGAATTCCCCGAAAAGCTCTGCTGCGTGCCACTGCGGTTCATCGACTGGCTGTTGACCGCCATCGTGCCGGCCGATACCAGCGTGCCGGTCAGCGACGATGCCTGGTAGCGCAGGTTCTGGTTCAGCGTCCAGCCGGAGTCGAAGCGGTGCGTCAGCGCGTAGCCGATGCGGTTCTGCTCGCCGTCATAAGACGGGGCATTCGGTTCGCCGATGAAGCGGTTGCTCGGCACCACGCCATTGCGGTTCGGCACCAGGGTGCCGTTCACGGGCAGGCCCTGCTGGCGCACGTAGTTGCGCTGGTTGTGGCTGGCCAGGATCGTGAAGTCCGTGCGCGTGCCAAGGTCGAGCGTCAGGGACGGCGCGATCCAGCGGTTGCGATACCAGACGTAGTCGGTCGGATCGTCGCTGTTCATCATCAGCGCGTTCAGGCGGAACGCAGCCTTGCTGTCCCTGGCCAGCGGCGTACCCACGTCGACCGTCATCTGCCGGAAGCCATAGTTGCCGACGGTAAGCCCCAGTTCGCCGAACAGTTCCGCGCGCGGACGCTTGCTGACCATGTTGACCAGGCCGCCGGGCTGCACCGCGCCGAACAGTATCGAGGCCGGTCCCTTGAGCACTTCCACGCGTTCCACGCCGAACAGTTCCTGCGCCACGCGGTTGTTGCTGTCGACGAGCAGGCCGTCGGCAAAGATCGATTCCGATGCACGCTGGCCGCGGATGATGAAGTCGTCCCAGCCGCGCCTGCCATAGGCGTTGGTGACCACGCCGGCTGAATTCTGCAGCGCGTCGCTGAGGTTCTGTGCCTGCTGGCTGTCGAGCAGGTCGCGCGTGATGACGGTGATCGATTGCGCGGCGTCGGCCGCCGATTCGCCCGACTTGGTCACGCCGGCCGCCCGCCGCGTGGCGAAACCGACGTCGGTTTGCCCGTCACTGGCGGCGCTGACCGTCACGGATGGCAGCGTGGTGAGTTCGTCGGCGGCGTGGGAGACAACGGGAGGCAGGAGCAGGGAACTGGCAGCGGCGGGTATGGCAAGACGGCGGAAAAGCATGACGGCCCAGGGCGAAAGCAACGAAAGGCCGAATAATAAATGAGAATAATTCGTATTTCTAGGGATTTGATCGGCTTATTGCCAATCGCGGCATCAGGATGCCGGAGTGGCGGCGACGGCCGTTCACATCGTGTCGTCGCGATCCTCGATCACCGAAATATCCCAGCAGGAAATAAACAGCGCAGCAATCAGAGGACCTATCACAAAGCCGTTGATGCCAAATACAGACATGCCGCCCAATGTTGATATCAGGACCACCCAGTCTGGCAACTTGGTGTCCTTGCCGACCAGGACAGGACGGAGCAAGTTGTCCACGGCGCCAATGACAAGGGTACCGATGGCAATGAGCGCGATTCCTTTCCAGGCAGGGCCCGCCAGCAAGAAATAAACCGCGGCCGGACCCCAGACCAGCGCGGCCCCAATGGCCGGTAGCAGGGACAGAAACGCCATCAGCGTCCCCCACAGCAACACCCCGTTGATGCCCAGCAGCAGAAAAGCCACGCCGCCCAGGATTCCCTGGACCGCGGCCACTACGACGTTACCCTTGACCGTGGCGCGGACTACGGTGGTGAATCGGCCGACCAGCCGGCGTGTGTGCGCGTCGTTCAGCGGTATCGCCTCGCGGATGCGATGGGAAATGACCGTACCATCACGCAGCAGGAAAAACACCAGATACAGCATGATGCCGATGCCGACGGCGAACTGCAGGGTGTTCTGGCCAATGGTGACAGCCTGGGCCGCCATGAACTGGCTGATCCGTGCGGCACCTTCGGTCAGTTTCGATTGCAACCCCGCTATGTCGGCTAATCCGATTTCGTTCAGCCAGTTCTCGACGGAAGCGGGCAGGGCCTGTACGGCAGTCCGAAAATACTGCCCGAAGTCCCACTGGCCAGTCTTGATCTGGTTGTAGGCATGCGCCACTTCCTGTGCGAGTGTGGCAATCATCAGGAAGACCGGAACAATGGCCAATAGCACGCAAACAAGCAGCGTCGTCAGCGCTGCGAGATTTTCCCGGTTGCCAAATCGCACCGTCAGCTTGCGTTGCATTGGATGAAACAGGATCGCCAGTATCGTGCCCCAGAGGATCGCGCTGAAGAAGGGCAGCAGTATCCAGATGAACGCAATGGTGACGGCGACCAGAAGGATGTAAAAGCCTTTCAAGTTGCGCATCGGATTGTCCATGAGTCCGGCCTGCGTACATTGCGGTAGTCGAAGCGCATTGGTGTACGTGTGCGGCCTGACGTGGGGCATGCCATGCCGGTCGCTATCCGGAGCAGATCCGTGCGCGGTCTGGAGGGGCCACGGAGGCAGCGCCCGGATTCAGGGTCGCAGAAGCACGATGCCGATGGTGCCCTGCAACTACCCGTCGAGGTCGCCAGGAGCGTTTCCAAATGAGCTTCGCTCCATGATCCGGTGATCCCTGCCGTGGATCAGCAACTCAACCTTTGCGCGCCTGGCTTTCTCCATGCCGGTAGCGATCGCATGATCCATCGAAGTGAATCGCTGCTGGTTGCCGGAGCGTCCTTCCGCTTCGACCGCCCAGCCGTTATGGGTAGGTACGACGTGGATATTCTTGCCTGGCATGGCGCTCTCCCGGAAGTTGGCAGTATGAGTGTCTGCTCTGTCTCGCCTCCCAGGTATCGGGCGTCGTCTGACAAGGCCGTCGGATATCAGGAGGAACAACACAAGCCAGAAGCGACAACGCCCGCCAGGCACCATGGCGGGCGTGCTTCATGACGGGGACAGTGCGAAGGCGGGCTCAACTCATCTTGCCGAGGATCGCCTGCATTTCGTCGACATTGAATGCCCGCAGCGTCTGCGTGCGCACGTTGCCCAGCGCGCCGACCGCCAGGCCGAAGGCGGTCATGCTGGCATCATCCTGGGCCTCGACGGTCAGCACGATGTCGTATTTGCCCAGTGTCCAGAAGATGTCTTTCATCTGCACCCCGAAACGCGCGCCCATCTCGCGCACCGCGGCGGCGCGCTTGGTGGTGTCCTTGACGGCGCGGATGCCCTGGTCGGTGAAGCTGGCTAGCACGATGTAGCGGGTCATGGCGGGACCTCCGGTAAAGGATCGATCGAACGCCGTCCCGGCTGCGCGCACGCAAGCCATCGCCGCAAGCCGGGGCAGTGATTCAGGACTCCCCGGCGCAGCACCGGGGTGCCTGAGCAACCCCATGCCGATGCATATCGCGCGCCAGCGGCCGTGGCGCGCCGCGTAGCGGGAGATGCCGCAGGGCCGGCCGCCGCGTGGCGGCGCGATGTGTATCAGCCCTGATACAGCGGCCCGCCTCAGTCCTGCGCCGGGCCGCTGTCGCCGCCGTCCGGCGTATCCAGCGCGCGCATGTTGTCCAGCAGCTTCAGCAGGTAGTGCAGCGTATGCGTCAGGTCGTTGGTCGAGAACCCGTCCAGCGCCTGCTCGTAGTACTGCCGGATCTTCGGCTGCGCCTGGTGCAGCCACACCTCGCGGCCCGGCTCGCTCATCCGCACCAGCCGCGAGCGGCGGTCGCGCCCGTCCGGCGCCAGCGTCACGTGGCCGTCCCGTTCCATCCGGCTGACCAGGCCCGACAGATTCTGGCGGCTCACCATCAGGTAGCGCGCCAGGTCGCCGACGCTCATGCCATCGGCGGCTTCCGGACGCGACAGCGCGCCCAGCACTGCCCACTGCTGCGTCGTCAGGCCTTCGGCTTCGACCGCTCGCGACCCGGTTTTATGCAACATATTTGCGCATTGGTATAGGCGAAAGAACAGCCGGTTGGCCAGTTCCGCGCGGGCGCTGGTAGGGAGTGCGCCATTTTTGTCGGGGTTAACCATAGTCATTTCCATAGTATTGATGCCTTGCGCCAGCCGTCGACCGCTCCTATTATACGTCAATATATTTACGTAATTGACGGGGCAGGTGGCGGCGGCATCGCCGGCACGATAGCACCGGAACCCTGAAAGGAGAACGGCTGTGCAAGGACTCGAAGGCAAGACGGTCATCGTGACCGGCGGTGGTGGCGGTATCGGCGGCGCAACCTGTTTGCGCTTTGCGCGCGCCGGGGCGGCGGTCGGCGTGCTCGACCTGAACCCGGAGGCAGGCGAACGCGTGGCGGCGCAGATCCGCGATGCCGGCGGCCGCGCATTGTCCGTGCGCTGCGACATTACCGATCGCGCCAGCGTCGACGCCGCGGTGGCTGCGGTGGAGCAGGAGCTGGGCCCGATCGACGTGCTGGTCAACAACGCCGGCTGGGACGTGTTCCGCCCGTTCGTCAAGACCGAGCCGGCGCAGTGGGAGCGGCTGATCGCCATCAACCTGACCGGCGCGCTGCATATGCACCACGCAGTGCTGCCCGGCATGGTGGCGCGCAAGCGCGGACGCATCGTCAATATCGCCTCCGATGCCGCGCGCGTGGGGTCTTCCGGCGAAGCGGTGTATGCCGCGTGCAAGGGCGGGCTGGTGTCGTTCTCCAAGACTATCGCGCGCGAGCATGCGCGCCACGGCATCACCGTGAACGTGGTGTGCCCGGGGCCGACCGAGACCGCGCTGTTCGAAGACTACAAGCAGGGCGCGGGCAACCCCGAGAAGCTGGTGGAGGCCTTCACCCGCTCGATCCCGCTGGGCCGCATCGGCCAGCCCGACGACCTGCCCGGCGCGGTGCTGTTCTTTGCCGGCGACGACGCGTCGTTCATCACCGGACAGGTGCTGAGCGTGTCGGGCGGCCTGACCATGAACGGCTGAGCGCAACCCATCCCGAACTGACAACGGAGACCACCATGCAATACGAAGACATCCGCTATGAAGTGCGCAACGGCGCGGCCTGGATCATCATCAACCGCCCGGAAAAGATGAACGCCTTCCGCGGCCGCACTTGCGACGAACTGATCCACGCCATCAACCGCGCCGGCTATGACCGCGAGATCGGCGCCATCGTGCTGGCAGGCGCCGGCGAGAAGGCCTTCTGCACCGGCGGCGACCAGTCCGCGCATGAAGGCCAGTACGACGGCCGCGGCACCATCGGCCTGCCGATGGAAGAGCTGCACAACGCCATCCGCGACGTGCCCAAGCCGGTGATCGCGCGCGTGCAGGGCTATGCCATCGGCGGCGGCAACGTGCTGTGCACGATCTGCGATTTCACCATCGCCTCGGACAAGGCGGTGTTCGGGCAGGTTGGCCCGCGTGTCGGCTCGGTGGATCCCGGCTATGGCACTGCGTTCCTGGCTCGCGTGGTCGGCGAGAAGAAGGCGCGCGAGATCTGGTACCTGTGCCGCCGCTATCCCGCCGCCGAGGCGCTGGCGATGGGGCTGGTCAATGCCGTGGTGCCGCACGAGCAGCTCGACGCCGAAGTGCAGAAGTGGTGCGACGAGATCCTGGAAAAGAGCCCGACCGCGATCGCCATCGCCAAGCGCTCGTTCAATATGGACACCGCGCACCAGGGCGGCATCGCCGGCATGGGCATGTACGCGCTCAAGCTCTACTACGACACCGAGGAATCGCGCGAGGGCGTGCGCGCCTTCCAGGAAAAGCGCAAGCCTGACTTCCGCAAGTACGCGAAGTGAATGGAGCCAGCGGAGACAGCCATGAATCCCTACCTTGACGAAGACCTGTCGGCGCTGGCCGAACATGCCCGCCGCTTTGCCGACGCCCGCGTCGCGCCCGGCTACCTGGAGCGCGACCGCACCCGCGTGCTCGACCGCGCGCTGATGCGAGAGATGGGCGAGATGGGCTTTATCGCGCCCGAGCTGCCGGAACAATACGGCGGGCAGGGTATGGGCTCGCTCGCGGCCGGTGTGATCCACGAAGCGGTGGCGCGCGCCGACCTGAGCCTGTCGTATATCAACCTGCTGGCCTCGCTGAACGGGCAGATCCTGGCGCATCACGCGCGGCCAGAGATCGCCGGCCCATGGCTGCAGCGCCTGACGCGCGGCGAAGCGCTGCTGGCGATCGCGCTGACCGAGCCGCGCGGCGGCTCGGACGCGGCCAGCCTGCGGCTGCGCATGGAACGCGATGGCGACCACTATGTGCTCAACGGCGAGAAGACCTCGATCTCCGCCGCCGACCAGGCCGATGCCGCGGTGGTGTTCGCACGCAGCGGTTCGGTCGAGGCGGGCGCGCGCGGCGTGTCGGCGCTGCTGGTGCCGATGGACCTCCCGGGCATCACGCGCAACCGCTTCGACTGCCACGGCCAGCGCGCCATCGGACGCGGCTCGATCTTCTTCGAGAACGTGCGCGTGCCGGCGAGCCATCTGCTCGGCAAGGAGGGCGAAGGCTTTGTGCAGGTGATGCAGGGCTTCGATTTCTCGCGCGCGCTGATCGGCCTGCAGGTGCTGGCCGTGGCGCAGGCGGGGCTGGACGAGACCTGGGCCTACGTGGCCGAGCGCCAGGCCTTCGGCAAGCCGCTGTCGGCGTTCCAGGGCGTGTCGCACCCGCTGGCAGACTTCGAGACCCAGGTGCAGGGCGCGCGCCTGCTGTGTTTGCAGACGCTGTGGCTGAAGGACCGCGGCCTGCCGCATACCGCCGAAGCCGCCATGTGCAAGTGGTGGGCGCCCAAGCTGGCGTACGACGTGGTGCACCAGTGCCTGCTGTCGTTCGGCCACGGCGGCTATGACCGCGGCGTGATGGAGCAGCGCCTGCGCGACGTGCTCGGCTTCCAGATCGGCGACGGCACCGCGCAGATCATGAAGACCATCATCGCGCGCACGCGCGCGGGGCGCGAAGCGGTACCGGCCTGACGCGCGCCCGACGCAACGACTGGCAGCACACAACAACGAGGAGACCGCCATGGATTTCGACGCCGTACTGATCGCGCCGCGCCGTGCCGCCAGCATTGCCGCCGGGCACTGGCAGGACCGTACCATCAACGACTATCTTGCCGAGTGCGTACGTGAGCGGCCCGACGCCCCCGCGTTGACCGCGCTCAGCATCGATCGTCAACACGTGACGCGCTTCACCTGGCAGCAGCTGGAGCGCATGGCCGACCGCGTGGCGGTGGGCCTTTCCCGCCTCGGCATCGTGGCCGGCGACGTGGTCTCATGCCAGCTGCCCAACGGCTGGCACCTGAGCGTGCTGTACCTGGCCTGCGCGCGCCTGGGCGCGGTGCTCAACCCGGTCATGCCGATCTTCCGCGAGCGCGAGCTGTCGTTCATGCTGGCGCACGCCCGGAGCAAGGTGGTGGTGGTGCCGAAGTTGTTCCGCGGCTTCGACCATGCGCAGATGCTGCGGGGTTTGCGTGAAGGGTTGCCTGCGCTGCGCCATATCGTCGTGGTGGATGGCGACGGCGACGACAGCTTCGAGGCGCTGCTGAGCGGCCCGTCCTGGGAAGACGCAGCCGATGCCGCCACCATCCTGCAGTGCAGCCGCCCGGGCCCGGACGACGTCACGCAGCTGATCTACACCTCCGGCACCACCGGCGAGCCCAAGGGCGTGATGCATACCGCGAACACGCTGTTCTCCAACATCGTCGCCTATGCCGGCCGGCTGCATCTCACCGGCGACGACGTGGTGCTGATGGCGTCGCCGATGGCACACCAGACCGGCTTCATGTACGGCCTGATGATGCCGGTGGTGCTGGGCGCGCATGCGGTGCTGCAGGACATCTGGGACCCGGCCCGCGCCGCCGCGCTGATCCGCGACGAGGGCGTGACCTTCACCATGGGCTCCACGCCTTTCCTCACGGACCTGGCGCGCGTGGTGGCCGAGTCCGGCGCGCCGGTGCCGAGCCTGCGCATCTTCCTGTGCGCGGGCGCGCCGATTCCGGGTGCGCTGGTCGAGCAGGCACGGCAGGCGCTGGGCGCGAAGATCGTATCGGCATGGGGCATGACCGAGAACGGCGCGGTCACCACGACGCTGCCGGAGGACAGCGACGAACGCGCGTCCACCACCGACGGCCGCCCGCTGCCCGGCGTGGCGATCCGGGTGGTCGATGGCACCGACACGGACGTGCCTGTCGGCGAGACCGGCCGGCTGCTGGTGCGCGCCTGCTCCAATTTCGGCGGCTACCTGAAGCGCCCGCAGCTGAACGGCACCGATGGCGATGGCTGGTTCGACACCGGCGACCTGGCCCGGCTCGATGCCGAGGGGTACCTGCGCATCGCCGGCCGCAGCAAGGACGTGATCATCCGCGGCGGCGAGAACATCCCCGTGCTGGAGGTCGAGACCTTGCTGTACCGCCATCCCGCGGTGGCGCAGGTGGCGATCGTCGCCTATCCCGACGAACGGCTGGGCGAGCGTGCCTGTGCCTTCGTGGTGCCGCGCGCCGGGCATGACTTCGATCACGCGGCGATGGTGGAATGGCTCAAGGGGCAGAAGATGGCGCTGCAGTACATCCCGGAAAAGCTTGTCGTGCGCGATGCGTTGCCGGCGACGCCGGCGGGGAAGATCCAGAAATTCAGGCTGCGCGATCTGTTGCGGGATGCGCTGTAGCACGATGCGCTAACCGTTGGTTTGCTCCCCGCTCCCGCTTGCGGGAGAGGGGCCGGGGGAGAGGGCCGGCGCGTGTCAAGCGCGCTTACCGTAGCTCCCGCGTTGCCGCGCCAAGCGCCTCGCCAAACAAGTCACCCACCAGATCCACCTCAGCCTCGTCAATGACCAGCGGCGGCAGGAACCGCACCGTCGCCCCATGGCGCCCGCCCAGCTCGACGATCAGCCCGCGCTGCAGGCATTCGCGCTGCACGGTACGCGCGAAGTCGCCATCGGCGGGGTACGCGCCGACCACGTCAGGGTCGGCACGCTCATCCACCAGCTCCACCCCAAGCATCAGCCCGCGCCCACGCACCTCGCCAATTGCGGCGAAGTCCGACTGCAGCTCGCGCAACCGTGTCGCGAGCCGCTGCCCCATGCCCTCGGCATGTGCCACCAGCCCTTGCGCAGCGATAGTGCGGATGGTGGCCGAGCCCGCCGCCATCGCCAGCTGGTTGCCGCGGAAGGTCCCGGCATGCGCGCCCGGCTGCCAGGCGTCGAGCGCGCCGTCGTAGATCACCACCGACATCGGCAGCCCGCCGCCGATCGCCTTGGACAGCACCAGCACGTCCGGCACGATGCCGGCATGCTCGAACGCGAAGGTGTGCCCGGTGCGGCCCAGCCCGGTCTGCACTTCGTCCAGCACCAGCGCGATGCCTCGCTCGCGCGTGATGCGGCGCAGTTCGCGCAGCCAGCGTGCCGGCGCGGGAATCACGCCGCCTTCGCCTTGCACCGCTTCTACCACCACCGCTGCCGGCGGCAACACGCCGGACTCGGGATCGGACAGCATCTGCCCGATATAGCGCAGCCCGGCATCGATGCCGGCTTCGCCGCGCAGGCCGAAGGGGCAGCGGTAGTCATACGGATAAGGCAGGAACTGCACGCTGGCGCCGAGCGCGCCCAGCGGCGCCTTGGGCCCCAGGTTGCCCATCAGCGCCAGCGTGCCGTGGGTCATGCCATGGTAGCCGCCGGCGAAGCTCAGCACGGTGTGGCGACCGGTGGCGGTCTTGGCCAGCTTGAGCGCGGCTTCGATGCCGTCGGCACCGGTCGGGCCGCAGAACTGGATGCGCGCGCGCGCGGCGAACTCGTCCGGCAGCAAGCCGAACAGGTCGTCGATAAAGCGGTCCTTGACCGGCGTGGCCAGGTCCAGCGTATGCAGCGGCAGGCCGCTGTCGAGCGTGTCGCGCAGCGCGCGCACCACCGCCGGGTGGTTGTGGCCGAGCGCGAGCGTGCCGGCACCCGCCAGGCAGTCGATGAAGAGCTGGCCGCTGGTGTCGCGCAGGTACACGCCGTAGCCCTGTTCCAGCGCCAGCGGGATGCGGCGCGGATAGGAGCGGGCGTTGGATTCGCGGGCGCACTGGCGCTGCAGGTAGGCATTGTCGTCGAGCCGGATCGGCGCTTGCCGGGCAAAGGCGCCGGCCGAGAACGGCGCGGGTTGGCCATGGGCGAGCGTGGCGAGCGAGGGAGGCGTCATGGTGTCGTTCCTAGCGGAGGGCGTTGATACAGGGGCGTTGGGGGCGTTGACTGCAAGGACTGGATCAAGGGTTGGCGCTGGCGCACCGCGGCGGGTATTGCCGTTGCACGACGCGCACCGCCGCGAGCGGCGTGGCCAGGCATGCCACATAGCGCGAACCGCCGCCGGCATCGTGCAGATACCAGACACCCGCGCCGGCGCGCGCCAGCGGCGGCACGCATCCGGCGCTGCCGGGCGGCGCCACGCGCACCGCTTGCGGCGACGCCGACAGGCCGGTGCCGAGCGCCTTGCTGCACGCTTCCTTGGCGGTCCAGAGCCGCAGGAAGCCGAGCATGGCGTGCTCCGGCTGCCGCTGCGCCAGCCCGGCGAGCCAGTGCATTTCATCGGGCGCGCAGGCGACGGCGGCGCTGTCGCGCCAGTCCGCCCAGGCCATGCCGGCACGCCAGGCTTCGATGTCGATGCCGACCGGCGCGCGCGACAGCGCGATCACCGCGCGCGCGCCGCTGTGGCTGACGTTGAAGTGCAGGGGCGGGTTCTCCGGGGCCGTGGCCAGCACGGGCTTGCCGAAGGCGTTGGCGGCCAGCGGGACGGCGGCGGGCGGCAGGTCCAGGCAGCCGCCCAGCAGCGTGCGCAAGGCCGCGCGCGCCGCGGTAAAGCGGTTGCGGTCGGCGGCCTGGCGAAACGCGGCGGCGCGGGCGTGCTCGTCAGCAGAAAGCACGGTGGGATCCACCGGCGCATCGGCCGCCACGTGCCACACGTGGATGTCGCCGTGCGACGGTGCGGCGAAGTCAGGCAAGCGCATGGCCGGCTTCTCCGCTGAGCGGCGCGGTGCCAAGCACTGCCTGCGCAACGGCATCCAGCACCGCGGGCGCCGCTTCGTGCAGGAAGAAGTGCCCACCCGCGAAGACCTGCTGGCGGCAATCGTGCAGGGTTTCGTCGCGCCAGGCTGCCAGCGTGGCGGGCGGCGCGTGGACATCGTCCTGGCCGCCCAGCACGGTGATCGGGCAGCCCAGGCGCGGGCCGCGGACGTAGCGCCAGCGCTCGCACAGCGCGATGTCGGCACGCAGCACCGGCAGGAAGAACGCCAGTGCTTCCGGGGTTTCGCGGATCTCGGCCGGCATGCCGCCCATCCCCGCGATGACGTCGGCGAAGGCGCCGTCAGGCAGCGTGCTGAACGGCGGCCGCGCCGACGGCAGCGCCGGCGCGCCTCGTCCGGACACAACCAGCGCCGTGGGCGCAAGGCCGTGCACGGTTTCGAGCACGCGCGCGGTTTCGAAGCCGAGCAGGGCGCCCATGCTGTGCCCGAACAGCGCAAAGCGCGGCGCCTCGGTGCGCGCCGCGCGTGCGATCGCCGCCGCCAGCGCCGCGGCCAGTTCCTCGATCGAAGCCGCATGCGCCTCGGCCGTGCGCATGCCGCGTCCGGGCAGGCATACCGGCGCCAGCTCCACCTGCGCGGGCAGCGCGTCGCGCCACCCGTGGTACGCGGTATGGCCGGCGCCCGCATAGGGCAGGCAGTACAGGCGCACGCGCGTAGCCTCTGCATTCGTGGCATCGCCTGCCCGTCCGGGCATCACGGCAAACCAGCGCTCGCGCCCAGGCTGTGGCGCGCTCATGCGCCAGCCAGCGCGCGCTGCAGGCTGAGCGGGCGCATGTCGGTCCAGACCGTGTCGATATGGGTCAGGCACTCGTCGCGATTGCCCTGGAATCCGGTGCTTTTCCATCCTGCCGGGACGGGCTTGTAGTCGGGCCAGATCGAGTACTGGCCTTCTTCATTGCGGACGACGTGGAAACGCGTGTCGGGGTGGTCCCAGCTCATGGCAATGCTCCTTCTGGTGGTGTGGAAACGCCATCGCGGCGCAGGCAAGCAAGTCCGCCGCGATGGCGTCGCGAACGTTCGCGATGATTCGTCGGTCAATATCGTAAATGATAATGATTTGTATTTCCATTCGTAAATTATTCCGCTACACTCGCTTCACACTTTCAATGTGCAGACATGGTTCGCGAGGCTGCCCCCGTTGGCCTCCATTGACTCCCAGGCCGCAACCGGCCTCGCGAACGCACCCGTAGAGGCAACAGGGATATGGACACGACCAGTACCATCGCCGACCTCAGGGCGGACCACCGCGCCGCTGCCGGCGTGGCTACCGCCGCAATCTCAGCCACCTCGGCAAGCAACGCCGGGGCAGGCGGACTGCGTATCGCCCCGCTGTCCGCGCAAGGCGCGCTGCCGCTGGTGGTCAAGCCGGACGGCGGCACCGACTGGCGCGGCCAGTTCCATGCCATGGCGGCGATTGCCGCCGAGCAGTTGCCGCGCGTCGGCGGCGTGCTGTTCCGTGGCTTTCATTTCGATGACGACACCGCGTTCCGCGCCTTCGCCAGCGCCTTCGGCCATCCGCTGCTGAGCTACGAGTTCGGCTCCACGCCGCGCTCGCAGGTCAGGGAGGGCGTCTACACCTCGACCGAATACCCGGCGCACCAGGTGATCCCGCTGCATAACGAGCAGTCGTACACGCTGCAGTGGCCGATGAAGATCTGGTTCCACTGCGTGCAGCCGAGCGAATCCGGCGGCGAAACGCCGATCGCCGACAGCCGCCTGGTCTACCAGCGCCTCGACCCAGCCATCCGCGAGCGCTTTGCGCAACGCCGGCTGATGTACGTGCGCAACTACGGCAACGGCCTCGACCTGAGCTGGCAGCGCGCCTTCAACACCGAAGACCGCGCGCAGGTGGAGCGCTTCTGCCGCGCGCAGCGGATCGAGTTCGAATGGAAGCCCGACGGCGAGCTGCGCACGCGCCAGCTGTGCCAGGCGGTCGCGCGCCACCCCGTGACCGGCGAGATGGTGTGGTTCAACCAGGCCCACCTGTTCCATGTGTCCAACCTGGCGCCGCACGTGCGCGAGACCTTGCTGGACGTGGTCGGCAGCGTCGACGAACTGCCGCGCAACGTCGTCTACGGCGACGGCGCACCGCTGGAAGACGATGCGCTGGCCTCGATCCGCGCCACGCTGGACCAATGCACGGTGCGCTTTCCCTGGCAGCAGGGCGACGTGCTGATGCTCGACAACATGCTCGCCGCCCACGGGCGCGGCACCTTCACCGGCGCGCGCCGCGTGATCGTCGCCATGGCCGAGCCCGCGCCGCCCGGACTGGGCTGAGGCGCGTTTCCCGTCTGATCACTCCTGGCCGGGCTGGCTGCGCCTGCCCGGCGGGGACCTGTCATCTCCAACGCTTTCGCCATGTCGTCTTCCGAAGCTCCCTTGCCGGCCGAAACTGGCGCCCTGATGCGAACCCTGCGCGCCGAAGGCGTGCGCCTGCGCCTGCATGACGGGCGCTGGCGCGTGGCTGGCGACAGCGCGGCCGGCACCGATGCGCAGCAGGCCGCGGCCGGGCTGCTGGCAACCCGCGCCGCCGAGGCCGATGCGTGGCTGGCCGCGCATCCCGGCTACTTCGACCGCTATCCCGCCGGCCCCGGCCAGCTCGCGCTGCTGGCGTTTCATCGCCGCCATCCGCACAGCGCCGCCTACAACATGGTGTTCGCGATCGAGGTGCCGGCTGGCCTGCGCTTCGAGCTGCTCGAACAGGCGGTGCGCCACGTGGTGGACTGCCATGAGGCGCTGCATAGCGGCTTTATCGAGGAAGACGGCGAGATCGTGATGGCACGCCCCGCGGGCTTTGCCGCGGAGGTGTCGCTGACGCGTGCCGACGGCCTCGATGAAGCGGGCCTGCACGCCTGGTTCGAGCGCGAAGCCGACGAACCGTTCGACCCCGATGCGGGGCAGGTCTGCCGTTTCCGCTTCCTCGTCTCGCGCCAGCCGGGCGGCGCCGACCGCATGTGGATGTGCGCGGGCATGCACCATATCGCCGGCGACTACCTCGGGTTCGAGCTGGTCTGCGACCAGGTCTTCGCCACCTACGAGGCGCTGTGCGCCGGCGCAGCGCCGATGGCGTCGCAAAGCGGCCGCTACCGCGACTGGCTTGCGCGCCAGCGGCAACTGCTGGCAGGCCCGCGCGGCGCTTCGCTGCGCGCGTACTGGGAGGGCGTGCTTGAAGACGCGCCCGCGGCGCCGGCGATGCCCGGCACGCTGGACGCGGAATCGCGCCACCGCGGCGCCGAACTCGAATTCCGCCTCACGCCGCAGCAGACGGCAGGCCTGCGCGAGCTGGCAACGCAACTGGAAGTCAGCCTCTTCGTGGTGATGCTGGCGCTGTTCAAGACGGTCGTGCACCGCGCCAGTGGCGAGGACGATTTCCTGATCGGCACGCCGACGGCGGGCCGATCAGGCGCACAGTCCGCCGACCTGATCGGCTTTACGCTGAACACGGTGCCGCTGCGCGCAGACTTCTCCGCCAATCCGGCCTTTGCCGCGGTGGTGCGCGACTGCGCCCGGCAGATGCGCGGCGCGCTGCGCCACCAGCAATATCCGCTGGCGCGCATGGGCGGGGAGGGGCCGCTGTTCCGGCATATGACCACCTTCGTGCCGGTGGGGCCGCGCAACGTGCTGGGCCGCTACCTGGTGCGCGAATACCTCGCCACCCAGCGCGGCGCAGCCAACGACATGAACCTGCGCTGGCAGGACGAGGGCGATCGCCTGCGCGGGCAATGGCGCTATGACGCCGACCGGTTCGACGCGCAGTCCGTCCAGCGCCTGATCGCCACGCTGCGCGCTGCGGTGGATGCTGTGCTCGACAACGCCGACGCGCGTGTCGGGGACCTGCCGCTGTATGAGGCGGCGGTGCTCTCCGATATGCGCGCTGGCCGCATCGAGCGGCACGCCACCGCGCTGGCGGCCTTCGAGGCCGGCGTGCGCACGCATCCCGGGCGGCTCGCCGTCGATGCCGCCGATGCGCAATGCAGCTACGCCGCGCTCGATCGCGCCGCGACCGCGCTCGCCGCAAGCCTGCGCGACGGTGGCGTCCGGCCCGGCGATGTGGTCGGCCTGCTGCTGCCGCGCGGCGCGAGCATGGCTGCCGCCATGCTAGGCGCATGGAAGGCCGGCGCCGCCTTCCTGTGCCTGGACGCCGGCATGCCCGCCGCGCGGCTGGCGCAACTGGCCGCCGATGCGTGCCTTGCCGCCGTGGTGGGCGAGGGCGAGCGGCCGCAGTGGCTGGCGCAATCCACGCCGGGCGCAGCCTGGCATGTGTCCTCGCTCGCGAGCGAGGACACAACCGGCGCTGCCGCATGGCCCGCCGCCGCTCCGGCACAGCCCGCCTACCTGATCTACACCTCCGGCTCGACCGGCACGCCCAAGGCCGTGGTGGTCACGCAAGGCAACCTCGCGCATTACGCCGCCGGCGTGCTGCGCGCGCTGGCGCTGCCGGCAGGGTCGTCGCTGGCGTCGCTGTCCTCGGTGACGGCCGACCTCGGCCACACCGCATGGTTCGGCGCGCTGCTCGGCGGCCACACGCTGCGCGTGCTGGACGACGCGCTGGCGGAAGACCCCGAAGCGCTTGCCGAAGCCCTGGCAGCGCGGCCGGTCGATTGCCTGAAGATCGTCCCGTCGCACCTGCGCGCGCTGCTGGCGGTGGCCGATCCCGTGCGGCTGGTGCCGCGCCAGTGCCTGGTGTTCGGCGGCGAGGCGCTCGACGCGGCGCTGTTGGCGCGCGTGCAGGCGCTGCGCCCGGCATGCCGCGTGGTTAATCACTACGGCCCCACAGAAGCCACGGTGGGGTGCCTGACGCATGCGGTGCCTGACGCCGCTGTGGCGGGTCCAATTCCCGTCGGCCAGCCGCTTGCCGGCGTCAGCGCCTGCGTGCTCGACCGCCACCTGAACCGCGTGCCGCGTGGCGCGGTGGGCGAGCTCTATATCGGCGGCGCCGGCGTCGCCAGCGGCTACCTGCGCCGCCCCGCGCTGACCGCCGAGCGTTTTGTGCCGGACCCGTTCCAGCCGGGCGGCCGCTTGTACCGGACCGGCGACCGCGTACGCATGGACGAAGACGGCGCCATCGTCTTCCTCGGCCGCGCCGACGCACAGGTCAAGATCCGCGGCTTCCGCGTCGAGCCGGGCGAAGTCGAAGCCTGGCTGCGCCAGGCGCCGGGCGTGCGCGATGCCGTGGTGCTGGCGCTGCCGTCGCCGGCGGGCGAAGGGCTGCGGCTGGTCGCCTACCTGGTGGCCGACGCCGGCCTGGATCTCGATACCCTGCGCACCACCATGTCCGCCGCGTTGCCGGCGCCAATGCTGCCTGCCGCGTTCGTTGCGTGCGACGCCTTCGCGCGGCTGCGCAACGGCAAGGTCGATCGCAAGGCGCTGCCGCCCGTGCCCGGCGAGGCCGCGGCGCCGGCGCAACCGGCACCGGGCGACGAGACCGAGGCGACGCTGGCGCGCCTGTGGGCAGGCGTGCTCGGACGCGAAAGCGTGGGCGCCGACGGCAACTTCTTTGCGCTCGGCGGCGATTCCATTCTTGGACTGCAACTGGTCGCGCAGGCGCGCAAGGCGGGCCTGCCGCTGACGCCCAGGCTGCTGTTCGCGCATCCCACGCCGGCGGCGCTGGCTGCCGTGCTGCGTGCGAACGCGGCGCCAGCCGCCGCACAGGCGGCCGCCATCGAACAGATGCTGGCGGGACTGTGGCGCGAAATCCTGCAACGCGAGCAGATCGACCGCGATGCGGATTTCTTCGCGCTCGGCGGCGATTCCATCCTGGCGCTGCAGATCGTCGCCAGGGCGCGCGCGCAGCAGCTGGTGCTCGCGCCCAAGGACCTGTTCGCGCACCCGACGCTGGCACGCCTGGCGGTCCATCTCGCCGCGCGCGAGAAAACTGCCAGCGCAGCCGCAACGCCAGCGGCTGCGCAGCCCTTTGCGCTGAGCGGCTGCGACACGCAGGCGCTGGAGCGTCTGCGCAGCCAAGCGGGCGACATCGAAGATGCCTATCCGCTGTCGCCCCTGCAGGAAGGCCTGCTGTTCCACCACCTGCGCGATGGCGGCAACGGTGCCTACGTCAACCAGCTGGTGCTGCAGGTCCAGGGTCCGCTCGACACCGAACGCATGGCCGCCGCCTGGCAGGCGCTGCTGGACGACCACCCGATCTTGCGTACCACCTTTGCCGCGGCAGGCGAAGCGGGCGGCGACCGCGCGCTGCAATGCGTTCATGCGCGCGCAAAGCTACCCGTGACAGTGGAAGACTGGCGCGGGGCCGGCGCGCAGGCGGCGCGGCTGGCGGAGTGGTGTCATGCCGACCGCTCGCGCGGCTTCGATCCCGCCGAGCTGCCGCTGATGCGGCTGGCGCTGCTGCGCACCGGCGACGCGGGCTGGTGGCTGGTCTGGAGCCGGCACCACCTGATCGTCGACGGCTGGGGCTCGGTGCAGCTGCTCGACGAGGCGCTGGCCCGCTATGCCGATCCGGCACATGCCCCGACGCCGCGCCGGCCGTACCGCGACTACATCGCCTGGCTCGCGGCACAGCCCGCATCCGCGCTGCAGGCCTTCTGGCGCGCTGCATTCGCCGGCCTGGCCGGCCCGACAGTGCTGCCGGGCATCGCACCCGCCAGCGCCCACGGGAAAACCGCGCCGCTTTGCCGCGACCTGGTCCTGCCGGCCGGCCTCGACGCCAGCCTGCGCGCGCTGGCCGCGGCGCACCGCGTCACGCTCAACACCGTGATGCAGGCTGCGTGGGGCATCGTGCTGTCGCGCCACGCCGGCAGCGACGATATCGTCTTCGGCGTGACCTCGGCCGGCCGCCCCGCGGGCCTGGAAGGCGCCGAGCGCATGCTGGGCGTGTTCATCAACACGCTGCCGTTGCGGCTGCGTCCGCAAGGCGCGCTGGCGGTGGCGGACTACCTGCAGGCGACCCAGCACGCCGCCGTGGCGATGCGCGAGTTCGAGCACGCCGCGCTCGCGGAGATCCAGGCTGAGTCCGGCATCGGCGGAGCCCTGTTCGATACGCTGATGGTGTTCCAGAACCTGCCCGACCTGGGCGACCGCGCGCGCGAGGTGGCCGGCCTGCGCCTGCGCCAGCATGACAACATCGAGCAGACCCACTACGGCCTGACGCTGGAGGTCATGCCCGACAGCCGCTTCACCATCCGCTTCACCTGCGATGCCTCGCGTGTGCAGGCGCACCGGCTGGCGCAATGGATGGACGCCTACGCCGCCGTGCTGGCGTCGCTGGCCGCCGGCATCGCGCACGTGGGCGCCGCCGACATGCTCGATGGCGCCACGCGCGCCAGGCTGCAGGCATGGAGCGCGAGCGACGACACCAGCGTGACGCTTGCCGCCTTGCAGGACGACTACGTGCGGCGGGTCGCGCGCCAGGTGGCTGCGCATCCGCGGCGTGTGCTGGCCCGCTGCGGTGCCGGGACGCTGACCTATGGCGACTGGTGGGAGCGCGCCGGCCGCGTCGCCAGCGGCCTGCGCGCCGCCGGCGTGCGCCCGGACGATCTCATCGCGGTGCTGCTGCCGCGCGGGCTGGACTGGCTGGTCGCGCTGGCCGGCATCCTGCGCGCCGGTGCGGCGTGGGTGCCGCTCGATGTCAGCCATCCCGCGGCACGCTGGCAGCAGGTGCTGGCGCAGGCCAAGGCAGCACAGGTCCTGACGGATGCATCCGGCGTGGCCGCGCTGGCCGCCGCCGGCATTGCCGGCGCCACGACGCTGCCCGCATTGGAAGCCGGGGCGGCGCCTGCGCCCGACCTGCCCGCGCATCCCGCGCAGCTCGCGTACGTGCTGTTCACCTCCGGCTCGACCGGCGTGCCCAAGGGCGCGATGGTCACGCGCACCGGCATGCTCAACAACATGCTGGCCAAGGCCGTGCCGCTGGGGCTGGGCGAGGGCGACGTGATCGCCCAGACCGCGCCGCCTTGCTTCGACATCTCGGTCTGGCAGGCGCTGGCCGCGCCGGTGTTCGGCGCAGGCGTGGAGATCATCGGCGACGACGTGGTGCGCGATCCGGCCGCACTCACCGCACTGCTGGCGCAGCGTGGCGTGACGCTGTTCGAGCCGGTGCCGTCGCTACTGCAGGCCATGCTCGACTGCCAGGACGCCGAGGGCCGCGCGGCGCCGCTGCCCGCGCTGCGCTGGGTGTTGCCTACCGGCGAGGCGCTGCCGCCTGCCACCGCGCTTGCCTGGCTGTGCCGCTATCCGGGCGTGCCGATGATGAATGCCTACGGGCCGGCGGAATGCTCGGATGACGTGGCGTTCCACCCCCTGCGCGCCGGCGCGCTGGCGCAGGCGGCACAAGCCACCGATACCGTGCCGATCGGCCGCCCCACCGCCAATGCCGTGCTGCAGGTGCTCGATGCCGACGGCAATCTTGCCGCGCCCGGCATGGTGGGCGAGATCGCGGTGGCCGGTGCCGGCGTCGGCCGCGGCTACCTGGCCGACCCGCGCCGCACCGCGGCGGCCTTTGTGCCCGATCCGACCGGCGCGCCGGGCAGCCGCCGCTACCTGACCGGCGACCTCGGCCGCTGGCGCGAAGACGGCGTGCTCGAATACATCGGCCGCAAGGACTTCCAGGTCAAGCTGCGCGGCTACCGCATCGAGCTGGGGGAGATCGAAGCCGTGCTCGCCGCGCATCCGGCGGTGCGCCACGCGCTGGTGACGGTGCACCGTGCCGCCGGCACCGAATGGCTGACCGCGTACTGGCAGCCCCAAGCCGGCCGCGCGCAGCCCGCGCATGGCGTCCTGGAAGCCGAGTTGTCTGCCAGCGTCGCCGCGCGGTTGCCCGCGTACATGGTGCCGTCCGCATGGGTGTGCATGCCGTCGTGGCCGCTCAATGCGAACGGCAAGATCGACCGCAAGGCGCTGCCCGCGCCGCAGGTCGTGGCGCAGGAGGGCGCACCGCCTGCCACGCCCGCCGAGCAAACCGTCGCCGGCATCTGGGAAGCGCTGCTGCCGGGCGCGCGCGTCGGCCGCGACAGCGATTTCTTCCGCCTGGGCGGCCATTCGCTGATCGCCACGCGCGTGGTGGCGCGGCTGCGCGCCGCCGGCCATGCGCAGGCCACGCTGCGCGATGTCTTCGAGGCGCCGCTGCTGCGCGACTTCGCCGCACGGCTGGATGGCGCCACGCCAGCGGTGGTGATGCCCGCGCTGGTTCCAGTACCGCGCTCCGCGCGCATGCCGGTATCGCTGGCGCAGCAGCGGCTGTGGCTGGTCGAACGCCTGCAGGGCAACGCCGCAGCGGCCTACAACATGGCCGGGGCGCTGCGCCTGCGCGGGCCGCTGGACCTGGCCGCGCTGCGCCAGGCGCTGGCAGCGGTGGCGGCGCGCCACGAGATCCTGCGCACCGCCTATCCCGACGACGATGGCGAGCCCTACGCACGCATCGATGCCGCCGCCGACATCGGCCTGCCCCTGATCGATCTGCAGGCGCTCGCGCCCGAAGCGCGCGAAGCGGCACTGCGCGAGGCCATGCGGGAGCACGCAGCGCGCCCGTTCGACCTCGGCCACGCGCCGCTGTGGCGCACCACGCTGCTGCGCTGCGCGCCGCGGGAACACGTGCTGCTGGTCGCCATGCACCATCTGGTGTCGGACGGCTGGTCGGTCGGCCTGCTGGTCAACGAGATCACCCGCGGCTACCGGCACGCGCTGGCGCCGGAACAGCTCGCGCCGCTGCCGCCGCTGGCGCTGCAATACGCCGACTATGCCGCGTGGCAACGCGACTGGCTGCGCGGCGCCGCGCTGGAGCAGCTCACCGCTTACTGGCGCGGCGCGCTTGCCGGCGCACCGGCGGCGCTGGCATTGCCGGCCGACCACGCCCGCCCGCCAGTGGCGCGCATGGAAGGCGACGCCGTCGCGCTGCGGATCGACGGCGAGCGCATGGCGCAGGTGCATGCGCTGGCGCGCGCCGAGCAGGTCACGCCTTTCATCGTGCTGCTGGCGAGCTTCCAGTGCTGGCTGCACCGCGCGACCGGCATGGACGACCTGTTGCTCGGCACCGACGTCGCCGGCCGGCACGACGCCGCGCTCGAGCCGCTGATCGGCTTCTTCGTCAACGTGCTGCCGCTGCGCTCGCGCCGCATCGCCGGCGCCAGCTTCCGCGACGTGCTGGCGGCATGCCGGCGCGACGTGCTGGCCGCGTTCGAGCATGAGGGCTTGCCGTTCGACCGCATCGTCGAGGCGGCGGGCGTGCCGCGCGACCGCAGCCGCAACCCGCTGGTGCAGGCGCTGTTCGTGCTGCAGAACACGCCGGCCGGACAGTTGGGCATGCCTGGCGTGGAGGCCGGCATGCTGCCGCCCATCGAGCGCACGTCGAAGTTCGACATGGCGCTGTTCCTGGAGCCCGAGAGCGAACAGGAAGCGGCGCCGCTGCGCGGCGACTGGGTCTTTGCCAGCGCGCTGTTCGAATCCGCCACCGTGGCGCGCTTTGCCGCCGAATGGCTGGCCACGCTGGCAGCGCTGCTGCGCGCGCCGGACCAGCCCGCCGACCGCGTCACCGCAGACGCCCCGGGCGCCGCGCGCCCGTCCCAACCGAAACCCGAGGAGTCCCGAACCATGGAAACCAGCCAACGCATGGCGGCCAAGCTCGACCAGCTCAAGTCGCTGGCCCGGCCGCGCCCGGCCGCGGCCGCTGTGCCAGAGGCGGCCGTTGCCGACCCCGCCAGCCAGGTGCGGCTGCGCCCGCTGCGCGCAGGCGAAGTCTTCCCCATCGTGATCGAGCCGGTGGTGCCGGGCCTGGACCCGGTGGCGTGGGCCGCGCGCTCGCGCGAGCTGGTCGGCGCGACGCTGCACCGGCACGCCGGCATTGTCTTCCGCGGCTTCGACCTGCCCAACCCGCAGGCCTTCGAAGCCTTCGCCGAAGCCATGCACCCGGGCCTGTATGGCAGCTACGGCGACCTGCCCAAGAAGGAGGGCGGGCGCAACACCTACCGCTCCACGCCTTACCCCGAGCGCCAGATGATCCTGTACCACAACGAAAGCGCGCACCTCGAGCGCTGGCCGCGCAAGCAGTGGTTCTTCTGCGAGCTGCCCTCTGCCGTGGGCGGCGCCACGCCGATCGTCGACTGCCGCGAACTGCTGCGCCGCCTGCCGCCCGCGCTGGCCGAGGAGTTCGCCAGCAAGCAGCTGATGTACGTGCGCACCTTCACGCCGCGGCTGGACGTGGACTGGCGCGACTTCTACAAGACCGGGGACCGCGCCGAGGTCGAGGCGCGCTGCCGCGCCGCCGGCATCGACTGCCGCTGGCTGGACGGCGACGTGTTGCAGACGCGCACCGTATGCCCGGCCATCGTCAGCCACCCGGTCACCGGCGAGCGCAGCTTCTTCAACCAGGTGCAGCTGCACCACGTCTCGTGCCTGGAGGCCGACGTGCGCGAAGACCTGCTCGAGATGGTCGGCCTGGAGCGCATGCCGCGCCACGTGATGTTCGGCGACGGCACGCCGATTCCCGACGAGGCCATGGCGCTGATCGGCGAGCTGTATGAAGCCTGCGCCGTGCGCTTCGACTGGCAGCGCGGCGATGTGGTGATGCTTGACAACATGCTGGCCGCGCATGCGCGCGATCCCTATGAAGGCCCGCGCAAGATCGTGGTGGCGATGGGCGACATGTTCGACCGCAAGCAGCCGGACGCCCAGCTTGTCGCCGCGCGCCCGCAGGAGAACGCGGATGCCTGAGATGCACGACGCCTGGAGTCCGACTCCCGAACAACAGGCCGCTTGGCGGCAATGGCGCAATGCGCCCGCGCCGCACGCGCACGTGGCGCGCATCGCGCTGGCTTGCCAGCCAGAGCCAGCCGCGGTGGACGCCGCGCTGGCCGTGCTGCGCGAACGCCATGACGTGCTGTGCATGGCTTATATCGACGATGGGAGCCAGCCGGTGGCATGCGTGCCGCAGGGCGCCAACGGCGCGGCCACCATCATCGTCGCGGACGGCGACGCGCTGGCGCTGCCGGCGCTCGATCCGGCGCGGGGCGACGTGCTGCGCGCCTGCCTGTGCCCGCTGGCCAGCGGCGGCGCCACGCTGTGGCTGCTGGCCAGCCCGCTGGCGGCAGACCGAAGCAGCGTGCTGCGCCTCGCCGAAGCCCTGCGCGCCGCCCTGGAAACCACCGCCGCGGACGAAGCCGAGCCGCCGCTGCAATACGCCCAGTATGCCGACTGGCAGGCGGGCGCGTGCCTGGGCGAGGACGGTACCGGCGACGCCGGCCGCCGCTACTGGCAAGCTCAGGCGGCCGGGCTGCCCGCGCCGCTGCGCTTGCCCGACGCGCTCGCTGCTGCCTCAGCCACGCCCGCCGAAAGCTGGCGCCACACGCTGCACGCCGCGCACCGCCAGGCGCTGGACGCGACCGCGCGCCAGCTCGGCAGCACGCCCGAGCGCGTGCTGCACGCCGCATGGTGGAGCATGCTGGCGCGCCTGTGCGCGCAGCCGGCATTCAGCGCCACATGGCTGCACGACTGCCGCCGCGATTACGGCGTGATGGCCGGCGCCGCCGGCGTGTTCGTCAAGGCGCTGCCGCTTGGCGTGCAATGGGATGACGAAGCCAGCCTGCGCAGCCACTGGCAGGCGTGGCTGTCGACGCTGGATGGCCACGCCGCGTGGCAGGAAGCATGGCTGCCCGGTGATGCCGGCCCGCGCATCGGGTTTGCGGTATCGCCATTGCCCGCCGACGGGATCGCGCTGGCCAGTCCGGCGTGGCCGGGCTTCGACCTGGTGTGCGAGGCACTGGACGACGGTCAGGGCATGGCCGCGCTGGCGCTGCATGCGCAAGCCGGCGCGCTGCATCCGCGCGTGGCGCCATGGCTGCTGTCCCATCTCGCCGCGCTGATCGGCGCGCTGCCCGCCGCACTGGATGCGCCGCTGCCGTCGCTGTGGTGGCCGTCCGACGATACCTTGCGCGTGCCGCAATGCTGGACCGGCGACATGCCGGCAGCGGGGGGCGACTCGCTGCTGCACCGCATCGCGGAGCATGCACGCAACACGCCGGCGGCGCCCGCGCTGGATGCCGCCGATCTCGCACTCGACTATGCCGGCCTGCAGCGCACGGTGCACGCCGCCGCGCAACGGCTGCGCGCGCTCGGCGTCGGCCCCGGCACGCGCGTGGCGCTGGCATTGCCGCGCAGTGGCGCGCTGGTGGCCAGCCTGCTGGCGGTATGGGCCGCCGGCGGCGCCTATGTACCGCTCGATCCGGCCTGGCCGCAGGCGCGGCGCCGCAGCGTGCTGGCGCAGGCAGCGCCGGTGCTGACGATCGCGCGACAGGCGTCGGTGGACGACGAGACCGTGGTCAGTTTCGATTCCTTGCTGGCCACGGCGGCGTCAGCAGCAGAGGCTGCTGTGACTGTCGATCCCGGTGCCGCCGCCTACGTGCTGTTCACTTCCGGCTCCACCGGCGAACCCAAGGGCGTGGTGATTGGCCACGCGCAGATCAGCCACTACACCGCGGCGGCTTGCGATGCGCTGTCGCTGTCGTCGTGCCAGCGCTTCGGCCTGACGTCGTCGGTAGCCGCGGACCTCGGCAACACCACGCTGTTCGCCGCGCTGTGGCAGGGGCGCTGCCTGGTGGTGGCCGGCGATGACGACATGGCCCACCCCGCGGCCTTTGCCCGCTACCTGCGCGGCCGCGCGGTCGATGCCATCAAGATCGTGCCGTCGCACCTGGCGGCGCTGCTGGAAACGGAAGCGCCCGCGGTGCCGGCCACCGTCATCCTTGGCGGCGAGCCGCTGCCGGCCAGCCTGGTCGGCACGCTGCGCCGCCACGCGCCCGGCTGCCGCATCTTCAACCACTACGGCCCGACCGAAACCACCATCGGCGTGATGGTCCATGCGCTGGGCGCAGACATGCCGGCTTGGGCAGCCGGCAACGCACCGCTTAGCCGCGCGCTGGGTGCGACCCGCGTGCGCCTGCTCGACGATGCGCTGCGGCCGGTGCCGGCCGGTGTAGCCGGGCAGCTTTACGTCGGCGGCCCGCAACTCGCACACGGCTACTTGGGCCGGGCGGACCTCGATGCGGCGGCGTTCGTCGACGATCCCTTCGTTGCCGGCGAACGGCTGTACCGCACCGGCGATCTCGCGCGCGCCACGCCCGCCGGGCTGCAACTGCTGGGCCGCGCCGACCAGCAGGTCAAGATCCGCGGCATCCGCGTCGAGCCCGCGGAGGTCGAAGCCGCGCTGCTGGCGCAGCCGGCGGTCGCGCAGGCAGCGGTGTGCGCAGTGGCGGGACCCGGCGGCGAGGCTGTGCTGTGTGCCTTGCTCGTGCCGGCAGCCGGCAGCGGCATCGACGCCGCCGCGCTGCGCCACACGCTGGCCGCGATGCTGCCCGACGCGATGGTGCCGGCGCGCTTCGTCCCGCTGCCCGCGCTGCCGCGCCTGCCCAATGGCAAGACCGACCGCGTCGCGCTGCGCGGACTGGTTCCCGCCGACAGTGCGCCAGCCCCGGTCGCAGCGCCGGCATCGGACGCGGTGGAAGCCCTGGTGTGCGCGTTGATGGCCGGGTTGCTGGAACAGGGCCAGGTCGACCCGCATGCCGATTTCTTTGCCCTCGGCGGCCATTCGCTGCTGGTGATCAAGCTGGTCGCACGGCTGCGCCGCCGGCTGCAGGTGGAGATTGCCCCCGGCCTGGTGTTCGACCATCCGACCGCGCATGCGCTGGCCGCTGCCGTCAGGCAGGAAGCTGCGGACGATGACCTCGACAAGCTGGCGCACATGGCACTGGCCGCTGCTGCACCGCATGCGCAGGCCGTGGTGCCGGCGTAATCGCTCCCTGAAATCCATTGACAGGTCCCGCCCCCATGTCAGACGCATTGAGTACCGCGCACGCGCAAGTTGCCGCGCAAGTCGCCGAGCGCTTCGCCCGGCTGGAGCCGGCGCAGCGCGCCGCCTTCCTGGCCGCGCTGCACGGCAAAGGCGTGGCGTTTTCCACGCTGCCCATCGTGCCCGCGCCGCGCACTGGCGCGCTGCCGCTGTCGTACGCGCAGCAGCGCCTGTGGTTCCTGCAGCAGCTGGAGCCCGCCAGCACCGCCTATCACATGCCGGGGGTGTACCGGCTCGAAGGCCCGCTCGACGCCGCGGCGCTGCGCCGCGCGTTCGCGCAGGTCGGCGCGCGCCATGAAGTGCTGCGCACCACGTATCCGATCGATGCTGCCGGTGTCGCCTGCCAGCAGGTGCATGAAGACCTGCCACCGGCCTTTGATGCCATAGACGCCATCGACGCCGATCCGGACGGCCTCGACGCCACCGTCGCGCGCGTAGTCCATGAGCCGTTCGATCTCGCCGCCGGACCGCTGTGGCGTGTCGCGCTGATCCGCGAGAGCGCGCAGTCGCACGTGCTGGTGGTGGTGCTGCACCATATCGTCGCCGACGGCGCGTCGATCGTCCGCCTCGTCGCCGAACTGGCCGCCTGCTATGCCGGCACGCAAGCCGGCCTGCCGCCATTGCCGGTCCAGTACGCCGACTATGCCGCCTGGCAGCGCAACTGGATGGAGGCCGGCGAGGCCGAGCGCCTGCTCGGCTACTGGCGCGAACGCCTGGGCGACAGCGCGGGCGCGGCGCTCGACCTGCCCGCCGACCGCCCGCGCCGCGCCGCGCGCAGCGGCGAGGGCGCCGAGCACGTGTTCACCATCCCCGCCGCCGTGGCCGCAACGTTGCGCGCGCTTGCCGCCTCGCGCCATGCAACGCTGAACATGGCCCTGCTGGCCGCCTACGCGGTGCTGCTGGGCCGCTATACCGGCCAGTCCGACCTGCGCATCGGCGTGCCGGTGGCGAACCGCCAGCGCAGCGAGACCGGGGCGCTGATCGGCTGCTTCGTCAACATGCAGGTGATGCGGGCGGAGGTCGACCCGGAGCAGCCGTTCGCCGACCTGCTGGCGCGGCTCGCCGCGCAGGCCGCCGCGGACCAGGAGCACCAGTCGCTGCCGTTCGACCTCCTGGTCGAGGCGCTGCAGCCCGACCGCAGTCTCGGCCAGCCCGCATTGTTCAACGTCACCTTCGACCATCGCACCGCCAGCGCGGCGGCTCTGCCGCAACTGGCGGGGCTGCGCGTGACGCCGCTGGAACTGCCGGTCACCACCGCGCGCTTCGAGCTGAGCCTGGCCACGGCCGAGCTGGCCGATGGCAGCCTGTGCGGCCGCATCGCCTACGCCGCCGACCTGTTCGATGCCGCCACGGTCGCGCGCATGGCGGGGCATTATGTGCGCCTGCTGCAGGCCTTCGCGGCCGATCCTGCGACCACGCCCGGCACCGCGGTGCTGCTCGCCGACGCCGAGCGCGCCGCGCTGGCACGCTGGAGCCAGCCCGACTGCACGGCAACGCCGTTCGTGGCCGTGCATGCGCAGGTGGCCGCGCACGCGCGCCGCGCGCCCGCTGCGCCAGCAGTGCTGTATGGCGACGACGTCCTGACTTATGGCGAGCTTGAACGCCAGGCCAACCGGCTTGCGCACCGGCTGATCGCGCAAGGCATCGGTGCCGAATGCCGCGTCGGCGTGGCGCTGAACCGTTCACCGCGCATGCTGGTGGCGCTGATGGCGGTGCTCAAGGCCGGCGCCTGCTTCGTGCCGTTCGATCCCGCCTATCCGGCACGGCGCCTGCTCGACATGCAGCAAGACGCTGCGCCGCGGCTGCTGCTGACCGAGCGCGCGCTGCGCGATGCCTTCCCGGTCGCGCCGGACCTGCCAGTGCTGCTCTTGGACGACGGCGACGATGCCTCGTGGCCCGACCACGACCCAGCCGTGACGATCCATGCCGGGCAGCTGGCCTACGTGATCTACACCTCCGGCTCGACCGGCCGGCCCAAGGGCGTGGCCGTGGCACACGGGCCGCTGGCGATGCACGTGGTCACCACCGCCGCGTGCTACGACATCACCGCGGCCAGCCGCGAACTCCATTTCCTCTCGTTCAGCTTTGACGGCGCGCATGAGCGCTGGATGGTGCCGCTCGCCAGCGGCGCCAGCATCGTGCTGCGCGACGACACGCTGTGGAGCGTCGAGCAGACCTACGCCGCGCTGCGCCGCCACGCCGTCACGCACGCGGGCTTTCCGCCGCGCTACCTGCACCAGCTGGCCGCGTGGGCCGAGGCGCAAGGCGACCCGCCGCCACTGTGGCTCTACTCCTTCGGCGGCGAGGCCATGCCGCGCGCGGGCGTGGAACGGCTGACGCAGGCGCTGCGGCCGCAGCACATCATCAACGGCTATGGCCCGACCGAAACCGTGGTGACGCCGCTGGTGTGGAAGGCCGCAGCGGACGAAGCCGCCGTGCAGGTGAGCGGCGCCTATGCGCCGATCGGCAGGCCGGTCGGCACGCGCAGCGCGCACGTGCTGGACAGCCGGCTCGAGCCGGTGCCCGTCGGCGTGCCGGGCGAGCTGTACCTCGGCGGCGAAGGGCTGGCGCGCGGCTACCTCGGCCGCGCCGGCATGACCGCCGACCGCTTCATTCCGGATCCCTTCGGCGCGCCCGGCGCGCGCCTGTATCGTACCGGCGACCTGGTGCGCTGGCGCCCGGATGGCTGCATCGAATATCTCGGCCGGCAGGACCACCAGGTCAAGATCCGCGGCTTCCGCATCGAACTGGGCGAGATCGAGGCGCACCTGCTGGCCCAGCCCGGCGTGCGCCAGGCGGTGGTGCTGCCGCACGAGACGCCGGCCGGCACGCGGCTGGTTGGCTACGTGGCCGCGCCGGCCACCGTGCACGCCGAAGCGCTGCGCAGCGCGCTCGCCGCGGCCTTGCCCGACTACATGGTGCCGGCCGCGGTCCTGCGCCTCGACAGCCTGCCGGTCACGCCCAACGGCAAGCTCGACCGGCGCGCGCTGCCCGAGCCGCAGTGGCAGGCCGAGGCCGCCTACGCCGCGCCGGTGTCGGCGCCGGAGCGGATGCTGGCGGCGGTGTGGGCCGACGTGCTCGGCATCGCGCAGGTGGGCTTGCACGACAACTTCTTCGCGCTCGGCGGCGACTCGATCCTCAGCCTGCAGATCGTCGCGCGTGCCCGCCTGCAGGGCTGGCGGCTGACGCCGCGGCAGGTGTTCGAGCACCAGACCGTGGCCGCGCTGGCGCAGGTGGCACAGCGCGTGGACGTGGCGGCGGAGGATGCCGCCAATGACGCGGCGGAACATGGCGCGGCGCCGCTGACGCCGGTGCAGCGGGCTTTCCTTGGCCAACCGCTGGCCGCGGCCGCGCGCAACCGCTTCAACCAGTCGGTACTGTTGCGGTCCGGTTCGGCCATCGACACGGCGGCGTTGACAGCCGCGCTGGCGGACGTGGTTGGCCACCACGCAGCGCTGCGCTTCCGCTTCAGCCATGCCGATGACGGCTGGCACCAGCAGGCCGTTGTGAAGGCCGCCGACGCGTTCGTGTTGACGACGGCCGAAGCGCCCGATGCAGCGGCCATCACCGCTGCGTGCGACGCCGAGCAGGGAAAGCTGGATATCGAGCAGGGCCCGCTGCTGCGCGCACTTCAGCTACGCGTCGCGGATGGCAGCGAGCGCCTGTTCCTGGTCTGCCATCACCTGGTGGTGGATGGCGTGTCGTGGCGCATCGTGCTGGAAGACCTGCAGGCGGCATATGCCGCGCGGCTGGCCGGGCAGGCGCCGGCGCTGGCACCGGTGGGCGCCAGCTATGCCGCATGGAGCCGCACGCTGGCTGGCCCGGCGCGCGCCGTGTTTGCCGGCGAAGGCGCCTACTGGCAGGCAGTGGCTGAAGGCGGCCTGGATCTGCCGGGCGATGTGTTCGACGCTTCGGAGCCTCGCCCGGATGGCGCCTGCACGGCCAGTTTCGCCCTCGACGCGGCCACTACCGACGCATTGCTGCGGCGCGCCCACGCTGCCTACCGCACCGGCGTCAACGACCTGCTGCTGGCAGCTTTTGCGCGCGCGTTGTGCGCTTTCACCGGCTGCGACGAGATCCGCATCCATGTCGAAGGGCACGGGCGCGAAGCCGAGGCAGCCGGCACGGCGCTAGACCTCAGCCGCACGGTGGGGTGGTTCACCAGCATCTGGCCGGTGCGCCTGGCCAGCGTCGATAACCTTGGCGACACCATCGCCGGCGTCAAGGAAGCCCTGCGCGCGGTGCCGCGGCGAGGACTGGGCTATGGCGTGCTCGGGACCGCCGTGGCGGCGCCGCAGGTGCTGTTCAACTACCTGGGCCAGTTCGACGGCAGCCTGCGCGCCGGGGCGGGCGGCTGGCAGGTGGCGGCGGAGGACACCGGCAGCGGCGTGTCCGCCGCGATCCCGTTGCCGGCACCGGTGGCCTTCGACGGCCGGGTCCAGCATGGCTGCCTGCAATTCCGCTGCACGTATCGCGGCGGCCAGTTCCGCGAGGCCACCATCGAGGCGCTGCTGGCGCGCATCGCCCAGGCCCTTCGCGACGTGGCATCGCATTGCGTGGCGCAATCCGCCGTGCGGCTGACGCCGTCGGACGTGCCGGCCAGCGGCCTGTCGCAGCCGCAGCTGGACGCGCTGGCGCTGTCCGCAGACGAGATCGAGGACATCTGGCGGCCGACGCCGATGCAGCGCGGCATGGTGCGCCATGGCACGCGCCATCCGGGCTCGCCGGCGTACATGGTGCAGGTGCAGGCGACCATGGACGGGCTCGACGCCGAGCGCATGATCGCGGCATGGCGGGCCGCGCTGCGGCGCCATCCGGTGCTGCGCGCGCGCGTGGCCTGGCTGCTAACGCCCGGCGAGGCCGAGCCCCTGCTGGTGGTGCCGGCGCAGGCGCAACTGCCTGTCACCCGCCATGACTGGCGCGGCCGCAGCAGCCCGGCGCAGTCCGCCGCCGACGATATGGAATGGCAGGCGCTGTGCGAGGCTGAATTCCGCCAACCGTTCGACCTGAGCCGCGCACCGCTGATGCGGCTGACGCTGGTGCGCATCGCCGACGATGCCTGGCGCTTCCTCTGGACCTGGCACCACTTGCTGCTCGATGGCTGGAGCATGTCGCGGCTGCTGGGTGAAGTGCTGCGTGGCTACGACGGGGAACTGCCCGCCCAGGCGGCATCGTCGCTGCGCCGCTACGTGGCGTGGCAGCAGGCGCAGCCCGGCGCGGACGAGCATTGGCAAACGCGGCTCGCGCCGCTGCAGCGTCAGCCGGTACGGATCACGCGCGAGATCGCGCCGGCGCAGCGCGGCCAGCGCGGCCAGCATATGGGCGCCGTCGAGCATGTGGTGCAAGCCGGCGCGCTGCGCACGCTGGCCGCCTTTGCCAGCCGCCAGCATGTCACTGTCAACACGCTGGTGCAGGCCGCCTGGCTGCTGGCACTGCGCCAGGCCACCGGTGCCCGCACCGTCGGCATGGCGGTGGTCGGTTCGGGGCGCTCGGCGGAGCTGCCCGGCATCGAAGACATCATGGGCCTGCTGGCCAGCACGCTGCCGCTGGTGCAGGACCTGCCCGACACGCTGCGAGTGGCCGACTGGCTACCGGCGCTGCAGGCGGACAACCTGGCCCTGCGCGAAACCGAGCACGCGCCGCCGGCGTGGCTGCAGTCCTGGGCGGCCGGCAGCGACGACACGGCGCAGGCGCCGTTCGACACCATGCTGATCTACGAGAACTACCCGGTCGACAGCACGCTGCGCCAAACCGAGCGCGGCGCGCTGCGCTTCAGCGACGTGGGCAACCGCGGCCAGATGAGCTATCCGGTGACCGCCATCGTGATCCCCCGCGAAACGCTGACATTGCGCGTGGAATACGACACGGCCGCGCTTGACGACGCCGCGGCGCGGGAGTTCGCGCGGCATTGCCTGGCGCTGCTGCTCGCGCTGCCCGCACTGGCCGATGCCACGCTGGCCGAACTGCCGGCACGCGTAGCCAGCGCCAGCGAGGGCGGGGCGAGTGCGCTGGCTGCATAGGCGGAGATGGTTTCAGCTCGGCAGCAGGCGGCGCGGGCAGTCCCCGCACAGCGGGAAGCCGTGCAGCCGGTAGCGCAGGCAGCACAGCCGGCGCAGCCACAGCGTGGTGGTGGTGCCGTCGCGGGTGACGCGGTGCGCGCGCATCGGCGCATGCAGCGGGTTGTCGCGGCCGTCGGGGCGCGTGCGGGTGTCCATCAGCCACGCGGCATCTTGCGCCAGCGTCGCCTCGGTGGCCGGCAGGCCCGGCTGCAGCGGGGCGGGCGCGTGGCGGAACACCTCGGCGACGACGGCACCGGCATTGGCCCACAGCAGCCGCGGCGACGCGCCGCTGGCCGCGGCGAGCGCCTGCACCAGCGGCGCCCCAGCAGGTCGTCCAGCAGCGGGCCGTAGCGCTGGTGCGGCGGCGCCCGGTGCAGCGCCTCGCCGCCATGCGGCAACAACAGCGTCACGGCGCGGCCGCGCCGGTCGGCCCGGATCGCGGCGTCGCGCAGCGGCAGCACGTGGTGCGCCAGCGCGGCGGCGGCCACCACGCCGGGCAGCAGCGACGAGAAGCCATGCCGCGCCCAGACCGAGCCGGTCACGCGCGAGTCGATGCTGCCGTGGTGCGCGGCGCTGAGCTGCAGCGCACGCGCGAGGGGGCCGGCGGGCGAGGAGCCGAGCGCGGCAATGGCGATGTCCGCAGGCGCGGGCGGGCCGGCCGCCACGGCTTCGGCGTATTGCCGCAACGGCCCCGGAAACAGTTCAAGCAACAGCGGTAGCGGTAGTAGAGCAGACAAGAGGCAGCCCTGAACGGCGTTGTATTTGTGCATCCAACGCCATCTTTCAAGTTGAAGATGAGAATGATTATCAGGTATATTCGCAATTGCATTTGTAGAGACAACCCGGTACCCGGGTGCTTTCCTGACCGGCAGCCGTGGCAGCGCGGCGGTGGCGAAGCGCTTGCGGCCATGCCGGGTCCACGGCGGGCCAGCGCGGGTCGAGGCAGCCAGGCCACCGGCGCCTGCATCGCCGCTCCGGAGAAGACCCGATGACGCAGCCCGATTTGACGATTCGCGCGCGCGCCGCACACGGCCCGGCGCCGCTCTCCTTCGCCCAGCAGCGGCTGTGGTTCCTGCAGCGCTACGCGCCGGACAGCACCGCCTACAACCTGGTGCGCGCGTGGCGCCTGCACGGGCCTCTATCGGCGCCGGCGCTGGAGCGGGCGCTGGCGCTGGTGACGTCGCGCCACGCCGTGCTGCGTACCCGATTCTCGTCCGGCGACGGCGAGCCGTGCCAGCTGGTCAGCGATATGGCGAGTATGGCGCCACCCGTGCAGTGGCTCGACCTGCCGGCAGGCGAGGTCGACGCGCTGCTGCGCAGTGAAGCCGCGCGCGTGTTCGACCTGCACGCCGCCGCGCCTTTCCGGGTCACCGTGGCCCGGCTGGATGACGGCGCCCATGTGCTGGTCATGGCCATGCACCACATCGTTTCCGACGGCTGGTCCAATCCGATCCTGGCGCGCGACCTGGCATGCGCTTATGGCGCCGCGCTGGATGGCACCGAGCCGGGCTGGACACCGTTGCCCGTGCAATACGCGGACTATGCCGCCTGGCAGCGCGAGCGCCTGGCCGGCCCCGCGCTCGACGCCGCGCTGGCTCGCTGCGCGCAGCGGCTGGGCACGGCCATTCCCGCGCTGGAACTGCCGCTCGACGCGCCGCGTCCGGCGCGCCCGGCCGGCAAGGGCGGGCGCATCCGCTGGACGCTGTCGGATGGCGTGGCGGCGGCGCTGCGGGACTACTGCAGCGGCACCGCCGGCGGCGGCCGCACCACGCCGTTCGCCGTGCTGCTGGCGGCCTGGCAAGCGCTGCTGGCGCGCTACAGCGGCCAGTCCGATTTCGCGGTCGGCGTGCCCAATGCCGCGCGCACCCACGAAGAACTCGACGACCTGGTGGGCTGCTTTATCAACACCCAGGTCTATCGCGCGCGGCTGGCGCCCGGCCTGACCGGCCGCGCGCTGTGCCAGCAGGTGCGCGACGACGCCCGCGCCGCGCTCGACCATGCCGACCTGCCGTTCGAATTGCTGGTCGACAAGCTCGCACCGGCGCGCGACCCCAGCCGCACGCCGGTATTCCAGGCGCTGTTCAACCTGCAGATGGGCGAAGCCGCGTCGCTTGCGCTGACCGGCCTGCAGGCGAGCGCACTGCCGGTGCCCGACGACAGCGCCAAGTTCGACGTTACGCTCGACCTGCAGGCCAGCGCGACGCGCGTGCTGGCCACGCTCGAATTCGATGCCGCGCTGTTCGCCGAAGCGACGGCGCAACGCATGGCCCGGCACTACGAGCAGCTGCTCGGCGCGATGCTGGCGGCTCCCGACGTGCCGCTCGGCGCGCTGCCGCTGATGGACGCAGGCGAGCGCGCCCGGACGCTGGCTAGCGCCAACGACACTGGCCTGGCCCTCGACGCCGCCGACGACGTGGTGGCCCGCATCGCCCGCGCCGCCGCGGCCACGCCGGATGCCATCGCCATCACCGACGGCAGTGCCAGCCTGACCTATGCGGAGCTGGAAGCCGGCGCCAACCGCATCGCGCACTGGCTTGCCGGGCAGCAGGTGCGCACAGACACCCTGGTCGGCGTCTGCCTGCCGCGCACGCCGGCGCTGGTGGCGGTGCTGCTCGGCATCCTCAGGGCGGGCGCCGCCTACCTGCCGATCGACGCGCATCATCCGCCCGCGCGGAACGCCCACATCCTGCGCCACGCCAGCCCGCGCCTGATCCTGGCGGCGGCAGGCACGCGTGCCGCGCTGGGCGACAGTGCCGGCGTGGTGCTGGTCGACTGCGACACGCCGCCGTGGCATGCGGCGCCTGCAATCGCCCCGGCGCTGGATTGCCATCCGGCGCAGCTCGCCTACACGCTCTACACCTCCGGTTCGACCGGCACGCCCAAGGGCGTGCAGATCTCGCGCGCGGCCTTTGCCAACTTCCTGCGCGCGATGACGCCGGTGGTGCCGATGGACGACAACGACCGCCTGCTGGCGGTGACCACGCTGGGCTTCGATATCGCGGGGCTGGAACTGTTCCTGCCGCTGGCCAGCGGCGCCCGCGTGGTAATCGCCACGCGCGACGACGCGCGCGATCCGGCGCGGCTGGCGGCGCTGATGTCCGCCCATGGCATCACCGTGATGCAGGCCACGCCCGCCACCTGGCAGATGCTGGTCACGCAGGCCACGCCCGCGTGGCAGGGCCTGCGCGTGCTGTGCGGCGGCGAGGCGCTGGGGCGCGAGCTGGCGACTGCGCTGCTGGCGCGCGGCGCCGAGGTCTGCAACGTCTACGGCCCGACCGAGACCACGGTCTGGTCCGCCGCGCATGCGCTGGCGGGCGAGGGCGCAGGCATGCCCGCGTGGGCGGTGGCGCCGGTCGGGCATCCGATCGCCAACAACCAGCTTTACGTGCTGGACGCGCGCCTGGAGCCGGTGCCCGCAGGCGTGGCCGGCGAGCTCTACATCGGCGGCGCCGGGCTGGCGCGCGGCTATGCCGCCGATCCGTCGCGCACCGCCGCGGCGTTCGTGCCCAACCCGTTCCATCAAGGCTCGCCCGGCGCCATGGCGGGCGACCGCCTCTACCGCACCGGCGACCTGGCGCGCAAGCGTGCCGACGGCATCGTCGAGTTCCTCGGCCGCCGCGACCACCAGGTCAAGGTGCGCGGCTTCCGCGTCGAGCCAGGCGAGGTCGAGGCGGTGCTGGCCGCCTGCCCGGGCGTGCGGCACGCCGTGTGCGTGGCCCGCCCCGGCCCCGATGGCATGGCGCGGCTGTGCGCCTACTACGTGGCGGGGGCGCACGCGACCGACGACGCCATCCTGGCCCGCCTGCGCGAGCAACTGCCCGGCTACATGGTGCCGTCCAGCCTGACGCGCCTCGACGCGCTGCCGCTCAACGCCAACGGCAAGGTCGACCGCCAGGCGCTGCCGGAGCCGGCAGCGCCGCGCGCCGCGGCCGCGCTGTCGACGCCGACCGAGCACGCGCTGGCCGGGCTGTGGTGCGCGGTGCTGGGCGTGACCGAAGCCGGCGCCGATGACGACTTCTTCCTGCTGGGCGGCCACTCGCTGCTGCTGGTGCGGCTGCAGACCCGCATCCGCGAGCAGATGGCGTGCGAGCTGGCGCTGCCGGCGCTGTTCGCCGCGCCGGCGCTGCGCGACATGGCCGCGGCGATCGACCAGGCCGGCCGGCGCGATGCCGATGCCGACCTGGCCTTCATGAACGACCTGCTGGAGACCCTGTGAACCTGTTCCTGTCATTGCGCCGCCGCTTCGGCGGCCTGCTGTTGCTGGCGCTGGCCGCGGGTACCTGCAGCGCACTCGCCGGCATCGCGCTGATCGCCGGGATCAACCGCATGATTGCCGCGCCGGCAGGGCTGGAAGTCATGGAGGCCGGCCGCATCGGCATCCTGCTCGGCCTGCTGGCGGTGCTGTTCGGCTGCGGCTTCGGCTCGCAGGCGCTGCTGACCGCGCTGGGCCACCGCGTGGTCTACGACATGCGCATGCGCATGCTCAAGCGCGTGCTCGATACCGATGTCGAGCGCCTGGAAGCGATCGGCGGCCCCACCGTCTATGCCACGCTGACCAAGGACATCGCCTCGATCGGCATGGCCTTCAATCGCGTGCCGTTCGTGTTCTACAACGGCGTGCTGGTGGCGGGCGGGCTGCTGTACCTGGGGTGGCTGTCGTGGCAACTGTTCGTGCTCGGCGCCGCGGTGCTGGGCGGCGGCGTGCTGCTGGCGCAGCGCTGGGTGCTGCGCATGCGCGGCCTGATGAAGGCCGTGCGCGACACCGACGACCGCCTCTACGCCGGCTACCAGGGCGCCATCGACGGCCGCTATGAACTTGCGCTGAATGCCTGGCGCAAGCAGGGCTTCTACCAGCGCGACTTCGAGCCCGCCGCCGAGTTTGCGCGCGCGCATGAAGTGCGCGCCGACCGCTACTGGGTGCTGAGCCTGTCGTTCACCGCGGCGCTGATCCTGGGTCTGGCCTGCGCGATCTTTATCGCGGGCGATGCGCTGGGCATTGCCCGCGAGCGCATCACCGCCTTCGTGCTGGTGCTGATGTTCCTGCGCATGCCGCTGAATGACCTCGTCGGCACGCTGCCGATCCTGATGACCGGCAACGTCGCGCTGCGCAAGATCGACACGCTGCGGCTGGCGCCGTACACGGAAGACTTCGCGCTGCTGCATGCCAGCCACAACGCGACGGTGCCGGCTCCGGGCATGCCGCTGCTGGCGCTGCAGGACGTGCGCTACGACTACCCCGGGCAAGGCGACGAGCGCGGCTTCCGGCTGGGCCCGGTGTCGCTGACGCTGGCCGCCGGCGAGACCGTGTTCATCGTCGGCGGCAACGGCAGCGGCAAATCGACGCTGATGAAGCTGCTGGCGGGCCTGTATCAGCCCACGGACGGCAGTGTCTCGCTGGCCGGCGCGGCAGTGGGTGCGGCGCAACTGCCCTGGTATCGCAGCCATTTCGCCACGGTGTTCTCCAACGCGCACCTGTTCGCGCGGCTGGTGGGTCCGGACGGCAAGTTCGATGCCGCGGTGGCCAATGCCTTCCTGAAGCGGCTGCACATGGACCACAAGGTCGCGATCCGCGACGACCTGCTGTCGACCACGCAGCTGTCGCAGGGCCAGCGCAAGCGGCTGGCGCTGCTGGCGGCCTACGTCGAGGCACGGCCGGTGCTGCTGCTGGACGAATGGGCCGCCGACCAGGACCCGGTATTCCGCGCCTACTTCTATGAATCGCTGCTGCCGGAACTCAAGCGCAGCGGCAAGACCATCGTCGCGGTCAGCCACGACGACCGCTATTTCCACGTGGCCGACCGCGTGATCCGCTGCGACAGCGGCGTGATCCGCGCCGACAGCGCCAGCGCCGGCATCGACGCCGGCAACAACCAACAACAGGCCGCCGCATGACGCGCGCCAACATTCAGAGGGAGTCAGCTCAAATGCAAAGCAACGCGTCTTCGATGACCCACGCCGTCGCCGGCCAGCCGTGGTCGTCCGATTCCACGGCAGCCTCCGCCATCCTGCAAAGCCGCTGGGACGGTGCGACGCTACAGCTCAGCCTGCACGGCGCGCCGCTGCAGGCGTGGCAGTTCACGCCGGGCGCGCAGCCCCGCATCGCGCTTGCCGGCACCGCGCCGGACCACCCGCTGGCACGCGCCGCCACCTTCGCCGCCTGCGAAGCAGCGCTGGCGCGCACGCCTGCCGCCGAAGCGATCGCGCTGGACGTACCCGACGCCCTGGCCGCCGCGATGCTGCGCGAAGGCAGCGCCGTACGCGATGCCAACGGCCAGCTGGTTTCGCGCGTCGAGCAGTTGTGGCAGCTGCCGGCGCTGTGGCACACCGGCACCTCGGGCCGCGATTTCCCGCTGCAGTACGCCATGAGCGCGGGTAAGCGCCATCCGCTGCGCGCGCCCAAGCCGGGCGGCCAGGTCTATGCGCGCCATATTCCCTGGCTAAACCAGGTGTTCTCGATGCGGGTAGCCGACCTCGATGCCGACCTGCAGTGCTTCCATGGCTGGATGAACGACCCGCGCGTGGCGGTGTTCTGGCAGGAGGAGGGCGACCTCGCCAGGCATCGCGGCTACCTGCAGGCGCAGCTCGACGACCCGCACACCATCCCGCTGATCGGCTGCCTGGACGGCAAGCCCTTCGCCTACTTCGAGGTGTACTGGGCCAGGGAAAACCGCATCGGCCCGTACTACGACGCCGACGACTTCGACCGCGGCTGGCACGTGCTGATCGGCGACGGCGAGATCCGCGGCAAGGCGTACATCAGCGCCTGGCTGCCGTCGCTGATGCACTACATCTTCCTCGACGATCCGCGCACGCAGCGCATCGTCGGCGAGCCGCGCATCGACCATGTGCAGCAGATCCGCAACCTGGACCGCTCCGGCTTTGCCAAGGTCAAGGCCTTCGACTTCCCGCACAAGCGCGCCATGCTGGTGATGCTGCTGCGCGAACGCTTCTTCGGCGAGCGCCTGTGGGTGCCGCAGGAAGAGGCGCCGGCGCAAGCCTGCGCAGCACTTGCAGCACTGGCTGCCTGAACCCGCCGCGCAAGGAGACCCCAATGCTCTACCCAGCTTCGACCTTCGCCGCGAACGGTGCCCGCGTGGATACCGGCACACCGCCCGTGCTCGACCTGCTCGGCATCGGCTTCGGCCCGTCCAACCTGGCGCTGGCCGTTGCGCTGCGCGAGATGCTGCCGCAGCAGGCGCCGTTCCGCTTCGGCTTTATCGAGAAGAAGCCCGGCTTTGTCTGGCACGGCAACATGCTGCTCGACAACAGCCGCATGCAGATCTCGTTCCTGAAGGACCTGGTCACGATGCGCAACCCGGCCAGCCGCTACACCTTCATCAACTACCTGCACAAGCGCGAGCGGCTGCTGGATTTCATCAACACGCGCACCTTCTACCCGAGCCGCTACGAGTTCAACGACTACCTGTCGTGGGTGGCGGCCGACTTTGCCGACAGCTGCCACTATGGCGAGGAAGTGGTGTCGGTCGAGCCCGAGAGCGCCGGCGCGAATAGCGGCAATGGCGCACTGGCATGCCTGCGCGTGACCTCTCGCGCGGCGGACGGCGCGCTGACGGTGCGCCGCGCGCGCAACGTGGTGGTCAGCGTGGGCGGCGTGCCCAGCATTCCCGATACCTTCGTGCCGCTGCGCGGGCATGCGCGTGTGTTCCATTCGTCGAACTACCTGGAGTCGCTGGAGCGGCTCGGGCAGTCGGGAGCGGTGCGGCGGGTCGCGGTGATCGGCTCGGGGCAGAGCGCCGCCGAGATCTTCCTCGACCTGCACGGCCGCGAAGGCAGTATCGAGGTCGACCTGGTCAGCCGGGCGCCGGCGCTCAAGCCGGCCGATGACAGCCCGTTCGTCAACGAGATCTTCAACCCGCGCTATATCGACTACCTGTTCTCGCGCGCGCCCAACGAGCGCGAGCAGCTGCTGAGCGAATTCGGCAACACCAACTACGCGGTGGTCGATACCGACCTGATTGAAGCCATCTATGAAGTGCTGTACCAGCAGAAGGTCACCGGCAAGGTGCGCCACCGCCTGCTGGCCGGCTGCGAGGCGCGCCACGCCGAGGCCGACGCCGACGGCGTGCGGCTCGACATCGCGCGCCGCGACGACGGCGCGCACCAGCTGCAGCGCTATGACGCGGTGATCCTCGCCACGGGCTACCGGCGCGAGCTGCACCAGTCGCTGCTGGCGCCGCTGGCGTCTTACCTGGACGACGCCAGGGGCTTCCAGGCCGACCGCGACTACCGGCTGCAGATGGCGCCGGGCTGCCAGGCCGGCGTGTTCCTGCAGGGCTGCTGCGAAGCCACGCACGGGCTGTCGGACACGCTGCTGTCGGTGCTGGCCGTGCGCGCGCAGGAGATTGCCGCGGCGGTGCTCGGCACTGGCGAGGGCGAAGCACGCGTGATGGCGCCGGAGCCGCCGCGAAGCCGCCCCGCGCGGGTGGCGCACGCCGGCGCGCACTGAATACAAGAACAAGAGCGCGCAGCGGCGGCGGGCCATTCGTCCGCCGGCCGGTGCGCATGGCCAGTTTCTTTAACACAACAGAGCAGGGGAGTAAGAAGGGCATGAAACACAGCTACAGACGCGCGAACGCACGCGCGCGTGCAGCACGGAACGGGGCCGCAATGTCGTGCCGCACCGCCATGCGCTGGATCCCGGCCGCGGTCGGCCTGGTCTTCAGCGCATCGGCTTTGGGGCAGGAAGCCACCACGGGGACCACGCCCGCCACCGCCGCTGCCGCCACGGGCAGCGCCGCACGCCCGGTAGAGCCCGCACTGCCCGCGGTGACAGTCAACGGCGCGCGCGAAAACCCGATCAACCCGCCGACCACGGCCGGCAGCAAGGTGCCGCTGACCGCCCGCGAAGTCCCGCAGTCGGTGACCGTGGTCAACAGCGAGCGCATCCGGGAACAGAACCTGGTGACGCTGGAAGATGCGCTGGCGCAGGCCACCGGCGTGTTCGTGGAGAAGCGCGACCAGGAACGCACCATCTACTATTCGCGCGGCCTGGAGATCGACACCTTCCTGCTGGACGGCGTGCCGACCAAGTATGACTGGCGCAACACCGTGCAGCCCGACCTGTCGATGATCGACCGCGTCGAAGTGCTGAAGGGACCGTCCGGCCTGCTGTCCGGCGCCGGCAAGACCGGCGGCGCGATCAACCTGGTGCGCAAGAAGCCCACGCGCGAGACGCAGGTGCAGGGCGCGCTGTCGGTGGGGTCGTGGAACAACTACCGCGCCGAGATCGACGCCGGCGGTGCGCTGAACGCCGACGGCACGCTGCGCGCGCGCCTGACCGGCGCGTTCCAGGACAAGGACTCGTTCATCGACAAGGCCAATATGCGCACCGGCGCGCTCTATGGCGTGGTCGAATACGACATCACGCCCAGCACCATGGTGACGGTGGGCGCGAACTACCAGGACTCGGAAGGCCGCCAGCCTTGGACGCTGCCGGCCTACTACAACCCGGTCACGCGCCAGGCGAGCCTGCTCGACGTGCCGCGCTCGACCTACCTCGGTGCCGACTGGAACAGCGACCACTTCTATACCACCTCGGCCTTTGCCGAGCTGGAGCATAAGTTCGACAGCGGCTGGCAGGTCAAGGGCGCGCTGCGCTACCTCAACAACCAGATGCATCGCGAGCAGGCGTATGCGTACGCGCCGGTCATCCCGGGCGTGAACACCACCACGCTGTTCGCGGCCAAGCAGACCTATACGCAGGAGCAGACCAGCTTCGACGTCTATGCCAACGGTCCGTTCTCGCTGTTCGGGCGCCGGCACAAGGCGCTGATCGGCTTCAATTTCTCGGATTCGGAGCGGCGCGACCCGCGGTACTCGTCGACACCGTTCTCGCAGGTCGTGAACATCTTCAGCCCGCGCAGCGACTTCGCCAAGCCGGTCTTCACGCCCAATGGCTCGGGCACCACGACCAGCACCCGGCAATATGGCGTCTACGGCGACGCCCGCTTCTCGCTGCTGGATCCGGTGACGCTGGTGCTGGGCGGGCGCCTGAGCTGGTGGGATATCAATGCGCGCCAGTACACGCCGACCGCCAGCGTGACCAAGCAAGACAACATCAACGCCAAGTTCACCCCGTTCGCCGGGCTGATCTACGACTTTACCGAGCACTGGTCGGCCTACGCGAGCTACGCCGAGATCTTCCAGCCGCAGGACGAGTATTTCACCGCCAGCGGCAACCTGGTCGATCCGATCAAGGGCAAACAGTATGAAGTGGGCCTGAAGGGCGAGTTCTTCGAAGGCGCGCTGAACACCTCGGTGGCGCTGTTCCAGGTGCGCGAGACCGGCCGCGCCACGGTCGACTACGTCAACACCACCAACCCGAGCAACCCGTTCTACGTTTCGCAGGGCGAGACCAAGAGCCAGGGCTTCGAGCTGGAGGCCAGCGGCCGCATCACGCCGAACTGGACCGTCTACGCCGGCTATACCTTCAACGTCACGACCGACCTGCAGGACCGCACCGGCCAGCTCAACACGGCGTTCTCGGCGATCGCGCCCAAGCACCTGTTCAAGTTGTGGACGCAGTACCGCCTGCCTGGCGACTTCAAGCGCTGGCGCATCGGCGGCGGCATGACCGCGGTCAGCCACGTGCAGAACACCGCGCTGTTCCCGGCACCGATCGGCGCGGTCACGCTGCGCCGTGGCGGCTATGCGACCTTCGATGCGGCAATCGGCTATGACTTCAACAAGCATGTCTCGGCCGATCTGAACCTGACCAACCTGTTCGACCGCAGCTACTACGCGCGGATCAACAACCCGCGCGAAGGCAACATCTGGGGCCAGCCGCGCGCGGCGATGTTCACCATGCGCATGAAGATGTAAGCGCAATGCCGGCGTGGCGTTGCGGCAGCCCCGCCCCCCTACGCCGGCCGCGTGTTGCAGGATATTCCAATGACCAATAGTCCCTCATCCCTGCCGTCGCGCGGTGCCATGGGCCCGGCGTTGGCGATGACCGCCCGCGCGCTGGCCGCGCTGGCCGGCAGCTACGCATTTACCTGGGGCGTCACCGCCGGTGGCGCCGTGCTTGGCTGGCGCCTCGGTTTGGCGCGCAGCGAAGCGGTGCTCTGGTTTTCGATGTTCGCCTTCCTGCTGTTCCCGATGATGTCGCTGTGGGCGCTGGTGACGCGGCGGCTGTGGCGCACGTGGCTGGTGCTGCTGGCGGGCGCGGGCATTGGCGCGGGCGTGGCGCAATGGCTCGGGGAGCGGCTGGCGTGAGCAAGACCCTACGCAAGAACAATGGCCGCGCCGCGGCGAACAAGACCGCCGCCCACGAAGGCGGGCTGCGCCAGGCGATGACCTGGGCGCATACCTGGATCGGCGTGCTGCTCGGCGGCGTGCTGATGGTGGCCTTTTTCATGGGGTCGGTCGCGGTATTCGACCGGGAAATCGACCGCTGGATGATGCCGGCCACGCGCATCGAGGCCGCGCCGCCCGCCATCGATATCGACACCGTGGTGCCGCGCGCCGTGGACGCGCTGGCTGCGGGCAAGCCGCTGCGCGAATGGGCCGTGACGCTGCCCGAGGCGCGTACGCCGGTGATGATCGCGCGCGTGCGCTATGCCGCGGCCGGCGGGCAGATCCGCCTGGCCGACCCGCGCACCGGCGTGCTGCTGCCGGATGTCGGCACGCTGGGGGCATCGTCCTTCTTCTATCCGCTGCACTACAACCTGCACCTGCGCGTGTGGAACATCGGCTATTGGCTGGTGGGGCTGGCGGCGATGGCGATGCTGGCGGCGATCGTGTCCGGCGCGATCGTGCATGTGCGCATCTTCCGCGATTTCTTCACCTTCCGGCCGCGCAAGCAATTGCAGCGCAGCCTGCTCGACCTGCACAACCTGACCGGCGTGCTGGCGCTGCCGTTCCATGCGGTGATTTCCTTCTCCGGCATCTGCATCGTCTACATGATCCTGATCCCGGCCGGCATCGACGCGCTGTACCAGCAGCCCAATGCCTTCTACGAACAGGCCGTATCGGGCTATTCGCGACCGGCTGCGGGCGTGGCCGCGCCGATGGCGCCGCTCGGGCCGATGGTCGAGGCCGCGCGAGCACGCTGGGGCGGGGCGGCGCCGGCGGCGATCCGCGTCTGGAACCCGGGCGACGCCAACGCGGTGGTCAAGGTCAGCCGTTCGGTGGGCGACCGCGTCAGCCTGGCGGACGACGCCGCCTACTTCGACGGCGCCAGCGGGGCGCTGCTGCACCACGTGCCGCTGCAGCCCGCGGCGACTACGCAGCGCTTCCTGACCGGCATGCACTTCATCGCCTTCGACCACTGGCCGCTGCGCTGGCTGTATTTCCTTGGCGGTCTGGCCGGTTGCGTGCTGATTGGCACGGGGCAGCTGTACTGGCTCGACAAGCGCCATGCGCGTCATGGCGAGCGCGGCGTGCGCCTGGCCGCCGCGGTCACCGCGGCCATGACGACCGGGCTGGTGATCGCGATGCTGGCGATGATGGTGGCCAATCGCCTGCTGCCGATGACGCTGCCGTCGCGCGAGTTCATCGAGGCGGGGTTGTTCTTCCTGGTCTGGCTGGCCACGGCCATCCACGCGCGCGTGGCGATGCGGCCAGGCAGCCGCACGCTGGTGCCGTGGCGGCAGCAATGCCTGGCGATCGCCGTGCTGGCGCTGGCGGCGCCGGTGTGCAACGGCCTGACCACCGGCGACTGGCTGCCGCTGGCGCTGGCTCGCGGGCAGTTTGCCGTGGCGGGTGTCGATATCGCGCTGCTGCTGACCGGCGCGCTCGCCCTGACGACGGCACGCCGCGTCAGGCAAGTGGAAGCGGCCCGGTCGGCGGCTGCATCAGACCTGAAGGAGGCAGAGCATGCCGAACGCGCTTGACCACCTGTTGCTGATCGCGCTGGCGCTGTGCGCGTATGGCGCCTTCGTGCTGTTTGCCTGCGCCACCGAGCGGCACTGGAACGAGCTGTCGGGGCAGGGCGGCGATTTGCCGGATCGGTCGCGCCGGCGCCTGCGCGGCGCGGCCTGGGCGCTGGTGGCCCTGGGCGCCGCGGCCGCGCTGCCGGCCAACGGCGCAGGCTTTGGCGTGCTGCTGTGGGCGCTGGCGATGATGGCCGGCGCGACGGCGGTCGCCTTCACGCTGACGTGGCGGCGCGGCTGGCTGCAGCCGGTCGCGCGCGCGATGCTGGCAACGCTGCGGATCTGAGCCGGGGCTGGATGCGGGCGGCGTTACGTCACCCGTCGGCAATAATGCAATTAACCGCCTGAAATTCGTACCATCCGCCAGCGCGCAAGCGCGTGCCTGCCGGCAACGAATGGTCCAGGGCTCAGCGGTGTGTACCCGAATAGGCGGTACGTTGCATCGGCAGGAAACGAGCAAGCCAGTGCCGCCAGCCGCGCGCACCGGCCGCTCCCGTCCTGCAGCGCGTGACACGCACGCTGGCCCGGGTGATGGCGTAGAGATCTACGGTGCCAGCCTCCGGCACCGTGAACGATTCGCTGGCGGCGAGGGAAGTGTCTTTCGGATCGCCGTCACGGATCAGCCATAGCTCGCCCTCGGTGCAGCGCACCGCGACGTGCTCGCCCGGATCGGCCACCAGCCGCAGCGAACTGCGTGCGGGCAGGGTGGCGGTCATATCGTTGCTTACCAGGAACATGATGTCCTCCGGATTCAGTTCACTGCGAGGGCGGCCGCCGGGGCTGTCACTGTGCCCGCGGCCCTGGGCCGGACAAAGGCGGCGATCCGGTCGATCACGGCGGAGTCCTGCAGGATGCGGCGATGGCCGAGCCCGTCGGTGGTGACCAGCTCGGCGCCGGGCCAGGCGCCGGCGATTGCGGCCCCGTCTTCCCAGCGCACCTCCTTGTCGCCGCGGTCGTGGATCACCAGCGTCGGCGGCACCGGTCGCGAACGCCCGATCTCCGGTACGTTGAACGCCGACCACGGCATGCCGAGCCAGCGCTCGCTCTGCCGCTGCATGCGTGCCAGGACCGCTGGCGCAATACCGAGCTGCCAGGCCAGCGCCGCGCACGCGGCGTGCATATCGGCGGGCGAACCGACCAGCACCGCCGCGCGTGCCGGCAGGCCCTCGCGCAGCGCCAGCGCCGTGGCCGCGCCGCCGAGCGAATGCGCCACCACGGCGTGAACCGGCCCGGCATGCCAGGCGGCGGCAAGCAACGAACGCGACATTTCCAGCACCGAGGTCTGCGCCGCGCCGCGCGTGCCCGCATCGGAAGCGCCATGCGACAGCGCATCGAAGGCCACCACGCGCATTCCGGCTGCGACCAGGCTGTCGGCCACCGCATGCCATTGCCCGGCATGGCCGCCCCAGCCGTGGGCGAGCAATACCACCGGACCGGAGTCGCCCCAGCGGTAGACGCGCACCCTGCGGCTGGGCCCGTGACCGGTCACCAGGGCCCAGTCGCTGCGGGCGCTGTCCAGGAAGCGGCGGGCCGCCGACGTCAGGGCGGCGCGCGGCGGCGAGAACCAGAGGCGCTCGAGCGCACGCGCGGTCGCGGATGGCGATACCAGGCTGCCCGCCTGCCAGCGCAGCCGCTGCCAGACGGGTAGAGCGGCGGGTACGTTACCCGCTGGCCTGGCGTTGGGGGCAGCGGCGGCGGAAGTCGCCGGGGAAGGGGAAGAGACTGCTTGCGTCACGACCTGCACCTCCAATCGGTTGCTGGATTGGCGCGGCATCATCGGAGCCGGTGCCAGCCGGCGGCTTTCCGCGCGCATTTTTAGGACCGACCAGTCGTGCTTTTTTTGGTATAAAAAAAGCGGCCGGAAGGTTGTTGCCCGCCGGCTGGATAGTGCCGGCGCCAATGTCGTTTCGTGGTGTTTCCGTTCAGACCTGCGTCGCGCCCTCGGTGGCGCGTGCCACCAGGGCGCCAAACGCACGCCGCGCCATGGCTTCGGCGTCGGCGCGGCCGAGCAGCTTGAACGACTGCTGGAACGCCATGCCGATGCCGGACAGTTCGAAGGCAAATTGCCGCGGCTCCACGCTCGTGCCGAACTGGCCTTCGTCGACCGCATCGGCCGCCATGCGTGCCACGGTGCTGTGCCAGTCTTTCAGCGACTGCACCACCAGGTCCCGGATCGTGCCCGGCCGGTCGCGGTATTCCTGCCCCAGCGCCATGAACAGGCAGCGGCCCTGCGTCACCGTCCCGCCCAGCCACTCCAGGTAGCCCTCGAACATGGCCTGCAGCCGCGGCATGCCGCGCGGGTGGCGCATTGCCGGCCGCACTACGATTTCGCCGAAGCGTTCGATGGCGAGGTCCAGCACCGCCTGCTGCAACGCCTCCTTGGACTTGAAGTGCGCATACAGGCCGCTCTTGGACATATTGGTGTCCGCGGCAAGCGTGGCCAGCGAGAGCTGCTCGAAGCCGACCTTGGTTGCGGTATTGAGCGCCTGCTGGATGATGGCGTGGCGGGTGAGTTGTCCCTTTTGCATGCAGTGGAGAATAGCACGACCGGTCGGTTTGTCAACGAAACCGGATGCATGGTAGTTGCCCCGACTTGCGAAGTTGTGCAGCGAAGGCCATAACGTCGTACACAGAGCGTGTGACGTCAACGCAAACCGCCAAGGGTCGTTAGTCTCTCTGCGTTGCGACGATGTTGTGCAGGATGCGGCCTTTTGCCTTCCGTTTGCCGGCCGGGGCAAGAGGCGAATTGCGGACTTGGAAGAAATCTGCACAAAGTGTTTCGGCGGTTACATACGGAACGCTTTGCGTGCTCTATACTCGAATGCACGTCCGCGCACTTTTTTTCACTGGTGACTGGAGACCGACATGAACAGTACAGCCGTGCCAAGAGGCGCTAGCGAACCGTTCCGGCAACTGCGGGCGCTGCGCCGCGCGCGCAAGCTCAAGCAAGAGGACGTCGCCCGAAAAGCGGGCATCTCGCGGGAAGCCTACCTGCGGGCAGAATCGGGGCAAGCCGATCCCCGCATGTCGACATTCCTCGCTGCCTGCGAGGCGCTGGGCCTGGAAGTGGTGCTGGCCCCGCAGCATCTCGCAGCAGATGTCAACGCCTTTATCGCCAGCCGCAATGGCGGCGTGACGGCAGCCTCGATGGCCGGCCAGCCGGCCGCCGGCGGTGCGCAGGCACCCGCCGCGGCACCGGCGCAGGGCGGCGGCTTCGGCTCCGGCACGGGCGAAGGCCACAAGCCGGTCTGAACCGGCCGCTGCCTGGCCGGCCACGTCTGCACGGGCCGGCGCAGGCGGATGGCGTTCCAGACCACCATCCCGCAACCGGCGCGGCGCGGCCCTCGCTCCGCGCCGGTTGTCATCGACCGGGCGCTGCTTGCGCCGCCCGGCGCCTCCATCACGCCGCTGCGGTCCTGCGCGCGGGGTAATTGCCTGCATTTTTCTACCCGACTTCATTAACTGCCGCGTCCAAGCCTGACGCGCGTTGAAGGCCACACTTTTCCATTTTTCCAGTTCCGGCCTACAACTCCAGTGGGTGCGCCGCCTTGCGCATTCGCCGAGACGGGTTTGACACGCCTGTCTTGCGAGATTACGATATGGTAAATCAATTACGGATTACGTAATTCCGTACCGAACTCACCCAGACCGGCAGGGCCCGCCAAAGGGTCCCCGGGGCGCCAGCGCAGCGCCGCATGGAGACGCCGTGGATACCACCACCAACCCGCAACGCACCTTCGCGTACCAGCCTGGCGCCGAGCAACGCTCGCAGCCGGCGGCTGCGCATGCGATCCGTCCCGTGGCGGTGGTGGGCGCCGGGCCGGTCGGACTCACCGCGGCGATCGACCTGGCGCAGCGCGGCGTTCCCGTGGTCGTGCTGGATGACGACGACACGCTCGCCGCCGGCTCGCGCGCCATCTGCTTTGCCAAGCGCACGCTGGATATCCTGGACCGCCTCGGCTGCGGCGAACGGGTCGTGGCCAAGGGCGTCAGCTGGCATGTCGGCAAGGTGTTCTTCGGCGACGAGCAGGTGTACCGCTTCGACCTGCTGCCAGAGGCCGGCCATCGCCGGCCGGCCTTCGTCAACCTGCAGCAGTACTACCTGGAAAGCTTCCTGGTCGAACGCGCCGCCGAACTGCCCGGCATTGAACTCCGCTGGCGGCATCGCGTCACCGGCGTTGCGCCAGCCCAGGACAACGTCGCGCTGACGGTCTCGACGCCTGATGGGGACTACGTGCTGCAAGCGCGCTATGTGGTGGCCGCCGATGGCGCCCACAGCGCGGTGCGCCAGGGCCTTGGCCTGGAAAGCACGGGCCGCGTGTTCCACGACCGTTTCCTGATCGCCGATGTGAAGATGGCGGCGCCGTTCCCGGCCGAGCGCTGGTTCTGGTTCGACCCGCCGTTCAACCCGGGCCGCTCCGCGCTGCTGCACCGGCAGCCCGACGATGTCTGGCGGCTCGATTTCCAGCTGGGCTGGGACGCCGACCCCGAAACCGAGAAGCAGCCCGGGCGCGTGATCCCGCGCATCCGCGCCATGCTGGGCGATGACGTGGCCTTCACGCTGGAATGGGTCAGCGTCTATACCTTCTGCTGCCAGCGCATGGATGCCTTCCGCCACGGCCGCGTGCTGTTCGCCGGCGATGCCGCGCACCGCGTCTCGCCGTTCGGCGCGCGCGGCGCCAACAGCGGCGTTCAGGATGCCGAGAACCTGGCGTGGAAACTGGCACTGGTGCTGGCCGGCCGCGCTGGCGACGCCTTGCTCGACAGTTATGCCAGCGAGCGCGAGGCCGCCGCCGACGAGAACATCCGCCACTCGACGCGTTCCACCGATTTCATCACGCCCAAGAGCGCCGTGAGCCGCACCTTCCGCGATGCCGTGCTGCGCCTCGCGCGCCGCCACGCGTTTGCGCGCCAGCTGGTCAATAGCGGCCGGCTGTCGCTGCCCACGGTGCTGGCGGATTCGCCGCTCAACACGCCGGATCGCGATGTGTTCGCGGGCGCGATGGTGCCCGGTGCGCCGTGCGCGGATGCGCCGCTGCGGCGCCACGGCGAGGCGCAGCCGGGCTGGCTGCTCGGCGAACTGGGCGAACTGGGCGAACTGGGCAACGCCTTCACGCTGCTGGTCTTTGGCGACGGCAGCGAGATCCCGGACGATGCGCGCCGCCGGCTGGCAATGGCCGCGGTGCCGGTGCGCCTGCTGTTCGTGGTGCCGCCGGGCCAGCCGGCTGCACCGCCCGATGGCCCGCGCCATGTGAGCGACGCCGAAGGCCTGGCTGCGCGCCGCTACGACGGCCGCCCGGGCACCTGCTACCTGATCCGTCCCGACCAGCACGTCTGCGCCCGCTGGCGAACCTTTGATGCCGAAGCCGTGCAGGCCGCGCTGTTGCGCGCCCTCTGCCTGCCAGCCAACGGCCGGATGCACTAGAAGTCCCTGAACCCCGACCGACACCGCAACGCTGACGACACCATGAACCTCACGCACACCCAGCTCGCCGAGCACGGCTACATGTCCGGCTTCGCCAACGAATTCGCCACCGAGGCGCTGCCCGGTGCGCTGCCCGTGGGCCAGAATTCGCCGCAGCGCGCGCCCTATGGCCTCTATGCCGAGCAGCTGTCCGGCAGCGCCTTCACCGCGCCGCGCGCGCACAACCGCCGCTCGTGGCTGTACCGCATCCGCCCGGCGTCGATGCACCAGCCGTTCACGCTGGTCGAGCAGTCGCGCTTCCTGAGCCGTTTCGACCAGGTGCCGCCGTCGCCCAACCAGATGCGCTGGAGCCCACCCGCGATGCCGTCGGTGCCGACCGACTTCGTCGACGGCATCGTCACCATGGCCGGCAACGGCGGCCCGGAAGCGATGAGCGGCTGCGGCATCCACCTGTACCTGGCCAACCAGTCGATGCAGGACCGCTTCTTCTACAACGCCGACGGCGAGATGCTGATCGTGCCGCAGCAAGGGCGCCTGCTGATGGTGACCGAGCTAGGCCGCCTGGAAGTGGAACCGCAGGAGATCGTCGTGATCCCGCGCGGCGTGCGTTTCCGCGTGGAGCTGCCGGATGGCGAAGCGCGCGGCTATATCTGCGAGAACTACGGCGCACTGTTCAAGCTGCCCGACCTGGGCGTGATCGGCTCCAACGGCCTGGCCAACCCGCGCGACTTCCTGTCGCCGGTGGCCAGCTATGAAGACCGCGAGGGCGATTTCGAGCTGGTGGCGAAGTTCCAGGGCAACCTGTGGCGCGCCGCGATCGGCCATTCGCCGCTGGACGTGGTGGCCTGGCACGGCAACTACGCGCCGTACAAGTACGACCTGCGCCGCTTCAACACCATCGGTTCGATCAGCTTCGACCACCCGGACCCGTCGATCTTTTTGGTGCTGCAATCGCCGTCGGACACCCCGGGCGTGGACACCATCGACTTTGTCATCTTCGGGCCGCGCTGGCTGGCGATGCAGGATTCGTTCCGCCCGCCCTGGTTCCACCGCAATATCGCCAGCGAATTCATGGGCCTGATCACCGGCGTCTACGACGCCAAGGCCGAGGGCTTCGCACCGGGCGGCGCCAGCCTGCACAACTGCATGAGCGGCCACGGGCCCGATGCCGAGACCTTCGAGAAGGCCAGCGCCGCCGATACCTCGACGCCGCACCACATCGAGAACACCATGGCGTTCATGTTCGAGACGCCGGGCGTGATCCGCCCGACGCCGTACGCGGCGCAGTCGGCCTCGCTGCAGCAGGAGTACTACACCTGCTGGCAAGGCCTGAAGAAGCATTTCAACCCGAACGTCCGCTGAACCCGACAAATCCTGGAGTGAACCAATGACCGCCCCCCAAACCAGCTGGATCGACAGCGCCAACGACGGCCAGACCCACTTCCCGCTGCAGAACCTGCCCTACGGCGTGTTCTCCGTCAAAGGCCAGTCGCCGCGCGTCGGAGTCGCCATCGGCGACCAGATCGTTGACCTGGCCGCGCTCGATGATGCCGGCCTTCTGCCCGCCGCAGCAAAGGGCACTTTCGCCGGAACGACCCTGAACCGCTTCATCGCCCTCGGCAGGCCCGCCTGGACCGAAACCCGCAAGCGCCTGACCGCGCTGCTGTCCGGCGAAGACGCAGCGCTGCGCGACAACGCAGCGCTGCGCGACAAGGCGCTGGTGCCGATGTCCGCCGCGGCGCTGCACCTGCCGGTCGACATCCCCGGCTACACCGACTTCTATTCGTCGAAGGAACACGCTACCAACGTCGGCCGCATGTTCCGCGACCCGGACAACGCGCTGCTGCCCAACTGGCTGGAAATCCCCATCGGCTATAACGGCCGCGCCAGTTCGGTGGTGGTGAGCGGCACGCCGCTGCATCGCCCGAACGGCCAGATCAAGCTGCCGAACGAAGCGCGCCCGGTGTTCAGCGCCTGCCGCAAGCTGGATTTCGAACTGGAGATGGGCTTTATCGTCGGCAAGGAGTCGGCGCTGGGCGAGCCCGTCAGCACGGCCGACGCGCCGGCGCATATGTTCGGCATGGTGCTGCTCAATGACTGGAGCGCGCGCGATATCCAGCAATGGGAATACGTGCCGCTGGGGCCGTTCAACAGCAAGGGCTTCGGCACTTCGATCTCGCCGTGGGTGGTGACGATGGACGCGCTGGAACCGTTCCGCCGCGACAATCCCGAGCAATCGCCGCAGCCGCTGGCGTACCTGCAGCAGCAGGACAAGAACGCCTATGACATCGCGCTGGAAGTCTCGCTGCAGCCGGAAGGAGCGCCCGCGCCGAGCACGATCTGCCGCACCAACTTCAAGGCGATGTACTGGACCATGGCACAGCAGCTGGCGCACCACACGGTGTCGGGCTGCAATGTGCGCGTGGGCGACCTGATGGGCTCGGGCACGATCTCGGGTACCACGCCGGACTCCTACGGCAGCATGCTGGAGCTGACCCGCAATGGCGCCGAGCCGGTGACGCTGGCCGACGGCAGCCAGCGCGGCTTCCTGCAGGACGGCGACAGCGTGATCATGACCGGCTACTGCCAGGGCGAGGGCTACCGCGTCGGCTTCGGCACGGTCTCGGGCAAGATCCTGCCCGCTCGCTAAGGGTCGTCTGCCGGCACTTCAGCCGGCGTGCGAGCCATGCCGGGCGGCATCGAGAATCACCGCTGCCCGGCCTGACAGCAAGCTCCGCCCGTCCGCGCTGACGGTGAAGGCGTACAGCACGCTGGCGCCTTCGCCGCTGACGCGCCGCGCTTCGACCAGCAGCGGCGCGTCGATATCGTCCAGCCTCTCCACCAGCAGTTCGAGCTTGCGCACCGACGCCAGGTAGCCGGAGCGCGGGCGCGAAGGGCTGTCTTCCTGCGCCGCCAGCAGCGCGCCGTGCACGGCCATCGCCTGTGCCGCGTATTCGATGCCGCAGACCGCCGCGAGCCGTCCCTGCGCCCGCAGCGGGTTGTCCGCCCGCGCATGCGTGCCGGACACGCAACGCACCACGTTTTCATCCCAGTCCAGCACACCGTCGAGCAGGCACATCGTGCCCTGGTGCGGAATGCGCGCCGCAATCCAGTCGCGGTCGCGCACGAAGGCGGGCAGCTTCACGGCGTCAGGCCCTGGTCACGGTGCCGAGGCTGGCCACATTGGCCCGGATCTGCAGCCTGTCGAGGTAATCGAGCACCACCGTGCCGGTGTCGCCGCGTGCGATGGCGGCCAGCAGCGGCAGCGCGCGCGCGGCCGGTGCCGACTTGCGCAGCGCTTCCAGCGCGGCATCCGGCATCGTATCGGCGCCGGCCTGCGTCAGCGAGACCTCGATCTGCGCCAGCGTCTGCGGCGTGGGCTGCGGCGTCATCAGCAGCGCCACACCGAACGGGTCGGGGATGAGCCGATGGCTGTGCAGCGGCTCGGGGTAGCCGGTGTCGTAGGCAATCAGCAGGCAGGGCTCGGCATCGCCCGCCACCTGCAGCGCGCATTCGAGCAGGCCGGCGCCGAAGCTGCCGTCCATCGCGCACAGCACGTTGGAGGTGCGCATCGCCCCGGCCGCGATCGCCCAGTAGCCGGCGGTGGCGTTGTGGACGGAGTTGTGGAAGCGCGTCGGCGACATCAGCGGATCCGGCTCGGCCAGCGCTTCGCAGATCGCGTGGAAATTGTGGCCGTCGGCGCTCGACGAGGTAAAGATCGCCGGCAGCTGCGCGGCATCGAGGCCGCTGGCGGCGACGGCCTGCTGGCCCACGCCCAGCGCCAGGCGCACGGTCGGGCCGGTGCGCCGGCGCTCCGCGGGCGGCAGCCCTGCGGGCGGCGGCAGTTCGGTCGGCGCGTGCGTGTAGGACGCGCGGCCCGCCAGCACTTCGCGCGCTGCGTTCCAGCCACTCATGCCCGGGCCGAGCAGGCCGATGCTTTCGATAAAAACGGGTTGCAAAGCGGGTTGCGGCATGGCGCTGGCTCAGTGAAACGCCGCGTCCGCGCGCGCGAACAGCAGGCTGCAGTTGGAACCGCCGAAGCCGAATGCATTGCTCATGGCATAGCGCAGCGGCGCGTCGCGGCTCATAAGCTGGTAGTTCACGCCCAGCGCCGGATCCGGCTGCGTGGTGTTGATGCCGGCCGGCAGCAGGCCATGGCGCAATGCCAGGGCGCAGATCACGGCCTCCAGTGCCCCGGCGGCGCCAAGCGCATGGCCGGTCGCGCCCTTGGTCGAACTGCATGGCGTACCGGGCAGCACCGCGGCCATGGCCAGCGCCTCGGCGGCGTCGTTGCTGCGCGTGGCGGTGCCATGCAGGTTGACGTAGCCGACCTGTGCGGCAGCGATGCCGGCGCTGGCCAGCGCCTGTTCCATCGCCAGGCGGGCACCGAGTCCTTCCGGGTGCGGGGTCGACATATGGTGCGCGTCGCTCGACTCGCCGATGCCGGCCAGCAGGATGGCATCGGCATCCGGCGCATCCGGGGCGCGCTCGAGCAGCCCGAAGGCCGCGCCCTCGCCAATCGAGATGCCGTTGCGCGCGACGTCGTATGGGCGGCACGGCTGCGCCGACAGCAGCTCCAGCGAATTGAAGCCATACAGCGTGGTGTGGCACAGCGAATCGACGCCGCCGACGACGGCCGCGTCGATCAATCCTGCTTCGATCATGCGCCGGGCCGAGCTGAAGACCTTGGCGCCGGACGAGCATGCCGACGAAACCGCCGCTGCCGGGCCGCCAAGGCCGAGATACTCCCGCACGAAGCCCGGCAGGGAATAGGGGTTGTGCGTGCCGCCGTAGTGGAAGCCCGCCGGCAGCGCACCGGTATCTGGATCGCGCTGCCGATAGCCCAGTTCCGTCTGCAGCACGCCGGCGGTGCTGGTGCCGAGAAAGACACCGATGCGGTCCGCGCCATAGCGTGCCGCGGCCTCGCGTACGCGTTCGGCGAAATGGTCTGCTTCCAGCCCAAGCCATGCCAGGCGGTTGTTGCGGCAGTCGAAGTGCGACAGGTGCGCAGGCAGCGTCACCGCATCCAGTCCGGGTACTTCACCGACATAGGTGTCCAGGCGCACGTCGCCAAACTGGCACGGAGCCAGGCCGCCACGCCGCGCGCGCAGTGCCGACAAAGTCGCGTCTGCGCCGGTACCGATGCAGCTGGTGGCCGTGAAGTGGGAAATCAGTAGCGGAGACAAGGCTTTGCGGAATCTTGGGGGTGGTCTAATTGTAACAAGCCGGGGCCGGTCAGTTTGTCGGCGACTGTCCGGTACCGCTGTCGGCATGCCCTGATTCCATCGCTGCGCGCAGCGTCACGCAGCGCAGTCCCGCCCGGTCGATGGCGGCAAGCAGGGGCGGCAGCACCGTCGTGCAGTGCGGATTGCCGGCCGGATCGAAGCCGGGATTGCCGTCATGCAGCAGCAGGATGTCGCGGCCCGCGAGTTTGCCGGTCAGGCGTTGTTCCACGCGCGCCGCGATGTCGCCGGAGCGGGTATCGAAGCCGCGTCGCGTCCACGCCGCCAGCTGGAGCCCGAGGCGGCACAGCACCGGTTCCAGGAACGGGTTGCGCAGCCCGGCCGGCGCGCGGAAGAAGCGCGGCGCCTGCCCGGTGAGGTCGCCCAGCACCTGCTGCGCCGCGCCGATGTCGCGCAGCATCCGGCCCGGTCCGAAAACGGAGAAATGCAGGCGGTGATGCATGCTGTGGTTTTCCACCGCATGGCCGCGGCGCACGACCTCGCGCACCAGCGCCGGATGCGCCGCGGCGCGCTCGCCGACGCAGAAGAAGGTGGCGCGCGCGCCGTGCTGGTCGAGCAGGTCGAGCACGCGCGGCGTCAGCGCCGGATTGGGACCATCGTCGAAGGTCAGCGCTACGCAATCCTGTGCCGACGGCGGCAGCCGCAGCAGGTTTGGCCCCAGCCACGTACTGCGCGGCCACAAGCCGCCGGCGCACATCGCCGCGTGGGTGGCGGCAATGCCTGCCAATGCGGGGACGATGCTGCCGGGATGCGTGAGCATGGCGCCGATGCCGGCCACGTGGACCGCGGCTGCGCCATACAGCAGCGGGCTGGGGCGCCACGGGCGGCTTGGCGGCGTGTCGTGCCAGGCGCCGCCGGATGCGGAAAAGCGGTTCATGTCGTACTCCCGGCCTGACCGGTCCCGGCATTTCCGGCATTGCCGGAGGTGGTGGGCCGCGCCAGGATTGCCGAGAACCACAGCGCCAGGATGGCGCCGGGGCCGACTGTCAGGCCGAACGCCCGCAGCAATGGCAGGCTCGACAGCGCCAGCAGGCCGAAGGCGGACACCGTCGTCAGGTTTGCGAGCAGCAGGGAGACCAGCGTGTGCGGCGAATGGGCCGCGCCAGGCTGGCCCGCTGCAGCGCCATTGAAGAATAGCGCGTAGTTCGAGCCGACTGCCACCAGCAGCAACAGGCCCACCAGGTGCAGCAGCGTCAGCGGCTGGCCCAGTGCGGCCAGCCCGCCCAGCACGACCACCGCGGCGGCCGCCAGCGGCAGTACCGTGGCCGCCACACGGCGCGGCGAGCGCAGCGCGATCGCCAGCAGCGCCACGATCGCCAGCAGGCCCGCCAGCGACAGCAGCAGCGCCTCGCGCAGGTAGCCGGCGTAGAGGCGGTCGGACTCGCCCTTGAGGTCGACGAACAGCGTATCGGGCACGTCGGCGCGGGCAACGGCGGCGCGCACCGCGGCACTGTCGACGCCGTCGCCGCCGCCGCTACCCTTGGCGGCATTTGCCGTGGCCGGGGCGCGCAGCGGCAGCGTCGCGCTCCAGCGCCCGTCGCGATGCGTCAGCAGCGCATCGACCGCCAGCGCCATCGACGTGCCGCGCAGGTCTTCGCGCCGCAGCAGCGGGCCCGCGCGCGCTTGCTCGGCTTCGGCCAGGAACGGTGCGAACAGGTCGGCGCGCACCGGCTGGCCGGCGACGGCCGCGCGCAGCCGCTGCGCCAGCTCGGCGGGCGGGGGCAGGCTGGCCTGGCGCGCGCGCTGGGTCGCGTCGCTGGGCAGGTAGCGCGCGGGGCTTTCATAGCCGCCGATGAAGTTCTGCGCCACCAGCGGGTCGAGTTCGTGGGCCACGCGCTCCGCGCCCTGCAGCACGCTTTCCTGGTCGGGCCCGGACAGCACCACCAGGAAGCGCACGTCGGGCGCGCCCAGGTCGGCGCGCAGCGAGGCGTCGAGGGCCTGTTCGCTCGCGGGCACCGGGCTCAGCCCGGCCAGCTCGCGGCCCCACAGCGTGCCGCGATGCATCGCCAGCACGGTGCTTGCCGCGACCACCAGTACGAGCACCAGCCAGCGCAGCCGGTGGGCACGCTCGGCCAGCCATGCCAGGCGGCGTCCCAGCGGCGTCACGTCGCGCAGGTGCAGCGTGGCGGGCACCAGCTGCGGCAGCACGAAGCGCGTCACCAGCGCCGCCGTCGCGAGCCCTGCGATCGAATACAGCCCAAGCTGCGCCAGTCCCGGAAAGCCCGACAGCAGCAGCGAGGCAAAACCGCACACCGAGGTCAGCACGCCCAGCCGCACCGTGGGCCAGAACCCGCCCAGCCAGGCGCGGTTGTCGCGCTGGCCGTTGCGCGTGTATTGCGCCGACTGCACGAACAGGTAGATCGAATAGTCGACGGCCTCGCCGATCAGCGTGGTGCCGAAGCCCAGCGTCAGCCCGTGCACGGTGCCGCCAAAACCCAGGCTCACCGCCGCGATGCCGGCCAGCGCGCCGCTCAGTACCGGCACCAGCCCCAGCACCAGCAGCGGCACCGAACGGTAGACCAACAGCAGCAGCGTGACGATGATGGCCACGCCGATGGTCGACAGGCGCTCGACGTCGTGCCGGATGGTGTCGCGCGACTTGACGGAGAAGACTCCGGGGCCGGTCATCGCGAGCTGATAGGGGCCGTTTGCCGCGGCCTTGGCAAAGGCATCGCGGATTGCGTCGATGGCCTGCGCCTGCGCGTCCGTATCCGAACCCGAGGCCGCGCTCTGCGCCAGCAGCACCGCGCGCTTGCCGTCGCGCGAGGTCCAGGCGCCGGCATGCAGCTGGGGGCGCTGGCCGGCGTCGAGCTGCGTCAGCAGCGCGGCGACCTCGCCGGTGGGGTCGCGGGGCAGCAGTGCCTTGGTGAAGAGGCCGGCCGACGAGGCCAGCAGCTCGAACGAATCGTTCACGGCATGCGCCAGGCCGTGCTCGCTGAAACGCTCCGGCGTGACTGTCGGGCTGAGCAGGTAGCGGTGTTCGTAGACGTATTTGCGGTCGGCGTCCTGGTTCAACGGCTCGCCGTTCTGGATCGCGGTGAAGCGCGGATCGCGCCGCAACTGCGCCGCTATCGCGCGCGAGACCGCCGCGCGGCCATCGGCGTCGCCGCCTTCGATGCCGACCAGGATCAGCCGCGAGACCAGCCCGTCGCGCAACTGGCTGACCAGCAACTGCTGCTCGGCGCTCGGCAGCCGCGGCAGGAAGGCGGACAGGTCGGCGGTGAAGCTGGTGCGGCTGACCACCGCCGCGCACGCCAGCAGCGCGACCAGCCACAGCGCCAGCGCCAGGCGCGCGCCGGGCAGCGTGAAGCGCCGCGGGGCCGAGGGGCGCGTGGGTGGCGTGGGGGACGAGGGGGGCATGCCGGAGGCTGCGCTCATGGGCGGCCGGCGGGCCGGATCGTCATGACGGAGCGGTCGCCGTCGGCCTGGCGGATCTCGACACGGTCCAGTGCGTCCTGGCTGCCGTCGATGCGCACCTGGCTCACGACTGCCGCCATGCGCGAGTCCGCCGGCGTCAGCGTCAGCGTCCAGCGGCTGGCGCGGCCTTCCAGGCCGAGCTTGTAGTAGCGTTCCAGCGTGTGGCGGTTGCCGGCGAGCGTGCCGCGGATGCTTTCGATAAAGGCCGCCAGCTCGGGGTAGTTCTGCAGCGGCATGGTAAAGCGCTTGCCGTCGCGCTCCACCGTCAGCATGTCGCCGTCGAGCACCATGTTTTCTGCCTTGGGCGATACGGTGCGCTTCTCCAGGTGGTCGGGCGCGGTGAAAAGCAGTTCGCCGGAAGACTGCACCGGCTTGGCCAGCATCGCCAGGTACTTGGTCTCGGTGAAGCGGACCCGGCCTGACTTGCGCTGCGCCAGCGTGGACATCAGCTGGTCGACGCCGAAGGCGGGCGCGGCCTGTGCTGCGGCAGGCGCGGGCGGTGCGGCTGCGCTGCCTGGCACCGCGATGCCGAACGCAACGCCTGCCAGCAGCAGCGGCAGCAACCGGCGGACAACGCGCCTGGCGGAACAGATCGGATCAGTGTCGAAGGCTTTCACAACGCTCGGGAGGTCATGGCTCATGGCTCGTTGCCCGGTGGCGGCTGCTCGGAGAGCGGCGGGCCGGCGTGCCAGAAGTCATAGAAGTTGAACCAGTTGTACGGCGCCTTGCGGCTGAATTTCTCCAGCAGCCGCACATAACCGTCCAGTGCCGACTGCACCGCGGCTTCGCGCTGGCCGCGCGCGGTCTGCGAGAAGTCCGCCAGCGGCACGAAATGGACATCGTAGCGGTTGCCGCCGCGATACAGCCCGGTGATGAAGAACACCGGCCGGCGCAGCATGGCGGCCATGCGCAACGGCCCGGTCGGGAAGCCGGTGGGCGCGCCGAGGAAATCGCATTGCTGCACCGGATCGGTGGCACGCTGCGACAGGGTGCGGTCGGCCAGCATGCCGATCATGTAGCCGCGGTCGAGGTAGTCGCGCACGCGCAGCATGGTATCGAAGCGGCCCAGTGCGATCACGTCCTGGCGCATGGCGGGGTTGATCGACTGCAGCACGTCGTTGAGCTTGTGCGCGTTTTCCTCGTACATGGTGATGGCCACTTCCATGTCCGGATGCTGGCGGCCGAGCGCGCGCACGACCTCGAAGCTGCCCAGGTGCGCGCCCAGCAGGATCGCGCCGCGGCCGCGCGCCATGGCGGCTTCGAGCAGGTCTTCGCCGTGGAGGCGGATGTCGAACAGGTCGAAGCGGCCGTTGAGCAGGTAGATGCGGTCGTGGATGGTCGAGGCAAAGGTCAGCACATGCCGGTAGCCGTCGATCCAGTTGGCCTCGCGGCCCAGCGCGCGGTCCAGGTAGGCGCGCGAGGCATGGCGCGCCGCCGGCGAGAACAGCGTGAAATAGGCCGCGATCAGGCGCAGCACCACGCGCCCGGCCGGACGTCCCAGCGCCAGCGAGATCCACGTCATGACGCGCAGCAGCGGGATGTTGCTGCGCTCTTTGTGCCGGGACCAGTCGGCGGCCTCCACCGGCGCTTGCCGCTTCCACAGCCAGGTCAGCATGGCGCGCCCTCCGAAGTAGCGGCGCGCAGCTGCAGCGTGCCGCTGGCCACTTCGCGTCCCGCGCTGCGCAGCGTGATGCGCAAGCGTTCGCTGCCGTCCGTGGCCGGCTCGGCGTCGTGTTCGATTTCGACCCGTTCTCCGGGGCGCACGGGGCTGAGGAACTTGATCGTCCCGGCCTGCGTGGGCACCAGCGGCCGCCCAAGTGCGGACCCGAGCGCGAGCAAGGCGTGGTCGAGCAGCACTACGCCGGGCACGATCGGATTGCCAGGGAAATGGCCGGCCATGGCGGGGTGGCCGGCGTCGATGACAAAGGCGGGCAGGGCCGCTGCGACATCCCGCGCGCGGGACAACTGCGCCACCAGCGCCGCCAGCGTGTCGCGCGGCAGCTTGCCGGCGGCATTGCGCGGCAGGCGTTCGGCGAACAGCAGCGGGCGCGGCAGGAAGGCGGGGTCGATGCGCTCGCGCAGCGCCTGCAGGATCGCCGCCGGGGTCACGCCCGGCGCCACGACGACTGCCACCAGCCGCACCACGTGTCCCTGTGCATCGCCTTCGTGGCTGTCGCCGGGCATGAAGAAGGCGCCGTCCTGCACGCCGTCGATGGCATTGAGCTGGTGGTCAAGGTAGGCCAGCGAGGTGCGCTTGCCGGCGATATTGAGCAGGTCGCCCTTGCGGCCGTGCAGCAGGAAGTGCCCCGCATCCAGCGGTTCGATGGCATCGCCGAGCGCCACCGGTTGCTCGATATGCCCGCCCTCGGCCCAGGTCATGGTGTCTGCTGCGCCGTCCGCCGTACGCGGCTGCAGCCGGACGCCGGGCACCAGCGTCCAGATGTCTTCCTGCGCGGTGCGGCGGGTGGCAAGCTGGCCGGTCTCGGTGCTGCCGTAGATTTCACGCAACGGGCCGTGGAACAGCGCTTCCGCAGCGGCAGCCAGATCGCGGCCGAGCGGGGCAGTGGCGCACAACAGCAGGTCGGCGGCGGGCATGGCCATGTCCGCGTGCACCAGCGTGCGCAGGTGTACCGGCGAGCTGACCAGCGCGCGCGGCGCGGGCACTCCGGCCAGTGCGTCGCGGACGTCGGCCGGGTAGAACGCCGGTGCCGACGCCAGAGCGGCGCCGCCCTGCAGTGCCAGCATGACGGTGGCCTCCAGGCCGAACATATGCTGCGGCGGCACCGTGCCGACCAGCGTCCATGCGCGCCCGTCGCACAGGCCCAGCCGTTGCGCGGCGGCGCGCGCTCCCCGGGCCATCGCGCCCCAGGTCTTGCGGTGTGGCACCGGGGTGCCGGTCGAACCGGAGGTGAAGACGTAGGCCAGCACGCGGTCCGCAGGAAGCGACGGCACGTCGGTGAATTCGGCCGCATCCGGGGCCGCAGCGACGCCCTGGTGGTAGTCGAACACCGGCATTGCCATCGGCGCGGCCGGCTGGTCCTGCAGGCAGAAGGCATCGGGTGCGAATGCGCACAGCTGGCGCACCGTCTCGGGGGTTTGCGACGACGGCAGAAGTGTAGCCTTGCCCCGCAGCAGCGCCGCGCACAGCCCGACGGTGAAGCGATAGCGGTCGGTACAGGCGTTGAAGACATGGCCGCCGGCCGGCAGCGCGGCGGCAAGCTGCGCCACGTCGGCCAGGAACCTGCCTACGGTGACCGGCCGGCCCTGCACCCACGCGAGGGTGGCGGCAGGGGAGGCGTGCGCGACGAGCGGGATCGCAGTCATGGCGGATGCGATGCGGCGCGCGTCAGCGCGGCATGGCGGTGGCGGCCGGCGTCACTGCGCGCGCGGCCCGGGCTGCCCGGGCAGCCATCACGGCGCGGTAACCGTGCACCGCATCGAGCAGGCCTCCGTGGCGCATGCCAGGGAAGGCGATGCGGCGGCATGCCGCTTCGGCAGCGAACATCGCGGCGATCAGCAAAGGGGTGGCGAGGTTGGCGAAGTTCGACCACGCCGCCACTGGAGCCAGCACGAACAGCAGCGTGGAGGCGCCGGCCACGGCCGCGAAGAACAGGGTCCAGGCCTGCGTCACGCGCCGCGCATAGCGGGCGTGCGCCGGCGTCAGCTCGCCATGGAGGGCCGTGGCGATCTGTGCGCACAGCGGGGTGTGGCCGTCGCGCAAGGTCAGGCCGAACATCACGCCAAGCGCCACGTTGACGCCGGCGTGCTGCAACAGGTATGTCCAGCCAAAATGGTGCGACAGCGGCACTCGCCAGAGCCAGAGCGCCACGCATGCCGCGACCAGTGCGAACAGTGCCGGCTTGCGTCCGGCGGTGCGCAGCACGGCCAGGAAACCGAGCGCCAGGAACGGGAGGATCCCCAGGAGCAATGCGACGACTTCTGCTCCCGGCCGATGCGCGGCATAATGCAGCGCGCATTCATAGATCACGAACCCGGCGACCCCGACGAGCCATCCACGGCCGCCGCCGATGGCCGAGGCGTGCGGCGTACTCGCGGATTCGACCCGTGCGTCCTGGACGGGCCGGGCACGGGCGGGGAGGGAAGACGATTGGCTCGAGGACATCATTTGTGTCGTTATCATGTGTAGCAAGCGGCGCTTCAGGCTGAGGCCGAAAACCGGCGAAATCCAAAGTCCGCGAGTGTGCGCCAGACTGCGAAGCGAACGCTTTATACCTTAAAAGACCCCCTACGCGGTGCCAGGATTCCCCAAAGCCCTGTTGATGTTGTTACCAAACTTCTCTCGGCTAGCCCGCCATCGGGGCCTTTGGTAGCATCGGCTGGCCCCCACGGCGCGCCGGGACGATCCGGACCGGCTGCGTGCCGCGGCGGCCCCCTCTGCTTCAACATGACCGAACTTGAAACCGAACTCGCCCGCCTGATCATCGACGAACTCGACATCGCAGACCTGCGACTGGAAGAGGTCACCGCCGACACGCCGCTGTACGGCGAAGGCTTCGGGCTGGACTCCATCGACATCCTGGAGATTGCCCTGCTGGTGTCGCGCAAGTACGGGGTCGAACTGCGTTCGGACAACCCCGACAACAAGACCATTTTCGCGTCGCTCGGCAGCCTTGCCGGCTACGTCGCGGCGCAGCGCGCCAGCTAACCCCGCCACCCGGGAACCGGAGCGCGACATGCCCCAGCATGCCACGCCACTCCCTGCGCCCGCGCCGGGCGCCGACGCAGCGCACCGTTCCCACCTGGTGCTGATCCCCAGCTACAACCCCGGCACCCGCCTGCACGGCGTGCTGCAGGCGGCGCGCGCGGCGTGGGCGCCGGTATGGGTCGTGGTCGACGGCAGCACCGATGGCAGCGAACGCTGGCTGCGGGCCGAAGCCGCCACCGACCCGGCGCTGCGCGTGCTGACGCTGCCCACCAACCAGGGCAAGGGCGCTGCTGTGCTGCACGGCATCGAAGCCGCGGCGGCCGAGGGCTTCACCCATGTGCTGGTCATGGATTCGGACGGCCAGCATCCGGCCCACCTGATTGCGGAGTTCATGGCCCTGTCGCAGCGCGAGCCGGACGCGATGGTGCTGGGCCGGCCGGTTTTCGACGCCAGCGCGCCCCGCGAACGGGTCTACTGGCGGCGCATGTCCAATTTCTGGGCCGATGTCGAGACCCTCTGGGCCGGGATCGGCGATTCCCTCTATGGCTTCCGCGTCTACCCGATCGCGCCGCTGCGCGCGGTGATGCGCGAGACGCGCTGGATGCGGCGCTTCGATTTCGATCCCGAAGCGGCGGTCCGCCTGTGCTGGCGCGGTGTGCGCCCCATCAATGTGGCGGCACCGGTGCGCTACTTTGCACGGGGCGAAGGCGGTGTCTCGCACTTCCGCTACCTGCGTGACAACCTGCTGCTGACCGGGATGCACCTGCGGCTGCTGGCGGGTTGCGCGGTGCGGCTGCCGGTGCTGCTGTGGCGGCGCTTGCGCCTTGCCGGCAAGGCGGCGCCCCGGCATCTGCGCTGAGCACGGCCGCCGGCCAATGGCCAAAGCAAAGAAGGCCGCGCAATGCGGCCTTCCTGCCTTTCCGTTCCTGCGCGTGTCCGATCAGCGATCCGCGCGAAACTGGCGACTATTACTTGGCCAGTTACTTGCCCAGTTATTTGCCCAGTTCGTGCCCGATCACGCCGCCAACCACGGCACCGCCGATGGTACCGGCCGTGCTGCCGTCGGTCAGTTCATGGCCGGCCACGCCGCCGGCCACTGCGCCCGCTGCGGTACAACCAGCCAGCGCCATGCTTGCGCCTATCAGGAGTGCGCCTGCGAGTTTCCACATGATGGGTCTCCTGCATCATTGCCGGGCTGGCCCGGGTGGACCGGCCCATGCGTCCAGCTTAGGCACGGTTCGGCCGGCGGCCTTTCAGGCACGCGCCGAAATCGCTGTAGGAATCGGACGACGGGAGGTAGTGCTGGCGCTACCTCAGGCGTCCTTCGCGTGCTGGCGCAGGCGCTTGATCAGCGACGAGGTGTCGGCGCGGCCGCATCCCATCTGCTGCAGATCGGCATAGAACTGGTCGACCAGCGCCGTCACCGGCAGCGCGGCGCCGTTGCGGCGCGACTCGTCCAGGCACAGGCCCAGGTCCTTGCGCATCCAGTCCACCGCGAAGCCGAAATCGAACTTGTTGTCGATCATGGTGGGGCCGCGGTTTTCCAGCTGCCAGGAGCCGGCGGCGCCCTTGCTGATGACATCCAGCACCAGCCGCATGTCCAGCCCGGCGCGCTCGCCGAAGGCGATGGCCTCTGACAGGCCCTGGATCAGGCCGGCAATGCTGATCTGGTTGACCATCTTGGCCAGTTGCCCGGCGCCGGCCTCGCCGATGCGGGTCACCGCGCGGGCATAGGCGGCGATGACCGGCTCGGCGCGCGCGTAGACGTCGGCATCGCCGCCGCACATGATGGTCAGGATGCCTTTTTCCGCGCCGACTTCGCCGCCCGAGACCGGGCCGTCGACAAAGTGCAGGCCGCGCTCGCCGGCCGCGGCATAGAGCTCGCGCGCGACATTGGCGCTGGCCGTGGTGTGGTCGACGAAAATGCAGCCGCTCGGCGCGCCGAAGAAGGCGCCATCGGGGCCGGTCAGCACCGCGCGCAGGTCGTCGTCATTGCCGACGCAGGAGCACACCACCTGTGCGTCGCGCACCGCCAGTGCCGGCGTCGCTGCCGCCTTGCCGCCGAACTGCCCGACCCAGGCCTGCGCCCTGGCGGCGGTGCGGTTGTAGACCGTGACCTCGTGCCCTTTGGCGGCGAGGTGGCCGGCCATGTGGAAACCCATGACGCCCAGGCCGAGAAATGCGACACGCATGCTGCTGCTCCGTTGCTTGATCTGTTTGTGGAATCGGTGAGGCGCCGGCTAGGGCCGCGCCCGGCCCCAGAGTATACGGGCGGGAGCAGGCGGGGCACAGATACAGCAGGGCGGAATGCGGGGCATAACAGAGTGACGAGGGAGTCATTCATACCCATGTCACTGCTAACCCGGAAAAACCCATGTCCTGGGTATTCGGACTGCATCCGATGACTACTCCGGCTTCACCCCCGCCTCCCGGATCACCGTATTCCACTTGCCGACCTCGGCCTTGATCCGCGCACTCGCCTGCGCCGGCGTCGTCCACGTGGCAATCGCCCCTTGCTTGAGCAGCGTGGCCTGGACTTCCGGCTCGGCCAGGATCTTCTTCAGGTCGCCGCTGAGCCGGTCGATCACCGGCGCCGGCGTGCCCGCCGGAGCGACGATGCCGAACATCGAGCTGACTTCGAAGTCTTTCAGTCCGGCTTCGGTGGCGGTCGGCACGTCGGGCAGCGCACTGACGCGCTCGGACGAGGCCACCGCCAGGGCGCGGATCTTGCCGGTCTTGACGTAGGCCTGGGCCGCGGGAACGGTCTCGACCATGCTCAGCACCTGACCGCCGATCAGGTCGGTCATGGCCGGGCCGCTGCCCTTGTATGGCACGTGCAGCATCTCCACGCCGGCCATGCGCTTGAACATCTCGCCGGCCAGGTGCTGCGGAGAACCGTTGCCGGCCGAGGCGAAGGTGATGGCGCCGGGCCTGGATTTTGCCAGCGAGACCAGTTGCGGCAGGCTGCTGGCGCTGACCGACGGATTGACCACGAACACCAGCGGCACGGTGCCGACGATCGACACCGGCGCGAAGCTCTTCTCCAGGTCGTAAGGCACGCGGCTCTTGTACAGCGCGGCGTTGATGGCGTGGCTGGTGAGCGCGCCCAGCAGCAGGGTATAGCCGTCGGCGGGCGACTTGGCGACCAGCTCGGCGCCGATATTGCCCGCGGCGCCGGCGCGGTTGTCGACCACCACCTGCTGGCCGAGCGTGGTGGACAGGCGCTGGGCCAGCGTGCGGCCGATCACGTCGGTGGCGCCGCCGGGCGGGTAGGGCACGACCAGCCGGATCGGCTTGGCGGGATAGGCGTCCGCGGCCATGCCCCAAGCCGGGGCGAGCAGCATGCCGGCAAATGCGAGAGAAGCGACCAGGATGGAGCGGCGAGGGGTGCGGCGCGCCGCTGTGGTGGCGCGGGCGGCCGTGGGCGAAATGCCAGGCATGTGGGTCTCCTGTGCCGGGAAATCGTTGGAATGGGAATGGATCGGCGGGCGGCGGGTGGCCGCCGGCGGATGACGCCCGGCTCGTTATCGGGGCCAAGTGTAGGCCGGGCCGCTTGATTGATGAATCCGTATTTTTCTATCGACTGATCTATGGATTGAATCAATTCCTGCGGTGCGATGCCGGGCTTGCGCTACGCCAGCCTTGGCCGCTAAGCTTCCGGCCATCGATTATCAATAATTTCATCGGAGATAGCCCTCATGTCCGCCAACGACCCCAGCAAGCCCGACGCCACCCGACCGCAAGGCCTGGCCAAGGGCCTGACCAACTACGGCGACACCGGCTTCTCGCTGTTCCTGCGCAAGGCCTTTATCAAGGGCGCCGGCTATACCGACGACGCGCTGTCGCGGCCGGTGATCGGCATCGTCAACACTGGCAGCAGCTACAACCCCTGCCACGGCAACGCGCCGCAGCTGATCGACGCGGTCCGGCGCGGCGTGATGCTGGCCGGCGGCCTGCCGGTGGATTTCCCGACCATCTCGGTGCACGAGAGCTTTTCCGCGCCGACCAGCATGTACCTGCGCAACCTGATGTCGATGGACACCGAGGAAATGATCCGCGCGCAGCCCATGGACGCGGTAGTGCTGATCGGCGGCTGCGACAAGACCGTGCCGGCGCAGTTGATGGGCGCGGCCTCGGCCGGGGTGCCGGCGATCCAGCTGGTAACCGGCTCGATGCTCACCGGCGCGCATCGTGGCGAGCGCGTGGGCGCCTGCACTGACTGCCGCCGCTATTGGGGCCGCTATCGTGCCGAAGAGATCGATGCCGCCGAGATCGCCGACGTCAACAACCAGCTGGTGGCCAGCGTCGGCACCTGTTCGGTGATGGGCACGGCCAGCACCATGGCGTGCGTGACCGAGGCGCTTGGCATGATGGTGGCCGGCGGTGCCTCGGCGCCCGCGGTGACGGCCGACCGCATCCGCGTGGCCGAGCGCACCGGCACCACGGCGGTGGCGATGGCCAAGGCGCGCCTGACGCCGGACCGCATCCTGACCGGCAAGGCTTTCGAGAACGCACTGCGCGTGCTGCTGGCGATCGGCGGCTCGACCAACGGCATCGTGCACCTGACCGCCATTGCCGGCCGCCTCGGCATCGATATCGACCTGGCGGGCCTGGACCGCATGAGCCGCGAGACGCCGGTGCTGGTCGACCTCAAGCCCTCCGGCCAGCACTACATGGAGGACTTCCACAAGGCCGGCGGCATGGCCACGCTGCTGCGCGAGCTGCGCCCGCTGCTACACCTGGACACGCTGACCGTGTCCGGCCGCACGCTTGGCGAAGAGCTTGACGCCGCGCCGCCGCCGTTCGAGCAGGACGTGATCCGCAGAGCGGCCGACCCGATCTACCCGGCCGGCGGCCTGGCCGTGCTGCGCGGCAACCTGGCACCGGGCGGCGCCATCATCAAGCAGTCCGCCGCCGATCCGGTGCTGATGGAGCACGAGGGCCGCGCCGTGGTATTCGAGAACGCCGAGGACATGGCGCTGCGCATCGACGACGAAGCGCTCGACGTCAATGCCGACGATATCCTGGTGCTCAAGCGCATCGGGCCCACCGGCGCGCCCGGCATGCCCGAAGCGGGCTACATGCCGATCCCGCGCAAGCTGGCGCGCGCCGGGGTCAAGGACATGGTGCGCATCTCGGACGGCCGCATGAGCGGCACCGCGGCAGGCACCATCGTGCTGCACGTGACGCCCGAAGCGGCCATCGGCGGTCCGCTGGCGCTGGTGCGCAGCGGCGACCGCATCCGCCTGTCGGTGCGCGAGCGCGACCTGACGCTGCTGGTCGACGACGCCGAACTGGCCCGCCGCGCCGCGGCGCAGCCGGTGGAGCGCCCGCGCGCCGAGCGCGGCTACCGCAAGCTGTTCCTCGAGACCGTGACGCAGGCCGACCAGGGCGTCGACTTCGGCTTCCTGCGCGCGACGCAGACCGTCGATACCGTGCCGCACCAGCGCTGAGCCATGCCGGACATCACCCCACAGTCCGAAGCCGGCGCCATGCGGCAGGCCGTCGATACGCTGGAGGAGGACATCGTCTTCGGCCGCCTGCATCCGCGCGAGCGGCTGACCGAGGACGACCTGATGGCGCGCTTCGCCCTCAAGCGGCATGTGGTGCGGCAGGTGCTGGCGGGGCTGGAGGCGATCGGCGTGGTCGAGCGCAAGCGCAATGTCGGCGCGGTGGTGCGCGCGTTCTCCGCGCGCGAGGTGCTGGAACTGTACGCACTGCGCGAAGTGCTGGAATGCCATGCCGCCGCGCAGATCGACCTGCCGGTGCCGCCGGCGCGGCTGGCGCCGCTGGCCGCGGTGCAGAAGCAGCATGACGCCGCCGTGGCCGCGGGCGATGCGCGCGCGGTGTTCCGCATCAACCAGGCCTTTCACCGCGAGCTGTTCGCGCTGACCGGCAATGCCGTGCTGCAGCAGGCCATCGGCGACTATGCGCGCCGCACCCACCCGATCCGGTTCGGCACGCTGGCGGCCGCGGCCTATCGCGAGCGCGCTCGGCAGGAGCACTGGGCCATGATCGAGGCGCTGCAGCAGGGCAACCGCGAGGCGCTGGTGGAACTGTGCCGCCGCCACCTGCTGCCGTCGCGCGATGCCTATCTCGCCGCGGCGCAGGCCCGGGGCGCTGCCTGAACCCTGCGGACAGCCCCGGCGGGCAGCATTGCGGCCACCGCCCTGTGGCAGCGGCATCACAGCGAAGTCAGAACCCGCCTACGCCGCCGTCCGCCATCGTCCTATCCCTTGCGCGCGTGACGCTGCCTACATTGGAAGCAGCGTCACCACCGCAAGGAGCCGATTCATGTCATTCGCGCTATACATCATTGGCTTGCTGGTCCTGGTCGGCGGCATCGCCTGGGCGATGTCAACGGCCGGCCTCGCGACCGTTTATATCGGCATTGCCTGCCTGATCGTGCTCGGCGTCGGCATCATGATGGCCGTCTCGCGCACGCGTACCAAAGACCCTTCCTGAAGCCTGCGGGCCCGGCTCCGTGCCGGGCCTGTCCTGACGGCGGCGGCAGATCGGCAGCTCGAAGCGATCGGCCAGCGCGCGCGCCAGCGGCCGGTCGCGAGCCCGGCTCGATGCCGTGCGGGTAATGGTGCGCGGCATCGCGAGCTCCCACATCATGCGCAGGTGGCGCCAGTTCGGCGGGTTCGGGCGCGTCGGCCCGAGCGCGCTGGCCATAAGGCCGGCGCAGACCACCGCGACCCCTGCACCACCGCGACGATGGCCGGCAGCGCGCCGGCCAGGATCAGGATATCGACGATGATGCTCATGCGCTGGCCTCCATGGCGCCGGCGCCGGCAGCGGCGGGATGCGCCAGCTGCGCGCGCACCGCCGCGGCAAGTTCGGCGGCGGCGGGGGACAGCGAGCGGTTGCGCGAGGTCACCAGCCCGATCGAGCGCTCGGTCACTGGCGCGGTCAGCAACCGCTCGACGATGCCGGCCTGGCGCACCGTGCCGGCCGCAATCTCTGGCAGCGCCGCCACGCCGAAGCCGCATTCGACCATGGCCGCGATGGTGGCCAGGTGCTCGGCCTCGAACACCGGCTGGAAGCGGATCTTGTTCTGCAGGAAGGCCCATTCGGCGTACTGGCGCACGCTGCTGGGATGCGTCATCGATACGTGCGGCGCGGTGGCGGTATCGGCCCAGCGCAACGGGCCGCTGCTGCGCGCCAGCGGGTGCGCCGAGGGGATCAGCAGCACGAAGCGGTCGGACAGCAGCGGCTCGTAATGCAGGTCGGCCTGCTGCGGATCGGCCGCCGTCAGCGCAAAGTCCACCTCGCCCGCGCGCACCAGGTCGAAGGCCGGGCCGGACAGCGTGTCGATCACCTTCAGCGCCACTTCCGGGCGCGCCCGGTGGTAGGCCATCAGCACGCGCGGCAGCATGCGCGCCGCCAGCGACGGCAGCGCCGCCACGGCCACCTGGCCGCGCTCGGCGCTGGCAATGCCGGTAACGGCGTCGATGGCGCCGCGGAAGGCGGCCTGCAGCAGCGCGGCCTGCTGCATAAAGACCTGGCCCGCGGCGGTAAGGCGCACGGTGCGGGTGGTGCGGTCGAACAGGCGCACGCCGAGCGATTCCTCGATGCGCAGGATCTGCGTGGACAGGGCGGACTGGGACAGGTGCAGCTGGGTGGCGGCCTGGCGGTAATTGAGCGTGCGGCCGAGCACCAGCGTGGTCTCGATGTCCCGCATCGACAGGTTGATTTTCATGGTCAGGCAGTGGCGGGCGCGGTGTGCGCCGCGGAGAACATGAGAGGCACGAGCGGTCGGATCGTGCGATTGATCTGATTTGTGAATCATTTTATCCAGAGAATCGACTTCATCAATCAAAGCGAGTTCTCTACACTGCCGGGATTCCGTTGCCCGGCGCGCCACTGCGGCCCCCGGGGCGGCACCAATCCCGCAGGACTTCCCCGGAGAACCTATGCCGAACCCGACCGAAGCGGTCACTGCCAGCCCACTGGGCCGTCCCGGCGCCGCCCATGCGGTGGTGGTGGGCGGCGGCACCATGGGCGCCGACGTCGCCGTGGTGCTGACCCGCGCCCTGTGCCGCACCACCGTGATCGAGCCTGACGCCACGCGCGGCGCCGCGCTGCCCGGGCGGGTGTGCGACAACCTGGCCGCCATCGGCCGCGCCGACGGCGCCGCATGCCTGTCCGTGGCCGCCACGCTGGACCAGGTGGAATGGGCCGCCGTCGACCTGGTGATCGAATGCATCCCCGAGCGCCTGGAACTCAAGCAGCAATTGTTTGCCGACCTGGTCCGGCGCGCGCGGGCGGACACGGTGCTCGCCAGCAACAGCTCCAGCTTCCCGATCAGCGCGATCGGCGCCGGGCTGGAGTCGCGCGAGCGCATGCTGGGCCTGCATTTCTTCATGCCGGCGCACCTGGTGCCGCTGGTCGAAGTGGTGATGGGCGAAGACAGCGACGAAGGCCGCGCCGACGCGCTGATCGCGTTCATGCGCCGCTGCGCGATGGTGCCGGTGAAAGTGCGCAAGGACCTGCCCGGCTTCCTTGCGAACCGGCTGCAGCACGCGCTGTCGCGCGAGGCCTTCAGCCTGATCGACCGCGGCATTGCCTCGCCCGAGGACGTGGATGCGGCGGTGCGCTTCGGCTTCGGCTTCCGCTTCCTGGCGGCGGGCCCGGTGCTGCAGCGCGACCATGCCGGCATCGACGTGCACGCCGCCGCCGGCGCCACCATGTACCCGAGCTTCTGCAACGACGACCATCCCGCGCGCTGCCTGGCCGAGCGCGCCGCCGACGGCCGCCACGGCATGAAGCGCGGCGAGGGCTTCTATGTCTGGAGCCCCGCAGCCATTGCCGCCGAGCGCGCGCGCTACGACCGCCTGCTGCGCGCCGGCCTCGACCTGATCGCTCCTGAATTGCCCGAGATCCAGCCATGACCCAAGCCAATCCGTCTGCCTCGACACAAGCCGCCGCGGCCCGCGCGGCGCTTGCCGATTCCCCGCTGATCGTCACGGTCGCGCCCAACGGCGCCTACAAGCAGGCTGCCGACCACCCCGCGGTGCCGCTGACCGCCGCGGCGCTGGCACAGGAAGCGCGCGCCTGCCTCGATGCCGGCGCCGCCATGATGCATATGCACGTGCGCGATGCGCAGGGCCGCCATTCGCTCGACGCGCAGGCCTACCGCGACGCGCTGGCCGCCGTGAAGCAGGCCGTCGGCGATTCGCTGCTGGTGCAGGTGACCAGCGAAGCCGCCGGCGTGTACAAGGCCCCCGCGCAGATGGCGATGGTGCGCGAGTTGCGGCCCGAAGCCGTGTCGGTGGGTTTGCGCGAGGTGGCCGTGCCGGAGATCCCGGAAAGCGAGCTGGCCGCGTTCTTCGCCTGGCTGGCGCGCGAACGCGTGATGACGCAGGTCATCCTGTACGACGCGGCCGACGTGCGCCGCTGGCATGCGCTGCGCGCGCGCGGACTGGTGCCGGCGGGTGCGTGGTCGCTGCTGTATGTGCTGGGGCGCTATTCGGCGGGGCAGGTCTCGTCGCCGCACGACCTGCTGCCGTTCCTGCAGGTGGCCGCGGAAAGCGACGATGCGCTGCCGTGGGCGATCTGCGCCTTTGGCCGCGAAGAGAATGCCTGCGTGACCGCGGCCGCCGCGTTCGGCGGCCATGTGCGGGTGGGCTTCGAGAACAACCTGCTGCTGCGCGACGGCAGCCGCGCGCCCGGCAACGCCGCGCTGGTGGCGCATGCCGTGCAGGGCGGACTCACGCTGGGCCGGCCGATCGCCGACGCCGCGGATGCGCGCCGGATCTACGGCGCGGTGCGCTGATGCGGTCCCGCGTGCGCGCCGTGGTGGGCACAATGGTGGCCGCGCGGCGGGCGGCCGAGGTCAGGCGCCGTCACTGAAGCTGTCGCGCGGACCGTTCGGGTTGTGTGCGCCGTCGGTGAAGGTGCTGCGGGTGCCGGTGGCGGTGTGTGCGCCATCGGTAAAGCTGCTGCGGGTACCGGTGGCCGTATGCGCACCGTCGGTGAACGAGCTGCGCGTGCCGGTGACGCTGCGCGCGCCGTCGCTGAACGGATCGACGCTGCGCGGTGCTGCCTGTGCGGTGCCGACCGCGGCCGCAACCAGTGCGGTGGCGACAAAGACTTGCCTGAGTGCTTGCATGGATGCTTCTCCGTAAGAGTGCCAGCCCGGTACGGGTGGCGGTAGAGAGAAGTCTAGGCACTGGCCATCCACGCCAGCATGACGCCGACATGACATTGCCGTCATGCAGCATTTGCCCTGCGCGGCAAGCGCACGGCAAATGCAAGGGAATGCAAGGAAATGCGCCGCGCCGTCGCGCGCAAACGCCGGCAGCACCGGCAAAGGCTGTAGAATCATGGCTATCCGACCGGCCTGCGGTTCCATCGCCGGTCCTCATTGCCCGCGGAAATGCAGCGGGCCTCTCACGATAGTCATGTCCGAGTCTGATTCAGCCAAACTCGCTGCGGTGGCGTGGATCCACGAGCAAATGGACCGTCATGCGCTGACGCTTGACGACCTGGTCGCCGCAGGATGCTTCGACCAGGTCCCGGCGCGCGCTGTGGAACCCTCACGCAAGGCCGCGCCCGAGGCCGGCGCCGATGTTGCCAGCGCCAAATCCAATGGCGCACCGCGTCCGCTCTACCGCAATGCCCTGGGGCAAAGCTGGGACGGCGAGGGCGAATACCCCGACTGGCTGCAGCGCGCGGTCAATGCGGGGCAATCGATCGAGTTCTTCCGCGTCGAATAAGCCGCACGCGCAGCGCCAGCGGCTTGCGGCAATAAGCGGGTAGCAGTCAGGAACGCCGCCAGGCGCGGCGTTGCGCTTCAGCAGCGCGAGGCAAAAGGCAGCAGGTCGGGCAGCAGGTCGTTGAATACCGCCGGTGTCGCCATCGGGGCCGCATGCGCCCAGTGGGCCATCACCTCGGGCGGCAGTTCCGGCAGTTCGCCCGCGGCGGCGGCAGGTTGGCCCGGCAGCGTTGCGGTGTCGTCGTCCGACGGCTGCGGCGACCCGTCCTGCAGTTGCAGCGGCACGCCTTGTCCGCCGGGTTCCACCATGACCTGCACGGCGGCGCCGCGGCAGCTGCCTTCGCTGCCGCCACCCAGTGCGGCTTCGGCTTCCATCTTGGCCGCTGCGTGCCGTTCCGGCAGCGACAGCCCCGCGGCCTGCACCGCGCTGCATACGGTCGTCACGGCCGCCAGGGCACCGGATACCGGCGCGAGCAGTGCAAGCGACAGCAGCAGGGAGTTCGACAGGCGCGGCAGGCGTTTCATCAAGGCGGGCGAAGGCTAAGCGGACAGGTAATCGAAATCGCGCGGAGCGCGGGGGGAACCATCGGCCGGGCCGGCGGTCCCGCGCATTTTACTGGCATTTCCCCGCAGAAAGCCGTCTTTGCCATGACATTTCTGAAATCTTTGCCCATTTCCGGCCATCCTCGGCTAGCGTTACGCCATGGCGGCACTGGTGCCGCCGGAAAGTGACTGACACATGCGTATCCTGATTGTCGAGGACGAACCCAAGGCGGGCGACTACCTGCTCAAGGGCCTCACCGAATCCGGCTTCGTGGTGGACCTGGCGCGCGACGGTGTCGACGGCCTGGCCCACGCGCGCGAGCACCCCTACGACCTGATCGTGCTGGACGTGATGCTGCCCAACCTTGACGGCTGGCAGGTGCTGCGCGAGCTGCGCCGCGAGCGCGACACGCCCGTGCTGTTCCTGACCGCGCGTGACGAGCTGTCGGACCGCCTCAAGGGCCTGGAGCTTGGCGCCGACGACTACATGGTCAAGCCGTTCGCCTTCGCGGAGCTGGTGCTGCGCATCCGCACCATCCTGCGCCGCGGGCCGCTGCGCGAGAGCGAATTCATCGAAGTGGCCGACCTGCAGATCGATGCCATCCGCCGTCGCGTGGTGCGCGCCGGCCAGAAGATCGACCTGACCTCCAAGGAGTTTGCGCTGCTGTACCTGCTGGCGCGCCGCCGCGGCGAGGTGCTGTCGCGCTCGCTGATCGCGTCGCAGGTGTGGGACGTCAACTTCGACAGCAACACCAATGTGGTCGACGTATCGATCCGGCGCCTGCGCGCCAAGGTCGACGACCCGTTTGCGCGCAAGCTGATCCATACCCGGCGCGGCATGGGCTATGTGCTGGATGACGGCGAAGACAGCGATGGCTTCGGGCCCGGCGCGGCATGATGCGGCTGCCGTCGTCCCTGACCACGCGGCTGGCGCTGGCGTACGGACTGGCCACGGCCGCGATCCTGGTCAGCGTGGCAGCCTACCTGTCCAGCGCGCTGTCGGCGCAGCTGGAGGGCCGCGACGAGAGCGAACTGGTCGGCGAAGTGCTGCTGGTGCGCCACCTGCTGCGCGAAGTGCGCAGCGAGGCTGAGATCCGCGCCGATACGCACCGGTTCGCCGATATCGCCATGGGCCATGAGGGGCTGATCCTGGTGGTGCGCTCGCGCCAGGGCGAGCCGCTGGTCACGCTCAATCCGCGCAACGAGTCCGTGCCGCCGCTGCGCGTGCTGCCGGCCGGCATGCAGCCGGAGAAAGACATGCTGCAGACCTGGTATCCGCGCAACGGCGTGCCTTCGCGCGGCATTGCCGCGCTCGGCCAGCTCGGGGATTCCGACAAGGCCGTCGAGATCGTGGTGCTGCGCGATGCCGGCTACCGCGTGGCGCTGATCCGCGAATACCGCTACCGGCTGCTGTGGGCGACGCTGTGCGGCGCGGCCGCGGCGGCCGGGCTCGGTTTCGTGCTGGCGCGGCGCGGTCTGCAGCCGCTGCGGCGCATGGCAACCGACGCGGCCGCGGTGACCACCAGCCGGCTTGCCACGCGGCTCGATGTGGGCAGTGCGCCCGCCGAGCTGCGCGAACTGGCGGCCGCGCTCAACGACATGCTGGCGCGGCTGCAGGACAGCTTCTCGCGGCTGTCCGAGTTCTCGGCCGACCTGGCGCACGATTTCCGCACCCCGATCAGCAACCTGATCGGCCAGACCCAGGTAACGCTGGCGCAAAGCCGCGGCGCGGCGGAATACGAGGCGCTGCTCGAATCGAACCTGGAAGAATACGAACGGCTGGCGCGCATGATCGAGAACATGCTGTTCCTCGCGCGCGCCGACCATGCGCAGGTGGCGCTGGGCGTGCGCACGCTGGATGCGCGTGAAGAGCTCGACAAGATGGCCGAGTATTTCGAGGCGGTCGCGGCCGACCGCGACGTCACGCTGGCGGTTGGCGGACACGCGCTGGTGCAGGCCGACCAGGCGCTGCTGCGGCGCGCGGTCACCAACCTGCTCGACAACGCGCTGCGCCACGCGCCCGAGGGAACCACGGTGCGGCTGGATGCCACGCGCGTTCCCGCGCCGGGTGGGGCGGCCAACACCTGCATCCGCGTCAGCAACGCGGGACCGGCGATCCCGCCGGACACCCTGCCGCATATTTTCGGCCGCTTCTACCGCGCGGACCCGTCGCGCCGCAATTCGGCCACTTCGACCGGCCTCGGGCTGGCAATCGTCGACACCATCATGCGGCTGCACGGCGGCAGCGTGACCGTGCGCAGCGCCGACGGCGAAACGGTGTTCTCGCTGCAATTCCCGGCCGAAACCTCGGCCGCGGCGACGCAGGCTCCCGCCACGGTGGCCTGAAGCGATCGGCAGCGGACCGCTGCGCTTGCATGTGCCCGGCACGCGCGCATAATGGCGCGCGTGCCGGCAAGGCAACTCCGGCCGGCGCATCCACACGCAACCAGGATCACAACCCACAAGGAGAGTGACATGCAGGTGCAACCCTATCTGGATTTTGGCGGCCGCTTCGACGAAGCCGTGGCGTTCTACGGCAAGGTGCTGGGCGCGCAGGTGACATTCGCGATGCGCTACAAGGAGGCGCCGCCGGACCAGGGCATGCAGATCCCGGAAGACTGGAAGGACAAGGTGATGCACGCCAATATCCAGTTCGGCGAGACCCAGCTGATGGCGTCCGATGGCCGCCCGGGCGAGCGGCTGGCCTTCAGCGGCTTCAGCCTGTCGGTCGGCGCGGTCGGCAAGGAAGAGGGTGAGCGCATTTTCAACGGACTGGCCGAAGGCGGGCAGGTGGTGGTGCCGTACCAGAAGACGTTCTGGGCCGAAGGCTTCGGCATGCTGGTGGATCGCTTCGGCATGTCGTGGATGGTCAATTGCGAGCACTAAGGGTCCGCTTGAAGCCTGCTTGACTCTGTAGCCGCTACAGGGTCTTCAATGTCATCAGGTCAAACCACGCGAACAACAAGAGATGGCTCGCACGTCACCTGAAGACGCACTGCCCCGGGATCATGCCGGCCCGGGGCACGATCACTCCGGACGCCGCCATGAACATGGCCACGATCACGTCCATGATCACGGTCCTGGCCATGCTCATGGCCACAATCACGGGCATGCACATTCGCAGGCCGCCCCGGACGCCGCGGCGCCCTCTTGCTGTGGCGGTGGCTGCTCGTCAACGATTGCCCTGACGCCGGCCGCGCCCGTCGAGGTGCCGGCCGGAACCCGCACCGCCGCCTATCGCATCGACGCGATGGACTGCCCCACCGAGGAAACGCTGATCCGCAACAAGCTGGGCGATATGGCGGGCGTGGCGGCGCTGGAGTTCAACCTGATCCAGCGGGTGCTGACGCTCCACCATACGCTGCCGTCGCCGGAGCCGGTGGTCGCGGCCATCCGCAGCCTCGGCATGCAGGCGGTGCCGCTGGATGCCGAAGCCGCGCAGCAGGTCCTGCCCGAGACCACCGCACGCAAGCCGTGGTGGCCGCTGGCGCTGGCCGGCGTGGCCGCGGTCGGCGCGGAAGCGACCGAATGGCTGGCGCTCGGCCTGCCGTGGCTGCCGGCCGCGCTGGCGCTGGCGGCGGTGGCGCTGGGTGGCCTCACCACGTACCGCAAGGGCTGGATCGCGCTGCGCAACGGCAACCTGAATATCAATGCGTTGATGAGCATCGCCGTCACCGGCGCGCTGCTGCTGCGGCAATGGCCCGAAGCGGCGATGGTGATGGTGCTGTTCGCGCTGGCCGAGCGCATCGAGGCAGCGTCGCTCGACCGCGCCCGCAATGCCATCCGCGGGCTGATGGCGATGGCGCCGGAGCAGGCGACGGTGCGCCGCGACGACGGCAGCTGGAAAGCCGTGTCCGCGGCCAGCGTCGCCGTCGGCGCGCTGGTGCGGCTGCGCCCCGGCGAGCGCGTGGCGCTGGACGGCAAGGTCGTGCGCGGCCAGTCGGCGCTGGACCAGGCACCGATCACCGGTGAAAGCGTGCCGGTCGACAAGGCCGAAGGCGATCCGCTTTTCGCCGGCTCGATCAACCAGTCGGGCGAGCTGGAATACACCGTGACCGCGCCCGCCGGCGACTCCACGCTGGCGCGCATCATCCACGCTGTGGAAGCCGCGCAGGGCAGCCGCGCGCCGACGCAACGCTTCGTCGACCAGTTCGCGCGCATCTACACCCCCACCGTGTTCGCCATTGCCGTGGCGGTGGCGGTGGTGCCGCCGCTGCTGGCTGGCGGTGGCTGGGCCGACTGGATCTACAAGGCGCTGGTGCTGCTGGTGATCGCCTGCCCGTGCGCGCTGGTGATTTCCACGCCGGTGACCATCGTCAGCGGCCTGGCCGCGGCCGCGCGCCGGGGCATCCTGGTCAAGGGCGGGGTCTACCTGGAGCAGGGCCGGCACCTGGCCTGGGTGGCGCTGGACAAGACCGGCACGATCACGCACGGCAAGCCGGTGCAAACCGACCATGCGCTGCTGGCCGACGCGCCGCCGCAGGTGCGCGCCATTGCCGCCAGCCTGGCCGCGCGCTCGGACCACCCGGTGTCGCGCGCGGTGGCCGCCGCCGCGGCGGGCGAAGGCATTGCGACGCTGCCGGTGGACGATTTCGAGGCGCTCGCGGGGAGCGGCACGCGTGGCACGGTGCAGGGCGTGGAATACCGGCTTGGCAATCACCGGCTGGTGCATGACCTGGGCGCCTGCTCGCCGGCGCTGGAGGCACGCCTGGAAGCGATCGAGCGCGAAGGCAAGACCGTGGTGCTGCTGGTGCGCGTCGAAGGCAACGGCGCCGCGACCGCGCTGGCGCTCTTTGCGGTGGCCGACACGGTACGCCAGACCAGCCGGCAGGCGATCGCCGGACTGCATGCGCTGGGCGTGAAGACGCTGATGCTGTCGGGCGACAACCCGCATACCGTGCAGGCCATCGCGGCCGAGGTCGGCATCGACGAGGCGCGCGGCAACCAGTTGCCGCAGGACAAGGCCGACGGCATCGCCGCGCTGGCCGACGCCGCGCATGCGCGCGGCGGCCGCATCGGCATGGTCGGCGATGGCATCAACGATGCGCCGGCGCTGGCGCGCGCCGATATCGGCTTCGCCATGGGCGCGGCCGGCACCGACGCCGCCATCGAAACCGCCGACGTGGCGCTGATGGACGACGACCTGCGCAAGATTCCGGAGTTCGTCCGGCTGTCGCGCCGCACCTCGCGCATCCTGGTGCAGAACATCACGCTGGCGCTGGGCATCAAGGCGGTGTTCCTGGCGCTGACTGTGATGGGGATGGGGACGATGTGGATGGCGGTGTTCGCCGATATGGGGGCGAGCCTGCTGGTGGTGTTTAATGGGCTGCGCGTGGGGGCAGCCAGCCGCAGGGACTGAGTATTGCCACGGGTTTGCTCCCCTCCCGCTTGCGGGACAGGGGAGCCTGGTTCAGACGGCGTTGGCTGCGGCTCAGCGCGATAACACTTCGGGCTGCACAATCAATTCCCCGCTCCGCCCGGGAATCTCCCCCCACGTCACCGGCAACTGTGGCAGCCCGCTGCGCTCCAGCCCGCGATACCACGCCGCCATCGACACCAGCTCGTGCCCCTGCGCGCGCCATCCCGCCAGCAGCCGCTCGAACACCGGCGCCAGCTTGCCGCCTTCCAGCTCGGTATGCAGCGTAAAGACATGGTCGCCCGGGCCTTCGGTCAGCTTCAGCAGCGCAGTATGGACATTGTCTTCGGTCAGCCCGCCGGTGCCGATCAGTTCGTCCAGCGTCGGCAGCGTGGTCGGCATCTGCACGTGCCGGCACGGCACGCCGTCGATGGTGGGGATATAGGGCGCCGTGCCGCGCCCGTCCGACGCATAGGCCATGCCCCAGTCGTCGATCTGGCGGAACGCATCCTCGTTCATCTGCCAGCCCGCTGCGCCATGCGTCGCCGGCGGTTCGCCGAAGACCTCGGTGTAGCGCGCAAACGCCTGCTGCATCTGGCGCCGGGTCCAGGCTGCATCGCGCTCGCGCACGTTGTCCTGCCAGTAGACGTGGTCCCAGGTGTGGATGCCGCACTCGTGGCCGGCGGCGCGGGCCGCGCGCATTTCCGCGGCGCCCTTGCGCCCGATATCCGGGCCCGGCAGCAGCACGCCGTACATCAGCGTGCGCAAGCCATAGTTGGATACCACCGAGGTGCGCGACACCTTCTTCAGGAAGCCCGGCCGGAAGACGCGCCGCAGCGCCCAGCCGGTATGGTCAGGCCCGAGGCTGAACAGGAAGGTGGCCTGTGCCTGCGCGGCGTCCAGCATCGACAGCAGCTTCGGCACGCCTTCGCGCGTGCCGCGCAGCGTGTCGACGTCGACCTTCAGGGCAATGCGTGCCATCTGCGGTGCGCGCTCAGTTGGCCGAGTCGACCAGCGTGCGGGCCTCGACCACCTTGCAGCGATACGCCTCGAAGATGCGGCGCAGCGACTGCTCCATCGTGACCTCGGGCTTCCAGCCCAGCTCCTCGACGGTGTTGTCGATCTTCGGCACGCGGTGCTGCACGTCCTGGTAGCCCTTGCCGTAGAAGTCGCCCGACGAGGTTTCGACGATCTGCGTCTTGCGCGCTTCCTCGGCGTATTCGGGGTAGTCCGCGGCCATCTTCAGCATCATCTCGGCCAGCTCGCGCACCGAATGGATGTTGGCCGGATTGCCGATATTGAAGATCTTGCCGCTGGCGATGCCGCTCGGGTTCTCGATGATGCGCATCAGCGCGCCGATGCCGTCCGAGATATCGGCAAACGCGCGCTTCTGCGCGCCGCCGTCGACCAGCCTGATCGGCTCGCCGCGCACGATATGGCCGAGGAACTGCGTCACCACGCGTGACGAGCCTTCCTTCGACTCGAAGATCGAGTCCAGCCCCGCGCCGATCCAGTTGAAGGGGCGGAACAGCGTGTAGTTCAGCCCTTGCTCCATGCCGTAGGCGTGGATTACGCGGTCCATCAGTTGCTTGGAGCAGGCATAGATCCAGCGCGGCTTGTTGATCGGGCCGTAGACCAGCGGCGAGGCTTCCGGGTCGAACTCCTCGTCGCTGCACATGCCGTAGACCTCCGAGGTCGACGGGAACACCAGGTGCTTGCCGTACTTGACCGCGGCGCGCACGATCGGCAGGTTGGCCTCGAAATCCAGCTCGAACACGCGCAGCGGCTGGCGCACGTAGGTGGCCGGCGTGGCGATGGCGACCAGCGGCAGCACCACGTCGCACTTGCGGATGTTGTACTCGATCCACTCCTTGTTGATGGTGATGTCACCTTCGAAGAAGTGCATGCGCGGGTGATCGACGAGGTCGCCCAGGCGGTCCGTGTTCATGTCCATGCCGTAGACCTCCCACGGCGTGGTTTCCAGGATGCGGCGCGTCAGGTGATGGCCGATGAAGCCGTTGACGCCGAGAATCAGGACCTTTTTCATCGGTTTTCCTCGTTGGTTTGTTTTCTGAGAATCTGGGAAAAGGTATCGGGCGTGACCAGCGCCCCGTCATGCGCCAGCAATTCGGTCACGAGCACCACACCGCCATCGCCGCACAGGCCAAGCAGCCTGCCGTCCTGCACGTGCAGGCCGGGCGGCAAGCCGGCGGGTGCGCTGCCGGCCTGGAGGCGGCGCGCCCGCGCCACGATAAAGCGCTGTCCGGCCACCTCGGTGAATGCGCCGGGGTAGGGCGGCGCGACCGCGCGGATGAGGTTGTAGACGCTCGCAGCCGGCTGGCTCCAGTCGATGCGGCCGTCTTCCGGCCTGCGCCCGGAGAAATAGCTGCCTTCCGCAAGCCGGTTGGGCCGCTGCGGCGTCTGCCCGGCGATCATCGCCGGCAACGCGCGCCACAGGGTCTGTTCGGCGGCCACCGTGACCTTTTCGAAGACTTCGCCGGCGGTGTCGTCCGGCAGGATCGGCACGGCGGTCTGGTCGACGATATAGCCCGCATCCGGCCTCGCTTCCATTGCATGCAGCGTGGCGCCGGTTTCGGTCTCGCCGTGCAGCACCGCCCAGTTCACCGGCACGCGGCCGCGGTACTTCGGCAGCAGCGAGCCGTGCATGTTGAAGGCGCCGCCAGGAGCCAGCGCCAGCACTGCCGCCGGAATCATCGCGCGGTAGTAGAAGGAAAAGATCACGTCCGGGCGCGCGTCGCGCACTGCCTGCGCGATCGCGGGATCGGCAGGATCCTCGCCGTAGATAAAGGGAAGGCCCAGCTCCGCGGCGGTGTCCGCGACACGGCGGAACCAGATGTTCTCGTCGGGACGGTCGCGGTGCGTGATGACCAGCGCCACTTCCACGCCGCGCGCATGCAGCACGCGCAGGCAGCGGTCGCCGACATTGTGGTAGCCGAAGACGACAGCGCGCATCATGGCTCCCGGCCCTTGCGGCCCAGTGCGGCGTGCGCCGGGTCGGCCTTTTCCAGCACCGCCTGGATGCGGTAGCGCGGGCGGCCGCGCACTTCCTGGTAGATGCGGCCGACGTACTCGCCCAGCAGGCCCACGCCGAACAGCAGGATGCCGATCAGGAAGAAGTTCATGGCGAACAGCGTGAACACCCCCTGCACTTCCGAGCCGAGTACAAAGCGGCGCACCAGCAGCATCACGAACAGCACGCCGGAGAACAGCGACAGGATCGTGCCGATCGCCGAGAACCACTGCAGCGGCACGATCGAGAAGCCGGTCACCAGGTCGAAATTCAGGCGGATCAGCTGGTACAGCGAATATTTCGATTCACCCGCATGGCGCTGCTCGTGGCCGACCTCGATCTCGATGGGATTCGACGCGAAGGTGTAGGCCAGCGCGGGGATGAAGGTGTTGACCTCGCGGCACGCGTTGATGGTGTCGATCACGTTGCGGTCATAGGCGCGCAGCATGCAGCCCTGGTCCGTCATGCGGATCTTGGTGATGCGCTCGCGCAGCCGGTTCATCGCGCGCGACGCGTAGCGGCGGAATGCGGTGTCGTTGCGCTGGCGGCGGATGGTGCCGACGTAGTCATGGCCGGCGCGCATCGCTTCGACCAGGCGCGGGATTTCTTCCGGCGGGTTCTGCAGGTCGGCGTCGAGGGTGATCACGATCCTGCCGCGGGTATGCTCGAAGCCCGCCAGGATCGCCATATGCTGGCCGAAGTTGCCGTTGAACAGCACCACCCGGGTCACGTCCGGGCGCTTGTGGAACTGCGTGGCCAGCAGCGCCGCAGAGCGGTCGGTGCTGCCGTCGTTGATGAAGATGATCTCGTAAGAGTCGCCGAGGCCATCCAGCGCCGGATAGAGGCGGTCGAACAGGGCTTGCAGCCCGTCTTCTTCGTTGTAGACCGGAATGACTACCGAGACTTCGACCGGGCTCATGTGGAGAGACGTTTGCATGTTTCGCTGAGGGTTGCGCAGACCCGCTCGACGTCGGCGGCTTGCATCGCGGGGAACAGCGGCAGCGTGACGATGCCGCGCCCGATGCGTTCGGCATGCGGCAGCATGCCCTCGCGCCAGCCGAGCGAGCGGTAGTAGGTAAAAAGATGGATGGGCGGGTAGTGCACGCCGGTGCCGATGCCACGCTCGCGCAGGGCTTCCATGACCTGCCGGCGCGCCTGCGCCGGACCGCCCTGCAGGCGTTCGGTCGGCAGCACCACCTGGAACATGTGCCAGTTGGTGGTGGCGGCCTGGGCATCGAGCGGCTGCGGCAGCTCGATGCCCAGGCCGGCGAGGCCATGGTCGGCGGCGCAGCGGAAGTAGGCCTCGGCCAGTTCGGCGCGGCGTGCGGTAATGGTGTCGAGCTTTTCGAGCTGGGCCAGGCCGACGGCGGCATTGACGTCGGTCAGGTTGAACTTGCCGCCGGGTTCTTCCACGTCCATGCCGTCCATGCCGGTGCGGATCACGCCCTGCAGCCGCAGGCGCTCGGCGCGCACCGCTTCTTCCGGCGTGTTCATCACCAGGCAGCCGCCCTCGATGGTGGTGATGTTCTTGTTGGCCTGGAAGCTGAAGCTGACCAGGTCGCCGAACGCGCCGATGCGCTGGCCCCGCCAGCGCGAGTCGATCGCCTGGGCGGCGTCTTCGATTACGCGCAGGCCATGCTTCGATGCGATGGCGTAGAGGCGGTCCATGTCGACCGGCAGGCCCGACAGGTACACCGGCATGATCGCGCGCGTGCGCGGCGTGATGGCCGCCTCGACCGCGTCCAGGTCCAGGTTGCGCGTGCGCGGGTCGATGTCGACGAACACCGGGCGCGCGCCGACCGCGATCACCACGTTGGCGGTGGCGACCCAGGTGATCGGGGTAGTGATGACTTCATCGCCAGGGCCGATATCCGCAATGCGCAGCGCGATTTCCATCGTCGCCGAGCCGTTGGCGAAGGTGCGCACCGGGCGTCCGCCGAACAGGTCAGACAGCGCGGCCTCGAAGGCCTGCATCTTCGGCCCGGAGGTGATCCAGCCGGACGCCAGCACCCTGCCGACATCGGCAATGGCGGCGGCATCGATTTCAGGCCGGACAAAGGGCAGGAACTCGGAAGCGGGAGCAGTCATGGGCTAAAAAACGAAAAATCCGCGAAGAATCGGTTCCGGTCGGCAAGTCAGGCAGGCAAGTCCGGCCAGGCAAGCCAGGCCAGCCCGGTCAGGAACGGGCGATCAGGAAGACGCCAGCCAGTATCAGCAGGATGCCGGCCACGCGCAAGGGACCGATCATCTCGCCGAACAGCCACCAGGCGGCGAGCGCGTTGACCACGTAGCCGAGCGATAGCATCGGGTAGGCGACCGACACGTCCACGCGCGACAGCCCCACGATCCACACGCCGACGCTGACCACGTACAGCGTCAGGCCGGCCAGCACCGGCCATTGGGTCAGCACGCGCAGTGCCGTGACGAGCAGCGTGCCGCGATCCAGCGTGATCGCGCCGATGGTGTTGACGCCGGCCTTGAGCAGCAGTTGGGCGGCTGCGTTGAGCAGCACGCCGGTAACGATAAACAGGAAAGTCGAGAGCGTCATGGCGCCGGGTGGTGCAAAGTTACTGTCCTTGGGATGGCGCGTGCGGGCCTTCGCCCGGCAGGGCGAAGTTGGCGACCGCCACGCGCCGGCGATCGCCGCCGATCCGGTGCATCGGCACGCCGCGCGCCGCCAGCATCTTGTAGGTCTCGGGCATCATGATCGCCACGGCGCGCTGGCCGTCCTGCCAGCGCGAGATAAAGCCGTCGATGGTGGGGATCCACTTCTGCGGCTCCTGGCCGATGCCGAATTCCAGTTCGTCCTGATGCGCGACCATGATGGCAGTGCGGCGCAGGTAAAACGGCAGCGTATGGTCCAGCATGCCGACGCTGTACAGCGGCATCTGCGGCGTCAGCACTGCATTGATCGCCGGCGCCAGGTCCGCGCCGGAGGCGGGCCGCCCCATCGCCTCGTGGCCACGCAGCGCCACCGTGCAGCAGGCGAACATCGCCAGCGCGTACACCACAATGCTGGGAAATACGCCGCGCGTGCGCAGCAGCCGCCGCGCAGCGATGGCCCCGGCCAGCATGATGGCAAAGGCAATGGCGATCCACAGGGTGAATTCGCGGTACACGGCATTGGGCGTGCTTGGCTTGTCCAGCATGGCGACGAAGGGGCACGCCAGCAGCCCGATGACCGCCAGCGCAATCACGGCATTGACCTGCCAGTGCCACGCGCGTTCCGTGACCGTGTCCAGCGCCACGCCCGCCAGCAGCGCCAGCGCCGGGAAGATCGGCACGATATAGCCCGGCAGCTTGGAGCCGGACAGGCTGAAGAACACGAAGATCGCCGCGGCCCACAGCGCCGCCAGCAGCGCGGGCTGGAACGGCCGCGGCGTAGTGCCGCGCGCGACGCCGGCGCGCTCGCGCACCGCCTGCCACATCTGTGGCGCCAGCCCCAGCCAGGGCAGGAATCCGGCCAGCAGCAGCGGCACGAAGAACCAGATCTTGCCTTCGCGCTGGTGAACGTTCGAGGTGTAGCGCTGCCAGTGCTCGTGGATAAAGAAGAAATGCGGGAATTCAGGGTTGCGCACCGACACCAGCCAGAACCACGGCACGGTGACCGCGAGCAGCACCGCCATGCCGGCCAGCACATGGAGCCTGCGCCACAGGCCAAAATCGCGCGTGGCGACGGTATAGACCACCAGCACCAGGCCGGGCAGCGCCAGCCCGACCAGCCCCTTGACCAGCACCGCCACGCCCATGGCGGCCCAGCAAGCCAGCATCCAGTTGCGGCGCGCGGCGGGCGTGGCGTCCGGGTGCTGTGCGATCAGCATGCAGGCCAGCACGCACGCCATCGCTCCCGCCAGGGTCATGTCCAGCGAATTGAAATGCCCGGCGACATTCCACATCGGCGCCGCCACCAGCGCCAGCCCGGCCAGCAGCGCCACGCGCTGCCCATACCACCGCGCCGCGGCCAGCATGGTTGCGCCCAGGCCAAGCAGGCCGGACAACGCCACGCACAGGCGCGCCTGCCAGTCGCCGACGCCGAACAGCGTATAGGCCAGCGTGGTCACCCACAGGTGGAAGGGCGGCTTCTCGAAGTACTTGAGCTCGTGGTAGCGGATCGTCACCCAGTCGCCGGTGACAAACATCTCGCGAGCGATTTCGGCGTAGCGGCCCTCGTCCGAGCGCAGCAGGTGGCGCATGTCGAGCGTGCCGAACCAGACCAGCAGGATGGCGAGGCTGACCAGCACGACGGCACTGGTGGTGGTGGCACCTACTGACAGCCCGGCATACCGCGAGGTCGATGAACTACGCATGGAGCTCCTGGAAAAACGACGGATTGGGATGGTCTTGCGTGGGTGCACGACGACGGCAAGCCATCACAACGCATTGCGCGGTCCGTTGGTGGACAGCCGCTGGCGGCTTTTTCAGAACCAGCCGCAAGTCATGCGGGATGGCCGCGCCGATGCGGCTGCCAGGCGCATGGGAGGCCAGAGCCGCCGCGTGGGCACGCGCGGCGGGCAATGGTAGCACGGTGTCGGGGTGACTGGTCAGTCCCAAAGCCAGCGGCGGGCGGGCCGGTGGGCCCGCCGGATGGCGTTCAGGCCGCCTGCATGCCTGCCGCGGCAGGACGCGCGCGGCGCAGGCGGAACGCGACGCCGAGCAGCAGGACGCCGCACACGATGGCCCAGGCGCCGATCATCCACAGCACCGCCAGCGCCCCCGCCAGCGGCTGCCACAGCACCAGGAAGGCAAAGGCGATGCTGACCAGCCCGGTCAGGATCAGCCACCATTCGTTGGGAATCTCCTTGCGCAGCCGGATCGCCGCGACGATCTGCAGCACGCCGGTGGCCAGCGACCATACCGCGATGTAGACCAGCAGCGACAGCGCGGTGATGGCCGGGCTGAACCACGTCAGCGCGCCCACGCCGAGACCGAGCAGGCCCTGCAGCGCAAGGATCCAGCGGTCGCTGGTCTCGCGGTCCTTGCCGGAGATGGCCATGACCAGCGCCATCAGCCCGTCGGCCGCGGCAAACGCGCCGAACACGATCACCAGCGCGGCCAGCGTGGCGATCGGCGCGAAGAACGCGCAGACGCCGAATACCAGCGCAAACAGGCCGCGCAGGGCGACCACCCACCATAGTTTCGCGTAGTACTGAAGCATGGAACCTCCTCTGGGCCCGCGCGCGGGGGGCCGGTGCACGGAAACAGCCCGGCGATCGCGGACGGTGGTGCGGGCCGCCGATAAGTTATCAGCGAGATAGCCACTTGCACGAAAAACACGAATAATCTGAGTGACCAGGCGGTCGTCTGGCAGGCCGGGCGCTATCGGGGGCGCCAAGACATTCTAGACAGGGATTCATGTGAAGACAAAGGCGCAGCAATACCGGCTTGCAAATCTTGCCGCGCTGGCAGGCCTGTGTCTGGCCATGCCGGCGGCGGCACAGCCGGCCGCGCCCGCCGGCGCCGCCGCCGCGACCGCGGTCAGCGCCACGGCGCAGGTGGCCGCCACGCAGATGGCCGCGTCGGCAGCGGCGGTGCTCTGCAACGCGCCCTGGTTCCGTTCCGGCTCGCATGTGCAGATGGAGGGCGACGGCGCCCTGCCGATGTCGATCCGCATGACGCTGCGCGACGTCGGCCGCAGCGCATCCGGATGCCGCGCGCAGCTGACGGTCAGCTCCAAGTCCGCAATGTCGGCGCTGATGGGGCCGCCGGTGATCATGGAGCAGGTGCATGAGGTCGTGATCGACCGGCGCACGCCGAATGACGAGACCAGCATCGAAAGCCAGCATGCCATCATCAATGCCCGGGCCCGCTATGCGCGCATGTACGGCGAAGCCTCGTTCCGGGGCAAGGGCGTCTTCAACTACGCCGGCCTGGAGTTGCGCGAAGGCAGCACGCTCGACGGCGAGACGTTCCAGTCCAGCGTATCGCTCAAGGTCTACCCGCTCGGCTCCGGCGAAGTGGTCAGCACCATGCGCGCGCTGCATGCGTCGATCCACATCGGCTCGCGCCAGGTTGGCCGCCGCCAGATGATCGAGACCGTCATGGGGCGCAAGGAGTGCCTGCCGATCACCTATGAGAAGCGCACGTCGCTGGGGCCTGTGCTGGTGGGCGAGGAAGTGGTGCAGGTCGAGCCTTCGGTGATGCATGTGACCGACTGGTACTGCCCGTCCGATGCCTTCGTGCTGCGCACCGAGGTGAGGCAGGACGGCAAGGTGCAGCGCATTGACGTCACCGCGCTGGAGCGCGACACGCAGATGCCTTGAACGGGCTTCGGAACGGCTTTGAACAGGCTTTGGCCTGCGCAGGGCGCAAAAAAACCCGCCTCGGCGGGTTTTTTCGTCGGAGCCGTTGCGGTTCAGCTGGCAGCCTGCGCCGGAGCGGCCTTCTTCTTGGACGACTTCTTGGACGACTTCTTGGCCGGCTTCTGCTCGGTGGCCGGTGCGGCGGGGTTCAGGTCGCTGCGCGTGCTCTTGTTCGCGCCCTGGCTGTACGGGTCGAACTTGTCGCCGGACTTGGCACCCTGGGAGTACGGGTCGAACTTCTCGCCCGACTTGGCACCCTGGGAATACGGATCGAACTGCTTCTTGCCGGTACCCTGCGCGTGGACAGCCAGCGAGGCAGCGCCGAGGCAGAGCGCGATCGCGGTCGCGACAAACTTGTTCATGATTTCTCCTGAGAAATGCCGCCGTCGGGCGGTCGTGTATGTGGCCTGTCCCACACGGGAACGGCTCGGGCCAGTGTCGCCAACATCGTTCGTCGCTGTCAACTTGGGGCTTGCCCGGCGCGGCACTCTCATGGAAATCCTGAATTGCGGCCCCGGACCGGTTCCGGTTCCGGCTCTCCCGGTGTGAACCGGAGTTACTCGGTGACGGCGTCCGACGGGTGCTTCCACGCGGCGCGCACCTCGCCCGACGGCGCCAGCGCCAGGTTGATGCCGCGGCTGCCGATGGGCTGCTGGAACCAGCGTTTCTGCAGCGCGATCACGTCCTGGCCGGTGAAGGCCACGCCCAGGGTCTGGTCGACCAGGCGCTTCCATTCCGGGTCGGCCTTGGACAACATCAGCGCATTTTGCTCGATCGACAGGGACGGGCCCACGATCACGTACTGCGACGGATCCTTGGCGCGCGCGCGCAGGCCGGCCAGCAGCACGTCATCCATCACGAAGGCCTGGGCGCGGCCGGATTCCAGCAGCAGGAACGACTCGCCATGGTCCTTGGCGTAGACGTCGTGGTAGCCATACTGGCCCTTCAGCCGGCGCACGTGGCGGTCGCCGGTCGAGCCCGCGCTGGTGACCACGGTCTTGCCGCGCAGGTCGCCGAACGTGCGGATGCCAGAGTCGGCGCGGACCAGCATGCGCACGGTCGAGACATAGTGCGAGACGCTGAAGGCCACCTGCTTCTGGCGTTCGAGCGAGTTGGTGTTGGGGGCGCAATCGAGGTCGACCAGGCCGTTGACCACCGCGGGGATGCGGTTTTGCGGCGTCAGCGGCATCCAGCGCACCTTCAGGTCTTTCAGGCCCAGCTTCTGGCGCGCGGCTTCGGCAGCGCGCAGGCACAGGTCGACCGCATAGCCGGCCGGCTGGCCCTTGTCGTCGGCAAAGGAAAAGGGCAGTGCCGATTCGCGATAGCCCAGCACGATGGTGCCGGAATCGCGGATCTTGTCGAGCACGGGGGTTTGCGACTGGGCATGGGCCGCGGCCGGGGTCAGCGCGGTGACCATGACGCCGAAGGCGAGCGCCGCCAGGGGGCGACGCGCATTAGACAAGCGGGCGAGCAGGGAAGACAGGGCAGGGACGGACATTCGAGCAAACCGGAGAGCTAACCGCAGGCGCGGCAAAAACGCTAGGGTATACCCGGGTCCTTGCTCGGCGAAGGATAAAGTCGTCATAAGCAAATGCTTCTCTGGTGAGACATGAATGGCGCGGCAAGCAATCGGAAACAATCGCTGCCAGTGTGCAACCAATCCGCAATTTGTGGACATGACGCCACATGTCAATCAGGGCAAACAGGTAGAATCCCGCCTTTCGTGCGCTTTGTCAGATTCCAAAGAACAATGAGCCCCCGTCCGTCACGCCTGCCCTGCATCGACGCGCTCAAGGCGGTCAGCTCTCAGCTGATCGTGCTGCACCATCTCGCTTTCTACGGCCCGATGTCCGACACCGCATACCGTCTCGCGCCGGGGCTGGTGGACTGGCTGTATGACTATGCCCGCATCGCGGTCCAGGTGTTCCTGGTGATCAGCGGCTTCCTCGCGGCGCGCAGCCTGGCGCCGCACGGCCGGCTGGAAATCCGCGAACACCCGCTGGCGATGCTGTGGCGCCGTTACCTGAAGCTGGTGGTGCCCTTCGCCGCGGCGCTGCTGCTGAGCATTGCCGGCGCCGCGCTGGCGCGGCAGTGGATGATCCATGAATCGATCCCGGCGCCAGCGCACCTGACGCAGTTCCTGGCGCACCTTACGCTGCTGCATAACGTGCTGGATGTCGAGGCCCTCTCGGCCGGAGTCTGGTACGTCGCGATCGACCTCCAGCTGTTCGGCCTGCTGCTGGTGGCGTTGTGGGCCGCGCGCGCCTTTGCGCCGCGCCAGGCGCAGGCGGGCGCCGCGGCCGGCATCGGCGTGGTGGCGCTGCTGGCGGTCGCGTCGCTGTTCTGGTTCAACCGCGATGCCGCCTGGGATATCTGGGCGGTGTACTTCTTCGGCGCCTATGGCATGGGCACGCTGGCATGGTGGGCCTCGAACCCGGGCCGATCGGCGATGCCGCTGCTGGTGCTCGGCGCGGTGGCGCTGGCGGCGCTGATCGTCGATTTCCGCCTGCGTATCGCCATAGCGCTGGCCACCGCGCTGCTGCTGGCGGTGGCCCGCCGCGGCGGCTGGATGGAGCGCTGGCCGCGCGGCCATGTGGTGGGTTTCTTTGGCCGCATTTCCTATTCGGTTTTCCTGGTGCACTTCCCGGTGTGCCTGCTGGTCAATGTGCTGGTGTCGAACCTTGCGCCGGGGCAGCCGGTGCTGAACGCGCTGGGCATGGCGGCTGCGTGGGCGCTGAGCAACGTTGCGGGCGCGCTGTTCCATCGCTACGTGGAAAGCGCAAGCCCCCTGGCAGCGCTGCGCGCGGCGTGGGCATGGCTGTCTGACTCGCGCGGCTCGGCGAGCCGTCCTACCGTGTAAGGCTTGCAACCCCTGCGCGTGCGGCAGGCTGCCTCCTGCTGGTGCGCGTGCACCGGCGGTGTCATGCTGCCGGCACTCCCTGCGTGCATGCCTGCGCTGCGCTTGCGTACGGCGCCATACAGAGCACCGCAAAACTCGCGTAAACCGGCATTGGGCGATGGCATGAACGTTGCCTAGTATGGAATCGTAAACCTGACCATTTGGTCAGGATTCCATCGGGAACCGAGGGTGCCATGTCCGACCATATCGTCCTCACTTCGCACGCGCGCCGCGACAAGCCGGCCGAGCCGATCCACTGGGGTGCGCCCACCGCGGCCGAACGCGGACCGGTGATCGCCAGCCTGGCGAATCCCGCGCAGCGCAACGTGATCGGCACCCACGCCGGCGCCTATGCCATCTACCGCGCGCTGGCGGTTGCCAGCGGCTCGCTGCAGCGCGACCATCGGCCAGACCTGACCGACACCGCCCCCGCGGAGTCGATCGGCCCGCACCCGCAATGGGCCGATCCGGAAAAGATCGTCTCGCTCGATCCCTGGGGCCACCTTGTTTCCTCCGTCTTCGCCGACCGCATCGCGGCGGGAGTGGACATCCGCCCGACCATTGCCATCACGCGCGCGCATATCAACATGCCCGAGCTGATCTCGGCGATTGCTGCCGGCCGGCTGACCCCCGACGGCAGCATCCTCTATGCCAATGGCGACGTGCGCGTGACCAAGGCGGCGGTCGATCCGGTCTGGTACCTGCCGGGGCTGGCGGCGCGCTTCGGCATCAAGGAAAGCGCGTTGCGGCGCGGCCTGTTCGAGCAGACCGGCGGCATGTTCCCGGAGCTGGTCACGCGGCCCGACCTGAAAGTGTTCCTGCCGCCTATCGGCGGCATGACGCTGTACTTTTTCGGCGACGTCAGTCAACTCGGCAAGCCAGAAACAAAAGTGGCCTGCCGCGTGCACGATGAATGCAACGGATCCGACGTGTTCGGGTCAGACATCTGTACCTGCCGGCCCTACCTGGCACATGGCATCGAGGTGTGCATCGAGATGGCGCAGCAGGGCGGTGTCGGGCTGGTGGTTTACAACCGCAAGGAAGGCCGCGCGCTGGGCGAGGTGACCAAGTTTCTGGTCTATAACGCTCGCAAGCGGCAGGCGGGCGGCGACCGGGCCGAGACTTACTTTGCCCGCACCGAATGCGTGGCAGGCGTGCAGGACATGCGTTTCCAGGAGCTGATGCCGGATGTGTTCCACTGGCTGGGCATCCGCCGCATCGACCGCTGGGCGTCGATGAGCAACATGAAGCATGGCGCGCTGGTGGCGCAGGGCATCGAGGTGGTCGAGCAGGTGGCGATCCCCGAAGCCCTGATCCCGGCCGATGCCCGTGTCGAGATCGACGCCAAGGTGGCGGCGGGCTACTTTACGCACTACACGCCGCCGGATGCCGATGAACTGGCCCTGGCAAAGGGCAGGGGGTTGAACGAATGACAATGTATCCCGAAGAGGATCGTGACGGCATGGAACGTCGGGGAGCAGGCGAGGAAATGCGTCCGGGCGCGGGCTGGCTCAGCCCGGTGCCGGAAGGGCACCCCGCTTCCGGGCTGCTGTGCGCGGAGGCGGTGCGCACGCATTGCGCGGCGGTCACCGAGCACGTGGCCGGCGGCGCGTCCGAGCTGTTCACCTGGCATCCCGACCGTGTCCACGCGATCGCCGATTACGTGGCCAGCACGATCCGGCAGCGCTATCCGGACCTGCAGGTGCCTTACCACAGCCGCTGGCGCCACTTCGAGAGCGGCGGCGTCGACCAGCGCGCGGACCGCTGGCAGGTGCTGTGCGAGCGCGCCGGCCTGAGCGGGCCCGAGCACCGCGAAGAGCGCGCGCGCATCGGCATCGACCTGGTGATCCCGAGCGTACTGCTCGACGCCGGCGCTGGCCCCGACTGGCGTTACCGCGATCCGGCCAGCGACCTGGTGCTGACACGTTCAGAGGGACTGGGCGTGGCCAGCTTCGACCTGTTCGCACGCGGCGGCTTCTCCGCGGCGCCCGGCGATCCGCTGCGCGCGGATGCCGAGCGGCTGCAGCGCATCGATGCCGACAGCATCGCCCACGCCTTCCAGGTGGCGCAGCACAACCCGCTGGTGGGGCTCGAAGGCCGCGCCGGGCTGCTGCGCCGGCTGGGCGAGGTGATGGAAGCGACGCCGGCGCTGTTCGGGCGGCCGGCGCGGCTGGGCAACCTGTTCGACTACCTGAAGGCGCATGCGGTTAACGACCGGCTCGATGCCAGCTTCCTGCTGCGTACGCTGCTGGTGGGGCTGGGGCCGGTGTGGCCGGGGCGGATCGTGATCGAGGGTGTGTCGCTGGGCGATTGCTGGCGCCATCCGGCCGCGCCCGGCGGGCTGGTGCCGTTCCACAAGCTCACGCAGTGGCTGACCTATTCGCTGCTGGAGCCGCTGGAGGACGCGGGCCTGACGGTCACCGGGCTGGATGCGCTGACCGGGCTGCCCGAATACCGCAACGGCGGCCTGCTGTTCGACTTCGAACTGATGGTGCCGCGCGATGCGTCCTTTGCCGCCGAGCCGCATGCGGTGGACGAGCCCGTGATCGTCGAATGGCGCGCGCTGACCGTGACTGGCCTGGACCTGGTGGCCGATGGCGTGCGCCAGGCGCTGGGGCTGGCGGAAGCCGGCTTCCCGCTGGCGCGCGTGCTGGAGGGCGGCACCTGGGCCGCGGGCCGGCGCATTGCCGCCAAGCGGCGCCCGGGCGGTGCACCGCCGTTCAGCGTCATCAGCGACGGCACGGTGTTCTGAGCACGGTGGGCGCACTAGCGCCCGCCGCGATCAAGGTTTGCGTTGGATAACGTGGCATCAAACCTGGCATCAGGAGCGTCCCCATGAACGACATGTCCGCTGTTTCCGCCGCTGTTCCCCCTGTAGCCACCCGCGACGACGACGCTGCCGGCGTGCCCGGCGTGCTGGTCGTCGACCACCCGCTCGTGCAGCACAAGGTCACGCTGGTGCGCAGCGAGGAAACCACCACCGACAATTTCCGGCGCCTGGTGCGCGAGATCAGCCAGTTGCTGACCTACGAGGCCACACGCGACCTGGCGATGGAGACCATCGCCATCCGCACCCCGATCGCGCCGACGCAGTCGCGCATACTGTCGGGCAAGAAGCTGTGCCTGGTGTCGATCCTGCGTGCCGGCAATGGCTTCATCGACGGCATGCTGGAGCTGCTGCCGGCGGCGCGCGTCGGCCATATCGGGCTATACCGCGACCCCGAGACGCTTGAGCCGATCGAGTACTACTTCAAGATGCCGGAAGATATACACGAGCGCATGGTCATCGTGGTCGATCCGATGCTGGCCACCGGCAACTCGGCCATAGCCGCGCTGAACCGGCTGAAGGAAGCGGGCGTCACCACCATGAAATACGTGTGCCTGATCGCCTCGCGTCCGGGTCTGCGCGCGCTGCGTGCCGCGCACCCCGAGGTCGGCATCGTCACCGCCGCGATCGACGACACGCTCAACGAGCACGGCTATATCGTGCCCGGCCTGGGCGATGCCGGCGACCGCCTCTACGGCACACGCTGATGGACCCGCGCGCCAGCGCTCCATCGCGCCGGCCGCTGTCGATGCGCGGCGCGCAGCTTGCGCACGAAAGTCCCGCCGGCCGCATCCGGCAGGAGAACCAGGCCATGATCATGCGCGCGGCCGAGCACGTGTTCGCGCGCGCGGGGTTTGCCGGCGCCACCATGGCCGAGATCGCGGCGCGCGCCGGCGTGCCCAAGTCGAACCTGCACTACTACTTCCGCACCAAGCAGGCGCTGTACCGCGCGGTGCTGGCCCACACGCTGCAGCTGTGGCTGTCGGAGACCGACATCATCCGCGCCGACCTTCCGCCGCAGGTGGCGCTGGAGCAGTACATTCGCGCCAAGATGCGGTTGTCCGCCAGCCATCCCGATGCCTCGCGCGTGTTTGCCAACGAGCTGCTGCACGGCGCGCCGGAGATCGGCGAGATCCTGCGCCATGCGCTGCGCGAACTGGTGGCGCGCAAGGCCGCGGTGGTGCAGCAATGGATCGACAGCGGCCAGATGGCGCCGGTGGACCCGCAGCACCTGTTCTTCACCATCTGGGCCGCAACGCAGACCTATGCCGATTTCGAGTCGCAGGTCTGCGCAGTGCTCGGCGTGAGCCGGCTGGGGCGGCAGGACTATGCGCAGGCGACCGAGCATCTGGTGGCGCTGCTGCTGCGCGGTTGCGGCCTCGCGCCCGAGGCCATGACCATGCAGGTGCTGGCTGACGGGCAGGGGTGAGCGCATCGTCCGTACCGTTCGCACGCGCTACCTGCGCCCCGCGGGGCCATGCGATCATGCGGCTGTGCTTTTTGTCCTAACCTTTCCCGTCAAGACACGCCATGCTCGACCTGATCCTGCGGCACTGCAACCTGCCCGACGGGCGCACCGGCATCGATATCGGCATTGCCGATGGCCGCATCGCCGCGGTGGAGCCCGCGCTGGCCGCGCGCGCTGCCGAGGAAATCGATGCCGCCGGCCAGTTGGTGACGCCGCCATTCGTCGACGCGCATTTCCATATGGACTCGACGCTGTCGTACGGGCTGCCGCGCGTGAACCAGTCCGGCACGCTGCTAGAAGGGATTTCGCTATGGGGCGAACTCAAGCCGATGCTGACGCAGGAGGCGCTGGTCGAACGCGCGCTGGCCTACTGCGACTGGGCCGTGGCGCGCGGGCTGCTGGCGATCCGCTCGCATGTCGACGTTTGCGATCCGCGCCTGCTCGCGGTGGAAGCGCTGCTGCACGTGCGCGAGCGTGTGCGTCCCTACCTCGACCTGCAACTGGTGGCGTTTCCGCAGGACGGCGTGCTGCGCGCCCCCGGCGCGATGCAGAACCTGACGCGCGCGCTCGACATGGGCGTCGACGTGGTCGGCGGCATCCCGCATTTCGAGCGCACCATGGCGCAGGGCGCGGAGTCGGTGCGGCTGCTGTGCGAGCTTGCGGCCGAGCGCGGGCTGCGCGTCGACATGCATTGCGATGAAAGCGACGACCCGCTGTCGCGCCATATCGAGACGCTGGCGAGCGAGACGGTGCGGCTCGGCCTGCATGGCCGCGTGGCCGGCTCGCACCTGACCTCGATGCACTCGATGGACAACTACTACGTGTCCAAGCTGATCCCGCTGATGCGCGAGGCCGGCGTCGCGGCGATCGCCAACCCGCTGATCAACATCACGCTGCAGGGCCGGCACGACAGCTACCCCAGGCGCCGCGGCATGACGCGCGTGCCCGAATTGCTGGCGGCGGGCGTGCCGGTTGCCTTCGGCCACGACTGCGTGATGGACCCGTGGTACGGCCTGGGCTCGGGCGACATGCTCGAAGTCGCGCACATGGGCCTGCATGTGGCGCAGATGACCGGGCAGGAGGCGATGCGGGCCTGCTTTGCCGCGGTGACCGCGACGCCGGCGCAAATCCTTGGCCTGGACGGCTACGGCATCGCGCCGGGCTGCCGGGCCGACCTGGTGCTGCTGCAGGCGCGCGACCCGGTCGAGGCGATCCGGCTGCGCGCCACGCGGCTGCGCGTGCTGCGTGCTGGCAAGACCATCGCCTGCACGCCGCCGGCGACGGCGGCCTTGCAATTGCCCGGGCGGCCGGCGCAGGTGGATTTCATGCGGAGGGGTGGCGCACAATAGGTTTAGGCCGGGCTCATGCCGGCAGCATGCCTGCGAAGATTTTTGCTTGAAGCTGTTGACAGCGTCAGGTACGCGCGGCATAATTTCGTTCTTCGCATCGCAGCAGCAATGCAGCGAAACGAAGCCCAGATGGCGGAATTGGTAGACGCACTAGGTTCAGGTCCTAGCGGTGGCAACACTGTGGAGGTTCGAGTCCTCTTCTGGGCACCAATATTCGGAAAGGCTCGCGCAAGCGAGCCTTTCGTCGTTTACGCGTTCCTTACGGATCTCGACCCGCGTCTCGATCGCAGGTCCCGCCGATCGAATTCCCGCCGGCAAGCTCAGGCCGCCGGTACCCCTTCCTCGCTCTGCGCTTCGCGCACGCAATTGCGCCCCTCCGCCTTGGCCCGGTACATCGCCGCATCGGCCGCGGCGAACAGCTGCTGCCAGTGACGTGCCCCGCCGTGCCCGATCGCGACGCCGAAACTGGCCGTCACGTGCAGCGACTTGCCGCCGACGCAGGCCAGCACGCTGTCCGGCGGCACCCGCGCACGCATCAGCGTCGCCACCTCGCGCAATACTTCGTCGCCGGCCGCGTGGCCATGGGGTCGTTGATCTGCTTGAAGCGATCGACGCCGATCAGCAACGCCATCCCCTGTCCGAAAAACTGGTGATTCGTGTCGGCGCAGGAGTGCGATCAGCTGGCCGCGCACCCACTTGCAGAACGCGACATGGACGCGATCCGCCAGGCGATCGAAAGACCGCGGCGATTTGATCCGCGCTATCCGTGTCCAGGTGCGGCGTTGCCTGTCCGGCCGCGGTCGTCGTCCGGAACGCGGTCATTGCCACCGCGCGGACGCCAACATTCCCCGCTAACGCAAGCAGGCGGATTGACCTATGCTCAAGCTCATCGGGCAGGCTGATATAACGTCCGAAGGTGGTTGCCATGACTGTGGTCTTGTCATCATCGAGAGAGAGGGAGGCGGGGATTTGCCCCGGTTGGCACCCGTGTGCCACGCATCCGGGTCCGATCCTGCACCACCTGCAATGCTGCAGCATCCTGGCCGTGCTGATGTGTGCGCTGGCCCACGCGGATGATGCGGTTCCGGAAAGGGTAGCCGACAGCCAGGGCGTCTCCGGCTGGGACCAGCCGCTGCAGGCGCAGGCTGCGCCAGCGCCGGTCGCCCAGGCACCCGACACGCTGGTGGCCGGCGCCGACATGCCGGCCGGCGCGCCCGCATTCTTCAGTAGTGTCCCCGAACCAATCGCCATCGAGTACGCGACTCGGGCGCCGGAGCCTTCGCCATCATTGCCGCCTGCGATGGGAGCGGGGCCGGACGACGACGCGCCGGGGCTGGCCGCCGTGGATCGCGATCTCGTCGCCGTGGTCGAGCGCCCGCGCCGCTTGACGCTGCACATGGACGATGTCACCAGCGCTGGCGGCTTTGTCGACAGCCACGTGCGCACCATGGCGCTGGCGGTCGATGCCGTGGTGCCGCGCGCCGGCGGCCTGACGATCCAGCCGCGGCTGCAGCTGGCCTACCAGCCCGGCATGTCGCCGGTCAGCGGCGTGCAGGCGCAGGGCATGCCCGGCGATTCCAGTGCCACCGGCATCGGCGTACGGCTCTATGGCGCGCAGCCGACACGCCTGGCCGGCATCTATCCGTTCGTTGAAGCCGACTGGTGGCAGGACAGCCGCAAGCAAAGCATCAACATCAATGGCACGAAGATCGATGCCGACCTGCTGCGCGGGCTGTTCTCGTTCAATATCGGCGCGCACGGCAACACGGCAACCGGCGTGAAGCTGTGGTTCAAGGTGAGGGCGGGGCGCAATCCGGGCGGTACGGTCGGTGCGAGGTACCGCTGGTAGTTTCAGAGTGCCGGCGAGCGCTTGCGCACAGGGTCGGGCGCAACCTCGCCGCCATGAAAAAAGGGCTTCCGTTTCCGGAAGCCCTTTTCCCTTCTGCATAGGTGGCGCGGCTGGCAGGATTCGAACCCACGACCCCTTGGTTCGTAGCCAAGTACTCTATCCAACTGAGCTACAGCCGCACACGAGAGGCCGAATTGTAGCGGAATTTCGGGATTGCGCAAGGGGTCCGAGAAAAAAACTTTTGCGGTTGCCCATGCTGGCACCTCGCTCCGATCTCTACGCCGCCACCTCCGACCAGTTCCCGTCCGCTTCGCGCGCCTTGCCTTCATCCCGCAGCTTGAGCAAATGCGCCAGCAGCGAGCGCTGCGCGACCGGGTGCATGCGCGGCGGCACGTCGTCATAGACGCGCAGTACCAGCGCTTCGATCGGCGCGGGGCCCAGTCCGCGCAGCGCGGCCGCGACCTTGGCTTCACGCTGCAGCCGGTGGCGCACCAGCAGGCGGATCGCGTCCTGCGGCCGTGCGATCAGGAAGCCGTGCCCGGGGGCGAGCCATTCCAGGTCTTCTTCCTGCAAGGCGGCCAGCGAATCGAGGTAGGCGCGCATGTCTCCGTCAGGCGGTCCGATCACGACCGTCGAGCCCTGCATCACGTGGTCGCCGGTGAACAGCGTCTTTTCCTCTTCGAGCAGGTAGCACAGGTGGTTCGATGCGTGGCCCGGCGTATGGCAGACGCGCAGCGTGCAGCCGTCGCCGATGGCGATGCGCTCGCCGTGCGCGAGTTCGCGCTGCGGCGCGAAGCCCGCGTCCTGCCACTGGCCGGCGGGTGCGGCACGGCCCAGCACCGTTGCGCCGGTCGCAGCCTGCAGCGCGGCGGCCGCCGGCGAATGGTCGAGGTGCGTGTGCGTGGCGAAGATCCAGCGGACCGGGCCAGGCGCCGCGGCCAGGATGGCGCGCACGTGTTCGTCGTCATCGGGGCCGGGATCGATGACGGCCCATTCGTTGCGCGCGCCGCCGCCGACCAGGTAGGTGTTGGTGCCGGGGCCGGTCATCACGCTGCCGTTGTTCGCGGTCACGCGCCAGACGCGCTCGGATAGCTGCACCGGCAAGCCGGGCGACAGCTCGTAACGGCCATGCTGCCGGCCTTCGGGATCGATGCGGCCGATCTCGGCGTAGCACGCCTCGTTGGGCATCACCGGCCGCACGCCCGCGGCGCCGGTGGCCAGGCGCGGCATGATGCAGGCGATGCCGCGCAACTGCGCCGCATACGCGAAGCAGGCCTCGGCGTTCTCGAATTGCGCGATCGCCGCCAGCGTGCGGCGCGTGACGTGCATCATCGGCAGGCCGCTGGCGGGATCGGCGGCTTCGGCAGGGCGGATCCAGCGGTGTTCGACGATCTCGTTGCCATCGGCGATTACCTCCTGGCCTTCCGGCGCGATGGCGACGAAGAAGCGCGTATCGAAGCGCTTGGGCAGCCCCGGCGGCGTGAGCCAGTAGCTGTGGTAGGCCAGCCGGTCGGCTGCCAGCCGCAGCCCGAGCTGCTCGCATGCATGCGCCAGGCCCGGGCCGCCGCGCTGCACGGCGGCGCGCAACAGCGCCTGTTGTGCGGCGTCGAGGGCAGCGGGAGGCAGCAGGCGTCCGTCGCTGCCGCAGGCGAACAGCAGGCCGGCTTCTTCGAAGCATTCGCGTAGCGCGGCAACATAGAAGTCCAGGCCGCCAGCCGGCAGCCCCAGGCGCTCGCTCGCGGCGATATCGTCGAGCCCGTGGGCATGCGCATGCAGCGCCCTGTCTTGCACCGCGTCGAGCGTGCCGCCGGGGAACACGTAGGCGCCGCTGCTGCGGTCGTTGGCGCGCTCGACGCGGCGGACCAGCAGGACTTCCATGCCGGCGGGCGCGTCGCGCACGACCAGCAGGCTGGCGGCATTGCGCAGCAATGGCGTGGGAATGGCGGTGGTGGCAGGGCGTGCGCCGCTTGTCTCTGTGGTTGTCATTGTGTCGGCATGGTGGTGTCATGCGGCGCCGCGTGCTGCGCGCCGACGCCGGGAGCCGTTAGTGTAGCCGCGTTGAAAGATTCGCAATCGCGGGCAAATCCGGAGGCGGCAGGGGGGTAGGGCGGCCCGGCTTTGGCTTTTCCGCCCGAAGGCAGTAATCTGATAGCTCCGCTTCACTTTTTGGAGGGGCGCCAGGTGCGCGCTTCCGCTGGGAGGAGGTCCGCGTGATCCGAGCTTCAATCCTGTGCCTGCCGCTGGCGTGCCTGCTGGCGGCCTGCGAGACGCCGCCGCAAACCGCGCCGCGCCCGGTCCCGCCCGCCACCACGCGCATCACGGTCGATGCCCAGACCGTGTCCAGGGCGGCTTCTGTCGCCTGCGAGCCGGCCGTCGCCGAGGCGCTCAAGCGCCGCTATCCGCAGCCGGGCAGCGTCATGCTGATGGCCGATCGCGAGCAGTACTACCAGCGCGCCAACGCGCAGACGTCGGTCAACGGTGAAGGCGTGTTCGAGCCCGACGACAGCTCGTCGGCGATCGGTTTTCACTATGCCTGCCTGTACAACGCGCGCACGGGCAAGGTCGACGATGTACAGATGCGGTATTGAGCAGTCGGTGTTGAGGGTTTGGTATCGAGTGGGATTCCGGTTTCCGATCGGGTGATTCCCCCGCGCTGTAGAGGTGCTTTATCATCCATGTTCCGCCGCCAGCCACCACCTTAAGTGTGATCGCCCTCGCTCCCTGCCTGCGAGGAATTGACACGGCGCAAGGGCAGGCACAATATGCGCAAACACATGCGCCTCCGGGACGACATGCCGGCAGTCATAGCCGCAATCCCAGGACAGGTCGCAAGAAAATTGGGAACGGGGTCATGAAGCCTTCATTTCGTCTTATGGCGAGCGCGGTCACGCTCGCCGTCATGCTGTCCGGCTGCGCCAGCGCGCCGGATTCAGCCACAGTCCAGGCCGCCGTCGCGGAACAGCCGCCGTCCGACCAGGCCATGAAGGCCCTGTCGGCCGAGGTCTTCACCTATGCCTATCCGCTGGTGCTGATGGACGTGACGCGCGAGCTGATGACGCTGCGCACGCCGGTCAACTCCTTCAGCCACAAGCGCTCGTTCCCGGACGCCAGCTTCACCGACGTGGTCAGTCCCAATGCCGATACGCTGTATTCGTCGGCGTGGCTGGACCTGTCGCGCGAGCCGGTGATCCTGTCCGTGCCCGACACGCAAGGCCGCTATTACCTGATGCCGCTGATGGATGCGTGGACTAATGTGTTTGCCTCGCCGGGCAAGCGCACCACCGGTACCCGCCGCGGCAATTTCGCCATCACCGGACCCGACTGGCGCGGCACGCTGCCCAAGGGCGTGCAGGAAATCCGCTCGCCGACGTCGATGGTCTGGCTGATCGGCCGTACCCAGGTCAACGGCAAGAAGGACCTCCCGGCCGTGCACCGGCTGCAGGACCAGTACCGGCTGACGCCGCTGTCCGCGTGGGGCGGCGGCCGCCGCGTGCCTGACCGGCCCGCGCCGCGCGCCGCCGCGGTCGACACGCAGAGTTCGCCGGTGGAGCAGGTCGCGGCGATGGACGCGCAGGCCTTCTTCACGCGCTTCGCCGCGCTGCTGCCGGCCAATCCGCCGGCAGCGGCCGACAGCGCCATGGTGGAGAAACTGCGCCGCATGGGCATCAGCCCCGGCGTGCCGTTCAAGACCACGGTGATGGAACCGTCGACCGCGCGCGCGGTGCAGGAGGGCGCGACCGCGGCGCTGGCGGCGATCGCGCAGGGCGCGCGCAAGGGAAATGCCGATGCGGGCAACGGCTGGGTCATGCACCGCGACCTCGGCAACTATGGCACCAACTACGCCCGCCGCGCGGTGACCGCGTGGGTGGGGCTGGGCGCCAACCTGCCGGAGGATGCGATCTACGCGTCGACACGCACCGATGCCAACGGCACGCCGCTGCAGGGCGGCGCGCGCTACGTGCTGCATTTCGACAAGGACCAGCTGCCGCCGGCGCGGGCGTTCTGGTCGCTGACGCTTTACAACGACCGGCAGGCGTTTATCCCCAACCCGATCCAGCGCTACGCCATCGGCAGCCGCGACCGGCTGCGCTACAACCGCGACGGCTCGCTCGACATCTATATCCAGCACGAACGCCCGGCGGGAGCCCGGGCCGCCAACTGGCTGCCGGCCCCGCCCGATGCACTGAACATGATGTTGCGCGCGTACTGGCCGGAGCAGGCGCTGCTCGACGGCAGCTGGATGCCGCCCGCGGTGACGCGGGTGAACTGACGCAGCGCTGCTTTGGCAAGGAACAAAGGCCGCATGCCTGATGGGCATGCGGCCTTTATTGTTTTGGTTGCGCGGGTTGCGCGAGTTGCTCAGTGCGCGTGCGTCGCACACGCGGTGCAAGCGCTGCCGCCCGCAGGCGCCGCGGCGACATGGCCGGCCGGCTTGCCGACACGCTTCCACGCCATCGCGCCGCGGACGGACCAGCGCTCGCGCAGCGCGCGCGCCGCACTGACCATGTTGGACAGCGCTGCCTCGGTTTCTTCCCAGCCGCGCGTCTTCAGGCCGCAGTCAGGATTGACCCACAGTCGCTGCGGCGGCACCACCTCGCAGGCACGGTCGAGCAGCCGCTCCATCGCCTGCACCGACGGCACGCGCGGCGAGTGGATGTCGTAGACGCCGGGCCCGATCTCGTTCGGGTAGTCGAAGTCACCAAAGCCTTCCAGCAGTTCCATTGCCGAGCGCGAGGTCTCGATGGTGATCACGTCGGCATCCAGCGCCGCGATCGACGGCAGGATGTCGTTGAACTCGGCGTAGCACATATGCGTGTGGATCTGGGTCTGGTCCCTGACGCCGCTGGCCGACAGGCGGAAAGCCGTGACCGCCCAGTCCAGGTACGCGTCCCAGTCGCCGCGGCGCAGCGGCAGGCCTTCGCGCAGCGCCGGTTCGTCGATCTGGATCACGCGGATGCCGGCCTGTTCGAGGTCGCACACCTCGTCGCGGATGGCCAGCGCGAGCTGGCGTGCAGTGGTGGCGCGCGGCTGGTCGTCGCGCACGAACGACCATTGCAGCATGGTGATCGGACCGGTCAGCATGCCCTTCATCGGCCGCTCGGTCAGCGACTGCGCGTAGCGGGTGGTGTCTACCGTCATCGGCTCCGGACGGTACACGTCGCCGTAGATCACCGGCGGCTTGACGCAGCGCGAGCCATAGCTCTGCACCCAGCCGTTCTCGGTAAAGCCATAGCCGCACAGCTGTTCGCCGAAATACTCGACCATGTCGTTGCGCTCGGCCTCGCCGTGGACCAGCACGTCCAGGCCCAGCTCTTCCTGCTTGCGCACGGCCAGCGCGATTTCGGTGCGGATGCGCTCCAGGTATTCAAGCGCGCCGATGTCGCCGCGCTTGAAGGCCGCACGGGTCTGGCGGATGGCCGCGGTCTGCGGGAACGAACCGATCGTGGTGGTGGGCAGCAACGGCAGCTGCAGCGCCTCGCGCTGGCGCTCGATGCGCTGTGCGAACGGGCTGGCGCGGTGGGCCATGTCGGCAGTCACGCCGGCCAGGCGTTGCTGCACGCGCGGGTTGACCACGCGGCGCGATTGCCGGCGCGAGGCCTGCACGGCGTCGGACGCGGCCAGCTGCGCGGCGACCGCGGCATCGCCTTCGTTGAGCGCGCGTGCCAGCAGCTGCAGTTCGCCGAGCTTCTCGGTGGCGAAGGCCAGCCATGACTTCAGCTCGGCATCGAGGCGCACTTCATGCGCCAGCGACACCGGCACATGCAGCAGCGAGCACGACGGCGCCAGCCACAGGCGGTCGCCGAGCGCCGCCTGCACGGGGCGCAGCGTGTCGAGCGCGCGGCGCAGGTCGGTGCGCCAGATATTGCGGCCGTCGATGACGCCGGCGGACAGCACGGCATGCGCCGGCAGCGCGGCCTGCCATGCGGCCAACTGGCCCGGTGCGCGCACCAGGTCGATATGGAAGCCGTCGACCGGCAGCGCGGCGGCGCGCGCGGCGTGGTCGGCGGCGGTGTCGAAGTACGTCGCCAGCAGCAGCTTCGGGCCCGCGTCGCGCAGGCCGTCGTAGGCGCTGTCGAAGGCGTCGAGCCAAGCGGGTTCCAGGTCCAGGCACAGCGCGGGCTCGTCGATCTGCACCCACTCGATGCCGCGCGCCTTCAGCTGGCCGAGGATGCGGCGGTAGGCCTGCACCAGCTTCGGCAGCAGCGAGAGGCGGTCGAAGCCGGCCACGTGGCTCTTGGACAGCCACAGGTAGGTGACCGGGCCCACCAGCACCGGGCGCGCGCGCAGGCCCTGCGCCAGCGCTTCGTCGGCTTCCTCGAAGAACCACGCCGGGCCGCCGTCGAAGGTGGTGTCGGCGTCCAGCTCGGGGACCAGGTAGTGGTAGTTGGTGTCGAACCACTTGGTCATTTCCATTGCCGGCTGTTCGCGGTTGCCGCGCGCCAGCTCGAAATACTGCGTCAGCGTCAGCTGTGCCGGGTCGAAGCCGAAGCGGCGCGGCAAGGCGCCCAGCAGCGCGGTCAGGCTGAGCATCTGGTCGTACCAGGCGAAGTCGCCGGTGGCGACGGTGTCCAGGCCGCGCTCGGCCTGCAGTTGCCAGTGGCGGCGGCGCAGTTGCGCGGCCACTTCATGCAGCGCGGCTTCGCTGCTTTCACCGCGCCAGAAGGCCTCCTGCGCGAATTTCAGTTCGCGGCGTTCGCCGATGCGGGGAAAGCCGAGGATATGGGTGCGTGCCATGGGGAACTTGCTCCGGAAGATGATGACTGGTGCACAGTGTCGGTTTCCCCATAAAATGAATCAAGCGACAAGTTTTAAACAACATATGAATAGATTTCATACGACATCTCATACGACAACGGGGCGGGCCCGCGCGCCGGACTGCGCATGATCGAGGTCCGCCATTTCCGCTCGCTGGTTGCCATTGCCGAATCCGGCAAGCTCGCCACCGCGGCCGAGCGCGTGCATGTCAGCCAGTCGGCGCTGTCACACCAGATCAAGGCGATCGAGGCGCACTACGGCCTGCCGCTGTTCGACCGGACCCGCCAGGGGCTGCGCTTCACGCCGGCGGGCGAACGCCTGCTGGCACTGGCGCGCGAGGTGCTGGCCGCGGTCAGCGCGGCCGACCGCGATATCGAACGGCTCAAGGGCGACACTCGCGGCGAATTGCGCGTGGTGCTGGAGTGCCATACCTGCTTCGACTGGCTGATGCCGGTGATGGATGAATTCCGCCGCCGCTGGCCCGAGGTGGAGGTGGACCTGGTGGCGGGCTTCCATGCCGACCCGATCTCGCTGCTCAGCGAGGGCCGCGCCGACATGGTGATCGGCTCGCAGCCTGCGGTGCGGCGCGGGCTCGACGTGGCGCCGCTGTTCCGCTTCGAGATCCTTGCGGTCATCGCCAACGAGCACCGGCTGCGCAACAAGCGCCGCATCGAAGCCGCCGACCTGGCGGGCGAGACGCTGATCACCTATCCGGTGCCGGAGCAGCGCATCGACCTGATCCGCGAGGTGCTGGAACCCGCCGGTATCCGGCTGCAGCGCCGCACCGCGGAGCTGACGGTGGCCGTGCTGCAACTGGTGGCGAGCCGGCGCGGCGTGGCGGCATTGCCCAACTGGGGCGTGAAGAACTACGTCGACCACGACTACGTGCTGGCCAAGCGGATCGGTGCCAAAGGGCTGTGGAGCGAGCTCTATGCCACGGTGCCGGCGCCGCTGGCGCGCCGGCCTTATGTGGCGGACTTTGTCGCGATCGTGCGGGATACGTGCGCGGCGCAGCTCGATGGGATCGAGCTGCTGCCGGCATAGCGTGGGTGGCTAGGCCGGAAGCGCCAATCCTGCGTCACTGCGGGCCTGCGGGGCAACGGCGCGCGGAGCGGGAGCCGGCTCGCCTTGCGCCTCGCTGTCCGGATCGTCGACGTCAGCGCCCAGCACGGCCATGTCGATGCCACTTTCCAGACGGCGCAGGAACAGCCACAGCAGGCTGGCATCGGCGGCGGTCAAGGTCGCGTGGAGCACTGGCTGACTAACGGATTCGAAGCGGGTCGAGTCGAAGCGCAACTGCTCAGGCGCCAGGCCGGTGCGGCGGGCGCTGGCAAACACCCACTCCATCGCACCGAACGGGTCGGTGCCGTCGAGTTGCAGGGAAAGGCGCAGGGTGGGAAGGACGGTGGCTGGCATGTGGTGTTTCCGGCAGGTCTTCTGATGTAGTCAATGTACCAGCCGGGATGCAAAATGAGCTTCTTAATTTTCTTCAAGATTAGTGGAATTGAAAAAGAAGCATCTTCTTATGGCAAAATTTGCAGAAGTTTCTTCCACGGATTTCAGGGGCCATGGTGCAACCTCCCAAGCTCGATGACACCGACCGCCGCATCCTGCGCGAACTCCGCCGCGACGGCCGCCTGTCCAATGCCAAGCTGGCCGAGCAGGTCGGCCTGTCCGCCACACCCTGCTGGAACCGGGTGCGCGCACTCGAGGAAAGTGGCGTCATCGAAGGCTACGCCGCGCTGCTGAACCAGAAGGCGCTGGGCTTGCCGGATACGGTCCTGATCGAGGTCACGCTCGAGCGTCACGACGACGACATGCTGTACCGCTTCGGCCAGGCGCTGGCCGAGTTGCCGGAAGTGATGGAGGCCTATCTGCTCACCGGCGACTACGACTACCTGATCAAGGTCGCGGTGGCCGGCACACAGGGCTATGAGGAGTTCTTGCGGCACAAGCTGTACAAGCTGCCCGGACTGCGCCACAGCCGCTCGACCTTCGTGCTGCGCACGCTGAAGCGCGAGCCCTCCGTCGAACCCTGAGCCGCCGGCCGGCGCGGCCAGAGTATCATGCCTTGTACATCACTTCGGTGGTGGTGTCAGTAAACCAGCCGGCGCCTTGCGGGAGGAATATGCCGGCGACCCGCAACGGTGCGTTCCATTGCCGAATCAAGCGCGAACGCGTAATTCCGCTCATAATGTCGCCGGTGCCGGGCCGCCCCGCGCCCATTGAAAAGAATTCCGGTATGAACGACACAGAAATTGAGCTGATCGATTCGGCACGCCTGCCGACGCGATTTGGCGACTTCACGGCACACGCCTTCAAGGGCGCCCACTCGGGTATTGAGCATCTGGCCCTGAGCGTGGGCGAAGTGGCAGGCGAGGACGTGCTGATCCGCATGCATTCCGAATGCCTGACCGGGGATGTCTTCGGTTCCTGCCGCTGCGATTGCGGCCCGCAGCTCGAGCTGGCGATGGAAAAGATCGCTGCCGAAGGCCGCGGCATCCTGCTGTACCTGCGCGGCCACGAAGGCCGCGGCATCGGCCTGGCGGAGAAGATCCGCGCCTACCGCCTGCAGGATGGCGGGCTCGATACCGTCGACGCCAACCTGGCGCTGGGCCAGGCCATCGACGCGCGCAACTACGCCTTTGCGGCCGACCTGCTGCACCAATGGGGCGTCACGTCGGTGCGGCTGATGAGCAATAACCCGCTCAAGGCCGCCGCGCTGGAAAAGGCCGGCATCAAGGTCAACGAGCAACTGCGACACATCGTGCCGTCCAACGCCGAGAACGAGAAATACCTGGCGACCAAGCGCACGCGCATGGGGCACCTGCTCGACTGACGGCGGCTGGCTGGGTGGCCTGCCGGGTAACTGCCCGGCCACCCACGGGCCCGTCATGACCAGGTGCGCGGGCTTGTTCCTCACATGATCCAGGATTGATCCGCAAGCGGGCAGCGCGCAGGGGATGTTGCGCCTGATTGGTTGCTAATGGCAACTATTGCCATTAGAATCTTTCGGCCGTCCGCAAGTTTTTTGTCCTCATGCCCGACTCCGCCGCCAACACCACCGGTTCGATCCTGGAATACCTGACGTTCCGGCTGAACCGTCTTTGCGAAATGACCAGGGAGTCTGCCTCCGGCTTCTATGAGCGGGAATTCGGCATCGGCCTGAGGGAATTGCGCGTATTGCGTTTTGCCGGACTGGAGCCCGGCCTGACGCTGACGCGCCTGATCGAACTGGTGCTGCTTGAGAAGACGGTGACGTCCAAGCTCGTCACCGCGCTGGCGAAGCGGGGCTTGCTGCGCCGCGAGGTAGGCGCGGCCGATGCCCGGCAACTGAACCTGTTCCTGACCCAGGCCGGCGCGGCACTGGTCGCGCAGACCTACCAGCGCGGCGATGTCCTGGAAAAGATGTTCCTGTCGGTCCTGTCCGAAGCCGAAGTCCAGACGCTGGACCGGTGCATCGGCAAGCTGACCGCGGCGCTCGAGGCGCATCAGCTCGGTATCGAGCCGCCGGCAGGGTAGCAGGGCGCTGAGCGCAAAACGGCACGACCACATAACAACGAGGAGACGACATGCCAGCCAACCACACCCGGACGCGCTGCCAATGGGGCGCCATTGCATGCGGCGCCCTGTGCGCCGCCACCTTGCCGGCCTGGAGCCAGGACGCGGGCCGCGCCATCGCACCCACTGCGCCCGCGGCGCCGGCGCTGGTCGCCGCGCTGGAAAGCGACCCGGTCCGGCTCGGCTGGATGCAAGGCTTTCCGCCGCCGCCCGAGAAGCAGATCACCCACGCGCCGGGCGCCGAGAAATTCCCGCGCAATCGCTGGCTGTTCTCGCATATCCGCGAACTGGTGCCGACCGCGTCGGTCTGGCGCGGCAACGGCCCGCCCAGCCCGCTGCCGCGCGCGGAGCGCGATATTGGCTCGGTGCCCTTCAGCGATGCGGACGGCACCCGCCGGACCTTCGAAGAGATGCTGGCGCTGACTTATACCGACGGCATCCTGGTCATGCACAAGGGCAAGGTCGTCTATGAGCGCTACTTTGGCGTACTGGACGGCCATACGCCCCATATCGCCATGTCGGTGACGAAGTCGTTCGTTGGCACGCTGGCGGCAATGCTGGCGGCCGACGGCAAGCTCGATCCGGCGGCGCCCGTGACGCGCTACCTGCCGGAGATGGCCGGCACCGCCTACGGCGATGCCACGGTGCGCCAGGTCATGGACATGACTGTCGGCGTCCGCTATTCGGAGGACTATGCCAATCCCAAGGCCGAGGTCTGGGACTATGCGCGCGCCGGCGGCATGCTCGCCCGGCCTGCCGCCTACAACGGGCCGGCAACCTTCTACGACTTCCTGAAGACGCTGCAGAAGGAAGGCGGACACGATGATGTCTTTGCCTACAAGACGGTAAATGCCGAGGTGCTCGCGTGGATCGTGCGCCGCGCTTCTGGCCAGTCGCTGGCCAGGCTGCTGTCGGAACGGATCTGGCAGCCGATGGGCGCCGAGCAGGATGCCTACTTCACGGTCGACAGCATCGGCACGGAATCGGGCGGCGGCGGCCTGAACACCACGCTGCGCGACCTCGCGCGCTTCGGCGAGACCATCCGCGGCAACGGGCGCTTCAACGGCAAGCAGATCATCCCGGCATCGGTCGTGGCCGATATCCGCCGCGGCGGCGACCGCGGGCAGTTTGCGCGCTCGGGCAGCGGCCCCGTGCTGCCGGGCTGGAGCTATCGCGACATGTGGTGGGTGTCCCACGACAGCCACGGCATGTTCCAGGCTGCAGGTATCCATGGGCAGCGCATCTACATCGACCCCAAGGCCGAGCTGACGATCGTCCGCTATGCGTCGCACCCGGTCGCGGGGAACGCTGCCAACAACCCGATCACGTTCCGCGCGTTCCGGGCGCTGGCCGAGACGTTGTCGCGGTAATGGCGTGCCGGGGGTGGCAGGCTGCGCCGCCCCCGGCATTCTGCTTTCCTAGTTTTCCGGAATTTCCTGGCCGGCGCCCTCGCGCGGCACCACTTCCGCCGCGATGCGCTCGCCCAGATCCCGCTGCGCGACCTTCAGGTCGTAGGTCACCTGCATATTCATCCACGAACGCGCATCGCCACCGAAATAGCGCGCCAGGCGCAACGCGGTGTCTGGCGTGACGCCGCGCTGCTCGCGCACGATCTCGTTGATGCGGGCCGGCGTCACGCGCAACGCCAGCGCCAGCGCATTGGCGCTCATGCCCAGCGGCACCAGGTATTCCTCGCGCAGGATTTCGCCCGGATGGATCGGGCGCATGCGGTTTTCAAAGCGTGCCATGTTGCTGTCCTCAGTGGTAGTCGATGATCTCGACAGCCGCGGGGCCGTCATGGGTCCAGATGAAGCAGACTCTCCACTGGCCGTTGATGCGGAGGCTGTGGCGTCCCTTGCGATCACCGCCTAGTTTTTCCAGGCGGTTGCCCGGCGGAAAGCGCAGCGCACCCAACGTGGCGGCGTCATCAAGCATCTCCAGCTTGCGCTGGGCAACGAACTCGTTGCTCGCAAAGCGGGCGACGTAATGGCCGTCGAACAGTGCAGCGGTGTCGGAACATCTGAAGGATTGGATCATATCGTATATCGATAATCGATAAATGGCAAATCGACGAATTTGAGCAGAGGGGGCGGCTTCATGAAACCGCCGCCGCCATAGCGCAGCACCGTCAATCCTCTGAAAGCGAGCGACGAAAGCGAGCGACGCAATCGATACGAATCCTTTTCCAAACTGTTACACTGTATGGATGTACAGTGCATGGACTACACCTTCTCGGGACCTGCCCAGGCCCCGTGCTATGGTGGTTTTGCTCCAGGCCTGCCTGGCCCCTGGGCACCCCTCGTTCACGCCTGTCCCTCCTTTAACGCATTGATCCGAAAGAAAAAATCGTGTCGAGCAAGCAGCTGATTCGCATTCGCGGCGCCCGCCAGCACAACCTCAAGGATGTCGATCTCGACCTGCGCCCCGGCGAGATGACCGTGGTCACCGGACCGTCGGGATCGGGCAAGTCCAGCCTGGTGTTCGACACGCTCTATGCCGAGGGCCAGCGCCGCTACGTCGAGACCTTCAGCGCCTACGCGCGCCAGTTCCTGGACCGGATGGACCGCCCGCAGGTGGAGCGCGTCGACGGCGTGCCGCCGGCGATCGCCATCGACCAGACCAACCCGGTGCGCAGCTCGCGCTCGACGGTCGGCACGATGACGGAGCTGAACGACCACCTGAAGCTGCTGTACGCGCGCGCGGCGGAGCTGTTCGACAAGCAGACCGCGCAGCCGGTGCGCCATGACACGCCGGAGACGATCTACGCCGAGCTGCTGGGGCGCACGGCGCAAGGGCAGCCGCACCACGATGCGCGGCTGGTGGTGACGTTCCCGGTGGAGCTGCCGGAATCGACCACCGACGAAGAGGTCCAGCAGTGGCTCTCCGTCAGCGGCTACACGCGCGTGCAGGCGCAGCGTGTGGTGCAGTCGCCCACCGGCGCGCGCAAGCTGCTCGACGTGGTGGCTGACCGCTTCCGCATCGGCAATGCCGAAAAAGTGCGCGTGGTGGAGGCGATCGAAGCCTCGCTCAAGCGCGGCGGCGGACGCGTCAACATCTATGTGCTGGCCGATGGGACCGATGGCCGCGACGGCCCCGTGTGGCGCTTCTCCACCGGCCTGCATAGCCCGGACAGCGACCTGCGCTATGCCGACCCGCAACCCGCGCTGTTCTCGTTCAACTCCGCCTACGGTGCCTGCGAAACCTGCCGGGGCTTCGGCCGCGTGATCGGGGTCGACCTAGGGCTGGTCATCCCCGATGCGCGCAAGTCGCTGCGCGAAGGCGCGATCAAGCCGATGCAGACCCCTGCCTGGAAAGAATGCCAGGACGACCTGATGCGCTACGCCGGCAAGGCCGGCATCCCGCGCGACACGCCCTGGGCCGACATGACCGAGGCCGAGCGCCACTGGGTTGTCCATGGCTCGCCCGACTGGAACGGCCAGTGGAACAAGCAGTGGTACGGCGTGATGCGGTTCTTCAGCTACCTGGAGTCGAAGGCGTACAAGATGCACATCCGGGTGCTGCTCTCCAAGTACCGCAGCTACACCCCGTGCGAAACCTGCGGCGGCGCGCGCCTGAAAACCGAGTCGCTGCTGTGGCGCCTGGGCTCGAAGGACAATGCCGACGCGGTGCTGGCGGCCGGGCGCCGCTTCTTGCCGCGCGGCGTGGACTGGGACCGAACGCAGCTCGAAGCGCTGCCTGGCCTGACCGTGCACGACCTGATGCTGCTGCCGATCGAGCGCATCCGCCGCTTCTTCGACGAGCTGACGCTGCCCAGCGCGATGCTGGACGACGCGCTCAAGCTGCTGCTGGCCGAGGTGCGCACGCGGCTGAAGTACCTGTGCGACGTCGGCCTTGGCTACCTGACGCTGGACCGCCAGAGCCGCACGCTGTCCGGCGGCGAAGTGCAGCGCATCAACCTGACCACCGCACTCGGCACCTCGCTGGTCAACACGCTGTTCGTGCTGGACGAGCCCAGCATCGGCCTGCACCCGCGCGACCTGAACCGCATCGTCGAGGCCATGCACCGGCTGCGCGACGCGGGCAACACGCTGGTGGTGGTGGAGCACGATCCGTCGGTGATGCTCGCCGCGGACCGCCTGATCGACATGGGCCCCGGCCCGGGCGAGCGCGGCGGCAATATCATTTTCGACGGCACGCCGTCCGATATCCGCAATGCCGACACGCTGACCGGTGCCTATCTCGGCGGGCGCCGCCGCGTGGCCGATGCCTCGCACTGGCAACGCCGCCCCGTCGACCACGCGCTGCCGCGCATCGTGCTGGAAGGCGCGACCGAGCACAACCTGCAGGACGTCACCGTCGAGATCCCCCTGCAGCGGCTGGTGTGCGTGACCGGCGTGTCCGGCTCGGGCAAGTCCACGCTGCTGCAGGACGTGCTGCATCCGGCGATGGCTCGGCATTTCGGCAAGGCGACCGAAGCGCCGGGGGCGTACCGCAAGCTGAGCGGCGCGGACCTGGTCGATGACGTGGTCTTCGTCGACCAGTCGCCGATCGGCAAGACCGCGCGCTCCAACCCGGCCAGCTATGTCGGCGCGTTCGACGAGATCCGCAAGATCTTCGCCAGGGCGCCGATGGCGCTGCAGCGCAGCTATACCGCGGGCACCTTCAGCTTCAACTCCGGCGACGGGCGCTGCCCGACCTGCGGCGGCTCGGGCTTCGAGCACGTCGAGATGCAGTTCCTCAGCGACGTCTACCTGCGCTGCCCGGATTGCGACGGCACCCGCTATCGACCCGAAGTGCTGGAGGTGAAGATCGAGCGCGCCATCGCCGGGCAGCCGCCGCGCGCGCTCAGCATCGCCGACGTGCTGGAGCTGACCGTCAGCGAAGCTGCGTCCTACTTTGCCGGCGATGCCGCGGTGCTGCGCGTGCTGCAGCCCATTGTCGATGTCGGGCTCGAATACATGAAGCTGGGCCAGCCCGTGCCGACGCTGTCGGGCGGCGAGGCGCAGCGCCTGAAGCTGGCCGGCTTCCTGGCCGAAGCCGCGCAGGCCACGCCGTCGCGCACGCGCGGCAATACACTGCCGCGCCGGCTGTTCATGTTCGACGAGCCGACCACGGGTTTGCACTTCGACGATATCGCCAAGCTGATGCTGGCCTTCGGCAAGCTGCTCGACAGCGGCCATTCGCTGATCGTGATCGAGCACAACCTCGACGTGATCCGCGCCGCCGACTGGCTGATCGACCTGGGCCCCGAAGGCGGCGATGCCGGCGGCCGGGTAGTCTGCACCGGCACGCCGGAAGACGTGAAAGGCTGCGCCGAGTCGCATACCGGCCAGGCGCTGATCCACTATGACGCCGCGCTCGGCGAAGCCGGCATGCTGGCCGCGGAACGTGCCGCCGGCACCGAGTCCGAAGGCGTGCCGCTGCAGGCGGTCTTGCAGGCCCGCCGCGCGCGCCGCGAGATCGAGGGCGAGGACGTGGTGCGCATCGTCAACGCGCACGAGCACAACCTGAAGTCGCTCAACGTCGATATCCCGCACGGCAAGTTCAACGTCGTCACCGGCGTGTCCGGGTCGGGCAAGTCGACGCTGGCGTTCGACATCCTGTTCCACGAAGGCCAGCGCCGCTACCTGGAATCGCTCAACGCCTATGCGCGCTCGATCGTGCAGCCGGCGGGCCGGCCAGAGGTCGATGCGGTCTACGGCATCCCGCCCACCGTCGCGATCGAGCAGCGCCTGTCGCGCGGCGGCCGCAAGAGCACGGTGGCGACCACGTCGGAAGTCTGGCACTTCCTGCGCCTGCTGTACGTGAAGCTGGGCATCCAGCACTGCGTGCATGACGGCGCGCCGGTGACGTCGCAGAGCCCGGAATCGATCGCCGCGCAGTTGCTGCGCGACCATCGCGGCGAGCACGTTGGTTTCCTCGCGCCGCTGGTGGTCAACCGCAAGGGCGTTTATACCGACCTGGCGAAATGGGCCAAGGCGCGCGGCAATACACACCTGCGCGTCGATGGCGAGTTCCTGCCGGTCGATCCGTGGCCGCGCCTGGACCGTTTCCGCGAGCACACCATCGAGCTGCCAGTCGGCGACCTGGTCATCACGCCGGAGCACGAGCCGCAACTGCGCGCACTGCTGGCGCAGGCCCTGGAAGCGGGCAAGGGCGTGATGCACCTGCTGGCGCCGCTCGACGGGCTGGGCCACGCCATGACCAACGGCGGCACCGCGCACGTGGGCGAGGTCAAGGTGTTCTCGACCAAGCGCGCCTGCCCCGAGTGCGGCACCAGCTATCCGGAACTCGACCCGCGCATGTTCTCGTACAACAGCAAGCACGGCTGGTGCGGCAGTTGCGTCGGCACCGGCCTGGCGCTGACGCGCGAGCAGCGCGCGGCGTTCGACGATACCGTGCTGGCCGACGACAACCGCGGCCGCGAGCAGAGCCTGCCGTCGGAGGAGCTGGAACCGGAAGGCGTGGGCGAAGCGCCGTGCCCCGACTGCCATGGCACGCGCCTGAACCCGGTGGCGCGCGCGGTCACGTTCGACACGCAGGCCATCGTCGACGTGGCGCAATGGACCGTGTCCGATACGCGCCGCTGGGTCGACGGCCTGCGCCTGGCCGGCCGCGACGCCGAGATCGCGCGCGACGTGGTCAGCGAGATCGGCAGCCGCCTGCAGTTCCTGGAGGAAGTGGGCCTGGGCTACCTGAGCCTGGACCGCGCCGCGCCCAGCCTGTCCGGCGGCGAGGCGCAGCGCATCCGGCTCGCGGCGCAGCTCGGCAGCAACCTGCAGGGCGTGTGCTACGTGCTGGACGAGCCCACCATCGGCCTGCACCCGCGCGACAACCAGATCCTGCTCGATGCGCTGCGCAAGCTGGGCGACAAGGGCAATACGCTGGTGGTGGTCGAGCATGACGAAGACACCATCCGCCGCGCCGACCACATCATCGACATCGGCCCCGGCGCGGGCAAGCGCGGCGGCACTCTGGTGGCGCAGGGCAGCGTGGCGGAGCTTGCCGCGGCGCCGGCTTCCACCACCGGCCAGTTCCTGGCACAGCCGATCATCCACCCGCTGCAGGCGCGCCGCCCGGTGCAGCCGGGCGCGGCCGGCAAGCCGGCCGACCCGGCCGAATGGCTGACAGTGCACGGCGCTTCGCTGCACAACCTGCGCAACGTGAACGCGCGCATCCCGCTGTCGCGGCTGGTGGCGATCACCGGCGTGTCAGGCTCGGGCAAGTCGACGCTGGCGCGCGACGTGCTGATGACGAACCTGCTCGATGCGGTGGGCCGCTCGGTGCTGTCGTCGCCGGCCACGCGCCGCGCGCGCAATGCGGCCAGGGAAGAGGCCAGGACGAGCAAGTCGACGGCAAGGAAGCCGCTCAAGGTCGACCACGACTGGTATGGCTGCGAGGCCATCACCGGCTGGGAATCGATCGATCGCGTGCTCGAAGTCGACCAGACCCCGATCGGCAAGACCCCGCGTTCCTGCCCGGCGACGTACATCGGCGTATGGGACACGATCCGACGGCTGTTCGCCGATACGCTCGAGGCGCGTGCGCGCGGCTATACCGCGTCGCGCTTCTCTTTCAACACCGGCGATGGCCGCTGTCCCGCGTGCGAAGGGCAGGGCGTGCGCACCATCGGCATGAGCTTCCTGCCGGACGTGAAAGTGCCATGCGACGTCTGCCACGGACAGCGCTTCAATCCCGAGACGCTCGCCGTCACCTGGCGCGGCAAAAACATCGGCGACGTGCTGACCATGGAGATCGATGAGGCAGTGGAATTTTTTGCATCGATGTCCAATATTGCGCACCCGCTGCAGCTGATGAAGGACGTGGGGCTGGGCTACCTGACACTGGGCCAGCCATCGCCGACGCTGTCCGGCGGCGAGGCGCAGCGCATCAAGCTGGTCACCGAACTGAGCAAGGTGCGCGACGACATCACCCGCCGCGGCCAGAAGGCGCCGCACACGCTGTACGTGCTGGACGAGCCTACCGTCGGCCTGCACATGGCCGACGTGGCGCGCCTGATCCGCGTGCTGCATCGCCTCACCGACGGCGGCCACAGCGTGGTGGTGATCGAGCATGACCTCGACGTGATCGCCGAGGCCGACTGGATCATCGACCTGGGACCGGAAGGCGGCGCGGGCGGCGGCACCATCGTCGGCGCGGCCGATCCGGAGTCGCTGGCGCGGATCCAGGCCAGCCATACCGGCGCAGCGCTGGTGCCGGTGCTGGCGCGCGGCAAGGCGGAGACGGAGCAGGCCGGCGCGCCAGGCAAGGTCAGCATGGCCTGAGCTCCTTGCCGCAGGCGAGGGCGTAGCCAGGGCCACACGGCACAGGCACGCCTTTCGCTTGCTCATGGTTGCTGGCGCGCACATCGCGCCCTGAACGGAGGTAACCATGAAGCATATCCGACCCAGCCGGCTCCTCGCCGCCATCGCGCTCGCCGCCGCTGCGATTCCCGCCATGGCGCAGATGACGCCTGGCACGCCGCGCGGCACCTATGATCCTTATTCGCAGGGCGCACGCAGCACCGACAAGTTCGATCCATACACGCAGGGCGCCAACGCTCCCACGCGCCAGGACCTCGCGCCCGCGCCCGAGGCCCAGCCTTCTACCGTGCCGGCGCAACCTGGCATGACCACCGCGCCTGTGCAGCGCACGGCTGATCCGTACATGGAAGGCACGCGCTGGGTCAGCCCGGAACTGGGCCGCCGCCTTGGCCCGCGCAGCCAGTTCCTGGACGGTGCCTGATGTTGATCGCCTGACTGCGATTTTCGCAACGGCCGCTAGCCAGGTGCGCGGCATCATGCCGCGCCGGCAGCGGCCTTTCCAGCCTTTCCAGCGGGGAAGGCGCGCGGCAAAATGCGAATGCAACCGGACTTACCGCCTCTTGTAATTCCTGCGCAAGCGCACGGACTCCACAGCGCGCAAGCGGCCAACGACCAGTTCAGCGTGCCGGATGCCAGCCAGGCGCTGAACTGCGGACCCACTCGGTCCGCCGGGCTCGCGCGCATGACGGTGGTCAGCTACAACATCCATCGCGCCGTCGGTACCGACCGCCGTTACCGGCCCGACCGGATCGCCGCGGTGCTGGAAGAACTGGGCGCCGATATCGTCGCGCTGCAGGAAGTCGAGTCGGGCAGCAGCAACGACCACACGCTCGAATACCTGGCCGGGCACACCGGCATGCACGTGGTGTCGGGCTTTACCCGCGTGCGCGGCAATGCGGATTTCGGCAATGCGCTGCTGACGCGCTTTGCGCCGCAGGCGGTCAACCAGATCGACCTCACGGTGAAGGGCTGCGAGGCGCGCGGCGCGATCGACGTCACGCTTGCCTGTACCGCATCGGGGCACGCCAGCGCGCTGCGCGTCATTGCCACGCACCTGGGCCTGCGCCCCGGCGAACGGCGCCACCAGGTGCAGCAATTGCTGAACTACGTGGCCGCGGCGCCGCCGTTGCCCACCATCCTGCTGGGCGACGTCAACGAGTGGTTCTTGTGGGGGCGCCCGCTGCGCTGGCTGCACGCGTATTTCGAACATACCCCGCACACGGCGACGTTTCCTTCGCGCATGCCGATATTCGCGCTGGACCGGATCTGGGTCTCGCCGCGCGCGCACCTGGTCTCGGTGGCCAGCCACCGCTCGCCGCTGGCGCGCGTTGCCTCGGACCACCTGCCGTTGCTGGCCTGCTTCGAAGTGCCGTTGGCAGAAGCACCTTCGGCCGCCGCGGGCCCGGAGATCCGTGCCGAAGCATAGGCAAACAGAGGCCAAGCATCCGGCAAACATAGGAGCACGACGATGAGACAGAGCGACGACAACTACCTGCGCAGGCGCCCCGACAAGCAATATGGCGGCAACGAACAGGGCTACAGCGGCATTCCGGCCGAGTCGCGCAACCGGCGCCAGCGAGAACTCAGCGGCGGCCGCTATGGCAATGCCGCGGAGCGTCTTCCCCGCGACCAGACCCAGGACGTAACGCCAGGCGACGAAGAGTGGTATGGACTGTACGTCGAGGAATGGCGCTGGCCGGCCGAGCGTACTTATGCCAGCCGTGGCGGCGACGACGCCCGCTACGAGGACGAATGGTCGCGGCGTAGTCCGGCGGGCGCGGGCCGAGGCCGCTACCAGCGCAATGAGCGCGATGGCGGCCATGGCGGCTATGGCGAGCCAGAGCGCTATGGCTATCGGCGCTGGCAGGACGAGCGCTATGAGCGCGAGGCGCGCGGCTATGGCGACATTGGCGACCTTGGCGACGAGTGGGACGCCCCCACGCAGCGCCGTCCCGCCGGCCCACGCAACTACCGGCGCGACGACGACCGCATCCACGACGATGTCTGCAACCGGCTGGCGCGCGATGACGAACTCGATGTCAGCGATGTCGAAGTCCGCGTGCAGGAGGGCGTGGTGACGCTGGAAGGCAAGGTCAACGACCGCCGCACCAAGTACGATATCGAGGACATTGCGGAGCGCGTGTTCGGCGTGCAGGACGTGATCAACCACATCCGCGTGCAGCGCTACGGGTTGCTGGCTTCCGAGTAGGGGCGGGGGAGAGCTCGGGAGAATGGCAAGGGCGGCAAGGCCGCCCTTTTTTCTGCCCTGCGCTTCAGTCCTTGTTGACCCGGGGCGGGTTCGGCGGGTGCTCTTCGCGGTCGTCGGTACGGTCGGCCTTGTCGACCGGCACCTCGGCCGGCAGGCCTTCGGCCGCGCGCACCACTTCGTCGGCAATCTCTTCTTCCGGGATTTCGTCTTCCGGCGGCATGTGCGCGTCTTCGTCGCGCTGCTCGATCTCGCTCTCGATGTCGCTGGGCTCTTGCTCGAGATCAGGGTCCAGCGTGCTCGGGATATTGCCGGCCTGCGCCCGCGCGGCGCCCGTCGCGGTCTTGTCGCGCGGGCGGCCGCCGCCGGCGGAAGCTTGCGCGCCGTCGCGCCGCGTGCCGCTGGTGCTGCCGACACGGTCCCTGTGGCGGGCGCCGGTACGTACGGTCTTGCTCATGCTTTCTCCTTTAGTCTCTCCTGTGCGGTCCGGTGTGGCTTCCCGGCAGCCGTCAGGTGTTCTCCACCGGGGGTTCGCTTTCCTCCGGATTGCCGCTGCGGCGCCTGACCGAAGGCGGCACGCCGTTCTCGTCGGGAATGTCGTGCTCGCGCTCGACGTCGTGGCGGCGGTCGCGTCCCGGCTTGCCGCGCTCATGCTCGGTGTCGGGCCCGCCCTTGTGCGGGTCCGGCCGCGGCTCGCTGCGGCGCCGGGTGGTGTCATGGTCGGGTTGGCGATGGGTGCTCATGGTGTCTCCAGGGGCAATTTCACGTATCTGCGTCGTCAGTCCGTACCGGCACGCAGTTCGTCGGATACCGCGGTCACGCCGCGCACCGAGCGCGCCAGTTCCATGGCCATGACGCGCTGCTTGTCGTCCCGCACCGAGCCTTCAAGCTTGACGACGCCGTCCATGGTGGACACGCGGATCTTCGCCGGGTCCAGCGTGCGGGCGTTCGCCAGGCGCGCACGGACTTCCGACGTAATGGCACGGTCGCTGGCGATTTCGGTGTCGCGCGGCGCGGCGGTGCGGCCCGTCGAGGATGGAGCCGCTGGCGCATCGGCGGGTGCGGCTGGCGCCGCCGGCGCAACTGCCATAATCAGTACCGCCAGCGGCAGCGCCAGGCGGCGAATGCGGGAGCGAGTACGTAATTTCATGGCGATCCTCCTGTACGGCGCACCGTACTGCATGAGCGGCGGGCTGCGCAACGTTGCCCGCACCTGCCCCAAAGACCTGCAAGCTCCGTTCCCGCCGGCCGTAAGGGCTGGTTGTGCGCGTTGCGCCGCAGCGTGGCGGACCATGCGGCGGCGTTTCGCCGACGGCGCGCGCCGTACTTTTTACAGTAGCTGCAGAAAGTGCATGCGTCCCACTGGCGGGCGTAAATGGTGCCGTCGGGGTGGTGCCGTCGGGGCCGCCCGCGGCGGAGGCACCGCGACAGGTGGCGCGCCGCTTGCGTGGTGCCGTGTGCTTGTGTGCGGACCTGTCTATAGTGAAAGCAATGCTGGCCAGAACTGGCGTACGGCATGTGCCGCCGAGCACAACCCGCCACGCCGGCCCCACGCCGCGGCAGTCCCGTTTGCCGCATGCCGACGGGCCCATCAGCGCAGCCGGCCGGGGGGAGCGGCACATCCTGTTGCGAGGGTAGAAATGAATTTCGCCAGCATCCTGTCCACCGTCGTCCTGGCCTCTTCGGTGTCGGTCTCCTCGGCGCCGGTCGAACGCCAGCTGCTCGCGATCACTCCGCTGGACTTCGCCCAGCGCTTCAATACAGTCGCGCAGGATACGGGCTCGGGGTTGACGCTCCCCAGTTTCAAGATCAAGCCCGGCTGGCACCGCGCCGCGCCCAGTTCCGGCGTCTCGGTGCTGGTGCGTGCCAGCCATTCCGGCTATGCGCTGGATGAAGTGGTGGTGGTCTGCCGCGAAGTCGAGCGCTGCTTCCTGACCATCTGCACTGCGGCACTTGCGATCGACGACAGCGTCAACCCGATGCTGCTGCAGCGCTTTATCGTGGCGCGCATTGCCACCGAACTGGGCGAAGTGGGGCTGGTCATGTCCGGCCTTGCCTATATCGTGGTGACGCCGAAGGAAGACGACTACGTCGCCGTCGTGATCCGGCCCTACCTGCCGCAGGACCGCAGTGCCTCGCCCAGCCAGGCCCAGCGCGATCCGTCCGCCGGGGCCGAGCCCTTCCATCATGGCCAGGCGGTCCCGCATGAGCCGCACGGGCTGCAGCGTCCGCATGGACCGAAGGAACTGCCAGGACCCTATGCGGCGCCGGGCGCCCCGCGCCCGCCGCTGACCCCGCTCGCTTCGCGAGCCCCGATTCCGCAATTGCCGCGCTTGTGACGCGCGCGTCAGGGCTCGCGCAGCAGCAGTGCTACCGGCAGCCCGCCCAGCACGTCGCGCAGGCGCAGGCGCCCGGCGGGCGCATCGAGCCGGTGACCCGTCAGTGCGTCGATCCAGCGGCCGGGCTGCGGCGCGCCAAGGTTCAGCGTGGTGTCGCCCCAGCACGCCGGCGGAATGCGCGGCACGGCCGGGTCGACCCGCGCCGCCGACAGCCGCGTGACCACGGTGATGGCCTGGCGCGAGTCGATGCTGCGCGCAAACGCCAGCACCTGCTGCGCCAGCGCGCCCTGCGCGGCCAGCATGCTGTACTGGCCGTCGGCAAACAGCGCGGGGTCGGCGGCGCGTGCCGCGAGCACATGGCGCACCAGCTGCTGCTTGAGCCTGCCGTCGTGCCAGTGTGCCAGCCAGTGCGCCCAGCCCGCGCCGCACGCCAGCCGTGCCTGCAGCCGGACGTAGTCCGGCGCGCGGCGGTTGTCCGGATCGACCAGGCTCAGGTCCCAGCCTTCGGTGCCCTGGTAGCGGTCGGGAATGCCGGGGGCGGTCAGCTGCACCAGCACCTGCGCCAGGCTGTTCACGGCGCCGGCGGTGGCAATGCGCCCGGCGAAGCGGCCGATCTGCGCCAGCACGCCCTGCGGCCACGCCGCCGCGATCCCGCGCAGGAAGGCCTCGCATGCCGCTTCGTATTCGGCATCGGGGCAGGTCCAGTTGCCGTGGCGCTTGGCTTCGCGGATGGCCTTGACCTGCCAAGCGGAAATCCGTGCGAGCAAGGCTTCGGGTACCGGCGCCCCGTCGCCGGAATGGTCTATCGGATCCATCGGCCATGCCCCGACCAGCGCCTGGTACAGCATCAGCCGGTCGGCCGCGTCGGGCGCGCGCGGCAGCGTGGCCACCAGTGACGCGCAGTCGCGCTCCCACGCGGCAACCGCGTCGGCGAAAGTGCCCGGCAGCTCGCTGAGCACGGCCAGCCGCATGCGCGCGTCCTCGCCGCGCTTGTGGTCATGCGTCGCTGTGGCCAGCATCGCATGCGGGCCGGCCAGCCGGCGCGCAGCCATGCGGGCGTGGAACTGCGCCGGCGGCATGGCCAGTTGCGCCGGGTCGCTGCCCACCTCGTTGCGCGACAGCAGCCGGCCATAACGGTAGAACGCGGTGTCCTCGCCCGCCTTGGCCGCCAGCGCCGGCATCAGCTGCTGCAGGCGGCGGCGCAGCACGCCGGTGTCGCTGTCCGGTGCCGCCTGCGTGCGCAGGCAGCCGGCGATGAATGCCAGCGCCACCACCTCGTCCGGCGCCAGGCTTCCGCGCGCGGACTGCAGGGCCTGATCGACCATGGCGTCATCGGCATGCGCGGCGGCGGCGTCGCGCGCCGACGGCTGCGCGTCGTAGTAGCTGCGGTAGACCTGCACGGCCGCCATCAGCGCCATCAGCGCATGCCGCAGGGCCGCCAGCGTGAGGTCGCGCGTGCCCGGCTCGCGCTGTGCGCTGGCGTGCAGGCGCGCGGTCACGCCCGCGCATTCGGTGACGAGGTGCCGCCGCAGCACCAGGCAACGGGCCTCGCGCACGTGCGCGGCGTACGGGCGCGCGTCGCCGCTGGTCATCGCCCACAGCGCGGTCAGCGCGGCTTCGCCTGCCTCGTCGTGCAGCACCGCGGCCACGTCGTCCATGAAGTCGTAGCCCGTGGTGCCATCCACCTGCCAGTCCGGCGGCAGCCGCTCGCCGCTGCCAAGGATCTTCTCGACCACGAGCCACGGGCGCTGCAGCGCCAGCAATGGCGGTCGCGCCGCGGCGTGCCGGTCGAGCTCCGCGCGCAGCCGGCGGCAGTAGCCGGCGGGATCGGCCAGTCCGTCGACGTGATCCACGCGCACGCCGTCGATCCAGCCTTCGCGCAGCAGGCGGAAGACCAGTGCATGGACCGCGTCAAAGACCTGCGGGTCTTCCTCGCGCACGCCCACCAGGTCGCTGATCTCGAAAAAGCGGCGCCAGTTCAGCGAGGCGGCCGCGGTGCGCCACCAGGCCAGCCGGTAGTGCTGGCGTTCCAGCAGCGCGTGCAGCCGGGTGCGTCCGGCGGGCTGGGTGGTGTCGTACCAGTTGGCGTTGGCGGTGGCTTCCGCGTCAAGGCTGTCCGGCGCCAGCGGCAGCACATGGTCGAAGTAGCGTACGTGGGCTGGCCGTTCGCCGCTGGCCGGCACCCACCGCAGCTCGCCGGCGACGACCGTGTCCCAGTACGACTGCCCCAGGATCGGCAGCAGGACCTTGCCATGCAGCGCCGGGTCGCACGGCGTCCAGTCGATATCGAAGCAGCCGGCATTGGGGCTGGCGCGTCCGTGCGCCAGCACGTCACGCCACCAGCCGTTGTGGGTGCAGTCCGCCGCCATGTGGTTGGGCACGATATCGGCGATAAGGCCGAGGCCGGCACTGCGCGCGCGCGCCGCCAGCGCCTTCAGGCCCGCCTCGCCGCCCAGTTCCGCGCGCACGCGGGTGAAGTCGGTGACGTCGTAGCCGTGCGTGGAGCCGGGCCTGGCCTCGCAGACCGGCGACAGGTACAGGTGGCTGACCCCAAGCGCGGCGTAGTAGTCGACCACGCCGGCGGCATCGGCGAAGGTGAAGCCAGGATGCAGCTGCAGCCGGGCGGTGGCGCGCGGCAGGCCGCGCGCGGGTGCCGGCGCGGTGGCTGCCGCGTCAGGCATTACCTTGGGCGCGCCGCGGCGGGCTCGCACAGGGTGGCGACGCAGGCCAGCGGCGGCAGCATGCCGGCGGACAGTTCCGCGGCGGCGCCCGGTGCGCTCTCGTGCAGCGCCGTGCGCTGGTCGCGGCAGGAGCGGCTGGCGGGCACCGCTTCGTCGCCCAGGTTCAGCCACAGGCTCAGCTCCATGCCGTCCACCAGCCGCCAGCGCGCGCACAGCGCCGCGGGGCCGAGGATATCGACGCCGGCAGACTGGCAGCCCGGCAGCCGGTGCAGCAGTTCGCGCCGCCGGATCGACAGCAGTTCGCGGTAGTAGGGGGCCCAGTCGGCGTCGTCCGCCAGTGACGGCCGCGACGCTTCAAATGTGGCCGGGTCGTTGGGGTCGGGGATGGCGGCGGCACGCGCCTCGTCGCCGAAGGCCGCGCTGGCGGCGAATTCGCGGCGGCGGCCCTCGCGCACGGCCCTGGCCAACTCCGGCGGATGGCTGGTGAAGTAGAAGAATGGCTGCCGCGCGCCGGTCTCTTCGCCCATGAACACCAACGGCACCTGCGGGCAAAGCAGCTGCAGCGCCACCGCGGCGCGCAGCGCACGCGGGTCGGCCAGGCTGGCCAGCCGTTCGCCGAAGGCGCGGTTGCCGGCCTGGTCGTGGTTCTGCAGAAAGCTGACGAAAGCGGTAGGCGGCAAATGCGCGCTGGGCTGGCCGCGGCACACGGCGGCGCTGGCGACGGCGGCGGTGTCGCCGCCGGAACGGTGCTGCGACGGCTCGCCCTGGTAGGCGAAGCCTTCGGCCAGTACGCGTGCGAGGTGGCGCAGCGCGGGTTGGCGATGCTCGCGTGCATCGACCGCAGCGACAGTGCCGGCGGGCATGGCGTAGTCGCGATAGTAGCCGTCGTCCTCGCCGGTCAGCAGCACATGCAGCGCATGGTGGGCGTCATCGTTCCATTGCGCGTCGAAGCCCTGCGCCAGCAGCGCGGCGTCGTTGTCGTCGTTCTCCAGCACCAGGTGCAGGTGGCGGTCGCCGCCGGCGCCATCGGTCAGCATGCTGCGTACTTCGCCAGGCAGCGCCGCGAGCCAGCCTTCGTCCTCGATGGCGTGGACCGCATCGAGCCGCAGTCCGTCAAAGCGGAACTGTTCCAGCCAGTAGCGCGCATTCTCGGTGAAGAAGCGCCGTACCTGCGGGCGCCGGAAATCGATGGCGGGGCCCCACGGGGTCCGCCGGTCGGCGCGGAAGAAGGCGCTGGCATAGCGGTGCAGGTAGTTGCCCTCAGGCCCGAAGTGGTTGTAGACCACGTCCAGCAGCACCATCAGGCCGAGCGCGTGCGCCCGGTCGACCAGCGCGCGCAGCTCGTCCGGCGTGCCATAGCCGGACTCCGGCGCGAACGGCAGCACGCCGTCATAGCCCCAGTTGCGTCCGCCGGGAAACTCGGCCACCGGCATCAGCTCGATGGCGGTGAAGCCCAGCGCGGCCAGCCGTGGCAATTGCTGCGCGGCGCCCGCAAAGCCGCCGCACAGGCCAACGTGCATTTCGTAGATGATGGCTTCATGCCACGGCCGGCCGCGCCAGTCGGGGCAGGTCCAGGCGTACGAGGCACCGGCGTCGCGCGCCGGCACGATGCTCGGGCCGTGCACGTCGTCTGCCTGCCAGCGCGAGGCCGGGTCGGGCACCGTGGTGCCGTCGTCGAGCCGGAACCAGTAACGCGCGCCCTCGCAGCACGGCACGATCGCCTCGAACCAGCCGTTGGGCCCTGCCGCCATATGGACCGGTCCCAGGCCCGCGATCTCCAGCCGCACGGGATGGCCTTGCTCGGCCGCGTCGGGCGCCCACAGGCGGAAGCGCACGCGTCCGTCGGGCAGCCAGGCCGGTCCGAACAGGTAGTCCTGCGCATGTTCGTCGTTGGAGGAGAAGGCCCGTGAAGAAGGCGCGGCAAAGCAGTCGAGCGGGGCCAGGCTGGGCAGGGCGGACCTGGCACCCGGGGCCAGTGGAAACGGGTTCGCGTTCAAGTTCGGCTCCTGCCATCGATTGGCTTCTGGGTGTGCGGACTGGAAGTTGCCTTGCGGCGGCCCTAGCGCAATGCGAACTCCATGCCAGCAGAACGGCGCTTTTGCGGTGCGGCGCGCGGGCAGGCGGGCGGCCGGGCCGAAAGCTTTGTTACAAGGGCGATTGTAGAAAGTACTGCCCGGCATGCGGCGCCCCGCGCATGCGATACCGCACACTGCGCGCGCGTCTTGCGCCTGCATGGCTATGCCGCGCGCGGCCCCTGGGCACCCGGATCAACCTGCCACGGCGCGCCGCTGGCACGGTGCAGCAGCCGCACCGGTACCGGCCCGACGTTCCAGATGCGCTCGCAGTATTCGCGGATGGCACGGTCCGACGAAAAACGGCCCGAACGCGCGCACGACAGTACCGACATGCGTTGCCAGCGATCCGGGTCGGCGTAGGCGTCGGAGACGATCTGCTGGCATTCGACATAGGAAGCGAAGTCCGCCAGCAGCAGGTAGGGATCGTGCCCCGCCTGCGGATCGAACAGCGGGCGGAACAGCGCCGGATCGCCGCGCGAGAAGAATCCCTGCTGCACCAGGTCGATCACCGCGCGCAGTTGCGGGTCGCCGTGATAGTAGGCGGCCGGGTCGTAGCCGCTCGCGCGCAGCGCATAGACGTCGGGCGCGGTCAGGCCGAACGGGAAAAAGTTGTCGTTGCCGACGGCCTCGCGCAGTTCGATATTGGCGCCATCCATGGTGCCGATGTTGAGCGCGCCGTTCATCGCGAACTTCATGTTGCCGGTGCCGGAGGCTTCCTTGCCCGCCAGCGAGATCTGCTCGGACAGGTCCGCAGCCGGGTAGATGCGCTGGCCGAAGGTGACGTTGAAGTTGGGCAGGAACACCACCTTGAGCCGGTCGCGCACCTGCGGGTCGCGGTTGATCACGTCGGCGACCGAGGTGATGAAGCGGATCATCAGCTTGGCGTATTCGTAGCCCGGCGCGGCCTTGCCGCCGAACAGGAAGGTGCGCGGCTGGATCTCGGCGTGCGCGTCGGACTTGATGCGGTGGTACAGCGCGATCACGTGCAGCACCGCCAGGTGCTGGCGCTTGTATTCGTGGATGCGCTTGACCATCACATCGAACATCGACGACGGGTCCACCACCACGCCGGTGGTGTCGCGGATCAGCTGCGCCAGGTCTTCCTTGTTGGCGCGGCGCATCGCCTGCCATTGCCGGCGGAAGCCGGCGTCGTCGGCATAGGGCTCGAGCACGCGGATGCGTTCGAGGTGGGAGATCCAGCCATCGCCGATCGCATCCGTGACCAGCCGCGTCAGCCTCGGGTTGGACAGCGCAAGCCAGCGCCGCGGCGTGACGCCGTTGGTGATGCTGGTGAATTTCTCCGGCCACATCGCGTAGAAATCCTTGAGCACGTCCTCGCGCATCAGCCGCGAGTGCAGCTCGGCCACGCCGTTGATGGCATGGCTGCCGACGCACGCCAGGTTGGCCATGCGCACATTGCGCTCGCCGTGCTCGTCGATCAGCGACAGCCGCGACAGCCGCGATTCGTCGCCGTAGAAGCGGATGCGCACCTCGTCCAGGAAGCGCGCGTTGATCTCCAGGATGATTTCCAGGTGGCGCGGCAGCACGCGTTGGAACAGCGGCAGCGGCCAGCGCTCCAGCGCCTCGGGCAGCAGCGTGTGGTTGGTGTAGGCGAAGGCACGCTGGGTGATGTCCCAGGCCTGGTTCCATGGCAGGTCGTTCTCGTCGACCAGCAGCCGCATCAGTTCCGCGATGCCTACCGCCGGGTGCGTGTCGTTCAGCTGCACCGCGAACTTCTCGTGGAAGCGCGTCACCGGGATGCCGTCGACGGCCAGCAGCCGCAGCATGTCCTGCAGCGAGCAGGCGACAAAGAAGTACTGCTGCTCCAGCCGCAACTCCTTGCCCTGCGCGGTTTCGTCGTTGGGGTAGAGCACCTTGGTCAGGTTCTCCGACGTCACCTTCTTGCTCACCGCGCCGAGGTAGTCGCCGCGGTTGAAGGTATGGAAGTCGAAGGCCTCGGTGGCATCGGCGCGCCACAGCCGCAGCGTGTTCACGGTATTGACGCGGTAGCCCAGGATCGGCGAATCGAAGGGCACGCCGGCAACGGTCTTGGCCGGCACCCAGCGCACGCGGTAGTGGCCGCGGTCGTCGGTGTAGTGCTCGGTGTGGCCGCCCAGGCGCACCTGCACCGCCCATTCGGAGCGCTGGATCTCCCACGGGTTGCCGTTGCGCAGCCAGGTATCGGTCTTCTCCACCTGCATGCCGTCCATGATGGTTTGCTGGAAAATGCCGTATTCGTAACGGATGCCGTAGCCCAGCGCCGGGATCTCCAGCGTCGCCAGCGAATCCATGAAGCACGCCGCCAGACGGCCCAGGCCGCCGTTGCCGAGGCCCGGCTCGACTTCCTGCTCCAGGATGCGGTCGAGGTCGAGCCCGGCCGCCGCCATGGCCTCGTGCACTTCGTCGAAGATGCCGAGGTTGATCAGGTTGTTGCCCAGGTGCGGGCCCATCAGGAACTCGGCCGACAGGTAGGCCACAGTGCGCGAAGGCTGGCCCAGGTAGGCTTCGGCGGTGCTGATCCAGCGCTGCACCAGGCGGTCGCGCACGGTATGCGCCGCGGCCTGGTAGAGGTCGTTCTGGCTGGCGTGGCCGGGCAGCTTGCCCTGGGTATGGAACACGTGGTCCAGGAACGCGCGGCGCAGGCTGGCGCCGGACAGGGCGGTACGGGTGTCGTCGGCGTGCTCGGGCCGGATCACTTCCTTCATGGCGGAACCTCCTGCGCATGCTGGTGGGTCAAGCTTAGCGGATGGGGGGAACGGTGCGCGCCCGGATCGCGGCGCGGGTGGGGTCGGCGCCACCTCCATGGTGGCTAGCCGCGCGGCGGCGGATGCAGGGTGCCGTGGCGGCCACTGCGAACCGCTTGCCGGATCGATTGCGCCCGGGCGCGCAGCGCCGGCATGTCGGCCAGCGCGCGTACGTCGGGGTCGAGCCGGCGCTGCCAGTTGGGATGGACGCTGGTGGTGCCGGGCAGGTTGGGCTGCTCGGCCTCGCCCAGCAGATCTTCCAGCGGCACCACGCGCAGCGCCGTGCGCGCGGTACCCAGCCAGGCCAGCACGGCATCCAGCGGCGCGTGCGCCGGACCGGGTTCCGGGCCGTGGCACAACCCGGCGTCGCTCAGCGCCCGCCACAGCGCGCTGCGCTCGCGGGCGCGGCCTGCCTGGGCCTGCGCCAGGGATTCGCCGGGCGCGAGCAGCTTCAGCCGGTCGCGCCAGTCAAGGTCGCGTCCGGCCCACCAGCCGGCGACGGTGGGCAGGTCGTGCGTGGACGTGGTGGCGATGGCTTCGGGCGGCCACTGCGCGGGCGGCTGGAACGGCGCGGGGTCTGCTTCGGTGGCCGGATCGGCCGCGGCCTCTGCCGCCTTCACTTCCTCGCGCTGGAACCACAGCACGTCGATGCCGAGCACGCCGCGCGCGGCCAGCGCCGCGTTCAGTTCGGGCGGGACCGTGCCGAGGTTCTCGCCGATGATGATGGCGCGGTGCCGCCAGGATTCCAGCGCCACCAGCCGCAGCAGGTCTTCGAGCGGGTAGCGCAGGTAGGCGCCGTCACTGGCGGATGCGCCCGCGGGCACCAGCCACATCCGCGCCAGGCCCAGCACGTGGTCGATGCGCAGCCCGCCGCAATGGGAAAGGTTGGCGCGCAGCATTTCCAGGAAGGCGGCATAGCCGTTCTGGCGCAGGCCGCGCGGCGTGAACACCGCCACGCCCCAGTCCTGGCCGAGCGGGTTGTACAGGTCCGGCGGCGCGCCGGCATGGAAGCCGGCCAGTATTTCCTGCTGGCGGGTCCAGGCCTGGCTGCCGCCCGGGTCGGCGCCGACCGCCAGGTCGCAGACCACGCCAACCGCCATGCCGGCGTCGCGCGCGGCGCGCTGCGCACGCGCCATGCCATCGGCGGCGAGCCATTGCAGGAAGGCGTGGTAGCCCACGTCGTCGGCGTGGTCGCGGGCAAAGGCCGCCACCGCGGCGTCGGCGGGCGAGCGCAGCGTGACCGGCCAGCAGCGCCAGTCCGGCGCCGATGCGTGGTTCATGCCATTGCTGGCCGTGGCCAGCCGCTGCGCCTGGATCGCTTCATAGCAGGCATGCGCATGCAGTGCCGTGCCGCCGCGGGCGCGGAAGGCGGCGCAGTCGTCCAGCGCCGCGCGTGGCAGCAGGGTCTCGCGCCGCTGCCAGAGCCAGTGCAGCACGGCATAGCGCAGCGGCGCCAGCACGATCCAGTCGATTTCCGTGAGCGCTTCCAGTGCCGCCAGTCGCTCGCCGATGCCGAGCGCCGCGATGGCCGCGTCCAGCGCTTGCTGGCCGAACACCGCGGCGGGATCGGCGTAGAGCGGGTTCAGGAACAGCCGGCTGGAGGGCGCATACGGGCTGTACCGCTGCGGCAGCGCGGCAAAGCCGGCGTGCAGCGGATTGATCGCGACCGCGTCGGCGTGCAGGGCGGCGGCGCTGGCGCAGCACCGGGCCAGCGCGGTCAGGTCGCCCATGCCGCAGTCGGCGCCGCGGCGCAGGCTGTAGAGCTGCACCGCCAGCCCCCAGGGGCGTGCGCCGGCGCCCGTGGCTGCACGGTTGGCGTGCCGTAGTGCGTCCGCCACGCCGTAGCAGCGCGCCGGTGCCACTGCCAGCACCGTTTGCGCATCGCCCAGTTCGAGCCGGTGGTAGCCGCAGACGTCGATCGGCGGCAGCAGCATGGTGCCGGCCGGATTGCCGTCTGCGTGCGCGCGCACGGCGGTGCCGCTCACGATGGCGCCATCTTCCAGCGTCAGCCGGTATGCGCGCTGCGGCAGCGTGTGCGGCCACGGCACCGCCACCGGCTGGCCGCGCTCGGCCGTGACCAGCGGCGGCAGCGTGTGGGCGGCGTCATCGGCCGCGAGCCAGGCGCGCGAGGCCTCGCACTGGCCGGGGGTGGCGCAGGGCAGGCCAAGGCCGTCCAGCACGCGCCGCAGCGCGTCGTCGGACACGATCCGGGGCTGGCTCCAGGCATCCGTCCAGTGCGGCTGCAGGTCGGCGCGCAGCGCCAGCTTCTGTAGTAGCGTTGGCGGCGGTGTTGCGCTGCGGTGCATGCGTCGGGTCATTCCTGTGTTTCCTGCGGCGCGCCCAGCGGCGGGCTTTCCTGGTGCGGGCTCTCGCGGCTGCGGGCCGGGGCAGCCAGCAGCACCAGCGAATGCCCCGGCACTACCTGGCTTTCGTCTACCGGATCGCCGGCAAGCTCGGACTCGGTGGCTTCCGGCCGGCTGCTGTCGAAGAGCAGGGTCCAGGCCAGCCTGGGCGCGGGCAGCGAAAACGACGCGTCGGCCTCACCGGCGTTGAGCAGCATCAGCGTCACCTGCACGGTGCGCGCATCGTCCTCGTCTCCCTCCTCTTCCGGCAGCGAGCCCAGTTGCGGGCGCTCGGGCTGCGGCGGCGAGGCGGCGCGGCGCAGCGCCAGCGTGCGGATTTCCGGGTCGGCCCATTCCTCGGGGGTGGGCGGATTGCCGTCGATATCGAACCAGGCAATGTCGGCGATGCCGGGCGCCGGTTCCTGGCGTCCGTGGGCGAAGCGGTCGCCGGTGAACGCGTGCAGCCGCCGGCGCAGCGCGAGCAGGCGTCGCACCATGTGCTGCAGCGGCTGCGCACCAGGCGTCTGGGCCTGCTTCCAGTCCAGCCACGAGATCTCGTTGTCCTGGCAGTAGGCGTTGTTGTTGCCGTGCTGGGTGCGGCCCCATTCGTCGCCGGCGGTCAGCATCGGCGTGCCTTGCGCGAGCAGCAGCGTGGCCATCAGGGCTTGCGCCACGCGGCTGCGGCGCTCCAGGATTTCGGGGTCGTCGGTCGGGCCTTCGACGCTGCCGTCCGGGCTCCAGTTGCCGCTGGCGTTGTCGTCGGTGCCGTCGCGGTTGTCTTCGCCGTTGGCCTCGTTGTGCTTGGCGCTGTAGCTGACCAGGTCGGCCAGCGTAAAGCCGTCGTGCGCGGTGATGAAGTTGACGCTGGCCCACGGGCGCCGGTGGCGCCAGTCGAACAGGTCGGCCGAGCCTGCCAGCCGCGCGGCCAGTTCGCCGCGCTTGCCGGCGTCGCCGCGCCAGAAGCGGCGCACCGCGTCGCGGAACTTGTCGTTCCACTCGGCAAAGCCGGGCGGGTGGTTGCCGAGCTGGTAGCCGCCGGGGCCCAGGTCCCACGGTTCCGAGATCAGCTTGACGCGGCTCAGCACCGGGTCCTGCATCAGCGCATCGAAGAAGCCCGAGCCCTGGTCGAAGCCGTTGCCTTCGCGCCCGAGCGTGCTGCCCAGGTCGAAACGGAAGCCGTCCACGTGGTAGCACTCCACCCAGTAGCGCAGCGAGTCCATCACCATCTGCAGCACGCGCGGGTGCGACAGGTTGAGCGTGTTGCCGCAGCCGGTGTCGTTGATGTAGTGGCGCCCGTCGCCCGGCATCAGGCGGTAGTAGCTGGCGTTGTCCAGGCCGCGCCACGATACCGTGGGTCCCAGCTCGTTGCCTTCGCACGTGTGGTTGTAGACCACGTCCAGGATCACTTCGATGCCGGCTGCATGCAGGCGCCGCATTGCCACCTTGCATTCCTGCAGCTGCCCGGTGCCCAGGTAGGCCGGTTCCGGCGCGAAGTACGCCATGGTGTTGTAGCCCCAGTAGTTGCGCAGCCCGCGCTCCAGCAGGAAGCGGTCCTGCAGGATCGCTTGCACCGGCAGCAGCTCCACGGTGGTGATGCCCATCTGCACCAGGTGGTCGATAAAGCGCGGGTCGCACAGCGAGGCGAAGGAGCCGCGCAGGTTGGGCAACAGGTCGTCGCGCAGCATCGACAGGCCGCGCAGGTGGGCTTCATAGATGACGGTGGCGGGCCACGGCACGGCGGGCGGGCGGTCGTCGCCCCAATGGAAGCTTTCGTCGATCACCACCGCCTTGGGCATGCTCTGGGCGCTGTCGCGGCGGTCCGGCGTCAGGTCGCCGCGCGCGCTCTGCAGGCGGTAGCCGAACAGCACGTCGGCCCAGCGCACCGGCCCGCTCAGCTGGCGCGCGTACGGGTCCAGCAGCAGCTTGTGCGGATTGAAGCGGTGCCCGTGCGCGGGATCGTAGGGGCCGTGCGCGCGGTAGCCATACAGCGTGCCGAGCGCGGCATTGGGCAGGTAGCCGTGCCAGATCTCGTCGGTGCATTCCGGCAGCGGCAGGCGCGCCAGTTCCTTGCGGCCGTTCTCGGAGAACAGGCACAGGTCGATGCGCGAAGCATGCGCCGAGAACACCGCGAAGTTAACCCCCAGCCCGTCCCAGTGGGCGCCCAGCGGGTACGGCTTGCCGGGCAGCAGCCGGTTCGCGAACGGTCGGGTCATGTCGTGGTGCCTGGCGCACCCGCAGTCGGCTCGAGCCGCAGCACGAGCGTGGCCAGCGGCGGCAGCGTCAGCGCCAGCGAGGCGGGCTGGCCGTGCGAGGGCACGTCCACGGCTGTCACCGTGCCGCCGTTGCCGACATTGCTGCCGCCATAGCACCCGGCGTCGGTGTTCAGGCATTCGTGCCAGGTGCCGGCAAAGGGTACGCCGACCCGGTAGCCCTGGCGCGGCACCGGCGTCATGTTGACCACCACCAGCACCACCTCGCGGCTGCCCGGCGCGGCGCGGCGCAGCCACGCGAACACGCTGTTGTGGTTGTCGTCGCCGACCACCCACTGGAAGCCCTCGGGGCTGTGGTCGAGCGCGTGCAGCGCCGGCAGCTCGCGGTAGAGCCGGTTCAGGTCGCGCACCAGCGTATGCATGCCGCGGTGCATGGGGTGGTCCAGCAGCGCCCAGTCGAGTTCGGCGTCGTGGTTCCACTCCTGCCACTGCGCCAGCTCGCTGCCCATGAACAGCAGCTTCTTGCCGGGATGGGTCCACATGAAGCCGTAGTAGGCGCGCAGGCCGGCAAAGCGCTGCCAGTGGTCGCCGGGCACCTTGCCCAGCATCGAGCCCTTGCCGTGCACGACCTCGTCGTGCGAGAGCGGCAGCACAAAGGCCTCGGACCACGCATAGACCAGCCCGAAGGTCATGTCCTGGTGATGCCAGGCGCGGTGTACCGGCTCATGCCCGAGGTAGCGCAGCGTGTCGTGCATCCAGCCCATGTTCCACTTGAAGTCGAAGCCCAGCCCGCCGCTGGCCACGCTGGCGGTGACGCCGGGCCACGCGGTCGATTCCTCCGCGATGGTCAGCGCACCGGGGCAGCGTTCATGGACCACGCTGTTGAGTTCGCGCAGGAACGCGACTGCCTCCAGGTTCTCGCGGCCGCCGTAGCGGTTCGGCACCCATTGCCCCGGCTCGCGGCTGTAGTCGCGGTAGAGCATGGAAGCGACCGCGTCGACGCGCAGCCCGTCGGCGTGGAAGTGCTCCAGCCAGTGCAGCGCGCCGGCCAGCAGGAAGCCGCGCACCTCGTTGCGGCCGAGGTTGTAGATCAGCGTGTTCCAGTCCTGGTGGAAGCCTTCGCGCGGATCCATGTGTTCGTAGAGCGCGGTGCCGTCGAAGCGCGCAAGCCCGTGCGGGTCGGTCGGGAAGTGCGCCGGCACCCAGTCCAGGATCACACCGATGCCGGCCTGGTGGCAGCGGTCGACAAAGGCGGCGAAGGCCTGCGGCGGTCCCAGCCGCGCGGTCGGCGCATACAGCGACAGCGGCTGGTAGCCCCACGAGCCGCCGAAGGGGTGTTCGGTGATGGGCAGCAGTTCGATATGCGTGAAGCCGAGCTCCTGCACGTACGGCACCAGCCTGTCGGCCAGGATGTCCCAGCCATGGCGGTTGTCGTTGGCGGCAAGCAGCCACGAGCCGGCATGGACTTCGTAGACCGACATCGGCAGGGCGTAGGGATCGGCGGCCTCGCGGCGCGCCATCCAGTCGCCGTCATGCCATTCGAACGGCGGCGCGCCCTTGCCCGGCGCGGTCACGACCGAGGCGGTCTGCGGCGGCGCTTCGGTGGCGAGCGCGAGCGGGTCGGCCTTGTCGGGCAGCTCGGTGCCGTGCGGGTCGAGCAGGTCGTACTTGTAGCGGCTGCCCGGCCCGGCGCCCAGCGCGGCCGGCACGAACAGCTCCCAGATGCCGCTGGGGTGGCGCAGCCGCATCGGATGGCGCGCCTGGTGCCAGCCGTTGAATTCGCCGATCACGGACACGCGCCGCGCGTTCGGCGCCCACACCGCGAAGCGCACGCCATCGATGCCGTCCACCCGCTGCCATTGCGCGCCCAGGCACTCGCCCAGCTCGAAATGGCGGCCCTCGGCGATCAGGTGCAGGTCCAGTTCGCCCAGCAGCAGGTCGAAGGCATAGGGGTCGGCGCTGCACTGCTCGGTGCCGTCCGGCCAGGTCACGCGGATGCGGTAGTCCGGCGCGGCGGCACGATGCGCGTTGCCGGGCAGGCGCGCGGCAAAAATGCCGCCGGGATGCAGCCGCTCCATCTCGGCGAGCGTGGCGCCGTCGGCGCCGGCAAGCTGCGCCGCCACGGCGCCGGGCAGGCAGGCGCGCACCAGCAGCCCGTCGCCGTCATGGTGGGGGCCCAGCACCGCGAACGGGTCGTGGTGGCGCGCGCCCAGCAGCGCATCGAGTTCGTGTCCCGGCAGCATGCCGGTGCGCGGAGCGCCGCGGGTTGTTGTTGTCGGGGCGGTCATGGCTGGGCTCCCGGCTGCCCCAGCAGCTTGCGCAGCAGGCGCGCCAGCCCGCTGACCGGCAGGTCGATCCACGCCACCCGGTTGGCGGCTTCGTAGTCGACCTCGTAGGCGGCGCGTTCGAGCAGGAACAGGTCCAGCAGCGGCTGCAGCTGAGCGGGGTCGACCCACGGTGCGGGCGAAGCTTCCATATGCTGGCGGTAGCATTGCAGGAAGGCCTCGTTGGCGGTGCTGCGGAAGCGCTCCAGCAGCAGCGCGCGGCGTTCGGCCAGCTGCGGCGGCAGCTCGGTATGGGTGCGTTCCTGGCGATCGGTGCCGACCGTGGCGGCGGCATAGTCGAGCGAGCGCAGCAGGCCGGCCACGTCGCGCAGCGGCGAGGTCTTGCGCCGGCGCCAGTCCAGCGTCCTGCCCGGCTCGCCCTCGAAATCGACCAGGTAGGTGTCGCTCTGCGCGATCAGCACCTGGCCCAGGTGGAAGTCGCCGTGGAAGCGCGTCTGCAGGCTGCCGGGCGCCGCCCTGGCCAGTTGCTCGACCAGCGCGGGCAGCTCGCCGCGCGCGGCCGTCAGGGTCTGCACATCGGCGTCGAACGTCTGCGGCACCGAGCCCTGTACGCTGTCGGCGCGCTGGTCGACCGTCGCCAGCGCGCGCTCCAGCGCCTGCAGCGCCTGCGCGGCCCAGTCGCGCGCGTCGGATTCCGTTGCGGGCACCGGCGCGAAAGCCTCGTCGTCGGTCGGGCGCGAAAGCACCGCATGCAGCTCGGCCAGCCGCCGCCCCAGCGTGCCCGCCATCGCGGCGTAGCCGTTCATGGCCTCGGCGAACTCGTCCTCGCTTTCCTTGGCCGGCAGCGCATCGTCGATGGCGCGGCCCAGGTAGTCCAGGGTCCAGTCCCAGCCGTTGCCCTGGTTCAGGATATAGCCCTGCATCAGCATCAGCGTATGCGGCACGCCGTCGGCGCCGGTGCGCACCACTTCGCCCAGCAGCGGCGCCGCATGCGCATAGCCCTGCGCGGTCAGGTAGCGCGTCATCTCGGCCTCGGGATGGATGCCGCCGGACAGCCGCCGCACCAGCTTGAGCACCGCGGTGCTGTTGTACGACAGCGAACTGTTCGACTGCTCGGCCGACATCCACTCGATCGGGTCGCGCTCCAGTTCCAGCGCCGCCAGGCCCGGTTCGGCGCGAAAGCGGATCCGGTCCGGCCCGGCCTGCAGCTCCACGCCTTTGCGCAGCGCCTGCACCACTTCGCGCGCGAACGGCTCGACCACGAAGCCGTCGGTGGCCAGCCCCACGCGGCTGCCCTGGCGCACGCGCGCCATCGACAGCCCGTGCGCCAGCTGCGACATGCCGTCGGGGCTCTCGCGGTCCCACAGGATGCCGACCGGCAGCTGGTAGCGCTCGGTGCGTCCGGGCAGTGCCACCTCGACTTCGCCGAGGTAGACATCCTCGCCGTTGCTGCCGCGCGTGAACGGCAGCAGGTACGCCATGCCGACGCGCTCGATGCGCTCGTGCTTGCCGCCGAACCAGCGGCGCCGGCTGATGTAGTGGGGCAGCACCTCGGTGGCCAGGGCGCGGCGCGACGCGTCGGTCAGTTCGGGGCGGCCGATGTTCTGCATCACAAGGGTGATCTGGTCCGGCATCTGCTCAGGCGCCTCCACATGCCATGACGGCGGCTGCGCCTCGTCGCTCAGTACGAACCAGTAGAAGCCATACGGCGGCAGCGTCAGCAGGTACGTCAGCGTGCCGATTGCGGGGAAGGGCGTGGCGCCCATCATCTCGACCGGCACGCGCCCGTTGAAGGTGGACAGGTCGAGCTCTACCGCCTGTGGCGCGCGCGACAGGTTGGCGACGCACAGGATGTGCTCGCCCTCGTACTCGCGCAGGTAGGCGAGGATCTTGCGGTTGCCGGGAAAGAGGAAGCGCAGCGTGCCGCGGCCAAACGCGCGATGCTTGCGCCGCAGCGCCAGCATGCGGCGCATCCAGTTGAGCAGCGAGTGCGGGTCGCGCGCCTGCGCCTCCACGTTGACGGCCTCGTAGCCGTACAGCGGCCCCTGCAGCGGCGGCAGCACCAGCCGCTCGGGGTCGGCATGCGAGAAGCCGCCGTTGCGGTCGGGCGACCACTGCATTGGCGTGCGCACGCCGTCGCGGTCGCCCAGGTGGATGTTGTCGCCCATGCCGATCTCGTCGCCGTAATAGATCACCGGCGTGCCCGGCATCGAGAACAGCAGGCTGTTCATCAGCTCGATGCGGCGCCGGTCGCGCTCCATCAGCGGCGCCAGCCGGCGGCGGATGCCCAGGTTGATGCGCGCGCGCCGGTCGGTGGCGTAGACCTCCCACAGGTAGTCGCGCTCGCTGCTGGTCACCATCTCGAGTGTAAGCTCGTCGTGGTTGCGCAGGAAGATTGCCCACTGGCAATTGGGCGGCACCTCCGGCGTCTGCCGCATGATGTCGGTGATCGGGAAGCGGTCTTCGCGCGCGATGGCCATGTACATGCGCGGCATCAGCGGGAAGTGGAAGCACATGTGGCATTCGTCGCCTTCCGGTTCGGGGCCGGTCAGGCCAAAGTACTGCTGCGCGTCTTCCGGCCACATATTGGCCTCCGCCAGCAGCATGCGGCCGCGAAAGTGCTCATCGAGATGCGCGCGGATGCTGCGGATGACGGCGTGGGTCTCGGGCAGGTTCTCGTTGCTGGTGCCCTCGCGCTCGACCAGGTATGGCACCGCATCTAGCCGCAGCCCGTCGATGCCCATGTCGAGCCAGAAGCGCATCACCGACAGCACTTCGTTGAGCACCTGCGGGTTGTCGAAGTTCAGGTCCGGCTGGTGCGAATAGAAACGGTGCCAGAAGTACGCGCCGGCGACGGGGTCCCAGCTCCAGTTGGACTTCTCGGTGTCGCAGAAGATGATGCGCGTGCCGGCGTAGGACTGGTCATGGTCGGACCAGACGTAGTACCTGCGCGCGGCCGAGCCGGGCTTGGCCTTGCGCGCGCGCTGGAACCACGGGTGCTGGTCGGAGGTGTGGTTGATGACCAGCTCCGTGATCACGCGCAGCCCGCGCGCATGGGCCGCGGTGACAAAGCGGCGCGCCTCGGCCAGCGTGCCGTAGTCGGGATGGACGTTGCGGTAGTCGGCGATGTCGTAGCCGTCGTCGCGGCGCGGCGACGGGTAGAACGGCAGCAGCCAGATGGTGTCGACGCCCAGGTTGACCAGGTAGTCGAGCTTGGCCAGCAATCCGGCGAAATCGCCCACGCCGTCGCCGTTGGCATCGAAGAACGACTTGATGTGCAGCTGGTAGATAACCGCGTCCTTGTACCAGAGCGGATCGGCATTGAGCAGCGCGGCGCTGGCGGTTTCGGTGAGGCGTTTCATCGTGTCTCCACGTATGCCGGTCAGGCGCCATGCGGATCATGCGATGCCGGCGCGGCGGCGGGGCGCGGCGCCGGCCGGTCCAGCGGGCGCACGTGCCATACCGCGAACGGCAGTTGCGCGGGGTCGAGGCGGATGCGCTGGTGCTTGCCCTGCAGCTCGAAGCGCTGGCCGCGCATCAGCTCGTGCACGGCCACGCGCGCATGGTCGGGCAGGCCCCACTCCCACAGCGGCAGCTCGATATCGGTGTCGTGCGCGTTGCGCGGGTCCAGGTTGACCGCTGCCAGCAGCACGTCGTCGCCGAACAGGTAGTCGGTACCCGGAACGAAGCGCGCGAACCACAGCACGGCATCGCTGCCGGCATGGTAGAAGCGCAGCCCCAGGTGGCTTTGCAGCGCGGGATGGCCGGCGCGGATCTCGTTCAGGCGCGAGATCTCGGCGACGATGTTGCCGCGCTGGTGCCAGTCACGGGCGCGCAGCTGGTATTTCTCGGAGTCGAGGTATTCCTCGCGCACCTTGCCGTCGAGCACGAACGGCGCGCTCTCGCACAGCTCGAAGCCGTTGTACATGCCCCATAGCCCCGACAGCAACGTGGCCAGCGCCGCGCGGATCAGGAACGCGGGGCGGCCGCCGTGGTGCAGGAAATAGGGATTGATGTCCGGCGTATTGACGAAGAAGTGCGGGCGGAAGAATTCGCGCAGCGGGCCCTGTGTCAGCTCGGTCAGGTACTCGGTCAGCTCCCACTTGGTATTGCGCCAGGTGAAGTAGGTGTACGACTGGCTGAAGCCCAGCTTGGCCAGCCGTGCCATCATCTTCGGCCGCGTGAAGGCCTCGGCCAGGAAGATGGTGTCGGGGTGGTGCGCGCGCACGTCGGCGATCATCCATTCCCAGAATGGCAGCGGCTTGGTGTGCGGGTTGTCGACGCGGAAGATGCGCACGCCGTGGTCGGCCCAGAGCATCACCACGTCGCGCAGCGCCTGCCACAGCGCGGCGCCGGCGGGCGGCGCGGCGTAGAAGTCGACGTTGACGATGTCCTCGTACTTCTTGGGCGGGTTCTCGGCGTAGCGCAGCGAGCCGTCGGGGCGGTGCGCGAACCATTCGGGATGGTCTTTCAGCCACGGGTGGTCGGGCGAGCACTGGATTGCGAAATCGAGCGCGATCTCCAGGCCGTTCGCCGCGGCGGCGTTGCACAGGCGGCGGAAGTCTTCGAACGTGCCCAGCTCGGGATGCAAGGCATCATGCCCGCCTTCCTCGCCGCCGATTGCATAGGGGCTGCCCGGTTCGCCGGGCTCGGCGCGCAGGCTGTTGTTGCGGCCCTTGCGGTGGGTGCGGCCGATGGGATGGATCGGCGTGAAGTAGAGCACATCGAAGCCCATCGCGCGGATTGCGGGCAGCCGCGCGATGACATCGTCGAAGGTGCCGTGGCGCTGCGCATCATTGCTTTGCGAGCGCGGGAACAGCTCGTACCAGCTGGCGTAGCGGGCGGCGAGGCGGTCGGCTTCCACCGGCAGCGCCACCGGGTGGCGCGAGGCGAACTGCCTGCCTGCCGGCGTGGCCATGTGGGCCTGCATGGCGGCAGCGGTGCGTGCGGACAGAAGGAGTTCCAGGCGTCGCTGGTCATCGCCCGCGGCGGCGGTCAGTTCGTCGACGATGGCGGACAGTTCGCTGTCCGGGGGAGGGGCCTCGCCATTCTTCCGGCCATTGCCTTTGCTTCGTTTGTTGCCGTTCTTGCCCTTTTTGCCTTCAGGCGGCAGCAGCGCGTCGGCAATCAGCCGGGCGCCTTCCTCGGTCTCCAGGCCGACGTTGAGGCCGGCCGCGCGCTTCTTGCCGATTTCATCGAGCCAGCTGGCATAGGGATCGCGCCAGGCTTCGACCGTGAACTCATGCCGGCCCAGCGCCACCAGCGGGAAGCTGCCTTGCCAGCGGTCGTTGACCACATGCCGCATGGGCGCTTCGTGCCAGTCGGTCTCGCCAGGCGCACGCCACAGCACCGCGGCGGCGAGCTTGTCGTGACCGTCCATCCAGATATCGGCGCTGACTTCCACGCGCTCGCCCACCACGCGCCGCACGGCGAAGCGGCCGTCGTCGCACGCGGGTTCGATATGCTCGATGGCGATGCGCGGCGATTCCATGGCGGCGACCACGCTGCCCAGCCCGGTTGCGGTGAGGGTCTCGTGCCCGTGCGGCGCGCGCGCGTCGGCGCGCGGCATGCCGGGCCGGGTCAGCGGCACCGGCGGCGCTTCAAACAACCGGATGTCGGCGGGTGCAAGCGTGATCGACCCCAGCGCATCGAGCCGGTTGCTGGCATCGAGCGTGCCGCCGGGTCCGCCCGGTGTGGCTTCGAGGTGGGCGCTGGCATGCGGCAGCGCGCTCAGCACGCGGTCGGCGCCGAGCGTGCCGGGCTTCATCGGGTCGGGATTGAGGACCACCGTCAACGCCGCGGCGTCATCCGGCTCGGCGAAGCCATTGCCCGTGGCGGGGTCCGCGCACAGGCCGTTCGGCGCTGGCAGCCTTGCCAGCACTGTCAGCGGTGCTTCCGGGCCGCTCAGCAGCCGCACCGCCAGCGCCGGCGCGGGGTCGCGCGAGGCGAGCCAGGTGGTCGCTTCGAGCAGTTCATGCGTGATGTCGTAGGGTGCCCCGTCGTGGCTGGCGCCATCCGGAGCGAGCGGGTCGCGCGCCAGCGTTCCGCCGGTTTCGAAGCCGGCCGGCACCAGGATGCCGTCGCCGATGGCGGCGGCGGTCCACAGCGCGCGGCGTGCGCTGAGCGCATCCTGGCTCGCAGGGGTCAGCGCCGGAGCCGCCAGCACGCGGCCGAAGCGGCGCAGCCGCGCGATTTCCTCGGTCAGCCAGGCGCTGCGGAAGTCCCACCACGGCAGCGAGCAGAAGGCGCCATCGAAGCCGGCGGGGGCGAGGTCGTCCAGTTGGGCGGGGGTCAGACCGGGCGTCCACGCCAGCAGCAGCGGCGTGCCGCGCGCTTCAGGCGGCGCGGCGTGGTTGCGCAGGGTGTCGGCCAGCGTTGCCCAATGCCTGCCGGGCACGCGCGCCGGCGCCCGGCAGCAGAAGCCGGCGGCGCCCGAGGCCCATGCCAGCCGCAGGCGCGCGGCCCACCATTGCACCAGGGCATCGGCCACTTGCGGGTCATGCCAGCGCAGGCGTGCGCCGGGAAGATGATTGTCGGTTTCGTGGGGGGCGAAGGCGGGGGCCGCGGTATCGATCCAGGCGGGATCGGGAGCGCCTTCCCCATCGGCGCTGTAGCGGTCCAGTGAGATGTCGAGCAGCGCCGCGAGCCCATGCCGGGCGCACGCCGCCAGCGTGTCAGTCCCCGACAGGTGCGGCCAGCCGCCGATCAGTACGTGGTCGAAGCCCAGCGCGGCCACGCGTTGCAAGGCGCGTTCGTCGGCATCCGGGGTTCCGGTCAGGTCGATCTGGCAGATCCGCACAAAATCCTCCCGGTTTCAGCTCCGGCGGAGCAACAATGACCCGCCCGGCGCCACACGGCCAGCCGGCGGGATGGCAAAGCCATGCGAAGTGCGTGCCAGCACGCCCGCTCGATAGAAGATATGCGGCGGGGCCCCGCCGCGCCAAAGGATTTTCCGGCGTAAGGCTAATGTGCGTCTGACGCTACCGCTTGTAAAAAGTACCGGGTACGTCATGACCAATGGCAAGAAAGTGGCCGCGCCGGCCATGCGGCGCGGAGGCGCTTTGCCCGGTACGTTTCTTGCCCGGTGTCGTGACGGACAACCGGGGAAACATGCATGGACTGGTGGCTGGAGGCCGCGCAATGGCCGGCGATGGTGGTGACGGTGCTGGCCACCTGGCTGGTGGGTTCGCGCTCCCTTGGACGGCGTCGCGCGGGGTTCTGGGTGTTCCTGGCCAGCAACGTGCTGTGGATCGCGTGGGGATGGCACGGTGATGCGTATGCGCTGATCGTGCTGCAGCTGGCGCTGGTCGTGATGAACCTGCGCGGCATGCGCGAAACACGCAAGGCCTGGCAAGCGTCTTCGCGCCAGGCCTTTGGCGCGCCGCGCGACAGCACTGGCAGCGCAGGCGCAGAGCCACTATCCTTGTCCCGCACCGACATGCGCCATGTCCGGGGCGCCCGCCAGCAACCGCCGGCCTCCGCCGGCCCCGATCGATGACTTCACGGGTCCGGCCGCGGACCAGGCAGGTGTGCGATGGCAAAGAAAAAGATCCTGGTGCTCAACGCGCTGATCGCGATCTCGCGCGAGGGCGAGCACGATTGCCGGCGCGCCGCACACGCCGCCGCCAACCCGCATCTCAAGTCGCTGCTGACCAGCCGCGCCAATGCCTTCGCATTGGCTGCGCAGGAACTGCAGGCGTGCCTGCTGGAACTGGGGCAGGTGCCGGAGGCCATGCCGGCGGCAGCCTGTCGGGGCGGGAGCGGCAAGCACCGCTCGGACCGCGCCATCCTGCTCGCGGTCAGCAAGGGCGAGCAGGCGGTGCAACGGCGCTATGCGCGCGCACTGCGTGCACATGTGCTGGGCTCGCGCCTGCGGGCGGTAGTGCGGCGCCAGTATCGCGGCGTGCAGGTCAACCACGAGCTGTTCCGCGTGCTGCGCGAGCAATACCGGGCGCAGCCGGTGCGCGCGTAACCGGTCACCTGACCGGTCACCATCGGAACATCGTCGGGACACTCCTCCCACCATGCCCACTGCCGCCTCTGCCGACCTGCAAGCCTTCGAGCATGCCGTGCGCCTGGTGCTCATGTATGGCCTGGTGCCGCTGTGGCTGCTGGCCGGCGCAGGCGACTGGCTGTGCCATCGCCTCACGCACATCGAGCGCAACGCGGGCGTGCGCGAGTCCTTGCTGCACATGCTGATGCTGGCCGAGGTCGGCCTGCCGCTGCTGATGGTGCTGTTCCTGGAGGTCAATGCGCTGGTGATCGCCGTCGTCCTGGCGGCGCTCGTGATCCACGAAGCCACGGCGTGGTGGGACGTGCAGTACGCCAGCAAGCGCCGCCATATCGCGCCAGTCGAGCAGCATATGCACAGCCTGCTCGAAGTCCTGCCGATGGCTGCCGCCTCATACGTGGTGGTGATGTACTGGGGCCAATTCCTGGCGCTGTTCGGCGCCGGCAGCGAACCGGCGCGCCTGGCGCTGGCGTGGAAGCCCGTAGCGCTGCCGCCGGGCTATCTGGGCGGACTGTTCATCGCGGTCGTCTTGCTCGCCGGCCTGCCCTACCTGGAAGAACTGTGGCGCTGCCACCGCTGGCGCAAGCGCGAGCGTGACGCCGCGCTGGCGCAGGCGACCCGGGCGCTGCGCGGGGATAACTGAGCAGCGCCCGTCGCGCGAGGGCCTGTCCGCTGAAGCCCCGCCACGATTGCGCCCAATGCATGCGCTCGATGCATGCGCAACGGCATGCGCTTACTGCTTGGTCGCCGGGTCCGGCGAATCGCCCTTCGGGCCGCTCGGCGCATCGGCGGTCGGTGCCGGCGGCGCGCCCTGTTCGCGTGGCTTCTTGCTGCGGGCGGTGTTGGCCTGCTTGCCGGATTTGGACTTGGACTTCTTGGCGGTGTCCTTGGTGGTGTCGGTCGGCGCCGTGGTCATGTCGGTGGCGGCCGGCTGGTTACGCGAGGCGCCGGCGCCTTCGATCGGTGGCGCACTCGGGTTCGGCGCGGTAGGCGAGGCCGGAGCCTGTTGGGCGAAGGCCGGCAGGCAGAGCGCAGTGCCGACGACCAGTGCCGTGGTAGCGAGGGTGCGTTTCATGATGGTCTCCATTGCAAGACTACGTCGGTCGGGCCCAGGGCCCTGGGTTATGCCGTTGCGCCCGCAGGCGTGTCCGGCAATTCATCGGGCGCCGCGGCGCGGTTGCCTTCGCCGCGGCGCGCCAGTTCGTGGTAATGGCAGATCCGGGCCAGCGCCCAATCCGCCGCGGCTTCCCGCACGGCATTGCGTTCGCCGGGAAAGCGGCGGGTTTCCGTGAACACCGCCACGCCCGCGGGCGCGTCCTCAAGGGCGCGGCCGGCACGGCCGGCGTGACCAGGCCTGCGGAAGACCCATGCAAAGCATTGCGTGCCGGCCGGGGTGTCACCGTCGCCGCCGTCGTCGGCCACGCCGGTGTTCGCCAGCGCCAGGTCGACGCCGGTGAGCTGCATCGCGCCCAGCGCCATCGCGAGCGATACTTCTTCGCTTGTCAGTCCGTACCGGCGGATGGTTCCCGACGGCACGCGCAGCAACTGCTCCTTCGCCGATGGCGAATACGCGACGATGGCGCAATACAGGACATCGCCGCAGCCAGGCACTTCTGCGATGCGCGATGCAATCAGGCCCGCGGTACAGGATTCCGCGGTCACTACGTGGATGCCGTGGCGCCTGAGGTAACGGGCGATGCCGCGGTTATCGCCCGAGCCTGCGCCTGCGTTGCGTCGGGTCATTGACGCCGACTCCGCGACCGGACCGGCACGCCATTGCCGCGCGAGACGGCCGGCGCTGCCGGTGCGGCAGGATGGTTCTTCGCCGGCTCATCCTCCTTGGACCGGCGCACGAACGTTACCTTGCCGTCGCGCTCCAGCACGACGCGCGTCAGGTCGGCAAAGCTGTCGGTCTGCAGCGTAGCGCGCAGGTTGGCCTTCAGGTCTTCCTCGGTAAGCATGGCACGGCCGATCCGCTTGCGATCCAGCTGGCCCTGGTGCAGCAGGTCCAGCGCATACCCGCCTGTGGCGCGGTCGAACGCGGGATAGCGGCCCGAGAGCCAGCCCACTGCCCGGTGCAGCAGCACCAGCACGAGTGCGGCCGCGAATGCCACCGTGAGCGAGGTTGCGCCCACCACCGCGCGTGACAGCACGGCGCCCAGCAGCAGCACGATGCACAGGTCGAACGAACTCTTCTGCGCGAAGGCGCGGCGGCCCGCCAGCCGAAGCATGGCCCACGTGGCGATGAAGATCACCGCGGCGCGCACCGCGCCTTGCCACCACTGCAGCTCGTCGCCTTCGCCCACGGCGCGGCGCACCATATCGAGCAGGATTTCCATGACGTCCATGACGGCATCCGGAATGGAATTGATGGCAGCGGCGGCACTTTCCGTGCCAGCGCCGCGGCACCGGCGAAGCGCCGCCCAGCGGTCGTCGCAATGCCGCGCCGGTGCCGCAAGCGAGGAAAAAAGTACATGCAGCGCCAGCAGCCGCCTGTAAAAGCTGCGTGGCCGCGCGCGCTGCACATGGCCGCGGATGGTGGCGGATGGTGGCGTCTATCTTGCATGTCCTGCACCAGCACACATTGCAGAGGCGCACGGAGACACCTATGCCAGACCCGACGCACAAGCCGAACCAGCCGGCGCCGGATGCACCGCGCAAGCAGCGCTATCCCGGCGATCCCGCCGATGTCCGCAAGGGCCAGGTGAGCGAGCCGCTGCCGCGCGAAACTTTCCGGCAGCGCTTCATGGCGCGCTTTACCGACCCCGCCTACCGTGACGAGGATGAAGCCCTGGCGCGGCTCGAGCGCATTGCCTGGGAGGCTTACCGCGAGGGTCGCAAGGCGCCGCTGAAGCACAAGGCCGGACAGGGCTATGCCGATCCGGAGTATGAGCTGTCGGACGAATGGCGCGCGGCCAGCGAGGCGGTCCGCGTGGCGCAGCAGCTGCAGGCCGACCCTGCCACGCCCTCGCGCGTGCTGCTGGTCTGTGCCGCCGCGCGCAACGACTACACCTGCCCCGGCGAGATGTCCAAGTCCTGGCGGCTGGCGCAGCGCGCGCGGGCAACGCTGGAAGCGCAGGGCATCGAGGTCGATGTGCTCGACCTGAGCCTGCTCGCTTCCGATGCCGACTTGCGCATCCATCCGTGCAAGGGCTGCGTCTCGACGTCGATGCCGCTGTGCCACTGGCCCTGCAGCTGCTACCCCAACCACGCGCTCGGCCAGGTCAACGACTGGATGAACGACATCTATCCGCGCTGGGCAGGCTGCCATGGCGTGCTGATCGTCACCCCGGTCTACTGGTACCAGGCCAGCAGCCCGCTGAAGCTGATGATGGACCGGCTGGTCTGCGCCGATGGCGGCAATCCGGATCCGACCAGCACGCAGGGCAAGGACGTGGTGCGCGCCAAGTCGATCGAACTGGCGGGGTGGGATTATCCCAAGCACCTGGCCGGCCGTACCTACGGGCTGGTGGTCCACGGCGACGTGGCCGGCATCGAAGGCGTGCGCCGCGCGCTGTCCGACTGGCTCGACTGGATGGGCCTGATCGACGCCGGTCCGCAGGCGCGGCTGGACCGGTTTATCGGCTACTACAAGCCATATGCCACCAGCCATGTGGAACTCGACGAAGATGACGGCGTGCTCGGCGAGGTGGACAACGTGGCGCGTGCGCTGGCGTGCGCGGTGCAGCAGTTGCGCGCCGGCAAGCTCAGCGAGCCCGACCGCGGCCTGGTGCCGCCGCGGCAGAAATAGCGGCGCTACAAATCCCGGCACGCCAAGCGGAGACGACAATGGACCGTAGAGACAACCGGCGCGGACCACCCTGGCACGAAAGCCCCGTGCCGGACACCGACATGCGCAGCCACTACGTGGGCGCCTATGGCGTCTACGACTATGACGAGCCGGTGGACCCCGGCGAGTTCGGCGGCACGCAACACTGGCAGCGCGGCGGCGCGTCAGATGCACGCGCCCGGCAAGCGCCGCGCGGGCGCGATCCTTACCGCCAGTTCACCGGCTACAACGAGCGCATGGACCTGTATCGCGGCGGAACGCGCCAGGCGCGACCTGTGCGCCCAGTAGGTCCGCGCAACTACCGGCGCAGCGATGCGCGCATCCTCGAGGACCTGTGCGAGCAGCTCGCGCGCAGCGCCCGGCTGGAGGTGGAGGACGTCGAGGTGCGGGTGGAGCAGGGCGTGGTCACGCTGGAGGGCAGCGTGCCGCATCGCCAGCAGAAGTACCGGATCGAGGACATCGCGGACGAGATCTACGGCGTCACCGACGTGGTGAACCACCTGCGCGTGGCGCGGGGCGAGGCTACGGCCGCGCATCCGGGGCATGGCATGCGCATGTACTGACGCCAGAGGCTCACGCATGCAGGATCCTTCCAATACGCCGCCAGCCAATCCGCGCGGCACCGCTGTCACCGCCGCTGACGTCGAACTGCAGGCAGCGCTGTGCGCGCGCCTGTGGGACAGCGGCCTCGATGTCAGCGAGATCGCGCTGAACGTCGCGGAAGGTCGCGTCACCATCGAAGGCGCGGTCGGCACGCAGGCGGATCGCGCGGCGATCGAGGCGAGCATCCGCGCGTCCGGCGGCGTGCGCGAGGTCGTGAATCACGTCAGCGTGGCGCCGGACCGCACCGGCGGGTGAGCGGCGGTCGCGTGACACCGGCCGCGCCCGCCAGCCGCTATAGTCCGGACGGCCACGTCTCCGGTGCGCCAGGCGCCGGACTGGCCGGCAAGGCCGGGACCGCACGCGTGTGGTCGAACCACAGCAGCGCATCGAACTGCCGCGGCAGTGCCGCGCGCGCATAGTGGCTCTGCAATTCGGTTTCGGGCCGGTAGATGACCCCGATGAAGCGCTCCTGCCGCGGCGGCAGCAACGCGGTGCGGGCGTCTTCGAGCGGTCCGCTGCGCGCGCCGCGCAGGTCGACCCAGCATTGGGCGTGGCCGGCCTGGTGGAACAGGTGCTCGTAGCTGTCGGGCCGTCCGGGGCGCACGGTCTTGATTTCCATCTGGCCATCCCACCACGTCGCGGCGGCTACCGTGCCGGCATAGGTGCTCAAGCCAACCAGCGCCGCATCATCGCCGAAGGTTTCCCGGCACAGCTGGCCGATATTGAGCTGGCCGTGCAGGGTTCCCATTTCGGTGTACGAGGCATCGCCGATGTGTGAGTTGTGCGCCCATACCACGGCGCGCGAATCGGGTCCGTGCGCATGCAGCAGTTGCATGAGCGTCTCGAACATGTGCGTGTCGCGCAGGTTCCAGCTGTCGTCGCTGCCGTGGTACATCACGCGGTAGTAGCGCTCTGCCGATGCAACCAGCCGCGCATTCTGTGCGGCATCCAGGTAGTCTTCATGGCCGGCTCGGGCATAGGCCAGGCGCTTTTCGAGCAGCTCCTGCAATTGCCCGATGACGGCTTCCTCGCAGTCTTCATGGGTGCCGTGCAGCACGGCGCGGCCATAGCGCGCCGGGTCCCGGCCCCATGGTTCCAGGCAGGCGTAGCGCTCGCGTGCGGCGCGCGCGGCCTCAGGATCGACGCTGTCCAGGTAGGCCAGCACCGCCGCGATGGAGGCACGCAGGCTGTAGATGTCCAGCCCGAAGAAGCCGGCGCGCTGCACCGGGGGCAGGGGCGCGTTGTGCGCGTGCAGCCAGCGGATAAAGCGCGCGACTTCGAGATTGCGCCACATCCACACCGGGAAACGCGTGAACGCTTCGGCCGGCGCTTGCGCCGGCTGCGCGGGCCGGCCGCGGACATGGCGGTCGACCGCCGCGGCGTCGGGCCAGTCCGCTTCCACCGCGACGATGCGGAAACCGTGGCGCGCCACCAGCTGCGCCGTCAGCGCGGCGCGCGCGTGGTAAAACTCCGCGGTACCGTGCGTGCTTTCGCCAAGCAGCACCACCCGGTGCGCGGCCAGCGCTTCGGCCTGCACCGCGAGTGCATTGGAAAAGGGTCCGGAGAAGGGGTTCTGCGCGGGGTCGTCGACTTGCGGCAGCGGCACCGCCGCGGCTGCGATCGCGGCAGCTGCGTGCATTTCGTCCCAGTGCGGTGGCATGGATGCGCCTGCGCAGGATCGCGCGCCGGAAACGCTATCCGGCTAGGCCGGAGTTAGCCCGGTATGGTGCGCGGATCGTGGCCGAAGCTGTTGCGCGAGCGGATCTGGCCATCGCGGCCATGGACCAGCAGTTCAACATGCTCGCGCTGCGCCTGCGCAGTCGCGGCGGCGATGGCTTCTTCCTGCGTGTCGTGGTGGGATTCTGCGTAGCGGGCCCCTTCATGGATGACATCCCAGCCATCCCGATGCGGCACGACGTGTATGCTGGTGCCCATTTTGCTGTCTCCTTGGCTGTCTATGCTTTCATTGTGGGCGATGTACGGCGGCTGTCTATCCGGCGGCGTCTGACAGGCCGGCCACAACCCGGCCGCACACGCGGACACAACCCGGACGCTGGGTGGAGGGCAGCAAGCCCGACTTTTTCATGGAAATTTCTGGTTATTTGGCGCCCCTCTTGTAAGCTGGACTTGGATCGCATTAGAGGAGCGGACCATGCGTGCAAGATTTGCCAGGGGACTGACGCAGTCGCCGGTGACCGTGGTGGCCCGGGCGTTCGACGGAGAAGCGGTGCAGGCCCCCCAGATTGGCGACCTGGTAACCGTGTACAGCCAGGACCAGGACACCGAATTCAATATCCGCCTGTGCGAGGCCGTCGAGCCCGGCCGCTGGCGCGGCGTGGTCTACGCGATCGGCCGCGGACAGGACGTGCTGGTGACGGCCGAAGGGCTGGAGATCGATGATGTGGTCGAGGTGATGCGCGAGGAGATCGCGCAGGTCATTCCCTGCGGCCGGTCCCACTGAACGCCGCACCCGCGCGGGTGCGGACATTCCGGTTTGACGAAACCCGCTGCAGGCCCTTGCTGCAGGTTAATCCTGCCGGGCCTGGCGGGATCCTTGCGCGGGCTGGCGCGGCACGCCCAGCCACATCGCGAGCCCGCTGGCGAGCAGCAGTGCCGCCAGCAGCAACAGCGCATGGTCGAGGCTGCCGGTGCGGGTCTTGATTTGCCCGATCACCCACGGGCTGACGATGCCGCTGGTGATGCCGACGCTGCTGATCACGGCGATGCCGGCCGCGGCCCCCGCGCCCGGCAGGTAGCTGGGCGGCAGCGACCAGAACACCGGCAGAGCGGCAAAGATCAGCACGGCGGCAACCGACAGGATCGCCAGCATCATGGCCAGGCTGGAGGGGTGCAGCGTGAGCGCGGCCAGCGCCAGCGCGCCGCCGGCGGTGCACAGCAGGAAATGGCGGTGGCGCTCGCCGGTGCGGTCGGAATGGCGCGCGATCAGGATCAGCCCGACCGCACCGACGGCATTGGGCACCACCGAATACAGGCTGACCGACATCACATCGGTGATGCCGAAGTCGCGGATGATCAGCGGCATCCAGAAGCTCAGCGCAAGCGATCCGCAGGTCAGCGAAAAATAGATAAGGGCGAACAGGTACACGCGCGGGTTGCGCAGCACCTGGCGCAGCGCCTGCAGCGAATGGCCGCCTTTCGCCGCGTCGACCGCGCTGGCCGACCCGCCCGCCGCGGCGCGCGTCAGGTATGCGCGCTCATCGGGGCTGAGCCAGCGGGCCTGTTCCGGACCATCCACCAGGCAGCGCGCGGCAATCAGCCCCAGGAAAACCGCGGGCGCACCTTCGATCGCGAACATCCACTTCCAGCCTTGCAGGCCGAGCACGCCGGCCATGTCGCGCATGATCCAGCCCGAGACCAGGCCGCCGAGCACGCCCGCCACCGCCACCGCCACGCCGGCAAAGAAGATCGCCATCACCGCGGCGCGGCGCCGTGCCGGGAACCAGTAGGTCAGGTAGAGCACGATGCCGGGGAAGAAGCCCGCCTCGAACACGCCCAGCAGGAAGCGCAGCGTGTAGAACTGCGCCGGCGTCGACACGGCCATCATGCCCACCGAGGCCAGGCCCCACAGCACCATGATGCGCGTGAAGGTGCGGCGCGCGCCGAAGCGCGCCAGCAGCATATTGCTCGGCACCTCGCACAGCACGTAGCCAACGTAGAAGATCGCGGCGCCCAGCCCGTACATGGCGTCGCTGAAGCCCAGGTCATGCTTCATCTGCAGCTGGGCGAAGCCGATGTTGATGCGGTCCAGGAACGAGACCACGTAGCAGACGAACAGGAACGGGATGATGCGCAGCCACACCTTGCGGTAGAGCGCGTCTTCCTCGCGCGCCGCCAGCGTGGGCGGGGCAGTGATGTTGGCGGGCGTCAGATGCAGGGACGCAAGGTCCCCTGAGACCGGATGGCTCATGCTGTTGTCTCCGTATTTTCGGTAGCTGCGGTGGTGGCTGCGCGTGTCGCGCCTGGGTGGTTGCAGCCAGGGATGGCGCCGCCGGGCGCGTCTGTTGCGCGCTGGCTGGCGGACCCGGGTCAGGCCGGGGAAAGAGCGGAGCGGGGCGCGGCGTGGCCGCGCCCGTGGCGTGTCAGGCGGCCGGCGCCGCAGTGCCCGGCATGTCGGCCACGCCTTCGCGCGCCGCCTGCAGCGCGGCCAGCAGCACGTCGTGGTCGCCGATATGGTTGGCCAGCAGCAGGATCAGCTGCGCGTTGGCGGCCTGGCTCTGGGCGTCGTCGAGATCGCGGTGCATCTCGATCAGCGCTTCGTAGAAATCGTCGGGCCGGGCAAGGTTGGGTTGCGTATTGAGGGTGGCGGGCATGTTGTGGTCTCCTGTTCTCGAGCGGTCCGGCGTGCCTCAGGCGGCGATCCGGCCAGGGGCCGCGGCCAGGCCGGCACCGGTGGCACGCGCCAGCGCGGCGCGGATCGCGGCGGGGTCGGCGCGCCGCCAGCGCGCGCACACATGCTGGTCGGGCCGCACCAGGTAGCAGGTGCCGGGCGCGGCGCCGTAGCGGGCCGCGGCGAGGCCCTGGTCGTCGCGCAGCACGGTGGCGTTGGAACAGGTCATCGCCGGCTGCGCCGCGTCCGTGACGTAGACCAGTCGCAGCGGTACGTTGCCCTGGTTGAGCGCGGACAGGTCGGCCAGCGTGGCGGCGTCGATGGCATCGGGATTGCCGAACAGCAGCACGGTGAAGTCCTGTCCCAGGTGCGACAGCAGCCAGCCGGCACCCTGCGGCCCGGATACCGGCGCGTCGGCGCAGACCGCGCCGGGCACCATGCCGCCGGCATACCCCTCATCGGCATCGCCGGTGTTCAGCGGCGAGCCGTGCAGCACCGCCGGCACCGACAGGCGGCCGCTGTTGACCAGGCCGCGGGCAAAGGCGTGCCGCTTCGACAGCGTCAGCACCGCATCGCGGAAGACGCGGCTGACGGGGCTCTTGGGCGTGATGAAGTCGGTGGCGCGGGTCGAGTTCAGGAGGTTCTCGTCGGCGGCGTATTCGCGCTCGCTGGCGTAGGTATCGAGCAGGCTGTCGGCAGCGTGGCCCTGCAGCACGTAGGCCAGCTTCCACGCCAGGTTCTCGGCGTCCTGCACACCGCTGTTGGCACCGCGCGCCCCGAACGGCGAAACGCCGTGCGCCGAGTCGCCGGCAAACAGGATATTGCCGTGGCGGAAGCTGTCCATGCGCAGGCACGAGAAGGTGTACACGCTGACCCATTCCAGCTCGAACTTGACGTCCTTGCCGAGCAGTGCCTGCACGCGCGGGATCACGCGCTCGGGCGATTTCTCCAGCACCGGGTCGGCGTCCCAGCCGAGCTGGAAGTCGATGCGCCAGACATTGTCCGGCTGGCGGTGCAGCAGCACCGACTGGTTGGGGTGGAAGGGCGGGTCGAACCAGAACCAGCGCTCGCTGGGGAAGTCGGCTTCCATCTTCACGTCGGCGATCAGGAAGCGGTCGCGGAAGGTGCGGCCCTTGCTGTCCAGCCCGAGCAGCTTGCGCATCGGGCTGCGCGAACCGTCTGCCGCCACCACGTAGCGCGCGGCCAGCGGGTAGCTGCCTTCAGGCGTCTCGACGGTCAGCACGGCGCCATCCGCGCGCTGCTCCAGCCCGACCACCTTGTTGTGCCAGCGGATCTCGATATTGGGCAGCGCCTGCGCGCGCTCCAGCAGGAAGCCTTCGACGTAGTACTGCTGCAGGTTGATAAAGGCCGGGCGGCGATGCCCGCTTTCCGGCAGCAGGTCGAAGCTGTAGACCTGCTGGTCGCGCAGGAATACCTTGCCAACGTTCCAGCTCACGCCCTTGTCCACCATGCGCTCGCCGCAGCCCAGCCGGTCGAAGATGTCCAGCGTGCGCTTGGCGAAGCAGATGGCGCGCGAACCGGTGGACAGCGTGCAGTCGTCGTCGACCAGCACCACGCGCACGCCGCGCTGGGCCAGGTCGATGGCGGTGGCCAGCCCGATCGGACCGGCACCCACCACCACGACAGGATGGACCGGGCCATCCGCCTGCCCGGCACGCTGTTCCGCGCAGGGTTGGTACTCAAATGACAACCGCTGGTAGTCGATGCTGCTCATGCCTGTCTCTCCATCCAACTCTGTGTTGCTTCGTTGCCCGACTTGTTATGGGTCTTCGGCCGCTCAGTCCTGCAGCGCGGCCCACATTTCCTTGTCGCGCTGCGCGGTCCAGATGCGCGGGTGGCGGATGCCGCTGGCCTCGTCATAGGCGCGCGAGACGTCGAATGGCAGGCAGTGTTCGTAGATGAAGACATGGCCGAACTTCGGGTCCATGGCCTGGCGCGTATGCGCCATCGCGGCCTTCAGGTCGAGCTTCTCGGCCACCGCTTCCTTGCCCGACTGGAACAGCGTGGTGACGAAGTCCTTGGTGTAGGCGAGGCCCTTCCTGACCTCTTCCGGCGTGGTCAGCGCGGGGCCGCGGCCGGGAACCAGCTTCTCAGGGTTGAGCGCCTGCAGCGCGTCGAGCGTGGCGGGCCATTCTTCGAGCTGGGCGTCGCCGCAATAGCAGGCGGCGTCGTACTCGACCAGGTCGCCGGAGAACAGCACCTTCTGCTGAGGCAGCCAGACCACGGTGTCGCCCTTGGTGTGGCCCGAGCCCAGGTGGGCGATGCGCACTTCCAGCTTGCCGAGGAACAGCGTGATTTCCTTCTCGAACACCAGCGTCGGCCAGGTCAGGCCGGGCACGGTCTCGACGCCGGCAAACAGGCGCGGGAAGCGCTCGATCTCGGACTTCATGTCCGCCTCGCCGCGCTCGACGATCATTTCCCAGGTGCCGCGGCTGGCGATGACCTGCTGCGCGCCTTCGGCGAAGTAGGCCGATGCGCCCAACACGCGCACCGCGTGGTAGTGCGACAGCACCACGTACTTGATGGGCTTGTCGGTAATGGTGCGGATGCGCGCGATCAGGTCCTGCGCCATCGCCGGCGTGGCGGTGGTATCGACGATCAGCACGCCGTCGTCGCCGATCACGACGCCGGAATTGGGGTCGCCCTCGGCGGTGTAGGCCCAGGCGTTCTCGGACAGCTGGGTGAAGGTGACTTGCTTGGCTTCGAGGTCGGCCTGGGATGCGAATGCCTTGGACATGACGTCTTCCTTTGTGTGTGGGGGAGGCAAGACGGCACGTGCGCGCGGCGGGTGTACCGCAGTTCGGGGCTGGCGGCACGGGCTGTCTCGCCCCCGTTTCTATGGGTCTTCCACGCGGCGGTGCCGGCGTGTTTCGACGGGGTAGTGCAATCTTAGGAAAGACCGTTTAATTAATCAATAGCTAATTCGTTCGTCTATGGCAAATAATGGTGCGACCACGAGACCAACGGATCGCGTACCGCGCGATTGCGGGTTTACCCCGATTCGAAGGCGCGTGGATGGCGTTCGATTAATATCCGGGTTTTCCGATCACACAAGGTGGCGATGGCCAGGGGCAAGGCAACCGGCGCGGCCGGCAACGCTGACAAGGAAGGAAAGCCGGAAAAGGCTGACAAGGCCCAGCGCGGCATCCAGAGCGTGGAAGTCGGCGGCCGGCTGCTGGCCGCGCTGGCGGCGGCGCGCGTACCGATGCCGCTGGCCGCGCTGGCCGAGGCCGCGCAGCTGGCGCCGGCGCAGGCGCACGCCTACCTGGTCAGCCTGACGCGCCTGGGCCTGCTCAAGCGCGACCATGTCTCCGGCCGCTACGAGCCCGGCCCGCTATCGCTGCAGCTGGGCATGCTGCGCCTGGAGCAGGATCCGGCCTACCGCGCCGCGCTGCCGCGCGTCGACGCGCTGGCGCGGTCCTCGGGCTTCAGCGTGGCCATCAGCATCGCCGGGCCGCAGGGGCCGACCATCGTGCGCTACGTGCCCGCCAGCGCGCCGCTGCACGTGAACCTGCACGTGGGCACGGTGATGGCGCTGGCGGCCACCGCCACCGGCCGCGTCTACTGCGCGTTCCGGCCGCCGGCGCAGTGGCAGCCGCTGTGGCGCGCGCAGCAGCCGGACGCCACGGAGGCGCAGTTGGCTGACTTCGGCGCAGTGCTGCAGGGAATCCGCGAACGCGGCATCGAGCGCAGCATCGACACGCCCAGCCCCGCGGTCAGCAGCCTCAGCGTGCCGGTGCTGGATGCTGCAGGGGCGCTGCGGCTGGTGCTGACGCTGGTTGGCTCGACCGGCGCCATCGACGTCGACTGGAATGGCACGGCCGCACGGGCGCTGATGGCAGCAGCGGCTGATATCGCAGCGATCCTGAGTGCGGAAGGCCCGGAAGAGGAAAGCCCGGCATGACCCCGACCCGCATACCCGACCCGGACGGCATCGCCGGCCCGGATGCCGAAGCCGAAGGCGGCAAGCCGCAGCGCGGCATCCAGTCTCTCGACAGCACCGGCCAGCTGCTGGGCGCGCTGGTCGCGGCGGGCCGTCCGCTGGCCTTGCGCGACCTCGCGCTGGCTGCCGGCATGCCCCCCGCCAAGGCGTTCCCGCACCTGGTCAGCCTGCAGAAGACTGGACTGCTCGCGCGCGATGCCGCCGGCAACTACCTGTGCGGCCCGCTGGGGCTTGAGCTCGGACTGGTCGCGCTGCAGCGGCTGTCGCCGACGCGCGAGGCCGAGCCCGAAGTGATCGAACTGGCCGGCACCACCGGCCTGAGCGTGGCCATGGCCGTGCTGGGCCCGATGGGTCCGACCGTGGTCAGGCTGGAGGAATCGGCGCGGCCGCAGCATGTCAGCCTGCGCGTCGGCACGGTGCTGTCGCTGGTCCATACCGCGATCGGCCGTACCGTGGCCGCGCACCTGCCGGGCAACGTGCTTGCCGGGCTGCTGCAGACCGACTACCTGCGCATGGCCGGCGCTGCCGTCGGGCAGGTGCTGGGGGAAGACGGAAAGCCTGCGCCCGACTACGCCGCCCGCCTGGCCAAGGTGCGCGAGGCGCAGATCGACAACGCGCTGAGCCACCCGGTGCCGGGCATCGATACGCTGGCGGCGCCGGTGTTCGATCACACCGGCAGCCTGGCGCTGGTGATCGCGGTGATGGGATCGAGCGGCAGCTTCGACAGCGGCACCGAAGGCGCGCCCGCCGCGCTGGTGCGGCAGGCGGCGCGGCGGTTGTCGTGGCGCTTCGGCGCGTTGCGCGGCGCGGCCGGCTGAGCCGGCTGCTTACTGGTCCAGCCGGATGTTGGCAGACTTGATCAGCCCGTCCCACTTTTCGTATTGCGCGCGGATATAGCTGCCGAACTGCGCGGGCGTGGCCGGGAACGGCACCGTGCCCTGGCTCGCGAGCTTCGCCGACAACTCCGGCTGCTTCAGCGCGGCAACGATCTCGCCGTTGAGCCGGTCGATCACTGCCTTGGGCGTGCCGGCCGGTGCGGCCACGCCGAACCATGCCGTCAGCTCATAGTTGGGCACGCCCGCCGCGGCCAGCGTAGGCACGTCCGGCAGCTGTTCCGAGGGCTTTTGCGTGGTCACCGCCAGCGCGCGCACGCGGTTGTCGCGGATATACGGCAGCGCGGTGGATACGCTGTCGAACATCATCGTGATGCGGCCGCCGATCAGGTCGGTCATGGAGGCGGCGCTGCCCTTGTACGGAATGTGCGCGATATTGACACCGGCGAGATGGGTAAACAATTCACCAGCCAGGTGCGACGACGAGCCGTTGCCGAACGAGCCGTAGGTCAGCCTGCCCGGCTCCTTGCGCGCCAGCGCCAGCAGTTCCTGCACGTTGCGCGCCGGCACCGACGGATGTACCACCAGCACGTTGGGCAGGTAGGCCACGGATGCGACCGGGGCGAAATCCTTGAGCGGGTCGTAGCCCGGCTTGGCATACAGGCTCTTGTTGACCGCCAGCGAGCCGAAGGTGCCGAACAGCAGCGTGTAGCCGTCGGCCGGCGCGCGCGCCACGGCGATGGCAGCCAGGTTGCCGCCGGCGCCGGGCCGGTTGTCTATGACCACCGGCTGCTGCAGCCGCGCCGACAGGGCATTGCCGATCTCGCGCGCCAGCAGGTCGGTCGCGCCGCCGGGCGGGAAGGGCACCACCAGCCGGACCGGCTTGTCCGGGTAGTCCGCCAGTGCCGTGCCTGCCGCCGTGGCGGCGAATGCGAACAGCAGCCCGCTGGCTGCACGCCTGATCCAACCCTGCATCGCTGTCTCCTCCATGTGTGTTCTGGCGATGGAACGGGCCTCAGTGTGTCGCAGCGCGAGCAAGCGCGGGTTTGGCTTTGGCGAAGGTGGCCTTTCGCCGCGTGGGCAGCATGCAGCGGGCGCGGCCGCGCGCAACCTATTCGGGCCGCTGCAGGCGCGCGATGGTGCCGAACAGCGTCTCCAGCTCCACCGGCTTGACCAGGTGTGCGTCGAACCCCGCGCGCTCGCTTTGCTGCCGGTCGGCAGGCTGGCCGAAGCCGGTCAGCGCGACGTAGCGGGTCTGGCCGGTGCCGGCCACGCCGCGCAGGGCGCGCACCACCTCGAAGCCGTCCATGCCCGGCATGGCCAGGTCGATCAGCGCGATATGCGGGCGGCAGCGCGGCGCCACGTGCAGCGCCTCGGCGCCGTCGTAGGCAATGGTCACGTCGTGGCCGCACATTTCCAGCAGCATCGCCAGGCTGTCGGCGGCATCGCGGTTGTCGTCGACCAGCAGGATGCGCTGTGCCTGCAGCACGACGTTGGCACGGCCGCCGGCCGCGGCGCGCCCCGGTGGCTGCATCGTGGCGGCTTCCTGTGCCACCGGCAGCGGCAGCCGCAAGGTGAAGGTGCTGCCCATGCCGGGCCCGGCGCTGGCTGCGGCAATGGTGCCGCCATGCAGTTCCACCAGCGCGCGGCACAGCGACAGGCCGATGCCCAGACCGCCATGCGCATCGGTGCCGGGGCGGCTTTCCTGCACGAACATGGTGAAGATGTCGTCCAGCGATTGCGGCGCGATGCCGCGGCCCTGGTCGATCACCTGTACCAGAAGGGTACGTTTTTGTACGGCGGTGACGATGCTGATGGTCGTCTGCGCCGGCGAGAACTTCGACGCATTCAGGATCAGGTTCTGCATCACCTGCACCAGCCGGGTCTTGTCGGCGTGCATCGGGATCGACGCGGCGTGGGCCTGCACCGCGACGTGCTGCGACTTGGCCTCGAGCGACGGCCGTGCCGCCTCGGTGGCGAGCGCGATCACTTCGTTGAACTCGAGCGGCCCGGTGCGCAGCTCGATGCGCCCGGAGTTGATGCGGCCGATGTCGAGCAGGTCGTCGACCAGCCGGCTCAGGTGCGTGACCTGGCGTTCGATCAGGCTCAGGCTCCTGTCGGCCAGTGCCTCGTCGCCGGGCGCGAGCCGCATTGCCGCCAGCGCGCTGTGCACCGGCGCCAGCGGATTGCGCAGCTCATGCGACAGCGTGGCCAGGAATTCGCTCATGCGCTGGCTGGAGCGCTCCAGCTCTACGTGGCGGCGGCGCTCGCTCATGTCGCGGGTGACCTTGGCGAAGCCCCGCAGCGCGCGCGATTCGTCGTAGACGGCGGTCAGCGTGACGTTGGCCCAGAACAGCGAACCGTCCTTGCGCACGCGCCAGCCTTCGTCCTCGACGCGGCCGGCGCGGCGGGCCTTCTCGAGCAGCCGCGCGGGCTTGCCGGCGGCAATGTCGTCGGGCGGGTAGAACACCGAGAAATGCCGGCCCAGGATCTCGTCGCGGCGATAGCCCTTGATGTATGAGGCGCCGGCATTCCAGCTGACGATATTGCCGGCGGGATCGAGCATGAAGACCGCGTAGTCCTTCACGCCCTCCACCAGCAGCCGCAGCGTTTCCTCGCTCTGGCGCAGTGCTTCGGCGGTGCGGCGCTGGGCGGTCATGTCGCGCGTGACCTTGCCGAAGCCGATCAGCTTGCCGTCCGGATCCTTGAGGGCCGTGATCACCACATTGGCCCAGAAGCGGCTGCCATCCTTGCGCACGCGCCAGCCTTCATCCTCGAAGCGCCCGAACTCGGCGGCGGCCTTGAGCTCGGCATCCGGCCAGCGCCGTGCCACAGCGTCGGGCGTGTAGAAGGTCGAGAAGTGCTTGCCCAGGATATCTTCGCGGGTATAGCCCTTGATGCGCGCGGCGCCCTTGTTCCAGCTCGACACATGCCCGGTCACGTCGAGCGTGAAGATGGCGTAGTCCTGCACGGACTCGACCAGGGTCCGGTAGGGGGCGTCGGCAGCCACGTCGCCGGGCGCGTTGCCTTGCGACTCGCGGAGTGACGCGTGTGCGGCCGGGCCGTTGGCGCCGGCGGGGTCTTTCTTCATGGCGAAATCTGGGTTCGCTGCTGCCGGCTTGCCGGCGATGTCTGGAAGCGAGCGCCGCCGCGCGGCGCTGCGCATGACATAGCATACGCGCCTCGCGCCGAAGCAGGCGGCCGCGGCGCCTGGGTGGTCCGAAGCTTCGCGACGATGATTCGGAATATACAGATTGTTACGCGGTGCACGATCCATAGAATCGGTCACATGTTTTAAACGCCGTCAATCTTTGTCACGAAACAATGCAATTGCCACCGACCAGCGGCCGGTCCGCGTCGCCCGATGCGCTGCCTTGCTGCGACAGCTGCCCCCACGCGCAGGGCTGCCAGGGGGCCGGCTTGGTACGGCATGCGCATCCCGCGGCCGGTCCGCAGCCGCAGCGCGGCGTCCGGCTGCGCAAGGGGCAGCCGCTGTACTTGATCGGCGATCCGGTCACCGCGCTCTATGCGATCCGAGTCGGCACGCTCAAGACGCATGTCACCACCGAAGACGGCCGCACGCAGGTGGTTGGCTTCCATTTTCCGGGTGAACTGGTCGGGCTCGACAGCCTCGTGCGCACTCGCTACGCGTCGTATGCCACGGCGCTGGAAGACACCAAGCTGTGCATGATCGCGGTCGACCTGGGCAGTGCCGCCATGGCCGCAGCGCCTGCGCTGGCCATCCAGCTGTTCCTGGCGCTCGACTGCATGACCCAGCGCGCGCGGGCCATGCAGACCATGCTGGCGCTGATGACTGCCGAGGAGCGGCTGGTAACGTTCCTGCTGTGGATGGCCGACGGCTTCGCGGCGCGCGGCTTTTCCTCGTCGGCGTTCATCCTGCGCATGAGCCGCGAGGAAATCGGCAGCTATGTCGGCCTGACGCTGGAGACGGTCAGCCGCCAGTTCTCGCGGATGGCAGGGATCGGGCTGATCCGCGTGCGGAACCGTTGCGTCGAGTTGCTGGACAAGCCCGCGCTGCGCGCCATCGCAGAACGCCCGAAGATCTCGGCGCGCACCGCCCCGGACACCGTCGCCGGCTCCGCAGGTACCGCCATTGGCACCACGGCATTTATCCAATGAAGCGCAAACCGGAGCACGCCGACACGAGCGCAGGCACGACGCGCGGCGCGGCGGACCTCGGCGCTGCCGGGGCTGACATCCTGCGCGACATCCAGCAGCTGAACCTGTCCTACCTGATGCTGGCGCAGCGTCTCCTGCGCGAGCACGAAGCCGAGGCGCTGTTCCGGCTTGGCATGCGGCAGGAGCTGGGGCGCGCGCTGGCCGCGCTGGCCCCGGCGCAGATGGTGGCCCTGGCGCAATCGAACCTGCTGCTGTGCCGCTTCAGGCTGGAAGACAGCAAGGTGCTGGCATCGTTGACGGCGCCCGAGGCGCGCCACCCGCTGCAGGGCATGCATGCGGCGATCGTGATGGCCTCGCAGCCTGCCGGCGGGACGCGCTGATGCCAGCCCTGGCACTTGCGCGCCCCGCCACCGCCCGCATGGGCATAGCAACCAACCATGGAGTTATTGATGACGGGTACCGCCTCGAGCTACGTCGAGACCAGCCTGAGACTGTCCGGCCAGCCGGGCCAGCCGGGCCAGCCGGGCCAGCCGGGCACATTGCCGACCCGCACTGAAATCACCGGCATGCCGCACGCGCACGCGCTGCTCCGAGCGCTGCCGGGCGACGCCATCGCGCAGCGCTGCATCGAAGCCGCACTGCGCGTGCTGGTGCAGGCGGGACACCAGCCGGTGCGCACGGTGGTGTACAGCGGGCAGGGCCGGCAGGCGTCGCTGGACTTTTACGTCGAGGCCGGCTTGGTGGCGTGCTGCGAGCTCGATGGCGCGCTGCAGCGCCAGCTGGCCAGCCTGTGCACGAGCGTGCTGCCACCGGGGCTGGCGCTGTCGGTGCGGCCGATCGGCACGTATGTGCCCGACGGCCCGACGGCGGGCCAGCGCGGCGCGGCGGAGCGCTTGCGCAAGTGCGCCGGCGATTTGCTGTGCCGCGGCGGCGAGATGAACCAGCGGCTGTCGTCGGTTTGCGCCTACCTGGCGGCGCTCCACGATGCGCAGGCCACTGCCGACCGGCTTGGCCACCTCGACCAGAGCCTGTTCGGCAAGGGCCAGGAATCGCTGTCGTGGCGCCTGCGCCGGCATCACAGCGTGGAAGGGCGGGCGCTGGCACAGGCGCTCGAAGCGCTGTCGCGGGCCGCCGACTGCGCGCTGCATGAGCTGGGCAAGCCGTACGGCGCCGACCATGCGCGCTACCAGTTCGAGCAGATGCAGCGCTTCTGTGAGCAGATCGAGCGGTTTCGCTAGGGCGCGGGGGTCAGATCCCGGCCATGCAGGTGTACTTGATGACCAGGTAATCCTCGATACCGTAGTGCGAACCCTCGCGGCCCACGCCCGACTGCTTGACGCCGCCGAAGGGCGCCACCTCGTTCGAGATCAGCCCGGTATTGACGCCCACCATGCCGTACTCCAGCCGCTCGGACACGCGCCAGACGCGGCCCAGGTCGCGCGCATAGAAGTAGCTGGCCAGGCCGAACTCGGTATCGTTGGCCATTGCCACGACCTCGTCCTCGGTGTCGAAGCGGAACAGCGGCGCGAGCGGCCCGAAGGTTTCCTCGCGCGCCACCAGCATGCCGGGCGCGACATCGGCCAGCACGGTCGGCTGGAAAAACGAATGGCCGAGCGCGTGGCGCTGGCCGCCATGCAGCACGCGCGCACCCTTGCCGACGGCGTCGGCGATATGCTCCTCGACCTTGGCCACGGCCTTGTCGTCGATCAGCGGCCCGATGCGCACGCCGTCATCCATGCCGTTGCCGACCTTGAGCGCGGCCACCGCCGCCACCAGCTTCTTCGCAAAGGCCTCGTACACGCCCGCCTGCACATAGATGCGGTTGGCGCAAACGCAGGTCTGGCCGGCGTTGCGGTATTTCGACACGATCGCCCCTTCCACCGCGGCATCGAGGTCGGCATCGTCGAACACGATGAAGGGCGCGTTGCCGCCCAGCTCCATCGAAACCTTCTTGATGGTCGACGCGGTTTGCGCCATCAGCACGCGGCCCACCTGGGTCGAGCCGGTAAAGGTCAGCTTGCGCACCAGCGGGTTGCCGCTCATCTCGCCGCCGATCGCGCTCGCCGAGCCCGTCACCACCGACAGCACGCCGGCCGGAATGCCGGCACGCTCGGCCAGCGCCACCAGCGCCAGCGCGGTCAGCGGCGTCTGCGACGCGGGCTTGAGCACCATGGTGCAGCCGACTGCCAGCGCAGGGCCGGCCTTGCGCGTGATCATCGCCGCCGGGAAGTTCCACGGCGTGATCGCCGCGCACACGCCGACAGGCTCCTTAGTGACGACGATGCGCTGGTTGGTGGCCGGCGCGGGAATGGTGTCGCCATAGACCCGCTTGCCTTCTTCGGCAAACCATTCGATGAATGAGGCCGCATAGGCAATTTCGCCGCGTGCCTCGGCGATCGGCTTGCCCTGCTCTGCGGTCATGATGCGCGCCAGGTCTTCCTGGTTGGCCAGGATCAGCTCGAACCACTTGCGCAGCAGCACCGAACGTTCCTTGGCCGTGCGCGCGCGCCAGGCGGGCAGGGCGCGGTTGGCGGCTTCGATGGCCTGGCGGGTTTCCTCGGCGCCCAGCTGCGGCACCTGGCCGACGCGTTCGCCGGTGGCGGAGTTGGTCACGTCGATGCGGCGCTCGCCATCGGTCCAGCGGCCGTCGATATAGCATTGCTGCCGCAGCAGCGAAGAATCCTGGAGGTTGAGCATGATGGTTCCGGCGGAAGGCTTTGGGGGCGGTAGGCGGAAGGGCTGGATAGCCTGAGGGCGATTGTAATCCGGCCCGCGTCGAGGTTCTTGCCGCCGCCGCGTGAAAGCGTGAAAGCCGTACGGGGCCTGCCGCGCGTGCCGGTCATCGCGCGATGCCTGGGAAGGAGCCGGCATGCACCGGGCGTCCCGCGAGAAGCAGGACGGGTGGGTGAAGGTGCGGTGATGCGGGCCCCGTCAGGCCGGAGCGGGTCCGCGCGCGGGAGCGTCCGGAGCCTCGATGCCCCAGTCGCCGTAGTCGAGCCAGTCGTCGCCGAGCAGTTCGATGGGATGCTGCGTCCGGCTGGAGCCGTTGCCGCATCCCATGGCGTCGGTCGGGCAGTATTTGTCGCAACCCCAGCAAACGCGCTCGGGATGGCTTGGGTGCAGGGGAAATTTCTTGGCCATGGCGTGGTTGGCGGGCGGAAAGCGCCCCTTGAGCCAGATTATCCGGCCCCCCAACCAATGCAGATTTGCCCAAGATCAAGGCGGGCCGAAGCCCAGCGCGGACCTGCCGATTGCGCCGGCTCCGGCTTCAGTGCCAGCCATCGGCGTCCAGCCGTGTCCAGCGGTCCGGCGCCTCGCCATCCGACGAGGCCAGCAGCAGGCTTTCGCCGCAATCGCCGCAGCGGTATACGAAAGCGTTCTGGCCGCTGCTGGTGCGCAGCGTGGCCGACTTCAGCAGGCGCGCATGTGGCGGGAAATGCCCCGGCCGGTCCAGTTGCGACAGGCAAAGGTCGCACAAAGGCATGTTGGTTCCTCCAGCACGAATTCCGCAGCAGGAAAAATGCTGTGGTGCAGCATCCGTGGATTGAGTATAGATGCATTGGGGATGCGGGGGTCCGCGCCGGTGTTGCGCCGGCGCGTGGGAAAGCGAACAGACTATTCGCCAAGGAACTCCGCCACCACTTCCAGCCCTTCGATGTGATCGGCCACGACCTTGGCAATGGTGATCAGCGGGATCGCGAGCAGCATCCCCCACACGCCCCACAGCCACGTGAACAGCAGCAGCGCCACGAACACCGCGACGGCATTCATCCTGGCCATGCGACCCGTCATCCAGGTGGTGACGAGCGAGCCGATCAGCGTGGCGATCAACAATGAGCCGCCCGCGGCTGCCGCGGCCATGCCGAGCGTGCCGAACTGCATGAACGTCACCATGCCCAGGCACAACGCGATCGCCATTGCGCCAAAGTAAGGCACCAGGTGCAGCGCGCCCGCCGCGATCGACCAGCTGCCCGCGTTATTGACGCCAAGCCATTTCAGCAGCAGCCAGGTACAGGCCCCCAGCGCCGCATTGGTCACCAGCAGCATGCCCATGTAACGCTGGATCGAGCGGTTGACCTCGTCCAGCATGTGCACGCTGATTTTCTTTTCGGAGATGGTATTGCCGACCATCTTGATGAACTTGCGCTTGAAGGTGTCGCCCGCCAGCAGCAGGAAATAGAGCAGGAACACCACCACCACCGCCTGGCCGGCCATGGTGAAGATGCTCACCGAGCCGGCCAGCAGCATGGTGTTGATCTGGTCCCCCGAGTGGTCCACCACCACGTGCGGCACGCGCACCGGCGGCGGCTGCCCGGCGCCGCTGAGCACGGTGGCGGCGCGCCGGACCTTTTGCCACATCGAATCGTCGCCGCTCAGCAGGGCGCCGACCGAACGCGACAGCTTGCTGGCCACATCGGGCAGGCTGTTGACGATGGACTCCACCTGGCCTTGCACCAGGTAGGCGCCGCTGAGCAGCGCGCACAGCAGCGCCAGCAGCACCACCGTGCCGGCCGCCACGCGCGGCATGCCCAGCCGCTGCAGCGCGCGCACCGGCGGGTCGAGCAGGTAGGCGAGCACGATCGCGATCACCACCGGCACCAGGAAATCGCGGGCGAGATGCACGGCATAGAGCGAGAACAGCACTGCCAGCACGACCAGCGCCGTGCTGGCGCGCTGCAGGGCCGCGGACACCGTGGCAGGCGCGATCGCCACCGTCGGGGCGTCGGCCTGCTCTGCCGGATCTGCTTCCACAGGAGCAGGCGGCTCGGCATGCGGTATCGGGGACGGAGCGGGGTCGGGAACGGTCGACATAGCCGGCGCTTCGGCAAAAAAAAGGGCTGTCTTTGAAATGTAGCTGCCTGGCGACGCGCGGCTGTCGGACGCCGCCGACTGCTGGTGTCAGACAAGGGCGGCTGGTCGGCGTGTGGCATGCGCGGCATTTGCGCCTGCAAGTTGCCACGGCAATTTTGAACGGTCGGGACAGGTGGGGGCATCCCCCATACAGCGGGCGCTGTCCGAACTGGTGAGGGAGGCCCTGCTGTACCGGCGCGCCGGGTTCGGTACCTTTGGCAACAAGGCGGAAAAGCCCGGCCCGGCAGCTCAAGCGCTGCCGGGCCGGGCCATTACGGCGGTCAGCCGGTGACGGTCTTGGTTTCGAGATACTCGGCGATGCCTTCCGGACCGAACTCGCGACCGTTGCCCGAGGCCTTGTAGCCGCCGAACGGCACCGAGATGTCCATCGACGCGCCATTGATGCGCACGCTGCCGGCCCGCAGGCGCGCGGCCAGCTTGCGGGTGCGCTCGGGGTTGGACGACGCGATGTACGCCGCCAGGCCGAACTCCGTATCGTTGGCGATGGCCACGGCGTCGTCCTCGGTGTCGTAAGGCAGTATGCACAAGACCGGCCCGAAGATCTCCTCGCGCGCAATGGTCATGTCATTGCGCACGTCGGCAAAGACGGTCGGGCGGGCATAGAACCCTTGCGCCAGCCCCTCGGGACGGCCCGGGCCGCCGGCGGCCACGCGCGCGCCTTCCTCGATGCCGACGCCGATCAGCCGCTGCACCTTCTCGTACTGTGCGCGGTTGGAGAGCGGTCCCATTTTGGTCTGCGCATCGGCGGGGTCGCCCACCGTGACCGCGTTGGCCACCACCGCGGCAATCTGCACCGCCTGTTCATACTGCGCGCGCGGCACCAGCATGCGGGTCGGCGCGATGCAGGTCTGCCCGGAATTCAGCATCACGTGGGCGACGCCGCTGGTCACGGCGGCCTGCAAATCGGCATCGTCCAGGATCACCAGCGGCGACTTGCCGCCCAGTTCCTGCGTCACGCGCTTGACCGTCGGCGCGGCGCTGATCGCCACCTCGACGCCGGCGCGCGTCGAGCCGGTGATCGAGACCATGTCGACATCGCGGTGCGACGACAGCGCCGTGCCGACCACGCGGCCTTCGCCAAAGACCATGTTGAACACACCCGGCGGCGTGCCGGCGGCATCCATGATCTCGGCAAAGATCTGCGCGTCGAGGGGCGCGATTTCCGATGGCTTGAGTACCACGGTACAGCCCGCCGCCAGCGCCGGCGCCACCTTGGCGGCGATCTGGTTCAGCGGCCAGTTCCATGGCGTGATCAGCGCCGCCACGCCGATGGCCTCGCGCAACAGGTAGCTCTTGCCGCGCTGGCTTTCGAATTCGAACTCGCGCAGCGCCTGCACCGTGGCCTGCAGTTGCGCCAGGCCGATCGCGGCCTGCAGGTTGGTGGCGATGGTGATTGGCGCGCCGATCTCCTGCCGCACCGCCTGCGCCAGGTCGCCCAGGCGCGCCTGGTACGCGGCCATGATGCGCTCGAGCAGGGCGATGCGGTCCTCTCGGGTGGATGCCGACCACGCCGGCAAGGCGGCGCGCGCGGCAGCTACCGCGTGGTCCACGTCGGCAGCCGTGCCCATGGCGATCCTGCCCGCCACCGACTCGGTGGCCGGATCGATGAGATCGGCCTGGGTCGCGCCCGGCGCGGGTTGCACCCACTGGCCGTTGATATAGAACTTGTCGACGAGTTTCATCGGGTTTGCCTCGCAGGTCGATGGGAAAATCGATGGGGTAATCGATGGGGAGGGGCCGCTCATGCCGGACGGTCGCCGATGATGGTGGCGCGGTTCATGTGGCGCACGGCGGGGAAGTAGTCCTGCACCGCGTAGTGCTGCGTGGAGCGGTTGTCCCACAGGGCGATGGTGTCGGGCTGCCAGCGCAGGCGCACCTGGTATTCGGGCGCCGCCGCCTGGCGGTACAGGTATTGCAGCAGGTCCAGCTCGGCGGGGCGATAGTCCGAGCCGATGCGGTAGGCCTGTTCCTTGACAAAGTTGGCGAAGTGCGTGGTGAAGGCCTCGTTGACGAAGAGGATCTTCTCGCCGGTTTCCGGATGGGTGCGCACCACCGGATGCACCATCGGCGGGTACTTGGCGCGCATTTCCGCATACTTTTCCTCGGACAGCGCGGCGCCAAAGGTGGGCATCGCGTCATGGACCGCCTTCAGGTTGGCAATGCGCGCCTTCACGTCCTCGGGCAGCTTCTCATAGGCCGCGGCCATGTTGATCCAGATGGTGTCGCCGCCCACCTCGGGGCAGGTAATACAGCGCAGCATCGACCCCATCGAGGGAATCTCGCGCCAGGACACATCGGAGTGGTACAGGTTCTCGCGCCCGCGCTTTTCGCCGTCGCGGCCGAACACCACCAGCTCGGGATGCTCGGGATGGTTGGTGAACATCGGATGCACTTCGAGTTCGCCGAAGCGGCGCGCGACGGCCACGTGCTGCGCCGGCGTGATCGCCTGCTTGCGGAAGAACAGCACCTTGTGCGTCAGCAGCGCGGCGCGCAGCGCGAGGTAGGTGCCGTCATCCAGGGCTTCGCGGAAATCGATGCCTTCGACTTCGGCGCCAATGGCAGGCGTGCAGCGGCGCACGGTGAACGGCCAGGAGGCCGGGTCTTGGGCGCGGAACGCTTCCGGGCTGAGGGTCAGGGCGGTGGCTTGCATGCGTTGTCTCCTTTGTGATGGCTGTTGCGGATGCAGTTCGCCGCCCGGACCAGCCAGGCGGCGAGGGGTTTTCAGCGGGCCGAGGCCTTGATCAGGTCCGCAGCCTTTTCGCCGATCATGATCGTCGGCGCGTTGGTATTGCCGCCGACCAGCGTCGGCATCACCGAGGCATCGGCAACGCGCAGCCCGTCGATGCCGCGCACGCGCAACTCGGGATCGACGACCGCCATGTCGTCGATCCCCATCCTGCAGGTGCCGACCGGGTGGTAGACGGTGTCCGCGTGCGTGCGGATGAAATGGCGGATGGCCTCTTCGTTGCTGTTGTCCGGGCCGAAATCGTCGGTCAGCAGCTCACGGCCCCCGTATTGCGCCAGCGCCGGCTGGGCGAAGATGCGGCGGATGGCGCGCACGCCGGCCACCATGCCGGCCATGTCCTCCTGCGCCGACAGGAAGCGTGGGTCGATCAGCGGCGCGTCGCGCATGTCCGCGCTGCGCAGGCGCACGTGGCCGCGGCTCTTCGGGCGCAGCACGCAGGCATGGCACGAATAGCCGTGGCCGAGCTTGCTGCGCTTGTCCATGTTGCGGTTGCCGACCAGCGCGACCACGAACACCAGTTGCACATCAGGGATGGAAAGCTCGGGACGGCTGCGGAAAAACGCGCCGGCCTCGGCAAAGTTGGACGTGACCATGCCGGTGCGGTGGCGCCGGTAGCGCATGACCTCGCCCGCCATGCGCAGCAGCCCGCCTGCGGTCTGCCCGAACAGGTCGGTCGAATGCAGTTGCTTGTTGACGATGATGTCGAGGTGGTCCTGCAGGTTTTCGCCCACGCCGGGCAGGTCGTGGACCACGTCGATGCCAAGGCCGCGCAGTTGTGCCGCCGGGCCGACGCCCGAAGCCATCAGCAACTGCGGCGAGTTGAAGGCACCCGTGCTGAGCACGATCTCGCGCCGCGCGCGCAGCACCTGCTTCTCGCCGTTGCGCACGATCTCCACGCCGGTGGCGCGCCGGCCCTCGAACAGGATCCGCAGCGCCTGCGCGTCGGTCAACACCGACAGGCCGCTGCGGCCGCCGTTGAAGGCCTTGTCCGCGGCATCGCCGCGATGCAGGTAGGCGCGCGCCGTGTTCCAGCGCTCGCCGTTGCGCTGCGTTACCTGGTACAGGCCGGCACCTTCCTGCGTTAGTCCGTTGAAATCGGCATTGGGCGCCATGCCGGCCTGCAGCGACGCTTCGACAAAGCGCCGCGAGAACGGATTGGGCGAGCGCAGGTCGCTGACATGCAGCGGACCGTCGCTGCCGTGCAGCGGATCGCTGGCCAGCCTGGCGTTGTGCTCACTGCGGCGGAAGTAGGGCAGCACGTCGTCGAAGCCCCAGCCCTTGCAACCCAGAGCTGCCCATTCATCGTAGTCATTGCGATGGCCGCGCACGTAGAGCATGCCGTTGATCGAAGAGCTGCCGCCCAGCCCGCGCCCTCGCGGCTGGTAAGAGCGCCGGCCGTTCAGCCCGGCCTGTGGTTCGGTGTAGTACGCATAGTTGCGCGGCCCGGCCTTGGGAACGGTGTGGGCAAAGCCGATGGGCGCCCAGACCGAGTAGTGGTGGTCATGCGGTCCTGCCTCGAGCAGCGCCACGGTTGCGCCACGGTCTTCGGCCAGCCTTGCGGCCACGGCGCAGCCCGCCGAACCCGCCCCGATCACGATGTAGTCAAAGTCCGCCGTCGCGCGCGCGGCGCCTGGTGTTGCGTGGGTGTGCAATTGCGTGTCTCCTGAGTCGCCGGCATGCAAGGTGGGTTGGGGAATGTCGGGGGCGCTGGCATGCGCTGGCGATGCGATACTGCCATTACCTGTTATAACAGGTCAACGAGTTTACGGCCTGCCCTGTTATGATAGGTATAATCCCTGATCCCCCGCATCGGAGCCGCCGCCAGGCGGAACACAACGTGGCGCTGCCAAGATTCAAGGAAATCGAGAACGAGATCCGGGAGCGGATCGTCCGCAACCAGCTGGGTCCGGGCGCAAAGCTGCCGTCGGAGGCCGAGCTGATGACGGAATTCGCCGTAAGCCGGATCACCGTGCGCCAGGCGTTGTCTGGCCTGCACAATGCCGGGCTGATCGAAAAGGTCAACGGCAAGGGCAGCTTCGTCACGCGCCCGGCCGACACGCCAAGCCTCGGTGCGCTGACCGGTTTCTACGAGACCGCCCGTGCGCGCGGCCAGCTGGCGTACGGCAAGCTCGCCTCGGTCAAGCTGGTCCGCGCGCCGGCGTTCGTGACCAGCGTGCTCGACCTGGAACCCGCGGAGAAAGTGTTGAGCGTGTCGACCGTGCGCTTCTGGGACGATGCGCCGGTGGCGTATTTCACGCTGCTCGGGCGCGAGCCGCTGATGCGGCGGCTGGTGCAGGAAGACCTGGAGACCAATGACGCCATGTCGGTGCTTGAGAGTCGGCTCGGCTACCGCTTCAAGGAGTCGACGATGGAGGCGAGCGCGGTAGCCGCGCCGGCCGAAGTGGCCAGGCGGCTGGGCGTCGCCGAGGGCGAGCCGCTGTTGCGGCTGCGTTGCACGCCGTACGACATCAACGGCACGCCGCTGCTCTGCGCCGAACTGGTGTTCCGGCCGGACCGCTACGCGTACAAATGGACGCTCAGGCGCTAGGTTCGTTTTTCTGTAAACGCTGAACTAAACCACCGGGGGCGCGCGGTAAGTTTTACGCGCGCCGCGCACTTCTTACTGCAGCAAGCCCGCAGTGTTGTCCTTTCCCGCCGTTGGTCCGGCAACGGCAGCCCATTGCCGGCATCGCTGCGGACTACTGGTACGTCAGTTGCGTGATGACGCAGCGGAGCGGCGATTTCTGCGCGCTCGCCGGCCGGTCCTGCATCGATGCAAGGCCCGGTCGCAACCTGCAAGACGGAGGACCACATGAAAACGACGCTACGCATTGGCACTGCATTACTCGCCGCGCTGGGTATCCTGGCTGGATGCACTGCCACCGGCAGCACCAGCGGATCAGGATCGTTGTCGGGTTCCGGCTCGGTGTCTGAGCAGCAACGCAGCCGCAGCGGCTATGGCTCGCCGAGTTCCAGCACTTCCACCGGCACGTCCGGCGCAACCAGCACCACCAGCCCTGCCGGCACCTCCAGCGGCTCCAGCGGCGCGACCAGCGGCTCGGGCACGGCGCGCTGACACGCCCGCACATCTCTCGCGGCCGCCCGCAAGCATATGGGCGGCCGCCTTTCTTTCGAGCCTGCCGTCGTCAGCGATCCCTTCCTGTATTCACGCGCTCGTCACGGCGCGCGGGCACCACGCCCTCGTCGGCCAGTCGTTGCTGCAGGTCGTTGTTGGGCACGTGGATAAAGTCCTTGTCGATTTCGCGCGTCACCACGTCGGCGACGGCAGCAGGCAGGGTCTTGCGCAGCAGCCCCAGGAAGCGCGGCGCCGCGATCAGCACGAGTTCTTCATAGCGCTGCTTGTTGCGTGCGTCCGCCAGGAAATCCGCGACCCGATGCGCAAACAGCTGCGCTTCCTGGTGCAGTTCGTCCTCGCCCGCGGACGACGTAACCGTGGACGGGCCGACCTGGTGTGCGCCGGGATGACCGGCATCGCCCTGCGAGGCGGCGTGGCCACGCCGGCCGTAGGCATCGCGGCGCAGGTCGGCGCGGTCGGCGTGCGCGGCGGCATCGGTAATTTCTTCGACCACCGCCAGCGGGGCGGCGTCTGCATGCGAGGCAAAGACGCGGGCGACGGATTCGTCCGCCACCAGGATCCAGATGTTCTTCATGATCGCTCCGGTTGCCGGCCCGAATGGTGGGCCTGATTACCGGTGTTGCAAGGGGTACGCCACCGGCCGGCGGCGCGCGGCTGCGCCGGTTCGCGCGCCTCGCGGGCGCCCGGGTGCCGCATGCGGCATGGCATTGCAGTATCGACAGGCACGCCGTGCAACTTTTTCAGGCGGGCGGCGGACGCCACAGCGTCGATTTCCCGAACAGGCTTTCCACCAGGTCCACGGCCAGTTGGCCGGTCTGGTTGCGCACGTCGCAGGCCGGGTTCAGCTCCATCACGTCGAGCGATGCCAGGCGGCCGGTATCGGCGATCATTTCCATGCAGAGCTGGGTTTCGCGGTAGGTCGGTCCGCCCGGCACGGTGGTGCCCACGCCAGGCGCAATCACGCAGTCGAGAAAATCGACGTCGAAGCTGACGTGCAGGTGCGTCTGCGCGTCGATGCCGGCCAGCGCCTGTTGCATGGTGTAGCGCATGCCGTTCTCGTCGATGTAGCGCATGTCGTACACCGCCAGCTGCAGTTCGTGCAGGCGATGCTTCTCCTCTGCATCGACGCTGCGGATGCCGATCTGCCGGATCGCGCTGCGCTCCACCGCCGGCGCCGGCCCGGCCAGCGTGGTCAGCGGCGCGGGGCCGTGCCCGCACAGGCAGGCCACCGGCATGCCGTGCATGTTGCCGGTGGGCGTGGTGGTGCCGATATTGGCGTCGGCGTGCGCATCGAGCCACAGCACCATCAGGGTCTTGCCGGTGTCGCGGCAATATCGCGCCGCGGCGCTGATCGAGCCGATCGCCAGGCAATGGTCGCCGCCCATCAGCAGCGGCAGCCGGCCTGCCTGCAGCGTGCCGAGGCAGGCGTCATAGACGGCGCGGTTCCACGCCACGACTTCGTCGAGGTGGCGCATGCCGTCCTGCGGCGGCTGCCACGGATTGGCGGGGCCGCCCAGGTTGCCGGCGTCCTCGACCAGCAGGTTGTTGCGTGCCAGCGCCTGCGCCAGGCCGGCGACGCGCAGCGCCTCGGGGCCCATCGAGCAGCCGCGCGTGCCGGCCCCGACGTCGGTGGGGGCGCCAATCAGCGTGACAGGTTTCATGGCGGGTGCGGTGAGTGCGGACGCCCCTGGGTTTGCAGGTTCCGTACCCGCCGCGTTCACCACACGCCGAAGAATACGCCGGCCTGCTTGTACACGTTGGTTTTGGCCGCGACTTCCTCGTTGGTCACGGTCACGCGCGGCTTGAGCGTGCAGAACCAGTCCAGCAGCCGCAGCCGCATGGCGTTGCGCACGGCGTCATGGCCGGGGTCGGCGCCCAGGTCGAAGTACTCGTCCGGATCGCTTTCCAGGTCGAACAGCTGTGGCCGGAAGCCTTGCCAGTGGACGTATTTCCAGCGCGCGTCGCGCACCATCCAGGCGCGGCATTCGCCCGGGTGGCGGCCGAGCGCGACCCGTGCGCCGCGGTAGGCGTAGTCGAGTTCGGAAACGACGAAATCACGCCATGGCCCCGCATCGCGCGAGCGGGTCAGGTCCAGCAGCGAGCGGCCTTCGATGCGATGGCCGGCCGGAGGCAGTCCCAGCGCGTCGAGCACCGTCGGCACCACGTCGACCGCCGACACCATGTCCTGCGGCGCGCTGCCGCGGGTGGCATCGGCCTCGGGCGAGGGGTCGTAGACGATCAGCGGCACGTTCTGCACGGTGTCGTAGAACTGCTCCTTCTCGCCCAGCCAGTGGTCGCCGAGGAAGTCGCCATGGTCGGCGGTAAAGACAATGAGCGTGTCCTGCCAGCGGCCAAGGCGTTCCAGCTGGTCCCACAGCAGGCCGAGGCGGTCGTCGATCTGCTGGATCAGGCCCTGGTAGGCGGGACGCACCGTATCCGACACTTCCTGGCGCATGAAGTTGGCGCATTCCTCCTGCGTGCGGTACGCCGACAGCACCGGATGCGGGTCTTCCAGCTCTGCGGCGTGGCGGCGCAGCCGCAGGCAGTCGTCGAGCTTGTAGGCGGCGTGATAGGGTGCGGGCGCGAGGTAGGGCCAGTGCGGCTTGACCAGCGACAGGTGCAGCACCCACGGCTCGTCGCCGCGCGCGCCGATGTACTGCATGGCCTGGTCGACGGTGTACGCCGTCTCGGAATGCGGCTCGGCCACACGCGCGGGCAGGCCCGCGTTGCGCATGTGCCAGCCGGAAACGATCTCGCCTTGCGCGTTCTCGGCGCTGATGACGTAGTCGGTCCACGGGTCGGCGCTGTCGTAGCCTTGCCGCCGCAGCCAGTCGGCATAGGCGCCGCGCGGCTCGGCATGATGGCCGTCGTGGCGGTCGACCTCGGTGAAATGGCCGCTGCGCAGCAGCGTCTCCAGCTCGGTACCGCCGTCCAGGTGCAGGCGCCTGAGGTTGGCGTTGTCGGGCATGACGTGGGTCTTGCCCGCCAGCGCCAGCGCGCGGCCGCTGTCCTTCAGGTACTCGCCCAGCGTGATTTCGCCCACCGGCAGCGGTACGCGGTTCCAGGTGGCGCCGTGGCTGCTGACATAGCGGCCGGTGTAGAAGCTCATGCGGCTGGGGCCGCAGACGCCGGAGGTGACGAAGGCGCTGTCGAAACGCACGCCGCGCGCGGCCAGCGCGTCGATATTGCGCGTGCGCAGCGTGGGGTGCCCGTAGCAGCCCAGGTGGTCGCGGCGCAACTGGTCGCACATGATGAACAGGGTATTGCGGATCGGCATGGTGGCTCGCTGCGGCTTGTCAGTCGCCGGTATAGCCGGAGGCCTTCACCACCGGCGCCCACCTGGCGGCGTCTGCCTTCAGCACGCCGGCAAACGCGTCGGCCGTGCCGGTGGCCGGTTCGAGCCCCAGCTTCAGGAACTTGTCGCGCAAGTCGGGCGACTGCACCGCCTTGACGATGGCGGCGTTGAGCTTGTCCAGCACCGGCCGCGGCGTGCCGGCGGGCGCCAGCACGCCGTAGCGGCCTTCGCCCTCGATGCCCTTGTAGCCCAGTTCGGTGAAGGTCGGCACATCAGGCAGCGCCACCGAGCGCTGCGTGCCGGAAGTGGCGAGCACGCGCACCTTGCCGGCGCGGTGCATCTCGGTCAGGTCGGCCAGCGTATCGACCGAGGCCGGCACCTGCCCGCCCACCAGCGCGCTCATCAGCGGCGCCGATCCGTTGAACGGCACGTGCAGCATCTCCACGCCGACCTGCTTGCCGATCATCAGCCCGAAGAAATGCGGGATGCTGCCCAGCGCCGGCGAGGCGTAGGAGTTGTTCTGCGGGCCCGCCTTGAGCCATGCTACGTAGTCCTTGAGCGAGCGCGCCGGGCTGCCCGGGCCGGTGGCCAGTGCCAGCTGGAAGTTGGCGGCCTGCGCCACCGGGACAAAGTCGCGCTGGATGTCGTAGTTGAGCTTGCGGTAGACCAGCGGCGCGATCGTCATCACGGCCGAATTGGCCACCACCAGCGTATGGCCGTCGGCAGGCTGCGTGCGGGCATAGTCCATCACCAGCCGGCCGCCTGCGCCCGGCTTGTTCTCCACCACCACGTTCTGGTTCAGGGTCTCGCGCAGCTTGTCGCCGACCAGGCGCGCGGCCAGGTCGGCGGTGCCGCCGGCGGGGTAGCCGACGAGGATGCGCAGCGGGCGCTCCGACTGCGCGCCGGCGGGCAGCGCCCAGGCGGCGGCAATGGCCGCCAGGCAGGCGGCAAGGCGGGGAAGGCAATTGCGGGGGCTCACGGTGTCTCCTCGGTCCGGATCGTCGTTTGGTATTCGTTTGGTATGGGTGGCACGCTAACACCCGTCGATATAATTGACAAAGTCAACTAATTTGCGGGTGTGGCATGGCACACGACGACGGCGGCGGCCGGCTGCAGCGGCCCAGGCGGCTGGGCGATTTCATCAACTACCGGGTCTATCACCTGAACCGCGTGGCGCTGGGGGCGGCGGGGCTTCATCTGCGCGCCACGGCCGGCGTGACACGGCGCGAATGGCGCATGATTGCCTTCCTGGGCGAGCAGCCGGGTACCCGGCTGACCGAACTGGCGCAAAGTGCCGGCCTGGACAAGGTGCTTGCCAGCCGGGCCGTGCACGCGCTGGCCGAGCGCGGCCTGGTGCGGCGCGAGGCGCGTGCGCAGGACCGGCGCGCCGCCGCGTTCACGCTGACGGAAGAGGGCGAAGCGGTCTACCGCCGCGCCTTTGCCCAGGCGCGCGCCTTTAACCGCGAGCTGGCAGCATGCCTGAGCGCCGAGGAAGCGCGCGTGCTGTCGCGCTGCCTGGACAAGCTGCAGGCGCGGGCCGAGGCGATGATGGCAGAGGCGCAGGCCTTGCCGCAGCCGGAAGACGCGGCGCCGGCATGGGATCCGCTGCAGGTGTGGCGGGGCGACAGGGGGTGATAGGGGGTAAGGGGTAGGGCTGGCTACGTTGCCCGCCATGGAGCGGTTCTTGCGTTGTATCTGGCGCCGGGGTGGCAGGAGCGCATCATGACAGTCTCAATACGATCTTCGCTGTGCCAATGGTTCCTTGCCTGCTGCCTGGGTCTGGTGGCATGCGGTGGCGGCGACGGGGGCAGTTCCGGCAACGCCGGCGGTAGCGGTGGCAGCGGGCCGGGCGGCCCGGGGACGCTGTCGTTGACGGTAACCGGCCTGCCGTCCGGCACTCCGGCTTTGGTTACGGTGACTGGCCCGGGGCAATACCGCCAGGCCGTCGCCCAGTCGACTACCTTGTCCAATCTTGCCACCGGCACCTACACCGTCAGCGCCGCCGACGTGCTCGCCGGCACCAGCCAGTATCAGCCGCAGCCACCAGCCCAGTCGGTGACCGTCGGCGCTGGCGCGGGCGCCACGGCTAACGTCGTCTATGGCTCGCCACAGCCGGTGCGCCTGTCGCTGACGCAAGTGGCCGGCGGCCTGGCCGAGCCGATCTTTCTCACCGCGCCCGCGGGCGACGCGCGTTTGTTCATCGTGGAGCGCGCCGGGCGCATCCGCGTCGTGCGCAACGGCACGCTGCTGGGCACGCCCTTCCTTAATATCGATGCGCTGACCACCACCGACGGCGAGCGCGGCCTGCTGTCGATGGCGTTCGATCCCGGCTATGCCAGCAACGGCCGCTTCTACGTCTACTACACCGATAACAACGGCGCCATCACCATTGCGCGCTACCAGGTGTCGGCGGGCAATCCCGACGTTGCGGACACCGCAGGCACGATATTGCTGTCGATCCCGCACAGCAACTTCCAGAACCACAACGGCGGCCAGCTGGCGTTCGGCACGGACGGCATGCTCTATGTCGGCACCGGCGATGGCGGTGGTGGCGGAGATCCGTCAGGCAATGCGCAGAACCTCGGCGTGCTGCTCGGCAAAGTGCTGCGCATCGATGTCAGCGGCGCATCGGGGCAGCCTTATGGCGTTCCCTCCGGCAACCCGTTTGCCGGCCAGAGCGGCAGGCGTGGCGAGATCTGGGCATACGGACTGCGCAATCCGTGGCGGTTCTCGTTCGATGCCGGTCTGCTGTATATCGCCGATGTCGGCCAGGGCCAGCGCGAGGAAGTCGACGTCGCGGCGGCCACCAGCGCCGGGCTGAACTACGGCTGGAACCGCATGGAGGGCACCGCGTGCGTGGGCGCCGCCACCTGCGATACGGCCGGACTGACGCTGCCGGTGTTCGAGTATGGCCATGAAGCCGGCGCCTGCGCCATCGTCGGCGGCTATGTGTACCGGGGCAATGCGCTGGCTGCGCTGCAAGGCCGCTATTTCTACTCGGACCTGTGCACGGGCAAGCTGTTGAGCTTTGTGTACCGCGACGGTGGCGCAGCCGAGCAGGTCGACTGGAATGTCACCATCCCCGGTAGCGTCTATTCCTTTGGCGTGGATGCCGGGCAGGCGCTGTATGTGCTGTCGGACACAGGAACTTCGGCGGCCAGTGGTGCGGTGTATCGGGTCGATGCGACCGTTGGCGGGCAGTAAGCCGCCCCTGGTCACACGGGTGGCCGGATCCGTGCCATACACGAATCCGGCCCGACCGCGTCTGCGCAGCGGTTGCGTTCAGGCCAGTTCGCCGGAAGGTTGCGCCCCTTCGTCGTGCTGCGCCTCCTCAGCATGTTCAGCCTTGCCGCCCGGCAGCACCAGGTTCAGCGTCACCGCCACCAGCGATCCAACCGAGATCCCCGAGCCGAATACTTCCTGCACAAACAGCGGCAGCCTGGACAGCAGCTCCGGGCGGAAGGTCACCGCCAGGCCGCAGCCGATCGACACGGCCACGATCAGCGTATTGCGCTGCGTGAACTCGATCCGGCTCAGCATGTTGATGCCGCCCGAGACGATCATCGCGAACATCATCAGGCCGGCGCCGCCGAGCACCGGCTGCGGAATCGTCACCACCAGTGCGCCCAGCACCGGAAACAGCCCGGCCAGCAGCAGCATCACGCCGGTCAGCGCCACCACGTGGCGGCTGGCAACGCCGGTCAGCGACACCACGCCGACGTTCTGCGCGAACGTGGACAGCGGCGGGCTCGAAATCAGTGCGGCAAAGGCGGAACCGAAGCCGTCGCACAGGATGCCGCGCGACAGCTTGTTGCCCGTGATCGGCGTCTGTGTGGCCGAGCCGAGCGCCATGAAGGTGCCGGTGGATTCCACCGTCGTCACCAGGTAGGCAATCGCCATTGCAACGATGCCCGACACCGGGAACGTCAACCCGAAGTGCAGCGGCTGCGGCAGCGCCAGCACCGGCGCATTTCGCATCTGCGTGAAATCGACCAGCCCCAGCGCCAGGCACAGCAGGTAGCCGCCCAGGATGCCGATCACGATGGCAGAGGCCGAGATCATGCCCTTGCCCCACTGCACCATCGCGATCACCAGCGCCAGCACGAAGGCCGCAATCGCCAGGTTGCCGACCGCGCCATACTGCGGGCTGCCGCGGCCACCGGCGGCCCAGTCCACCGCAACCGGGATCAGCGAAAGGCCGATCATGGTGACGACCACACTGGTGACGGTATGGGGAAACAGCTTGCGGATGGTCGGCATGAAATGGCTGCCGACGATCATCAGCAGCGAGCCGGCCAGGGCCGAGCCCAGGATGCCGGCCACGCCGTGCTCGGCGCCAACGCTGATGGCAGCACCGACGAAGGAAAAGCTGGTGCCCATCACGCACGGCAGGCGGATGCCGACCGGCCCGACGCCCTTGCATTGAATAATGGTTACGACGCCCGAGCCGATCAGCGCGGCATTCACCAGCGCAATGATTTCCGCGGTCGGCAGCTTTAATGCCCCGCCGATCACCAGCGGCACCGCGATAATGCCGCCGAGGGCGGCAAGCAAATGCTGAAGCGCCAGCAGCACGGTAGTAATGCGCGGCGGACGGTCTTCCACCTTGAACAGCAAAGGTGCCATTCACGTCTCCTGTTTGTGCGGGTGGATGTTTCCACCTTTTCATTTTCCGGGCCGGCTGGCGTATGCCGCCGGGAGAGGGCAATGCGCGTGCAGCGAAAGCGTCGAGGCGGCTTACGCGGCGCGCCCGGCATGCTATCCGGAAAGTAAATGAAAAATCAATCCATTTGATTATCAGGAAGCCGTGATGCTATGGGCGCGCGAAGTGATGTATATAGACTTCGTCGGAAAACATTTTGTCGTCCGATAATAATGGAAGCTCGCTCTTGTTGAGGTGGGATGCGAATCGGGGGTAAGCACGACAGGCAATTCCAGCAGTCCGTCTCGTTAAGACGATAATCGGCGCCGACATATATCTCCAGTAAGAATGTCAACACCGCTTCGTTTGAGCTACAGCGCTGGTCATTGTCTTGCTGGATTGTCGTGCACTGGAATGGCGGTCACGCCACGACAGTTTGTGCCGACAATAATGCGGCGGCGGTGCGCCGCCGCACGGGGGATCAGGGAGTCAGCGGGACCCGCGCTGCACGAATCGCCGCTGGCTCATCCACTAGCGCTGGAACGGATCGAGGTTGAGGAACGGCTTGAGGCCGCTGCTCGCGCCGCCCGCACCTACCGCGCCAATGCATTCCGTGTTGTCGACGCCGTTCCCGGTGCTTCCGTCCTGCAGCAGGGCCCCGGAATCGCCGACCTTATGCCCTTGGGGGACGCACAGCGAGGGGTGGTCGAACGGCGCCTTGCGATAGCGAACGCGGTCATCACTCAGGGCAAGCAGGAAAGCCACCAGGTCTTGCTTGTCCGCCTCGCTCAGGTTGAGCGGCGTAATGCCCCGGTCCAGGTTAGCCCTGTTGACGTCCCCGAAATCTCCGCCACGGTTATAGAAGTCGACCACCTGCATCAGGGTAGATTTGCCGCCGTTATGGAAATAGGGGCCGGTAAACTCCAGGTTGCGCAGGCTTGGTGTCTTGAAGGCACCGTCCACCGCCACCCGCTGTTCAGTTCCGACTGTGGTTTCCTTGGTGGCATCGAAGCCGTTCCCCAGCAAATGGGTTTTGCCCTGCTGCGCCATCCGCGTTTCGGACAACGGATTGCCGAACTGATCCAGCCCGCCTACGCCGAGATCTTCTGCGGTCGGTTGCACGCCGATGTTGTAGAAGCCATTGTCATAGACCGCTTCGAGCCCGTCACCCATCGGCATCCGCCTGAGCCGCTGCGCGGTCACGCTGGAGAATGAGGCGGCGGTCAGCTCAGCGCCCGAGTGACAGCGGCTGCAGCGACCTGTGCCGGTGAAGATCCTGGCGCCACGCAACTGCTGCTCATTCAGGGCCCCGGTCTGGCCATCGAGGTAGCGGTCGACCGGCGTATCGTTGGCAATCAAGGTGGACTCGTAAAGCTGAACGGCGAGGCTGAAGAAGAGCGCGAAGTTGGCTTCCATCTGGCTTACCTCGAATTTCCCGGTGCTGCGCTTGACCTGGCGAGGCGACAAATCCATCGAAGCAAATTTCGCCTCATCCGCGGCCGACATCCTCAACAACGTCGGTGAGTTCCAGTACTCGGAGCGGAATGCCTTCTTGATCATCTCGGAGTAGGTCGGCACCTGATCCTTGTTGCGTAATATCACCAGGGGACCAAGTACGCTGTCATCCGCCGCGATCGCCTGGCCTGACAAAGGACGCTGGCCGAGCAGCTTCTTGCCGAGTTTCATGAATGACCGTCCATTGCAACTCATCTCGACCGAGCTCAGGGGAGGGCCGCTACCTTGCGACGCCAGGGAGGCGCCAGGGATTGCCAGCTTGATTTGCCTGAGTACGCCACCTTCACTTTTCCACACAAGGTCATATGGATTGCGCATGCCAAACGGGTCGCCGCCGTTGAACATGTTGTTGGCGCGCCCATCCCAGAAGTTGCGGAAATTGAATACCGCGTTGATGACAGAGGGGGTGTTGCGTCCGGTCACCTGCCGCGTGTTGATGCCGTTGATGTTGTATCCCGAGCCGCCGTGGAAGATGTCATCGGGAACATTGCCGCAGGCATCGCCCGTGCTACCGGTGCCAAATTCAATGAAGTTGGCCGTGAACACCCCCTGCGAGCCGGAAACCTCGTTGACGTTCGAAAGTTGCGGCTGCGGCTGGTTCACGTCCACATGCTTGGTGAACCCAAAGTCTTCCGGCTTGAAGGTGTAGTTTGGCCCGCCCAGCTGGAAGGTTCTGTCGGTGCCCGGTGCACCTGAACCTGGAGAAAGCTGGTTCGTGATGCGGTTGTCGACACCGGCATGGAAGTGGCAGCTTGCGCAAGAGGTCTTGTTGTCGCTGCCCACCTTCATGTCCCAGAACAGCGTCTTTCCGAGCTGGATGGCGGCCGCCTTGTCCTTGACGAACTCGTCCAGGACTTCGGCAGGCGGACCGGGAACCGTAACCGTCTTGAGCGAACGCAGACCCGCCAGTGGGTCTGTCACCTGGGCCTGCGGCGTGCGCGACGTCAGGCCTAGTGCGGCAGCCAGGATGGCAGCCGTGAGCATTGGCGTGGCTCGGCCACTACTGATGTTGTTGATCATATCTCCCCTCACCGTAGGCAATTGCACCCCGTGAATTCGAGTGGCGTTGTCGAGTTCCATGCGTCAACAGGCCGCCTCCCGCCAGCATTGCTGCCAGTCCCTCAGGAGTTGGCATGCAGCCTTGCAAGAGGGCCCGACGGGCCCTTTCGCTATTAATTTGTAGGGGCCGCAGGACGACCAATGGATCGGCTATGTGCGGTACCGCACATAGCCCTGTAACCCCGTCATGGGCTCTCGCCAGCTCGCTCGCGTGGCACGGTCATGTGCCGGAAAGCGTTGTCGCAAAAGGCGAGGCAGGGAGTTGGTTGTCGATGCGCGACCGTTGTCGCGATCAGCGCGTAGGGATTCAAACTGGGAGTGGAAAGAGACACCCAGCTTGGAGCAGGGATGATTGGCAAGGTTTTTGCATGGGCGGTTTCGCGAGGTGGTCAACGTCGTCCGTACATACCCTCAGTTGACGATGAAATTCATGGACATAAAATATGATTTATTGTCATGAATAACAGTAGGGCTGGCCCTGAACTGGCATAGCCCGCAAACCGGAGACAGCCCCATGACCGTCAACCTGCGCCGCCGCGCGCTGCTGTGTGCCGCCGTGCTGGGCACCCTGCCCACGCTGGCCTGGAGCGATACCTATCCCAGCAAGCCGATCCGCATGGTGGTGCCGTTCTCTCCTGGCGGCGCCACGGATGTGGTGGCGCGGCTGATCTCGCAGAAGCTGGGCGAGGCGCTGAAGCAGTCGGTGGTGGTGGAGAACCGTCCCGGCGCCAACGGCATCATCGGCACCGATATCGTCGCGCGCGCGGCGCCGGACGGCTACACGCTGCTGCTCAACACCGCCGGCGCGCAGACGCTCAGCCCGCTGTTGTACAAGGCAGGCTACGAGCCGCTGAAGAGCTTTGCGCCGATCTCGCTGATCAGCAATATCGGCTTCGTGATGGTGGTGCATCCGTCGGTGCCGGCCAGGACGGTGCAGGAGTTCGTGGCGCTGGCCAAGTCCAAGACCCGGCCGCTGAGCCTGTCGGCAGGCAGCAGCATGATCGAGCTGATCGGCGCGAGCTTCAAGGCAAGCGCGGGCATTCCCGATGTCGTCAGCGCTTCGTACAAGGGCACCGGCCCGCAGATGCAGGCGGTGGTGTCGGGCGAGGTAGACATGACCATCGATCCGTTCAACTCGATGGCGATGATCAAGGCGGGCAAGCTGCGTCCGCTGGCGGTGTTTGCCTCCAAGCGGTCGCCGGCGCTGCCGCAGGTGCCGACCATGCAGGAGGCTGGCTTCGACGGCATGGCGTTCAACTCGTGGGCCGGCTTGCTGGCGCCGGCGGGGACGCCGAAGGAGATCGTCAACCGGCTGAACCAGGAGGTGACGCGCATCGTTGCGCTGCCGGAGATGAAGGAGAAGCTGGCGGCGATCGACTATGAGGCGGTCGGCAGCACGCCGGAGCAGTTCGCCACCACCATCGCCGAAGACACGGCCCGCTGGGCCCGCATCGTCAAGGAAACCAACTACAAGGCCGGTTCCTGACCAGCACGAAATCCATGCCGCAGATGGGTTGATCCGCTTCCGACGCAGACATTACACTGCGCCCCGTTCTGATAAACGGAGCTATCCGTGGACAGTTGTTCCAGTCAATCCCGCGGAAGGGGATCGTCCCGGGCCGCCATGGCGCGCTGAGCAACTGCAGTCTTGCGGCTGCAGGCGCGGCATCGCTGCCTGCAGTGGCTTCCATTGGCGACAACCCCATCGTTCCGGGCGGGCCGGCGCTTCTGGGTCGTGCGGGACCGGGTGCAGGTCGATACCACCTATGGCAATGTGTTCGGCGGCGGGACCGGCGAGCGGTTTTTTACGATCGGGTTGCGGTTGTTGTTGTCGCCGGCGTTCTTGCCGTAGCGTTCATCAGGCCCTCGACTTCTTCGCGCGACGGCGGATACGCCCCGGCCCGCGTCGCTGCTACCGCCGCGGCTGCCGCAGCAAGCCGCGCCTGCGCCGCCAGATCGTGCGCGGCGCCCGACAGCACGCCGGCCATCCATCCGCCCATGGCAGCATCGCCGCAGCCGACCGTATCGGCGACTTCAACGCGCAAGGCCTGCTGTTCGACCCTGACATCGCCCTTGCACAGCGTCATGCCCTGCGCGCCGCGCGTCAGCATCACGGTGGCGTCCGGCGCCATGGCGCGCACCTGCGCGAGTGCGGCACAGGTGTCGAGGCCGGGGAACAGTCCCGCCAGGTCTTCGTCGGAGATCTTGACGTAGCTGGCCAGGCGCAGCATGTGCGCCAGCACCGCGGCGTAGCCAGGCGTGCGCATCAGGTCGCGGAAGTTGGGATCGAAGGCGATGCGTTTGCCGGCCTGCGCGGCCTGGGTGGCCTCTTCGCACAGCCGTGCGGCCAGCGGCTGGCGCACCAGGCTGATCGAGCCGAAATGCACGACTTCGGCAGCCTGGCGCCAGCCGGCGGGCAGCGCGGCGGGATCGAAGTGCAGGTCGGCGCTGTCGTCGCCGACAAAGAAATACTGCGGCGGATGGCGCGAGGCGACGAAGGCAAGGAAGGGCGAGTGCGGCACGCGCTGCAGGAAGCGCGTATCGAGCCCGGCCGCGGCGCTGGCGCGGGCGAGGTCGTCGCCGAACAGGTCCTGGCTGACGGCGCCGGCGAATGCGGTGGCAAGGCCCAGCCGCGCGCCGGCGCGCGCCACGTTCCAGCACGAGCCGCCAGGCAGGCCCAGCCAGCTGCCGTCGGGCTGGCGCACCATGTCGGTCAGGGCTTCGCCAAAGACGACATAGCGGGGCAGGGAGGTTGGCGTGGACATAAGGGTATCTCCGGCGGAAAGCTCAGGCCGCGGCGTCTTGCGGGGCGAGAGCGGCCTGCGCGCGGCGGATCAGCGCGGCGGTAGAGGCATCGTGCGGGGCCGCGGCCGCCGTGCCTTCCAGCTCGCGCTGGATCGGTGCGGCCAGCTTCTTGCCCAGTTCCACGCCCCACTGGTCGAAGGAATTGATCTGCCACAGCGCGCCCTGCACGAAGGTCCGGTGCTCGGCCAATGCGAGCAGCGCACCAAGGTGCCACGGATCCAGCCGCAGCAGCAGCAGCGTATTGCTGGGCCGGTTGCCTTCGAACACCATGTGGGGCACCAGGGCTTCATCGCTGACGCCTTCGGACCGCACTTCTTGCTCGGTGCGGCCGCGCAGCAGCGCCTCTCCCTGCGCGAAGCAGTTGGCCAGCAGCTTGGCATGGTGCCCGGGCAGGTCGCTGACCGGCTCCAGCGTGGCGATGAAGTCTACCGGAACCAGCTGCGAGCCCTGGTGCATCATCTGGAAATAGGCGTGCTGGCCGTTGGTGCCGGTCGTGCCCCACACCACCGGGGCGGAGCCTGCCTGGATGCTGCCGCCGTCGAGGCGCACCGACTTGCCATTGCTTTCCATCTCCAGCTGCTGCAGGAAAGCGGGCAGCAGTTCCAGCGGTTCGCAGTAGGGGGCCACGCAGCGGCTGCCGGCGCCGAGGAAGCTGCGATACCAGACATCGAGCAGCCCCAGCAGCATCGGCAGGTTCCGCGCTGCAGGCGCGCTGGCGAAATGCAGGTCCATCGCGCGCGCGCCGTCGAGCAGTTCGCGGAAGCGCCCGAAGCCCACTGCCACGGCGATCGACAGGCCCACCGCCGACCACAGCGAAAAGCGTCCCCCTACCCAGTCCCAGAACGGGAACATATTGGCCGGATCGATGCCGAACGCGGCCACCGCGTCGCGGTTGGTCGAGACTGCCACGAAATGGCGCGCCAGGTCCGCGCGCGATGCACCCTGCTGCATGAACCAGTCGCGCGCGGTGCCTGCGTTGGCCATGGTTTCCAGCGTGGTGAAGGTCTTGGAGCAGACGATCACCAGCGTGGTGGCGGCGTCCAGCGGTGCCAGCGTGCGCGCCAGGTCGCTGCCGTCGACGTTGGCGACGAAATGCATGCGTGGCCCGGCGCTGTCGGCACTGTTCGCACTCTCGGCGCCCGCCAGCGCACGGCATACCATGCGCGGCCCCAGGTCAGAGCCGCCGATGCCGATATTGACCACATCGGTGATCGCGCGGCCGTCAAAGCCGGTCCAGGCACCGCCACGCACGGCATCGGCAAATCGTTCCATCTGGCCCAGCACCGTGGCGACGTCCGCGCCAACCGGCACGCCAAGCGCGCGGTAGCCGTCCTCGGGGTAAGCGCGCAGCGCGACATGCAGCGCGGCGCGGCGCTCGGTGGTATTGACCGGCTCGCCGGCGAACATGGCATCACGCCGCTCGCTGACGCGCGCCTGTGCCGCCAGCTCGAGCAGCAGTTGCAGCGTCTCGTCGGTGATCCGGTTCTTGGCGTAGTCGAGCGTCAGGCCGCAGGCCTCGGCGGTGAAGCGCTCGGCGCGCGCCACGCCATGCGGGCCGTCGAACCAGTCGCGCATATGGGTGTGGCGCATGGTCTCGGCATGGGCGCGCAGCGCTTGCCAGGCGGGAAGGGTGGTGGTCATGTCGATGGCTCCTACATTTCTTCGTGCCAGGCCTGGCCGTCGCGCGACAGCAGGGCGCTGGAGGCCGCCGGCCCCCAGGTGCCGGCGGTATATGGCTTGGGCGGCGCGGTGGTGTTCTCCCACGCCTGCAGGATCGGCGCGACCCAGCGCCAGGCCTGCACCTGCTCGTCGCGGCGCACGAACAGGCCCAGCCGGCCGCGGATCACGTCGAGCAGCAGCCGCTCATAGGCGCCCACGCGCCGCACGCGCGGCGCCGCGCTGTTCAGCTGCAGGTCGAGCGAAGCGGGCTGCAGCGCCTGCGTGTCGCCCGGCTGCTTGGTCAGGAAATAGAGGCGGATGCTTTCCTCCGGCTGCAGCGTGATCACCAGCCGGTTGCCGGCCATGGTGCCCAGCGGATGTGGGAACAGCGGGTACGGCACGTCGTGGAAATGGATCACGATCTCCGCCACGCGCGACTGCATGCGCTTGCCGGTACGCAGGTAGAACGGCACGCCGGCCCAGCGCCAGTTGGCGATCTCGGCGCGGATGGCGACGAAGGTTTCGGTGCGGCTGTCCGGGGCGATGCCCGGCTCGCTGGCGTAGCCTGGCACCGGGTTGCCCCCCGCGGCGCCACGGCAATACTGGCCGCGTACCACTTTCTCGGCCACGTCCTCGGTGCGGATCGGACGCAGCGCCTTCAGGATCTTGAGCTTCTCGTCGCGGATGGCGTCTTCGGACAGGCTGGTGGGCGGCTCCATCGCCACCATGCACAGCAGCTGCAGCAAGTGGTTCTGCACCATGTCGCGCAGCGCGCCGATGCCGTCGTAGAAGCCGCCGCGGCGCTCCACGCCCAGCTCCTCGGCAATGGTGATCTGTACCTGCCGCACCCATTCGCGCCGCCACAGCGGCTCGAACAACACGTTGCCGAAGCGCATCGCCATCAGGTTCTGCACCGACTCCTTGCCGAGGTAGTGGTCGATGCGGTAGATGCGGTCCTCGGCGAAATGCCGCGCCACTTCGGCATTGATGGCCTCGGACGATGCCAGGTCATGGCCGAGCGGCTTTTCCAGCACCACCCGGCTGCGCTCGCCGGCCAGCCCCACGCGCGCCAGCTGCGCGCAGATGGTGGCGAACAGGTGCGGCGCGGTCGCCAGGTAGCACACCACCACCGGCGCGGCGCGGGCGTTGACCAGTTCGGCCAGCGCGTCGAAGCCGGCATCGGCGTTGGCATCGACCTGCAGGTACACGATGCGCTCCAGGAAGCCTTGCCATGCCGCGGCGTTGCCGGCCAGCGCCGGCAGCACCTCGTCGTTGAGCATGGCCACGTAGGCGTCGTGCGACAGCGGCTGGCTGCCCAGCGCCAGGATGCGCCCGCGCGGGTGCAGCGCGCCGGCGGCGTGCGCATCGAATAGCGCCGGCAGCAGCTTGCGCCGCGCCAGGTCGCCGGTGGCGCCGAACAGGACGAAGTCGAATTCGGGTGCGTGGGCAGCGGCCGGAGCCGCTGCGGAATGGCTGTCCATCATGTCGGGAAGAAACGGTGCGTTCGGCAAAAGAGGTTGGAAAGATGGCGGGCCTGACGCTCATCGCGGCGTAGCCCAGCCCTTGTACTGGCCGACGTTGGCGCGCGTCACCAGGGTCGAAGGCAGCAGCACGGTCGGAGTTGCGGGTCGCTGGCCATTCATCATGCCGACACCCAACTGCACCGCGGTGCGGGCGATCGCCCACGGGTCCTGGCTGGCCGAGGCCTGCACCAGCGTATCGGCCTTCAGCGCGGCTTCGATGTCGGGCGCGCCGTCCACCGAAGCGATCAGGATGCCGCGGCGGTTGAGCTGGCGCGCGGCCAGGTCGGCGCCCACCGCCTGCGGGTCGTTGATGGTGAAGACCGCGTCGACCTTGGGAAAGCGCGTCAGGTACAGCTGCATCACGTTCAGGCCACCCTCGCGCGAGCCCTTGGCGTCCTGGTCGTCCGACAGGATGCGGATGTCAGGGTGCCGCGCCAGCACGGCCTTGCAGCCCTTGACGCGATCGAGCACGGCCGACACCGGCGGCCCGTTCTGGATGATCACGTTGCCGCGCCCCTTGAGACGCTCGGCGATGAAGCCGCAGGCCAGTTCGCCGGCCTGGGTGTTGTCGGTCTGCACCGTGGCATCGGCGCCGGCGGCGGCCACGTCGACCGCGACCACCACGATGCCGGCCTTGCGCGCCTTGCGCACCGCAGGCTCGATCGCGCGCGCATCCGCCGCGTTGATCAGGATCAGGTCGACCCTGGCGACGATAAAGCTGTCGATATGGGTGAACTGCTTGTTCAGGTCATAGTCCGCCGACAGCACGGTGACCTTGACGTCGGGATTGGCCTGCCGGGCCGCGGCCTCGGCGCCGCGCGCCAGCGCGACGAAGTACGGGTTGCCGAGCGAGCCCAGCGTTACGCCGACCTTTTTGAGCTGGCGCTGCGGGGCTTGTACGGCGGACTGCGACGGCGTCTGCGCGGCGGCCGGCAGCGCGCAGAGCGCGGCCATTGCGACCGCTGCCAGTGCGCGGAGGAAGGGAACGGGCTTGATCATCGATCTGTCTCCTGTCAGTGCGTTGCTCAGGTCCGCGCCGAACCCTTCTGACGGTAGCGGTCCAGCGCCACCGCGCCGATGATCACCAGCCCTTTGATGATGTACTGCCAGATGTCCGACACGCCCAGCAGGATCAGTCCGTTGGACAGCACCGCGATGATCAGCGCGCCCACCAGCGTGCCGGCGATCGAGCCGACCCCGCCGACGAAGCTGGTGCCGCCCAGGATCACCGCGGCGATGGCATCGAGCTCGTAGGACTGGCCCAGCTGCAGGCCATTGGCCGCGTACAGCCGCGACGCCGACATGACGCCGCCCAGCCCCGACAGCAGCCCGGACACGGCATAGACGAACAGCAGCACCACCCAGACCTTGATGCCCGACAGCCGCGCCGCTTCGGCATTGCCGCCGACGGCGTAGATCTGCAGGCCCAGCACCGTGCGTCGCAGCACCAGCCACGACACCGCCACCACGGCCGCCGCGATCACCACCAGCCAGGGCACGCCCAGCAGGTCGCCGTTGCCGATGAAGGCAAAGGAGATGTCGGGGTTGTAGACGGTGCTGTCATTCCCAACCAGCCGGGCCAGTCCGCGCACCGCGGTCAGGCTGCCGAGCGTGACGATGAACGGCGGCAGTTTCATGAAAGCGATCAGCGCCCCGTTGAACAGGCCGAACAGCAGCCCGCACAGCAGCGCCGCCGGCACGCTCAGTGCCGCCAGCTGCGGCATCAGCGAAACCAGCATCGCCACCACCGCGGACACCGACAGGATCGAGCCCACCGACAGGTCGATCCCGCCGGTCAGGATGACAAAGGTCATGCCCGCCGCCAGTACCAGGTTGATCGACGCCTGCTGCGCGATGATCGACAGGTTCTGCAGGCTGGCAAAGTTGTCGGTCAGCAGCGTGAAGCCGAAGCAGAGCAGCACCAGCACCGGCAGCATGCCGAGCGCGCGCAGGCGTTCCTGCGTGGTGGCGCGGCCGGCGGCGCCGGGCAGGGCGGGGCCGGTGGAAGGTGCGGCCGCGGCAGCGGCGTGGGCGGCGGGGTGGAAGGGGTTGCGCATGGTGTCTCCTTGTCGGAACGTCGTGCCTGCGTGGGCCGACGTGCTTAGGTGCATTTATGTTTTGCGATTGGCGACTGATGAACCGAGTGTTTGCTCCCCTCTCCCGCTTGCGGGAGAGGGGAGCAAACCGCGGGGACCGTCAATGCAGTGTGGTGGGTTGAATGTCCCCACCCGCCCCAGTCGCCAGCGCAATAATCCGTTCCTGCATGCCAGCCGCATCGGCACAACCAGCCACTTCGCCGACCAGCTCGCCTTCGCGCATCACCAGCACGCGGTCGCACAGGCCGACCACCTCCGGCAGCTCGCTGGAAATCAGCAGCACGGCCACGCCCGAGCGGGCCAGCTCGTCCACCAGCCGGTAGATCTCCGCCTTGGCGCCGATATCCACGCCGCGCGTCGGCTCATCCAGGATCAGCACGCGCGGCCGCGTTTCCAGCAGCCGCGACAGCATCACCTTCTGCTGGTTGCCGCCTGACAGCGCGCCGACGTTGACCTGCGGGTGCGCCACGCGGATGCCGAGCGAGCGGATTGCCTGCGTGGTGCGCTGGCGGGCGCTGGCGCGGTTGAGCCGGCCGCCGCGCAGCGCGTCGCGGGCCGCCACGATCAGGTTGATGTTCTCGTGCACGCTCTGATCCAGGAACAGCCCCTGCAGCTTGCGGTCTTCGGTCAGGTAGGCGATGCCGGCGTCGATCGCCTGGCGCGGGCTCGAAATGGCCAGCGGCGTGCCGGCGACGAACACCGCGCCAGCGCTGCGCGCATCGGCGCCGAAGATCAGCCGCGCCAGTTCGGTACGGCCGGCGCCGACCAGGCCGGCCAGCCCCAGCACTTCGCCGGCGCGCAGGTCGAAACTGCACGGCAGCACGCGCCGGCCATCGGACATATTGCGCACCGACAGCATGATCTCGCCCTGGCGTGTCTCGCCATGGGTCTTGGTGTAGAAGCCGGACAGGTCGCGGCCCACCATCATCTTGACCAGCGCGGCGCGGGTCAGGTTGTCGCGCTCCAGCGTGCCGACGAAGCAGCCGTCGCGCAGCACCGTGACGCGGTCGGCCAGCTCGTCGATCTCGGCCATGCGATGGCTGATGTAGATGATCGCCATGCCTTCGGCACGCAGCTGGCGGATCAGCGCGAACAGCCGGTCGGTCTCGCGGGTCGACAGCGGCGTGGTGGGCTCGTCCATCACCAGGATGCGCGTCTCGAAATGCACCGCGCGCGCAATCTCGACCAGCTGGCGCTGCGCGATCGACAGCGTATGCACCGGCGTGGTTGGCATGAAGTCCGCCCCGAGCCGCGCCAGCGTGGCTTCGCACGCGCTGGCCATCGCGGCGCGGTCGACCATGCCATGGCGGTGCAGATGCCGGCCGAGGTAGATGTTCTCGGCCACGCTCAGGTTCGGCGCCAGGCTCAGCTCCTGGTAGATCACCGCGATGCCATGCTCGCGTGCCGCGGCCGGGCCGCCGAAAGCGACCGGCTCGCCGGCGATGCGGCACTCGGCGCCGGGATCGGCGGTGTAGGCGCCGGAGAGGATTTTCATCAGTGTCGACTTGCCGGCGCCGTTCTCGCCCATCAGCGCATGGACTTCGCCCGCGTAGACGGTCAGCTGCACATTGCTGAGCGCCTTCACGCCGGGAAAGGTCTTGGAGATATTGCGCAGCGCCAGCAGCGGCGCGGCAGCGGCGGCGCCATGGGGGCGCTGCTGCTGGGGCTGGGGCAGGGTGCGTGATGCTTCAGACCATGGCATGGCGGGCCTCCGGGACAATGGCCGAGGCGCCCTTGAGCAGCTCGGCACGCGGCGAGAAATTCATGAACATCGGCAGCGACGCCGCGCCGACCGCGCCGGCGTTGGCGCCGAAGCAGCCGCGCACCACGGTGGCGGGCGTGCGCGCTTCCGGGGCGCTGTCGTTCAGGGCCTGCTGCAGCCGGTCGATCAGCGCCGGCACCAGCCCGCCGTCGATGTCGGCGTCGAAGATCACCAGCGGCACGTCCAGCACCGCCAGCGCCGATTGCAGCGCCGGCGCCAGCGCGTCGACGCAGTCGTCGATCCATTGCGCCACCGCCGGGTGGCCCAGCTCGGCCTGGCGCTGCAGGTCGGCATGGCCGTCGACCGCCACGCCGTGATAGCGCAGGTGGCGCGTCAGCGCATTGAGCGAGGCGCGCGACAGCAGCAGGTCGCGGCGCTTGCCGGCAGGCGCCGGCGCTGACGGCAGGGTGCTGGGCGGCACCGGCATCATGGCGATGTCGCCGGCATTGCCGGAAACGCCGCGCACGCAGTCGCCGTTGATCACCACGCCGCCGCCGATGGCGGGGCCGAGGAACACATAGAGGAAATGCTGCGCGTGGTGGCGCCCGTAGAACAGCTCGGCTACCGCGGCCGCGGTGCCGTCGTTCTCGCTGAACACCGGCAGGCCGGTGACGGCGTTGAGCATCGCGGCGAAGTCGGCTTCGTCCCAGGCGCGGAAGCTTGCCTGGAAGTCCTCGCCCTGCACGTCGAGCTCGCGCAGCCACGCCCCAAGGTTATAGGGCTGCGCCACGCCGATTCCCAGCAGCCGCTTCTGCTCGCCCGGGCTGAGCCGGGCGCGCATCGCGTCGATATCGCGCCGCACCACTTCCAGCGCCTGCTCCGGATGGGGCAGGACCAGCTGGTGCGCATGGCTGGCGAGCAGCTCGCCGGCAAAGTCCACCATCACGGTCTCGATGCTGCCCCGGTCGAGCCTCACGCCAATGCCGAAGGCGCCTTTGGCCTTGAGCCGGATCAGGCTGGCGGGTTGCCCGCGCTGGCCCTCGGTGCGGCGGCCGGCCTGCTCCACCAGGCCTTCGTCGGCCAGGGTCTGCACGATGCTGCCGACCGCGGTGTTGGTCAGCTGCGCCATCCGCGCCAGATCGGCCTTCGACGCCTCGCCGGCGCGGCGCAACGCCAGCAGCAGCGCGCGTTCGTTGTACAGGCGCAAGCTGGCGGAATTCACGCCACGGCCTGCCTTGGATGCGGTCATGTTGTCTCCGTCCTCTGGCCGACGCTGGTAGGCGCGTCGGCTCGGTATTAATTAATTCAGGTTGAATTAAAGAATACTCGACGGCAGAACTCAACTGCGGGAAAACCCGTGGGTGAAAGCGCCGCAGGCGGGCTGGAGTGGCTTTTGGAACACTGCGCTTGCGCGGCGGCGCCTGGCTGGCTAGCGTAAAGACAGACCGAAACTAGCAACCCGGAGCAAGAGATGAAGGCCCGCGCCGAGACTGGCCAGTGGAGCCGCTACTACGTGCTGGACCTGAAAAACCGGCCGGTGGAGGTGGCGGCACGTGAGGAATGGGAGCGCTGGATGGCTGAGAACGATCCGGTGTTCCGCCGCACGCTGCTGCAGGACAGCGGCGGCGTGGTCACCACGCGCTTTCGCGGACTGGCGCAGGCATCAGGGGAAGCGCCGCTGTTCGTGACCCGCGTGACTGGCATGGGGGAGCAGGACAACGAAAGCTACGGCGCGCCCACGCTCGCTGCCGCGCTGGCATTGCACGATGACATCGTGAAGAAGCTATTGCGGCAGCTCGGCGGGACGGTGCCGTAGGCGTCGGCTGCAACTCAATCCGGCAGCGCCCCGGCCTGCCGCAGCGCCGCGCGTGCAATCTCCATCCGTGCCTTGGCGTGCTCGGGTTTGAGGAGGTCGAGATTGAGCGCGAACAGGTAGTTGTCTCCGCCGCGCTCCACCCATCCCACCAGCCATCCCACCGCCGGCTGCGCCGAATCGGCCCAGCCGGTCTTGGCGTGCAGCGTATAGCCTGCGGTGCGTTCGATCACCGTCAGCCGGTCCACGCCATCGAACGCGGCCGGCGAGAACGGCAGCGTGCGCTGCACCAGCCCCTTGAGGAAATCGATCTGCTGGTTGGCTGAGATCTGCAGCCGGCCATTGAGCCAGAAGCGGTCGACCGGTCCCGAACTGTCGGCATTGCCGTAATGCGAGGCGGTCAGGTAGCGCTGGTAGGCCGGGCTGCCGACCCGTCGCGCCAGCGCCTGGTAGGCGGGCACGCATGAGTTGGGGAAGGCCACGCGCAGCGGCACGTCGGCATTGCAGGCTTCGGGCAGGACAGCCTTGCCGCCGACCAGCCAGACCTTGCCGTCCCACGGCAGCTTGTCGTGGTCGATGTCGGCCACGGCGCCGCTGTCCAGGCCGATCAGCGAATTCATGATCTTGAAGGTCGACGCAGGCGAATACGGCCTGGCCGCGCGCGCAGCGTTGTAGGTCAGCACGCGATCGCGGCGCAGGTCGTGGACGACGATGGTGCCGCTGGTACCGGCCTGGTGGAACAGCGCTTCCGCATCGAGCGGTGCAGCTTGCGGTGCGGCGGTGGCGGGCAGGGCGCAAGAGACCAGGGCGAGTCCCACGGCCAGCGGGGACAGCAAACGGGCGATTCGGATAGGCATGGCAGTAGCGTGTTGGGTTGGATAGGAATCTTCTGGTGGCAATCCGGGCCCGGACCGTGGTGCGCAGCATAGGAGAGCGCTCCACGCACGCCAACCGCGCACGCTGTAACCTGCGTAACATGACGGCGTCGCATCCTCTCCGGCCTCCAGCTTGCTACTGCTCCAGCCCATGTCCGCTGCCTTGCTTTGCATCGACGTCCGCGCCCCCTATCGCGTCAATGGCGAGCCCGCCCGCTTCCAGTCGGTCTGGCTGCTGGCGCGCGCCTGGCATGCGCAGCGCAGCGGCGGTGTTGTGACAGCGGCGGCCGTGCGCAGCGCCTTCCCGGCCGCCGCCAACCTGCGCATGCTGGTATCGCGCGCCTTCGCGGACTTTGCCCGGTGGGGCGTGACGCTGGGCTGGGGCGCGGACCGGCAACGCGATCCGGCAACGGCCAACCCCGCGCAGCGCAGCCGCGGGCCGTTCTGGATGACGGCGGCGCAGGCCCGGCAACTGCGCTTCGTCGCGCACGGCCGCACGCTGGGCCCGGCGGCGCTGGCGCGGCAGCTGGGCTTTGCCGAGGCGGGGGCGCCAGAGTCCGGCATGGCGGACGGCGCGGCCTACGTGATGCGCGACATGGCCTTCTGGAGCGAACTGACGCAGGCCATGCGCAGCGCGCAGGACGGCTATGCCGGCGCGCACGGCACCGCCGTGGCCGAAGCGTTCCGCGTGGCACAGCGCAGCGCCGGCGATCCGTTCCAGCAGGCGTTGTCGCTGCTGAAGGAAAGCCTGGCCTGGCGCCGCTGCGGCAGCCTCGAGCAGAGCCGCGCCGCGCTGGCGCGCTTTGACCGGCTGTCCCGGGCAGGCAGCCCCGGCGCCGCCGTGCCCACCTTCGCGGCGATGGCGCACGTGGTGCGCGCCTGGGCCCGCTATACGCGCGGCGACCACGACGGCGCCGGCGCCGGGCTGGCCGCGCTGCGTGCGGATCCGGAGCTATCCCCGGCGGTGCGCTACAACCCGCGCCTGCGCTTCGAGGTGCTGAACCTGGAAGGGCTGCTGTACAAGGCCGGTGCGATGGGCAAGGCCGCAGCCGGCAGCGTGGCGCCGGCGCTGTCGGCGCAGCGTGCCCTCGATGCCTTCGCGGCAGCGTTGCAAGCCGGTTACGAAGCCGATTCGGTCGACGCCGTGCAGCATGCCGCGGCCAATATCGGCCTGTGCCTGTGGCTGTTCTGGCGCCATGGGCTGGCCGACCCCGGCCGCGCGCTCGATGCCGGCGCGGTGCAGCGGCAGGCGATGCGCTGGCTGGGGTTGTCGGAATGGATTTGCGACCGCTTCGGGGTGGGCGGCGGCACCGCGTGGAACGCGATCTTCCTGTTGCGCATCGCGCGCGGCAGCTGCGGGCCGGATGCGCCCGGCGATGCTGGCGAGGGCAAGGGCGTGCAGAGCGTGGCCGCCTTTCGCCGCCAGCGCCCGCTGTCCGTAGCCGATGCCATTGATGCGCTGCGGCCCTTCCACGCGCCGTTTGCTCCGGCCAAGGGATTCGTGCGCTGGTCGGCCGTGGCCGCCTTTGCGCTGGAAGACCACGACGCGGGCCATGTCAGCCTGGGGCCGTTGCAGCTGGCCAACCTGTTGCTGGAGTCGGCCTGGTACCTGACACACGAGCAAGGCGCAACCGCCAAAGCCTGCGCGGCGGTGGAGCGGCTGGCAGCGCAGTTGCCGGCGTTGCGCGCGGCCGAGCGGGCGTTCTTTGCGGCGGAGATCCGCGCGCTGCCGCCGGAACTGCGCGACGCGGCGGCGGAGGTGGCGCGCCGGCGGCGCAAGGGATAGCGGGGGATAGCGGGATCGCCGGCGTATTCATTGCGCGGCATCGCGCGCAGCCAGCGTTCAGTCGAACAGCTCGTGCCAGATGCTCTTCTTCCGATATTGCTTCTGGTGGCGTTCGTCGTAATAGCGGTCCCCGTCATGATGACGAGCGCGGCCCCACTCATGGCCGCGGTCCCGGTCGCCGTAGCTTTGCTGGGGCGGCGCAGCGGGCGCCACGGCCTGCGTCGCTGGCGCCGCGGCGACGGAACGCTCCAGGATCTTGTCGAGTTCGCCGCGGTCCAGCCATACGCCGCGGCATTTCGGGCAATAGTCGATTTCGATGCCCTGCCTTTCGGACATCACCAGTTGCGTTTGCGGGCACACCGGACAATCCATGCCTTCTCCTCGTTGCTGTCGATAAGTCGAGGTATGACCGGACCGCCCGGCAATGGTTCGCCAGTGTGCGGCTGTCGCCTGCGCAGAGACGCGCACGCCACGTGGCGGCGTGCGGAATTTGTCGGCCGCGCCGCCGTCGAACCGGAATGCCTCAATTCGATCCCCATCGCGGACCGGCTCCTGACCCGTCCGCTTCGCCAGCATCGGCGCCGTACGGCGATGCGCCGCGCCGCCGGCCGCTGATCGGGCGCCTGGTCGGGCCGGCGATGGTGGCGGCGATCTTGTGGGCCGCCTGGCCATGGCTGCAGCCCCAGCTCGAACGCGCCATCTACGCGGTGCGGCTGGCGGCCCGCCCGGCGCCGAGCGCGCTGCCGGTTCCGGTGCAAGGCGTCGCCCCGCGCGCGCTGCGCGACACGTGGCATGGCGCGCGCTCCGGCGGGCGCAAGCATGAAGGCATCGACATCTTCGCGCCGCGCGGCCGGCCGGTGCAGTCGGCCACGGAAGGCATCGTCTCGCGCGTCGGCACCAATTCGCTCGGCGGCAAGGTGGTCTGGGTGATGGGACCGGGCCGGCAGATGCATTACTACGCGCACCTCGACGACTACGCGGCAATACGCGCCGGCGATATCGTTGCACCGGGCACGGTGCTCGGCTATGTCGGCACCACCGGCAACGCCCGCGGCACGCCGCCGCACCTGCACTACGGCATCTATGCCGCCGGGGGTGCGATCAACCCGTATCCGCTGCTGAAGCGGCCCCCGACAGCCGGCGCGCCGCGGCGCTAGCCGGGGGCTGCGCCGCGCGCAGGAGCGCGCCGGAGGAGTCAGGGCCTGGCGTCGGCCAGGGCCTTCTGGATGGCAGCGTCGGTCTGGGCGTAGTTGCCTTCGCCGAAGTGCTTGTAGACGACGTTGCCGCTGGCGTCGACAAGATACAGCGCCGGCCAGTACTGGTTGTGCCAGGCGTTCCAGGTGGCGTACTTGTTGTCCTGCGCCACCGGGTAGCGGATGTCGAAGCGCTTGATCGCCGCCTGGACATTGGCGGTGGACTTTTCGTAGCCGAACTCGGGCGTATGCACGCCGACCACCACCAGCCCCTTGTCGCGGTATTTGTCGTACCACTGGCGCACATGGGGCAGGGTGCGGATGCAGTTGATGCAGTCGTAGGTCCAGAAATCTACCAGCACGACCTTGCCGCGCAGTCCGGCAAGGGTCAGCGGTTCGGAGTTGAGCCATTTCTCGATGCCGGTGAATTCCGGCGCCTTGCCGAAATCCGCCGGCGCGGCGGCAGCGGGAGCGCCGTGGGTGGCGGCGAAGATGGTGGTGGCGGCAAGCAGGGTACGCAGGATGCGGTGCATGGTGCAGTCTCCGTGTCAGACAGTGGGGGAAGGGTTCAGCGAACAGATTCCGCTGGTGGATTCAGGTCAGCGGGGCCAGCGACGTCAGCCAAGCGACGGCGAGGGTGTCGTACTGGAAGTACATGGCGACGGCCGTGGCCACCACCAGCGCGCCGAAGCCTTGCTGCAGCCGCTGGGTATGGCGCGCCAGCCGGCGCACATGGGTGGTGGCGAACTGGCCGCCATAGGCGATCAACAGCATCGGAATAGCCGCGCCGGCGGCATACATCCCCAGCAGCGCGGCGGCGCGTTGCAGGTCCTGGGCCTTGGCCACCAGCGCCAGGATCGACGCCAGCACCGGCCCCGCGCACGGGGTCCAGACCACGCCCAGCGACATGCCCAGCACAAAGCCGCCGGCCATGCCGCTGCCGCCCACGCTGCCGAGCCGGTCCGCCAGGCGCTCGGCGATACCGCCGAACGGCACCGTCAGCCGCGCGAAGCCGGCCGGCCACAGCCGCGCCAGTCCGGTCGCCAGCAGGAACAGGATGGCGGCGTTGCGCACCACCCCGTGGGCGTCGGCAAAGGCGCTGGACAGCGCGCCGAAGGCAATGCCGAAGGCCGAGAACGCCGTGACGAAGCCCAGCGCGATGGCCAGCGGGCGCAGGCGGTCCGACTGGCCCAGGGAAGCGCCGAGCAGCATCGGCAGCACCGGCAGCACGCACGGCGAGGCGATCGTCAGCACGCCGGCGAGGAAGGCAAGCAGTGCGTCGATCATTGGCGGCTCCTGCGGGGGCGCGGCGCGGCACACCGCGCGGCAGGGGCAGGCAGGGCAAGGCAGGCGGTCATCGTCGGGCTCCGGTCGGGTCGATGACCGCATTGGAGCGCCCGCGCGTATCCCGCTTGTTTCCGGGCAGCGGCCGGAATGCAAGATTTCATGTCCGGCGCCGCGCCAGATACAGTGCGATACAAAGTGGCGGGTTGGCCGCAGGCACTGAGCGCGTCAGCGGCCTGGAAATGGGCATCGACGGCCAGGTGGCCCGCTGGGGCCGGTGAAATGCCGCCAAAGGGCGGCATTTCTACCACCATAAATCCGCCATTGGGCTGATTTATCGAATTCCGGACACCTGCCAGCCAGCGAATAATCAAGATATTCGTGCGCGAGGAGTTATGTCGGACATTACCTGATACCCCGCCAAATCCGCCCCCGGAAACTCCCGCTTTACCCACGGCTCTCGCGACGCCAAGCCAGGCCAGGCAAGGCGCCTGGCCAGAACCGAGTAATGTTTCCCCCGAACGGGTATTGTCCCGAGCCGCGGAATGCGGCAAGAATTCGCCCCGGGAATTTGATGCAAGCTGTAAATGTGTTTGCGAATGTTCACGATTTGATTTTCGCCACGCGCTTACACTTTCCCCCGATTTGCGGCAACGCGCCCCGCCACCGGCGGCGGTAGCGTCTGCACGACGCCATGCCCATCGCGGGCTGGCCATCCGGCGTGGTTCCTCGGTACCCGCCGGATCCCGTAGGCCTGTCCTGCCGCCTCTCTCCTGCGGCCAGGCCCGATCGGGTTCCGTGTCTCCGTGCCGCATGTCATCTGCCGATAACGGACCCCAGGCGCGCGCCCGCTTCCAGCAGGCGAGCCGGCGCTCGGGCATAGATGAGACAGGCTGCGGATCCCATGGATTCACTGATGACGCAACCTTCGTGCGCCGGCACCGGTCCCGCCCGGCGCAAGGCCTTGCGCCGGCGCATGCCGGCCGGGCTCGCGGCCGGGCTGGCGGCGGCACTTTGCTGCATGCCGGCCCCCGCGCAGGCTGACGCCGAATACGAAGTCCTGATCCAGCGCGCCCGCGCCGGCGACTACGGCAGTGCGCTGGCAATGCTGCGCGAGCGCGTGGCCAGCGCTCCCTCGGACCGGCGCGCGGCGTTTGACCGGATCATCATCGCCGGCTGGGCCGGCCGTTCCGACGAGGTGCTGGCCGCCTACGGCGAACTGGAGCAGGCGGGCGCCGCGCGCACCGCGCCGCCGCAGGTGCTGGCCGCGGCGGCGGGCGCGCTGCGCGACCAGAAGCGCTGGGACGAGGCGCTGGCACGCTACCGCGAAGGACGCCAGCGCTACCCCGCCGAGCCGGTGTTCGCGCTGGGCGAGGTCGGCGTGCTGGCCGACAGCGGCCAGGCCGCGGAAGCCGTCAGCGCTGGCCAGGCCCTGGTGCGCAAGCAGCCGGATGATGTCGACAGCCGCCTCGCGCTGGCCTATGCGCAGGCCCGCGCCGGCGAACCGTACGAGGCCTTGTTCGAGGCCGACCAGGCCTATACCCGCGCACCCAAACGCGCCGACGCCGTGCGCGCCTATGTGGGCGCGCTGCAGCGCGCCGGGCTGCCCGATGCCGCGCTGCGCGTCGCCGGCGAGCAGCCGACACTGTTCGACACCGCGGCCCGACAGACGCTGGAACTGGACGCCGCCGCCGAACTGGTGCGGCTGGCCGACATGCCCACACGGATGGAAGCCGAGCGCTTTGCCATCGCCGACCGCGCGCTGGCGCGCTATGACGCGCTGCTGCCCGCACTGCAGGGGCAGGGCAACAAGGAAGGACAAAGCGAGGCCCTGTACCGCCGCGCCCGCATCGACCGCCTCGGCGCGCTGCATGCGCGCTTGCGCATGCAGGACGTGGTCGACAGCTACGAGGCGCTGCGCGCCGAGGGTGTCGCCGTGCCCGTCTACGCGCTGGGCGACGTGGCCTCGGCCTACCTCTACCTGCGCCACCCCGAGCACGCCGCCGAACTGTTCCGCCAGGTGCGCAAAGCCTATCCGCCCGGACTCGACCCCGAAACGCGCCTGAAGGCCCAGACCGGCCTGTACTACGCCAACGCCGAAGCCGAAGCTTTCGACCCGGCGGGCGAAGCCGTGAGCGAGGCCCGCGCCGAGCAGCCGCAATGGCGCCGGGTGCGCGGCCAGCCGGCGCGCCAGCCCAACGAACTGTGGCTGTCCGCCGAGCAGACCGCCACGCTCGCGCCCCTGCAGGCCGGCGACACCCCGCAGGCCCAGCAGCGCACGGAAGAGCTGGTGCGCAACGCGCCCGGCCATTCCGGCCTGCGTGCGGGCCTGGCCAATGTCTACCTGGCGCGCGGCTGGCCGCGCGCTGCCGAGCAGGAACTGAAGGCCGCCGAAACGCTGGCGCCGCGCGCGCTCGCGGTGGAAGTGCAGCAGGGCCACGCGGCGCTCGACCTGCAGGAGTGGCGCCAGGCGGAAATGCTGCGCGACGATACCCTGGCGCGCTTCCCCGAAGACCTGGCCGCCCGCCGCCTGGCGCGCGAATGGGCCGTGCACAACAAGGCCGAGCTGCGCATCGAAGGCTATCGCGGCCTGGCCAACGACAGCCCGGTGGTGGGCGACGGCAATTTCGGCATCGAGTCGGTGCTGTACACGCCGCCGATCCACTATGACTGGCGCGCCTTCGGCGGCGTGGGCTATGCCACCGGCCGCTTCGACGAAGGGCGTGTCGACTACCGCTGGGCCCGCGCCGGCGTGCAGCGGCGCGTGCGCGACCTGACCGTCGAGGCCGAGCTGTCCACGCACGGATATGGCTACGGCGCGCGCCAGGGCGGCCGGGTGGCGGTGGACTATGACCTGGACGACCGCTGGCGCATCGGCGCATCGGCCGCGATGCGCTCGACCGCCACGCCCCTGCGGGCGCTGCTCAACGGCATTTACGCCAACAACGTGCAGGTCTACGGCCGCTGGCGCGCCAGCGAGGCCAGCGAGTGGATGCTGACGGTGGCGCCGTCGCACTTCAGCGACGGCAATGACCGGCTCGAAGGCGGCATCTCCGGCGTGCAGCGGATCTACGCCGCGCCGCACCTGAAGGCCGACCTGCTGGTGGACCTGTGGAGCTCGCGCAACAGCCGCACCGACGTGCCGTACTACAGCCCGCGCGCGGACCTGACGGTGTTGCCGTCGGCCCGGCTCACGCACACGCTGTACCGCCGCTACGAGACCGCCTGGGAGCAGCAGTTCCTGGGCGGCGCCGGCACCTACAGCCAGCAAGGCTTCGGCACCGGCGCGATCCTGCTGCTCGGCTACGGCCAGCGCTACCGCACCAACGACGTGTTCGACGTGGGCGCCACCGTCACCGCCAGCAGCCGGCCCTATGACGGCCAGCGCGAGCGCGAACTGCGCATCGTGTTCGACCTGACCTATCGATTCTGACCCGGACCCCCGCCATGACACGATTCCCGCAGCGCGCCTGGCGCCGCCTGCTCTGGCTGCTGCTGGCCGCATGCCTGCTGGCCGGCTGCGCCAAGGACATCCCGGTGTTCACGCCGCCGGCGCAGCGCCCGCTCGCCGCCGCCGAACAGCCCTGGCCGAACAACCACCTGGTGGTGCTGGCCTACCACGACGTCGAAGACAGGGATCCCGACCAGGCCTACCTGAGCGTGCGTACCGACCACCTGATCGGCCAGCTGGCCTGGCTGCGCGAGAACGGCTACCAGGCGGTCTCGGTCGACCAGGTGCTGGCCGCGCGCCGCGGCGGCAAGCCGTTGCCGGCGCGCGCGGTGCTGCTGACCTTCGACGACGGCTACCGCAGCTTCCATGCGCGCGTGCTGCCGATCCTGAAGGCCTACCGCTGGCCCGCGGTGCTGGCGCCGGTCGGCGCGTGGCTCGACACGCCGGCGGGCCAGCCGGTCGATTTCGGCGGCACGCCGACCGCTCGCGACCGCCTGCTGACGTGGCAGCAACTGCGCGAGATTTCCGCCTCCGGGCTGGTAGAGATCGGCGCGCACACCGACGCCTTGCACTACGGCATCAACGCAAACCCGCAAGGCAATACCGAGCCGGCCGCGGCGGTGCGCGCCTTCGATGCCGGCACCGGCCGCTACGAGACCGACGCAACCTACGCGGCGCGCGTGCGTACCGACATGCAGCGCATCACGAAGAAAGTCCATGCCGTCACCGGCAAGCCGGTGCGCGTCTGGGTATGGCCGTACGGCGCCGAAGGAGGCACCGCGCTGCGCATCATCGGCGAGAACGGCTACGAGATGGCGCTGACGCTGGAAGACGGCCTGGCCAGCGTCGACAAGCTGGTGTCCGGCCCGCGCATGCTAGTCACCGGCGATCCCGGCGTGCCCGGCTTCGCGCAGTCGGTGGCGACGATGGAAGAGCCGAGCGCCATGCGCGTCGCGCACGTCGACCTGGACTACGTCTATGATCCGGACCCGGCCCAGCTCGATCGCAACCTCGACCGGCTGGTGCAGCGCATCTACGACCTGAAGATCAACACGGTCTTCCTGCAGGCGTTCTCCGACGAAGATGGCAGCGGCCTGGTCCGGTCGGTGTACTTCCCGAACCGCTGGCTGCCGATGCGCGCGGACTTGTTCAACCGCGTGGCATGGCAGCTCGGCAACCGCGCCAAAGTCAAGGTCTACGCCTGGATGCCGGTGCTGAGCTTCGACATGGACCCGTCGCTGCCGCGCGTGACCCGCTGGGACCCGGCCACCAATCGCGCCGGGGTCGACGCGAAGCAATACCGCCGCCTGTCGCCGTTCGACCCGGTGGCGCGCCAGCGCATCGCCGAGGTCTATGAAGACCTGGCCCGGCACGCCTTCTTCCAGGGCCTGCTGTTCCACGACGACGCCACCCTCAGCGATTTCGAGGACGCCAGCGCGCCGGCACTGGCGGCGTACCGCAAGGCCGGGCTGCCGGACAACATTGCCGCGCTGCGCGCCGACCCGGAAACGATGCAGCGCTGGACGCGCATGAAGAGCCGTGCGCTGGTCGATTTCACGCAGGAACTGACACAGCGTGTGCGCGCCATCCGCGGCCCGGCGATCAAGACCGCGCGCAATATCTTCGCCATGCCCATCCTGCAGCCGGACAGCGAAGCCTGGTTCGCGCAGAACCTCGACGACTTCCTGGCCGCATACGACTGGACCGCGCCGATGGCGATGCCGTACATGGAGCAGGCGCCGCGCGGCCAGGAGCACCAATGGCTCGACCGCATCGTCGACGCGGTGGCGCAGCGCCCCGGCGCGCTGCGGCGCACGGTGTTCGAGCTGCAGGCGCGCGACTGGCGCAAGCCAGAAGGTGGGGTTGCAGGCGCAGTCGACAGCAAGGTGCTGGCCGGCTGGATGCAGCGCCTTCAGCGGCGCGGCGCGCGCAGCTTCGGCTACTACCCCGACGACTTCCTGAACAACCAGCCCCGGCTCGACTTGATCCGCCCGGCGCTGTCTAACGCCTGGTACCCCGCACCATGATCGAAAGACTGTTTGCCCTGGTTATCCTGTGCCTCGCGCTGGCGCTGCCGTTCGCGCTGGCCGCGCTTGCCACCGGCGACCTGCTGCTGGCCTTCGTGTTCTTCTATCCGCTGTTCATGTCCGGCTTGTGGATGGCCGGCGGCGTGTACTTCTGGCTGCATTGGGAGCGCAAGTGGCAGGGGGGCGAGCAGCGCGAGGCGCCGCAGGTGCCCGGCACACCGTTCATCTCGATCCTGGTGCCCTGCTACAACGAAGAGCAGAACGGCGAAGAGACGCTGCTGGCCGCGCTGGGACAGCGCTATCCCGAGTTCGAGGTGATCGCCATCAATGACGGTTCGCGCGACGGCACCGGCGCCGTGCTGGAAGCGCTGGCGCAGCGCCATGAGCGGCTGCGCGTGGTGCACCTGGCGCAGAACCAGGGCAAGGCCATGGCGTTGCGCATGGGCGCGCTGGCAGCGCGCGGCGAATACCTGGTCTGCATCGACGGCGACGCGGCGCTGGATCCCGACGCTGCCGCCTACCTGGTCGCGCCGATGGTGGCCAACCCGCGCGTGGGCGCGGTCACCGGCAACCCGCGCATCCGCACGCGGTCCACGCTGGTGGGGCGCATCCAGGTCGGCGAGTTCTCGTCGATCATCGGGCTGATCAAGCGCACCCAGCGCGTCTATGGCCAGGTCTTTACCGTGTCCGGCGTGGTCGCCGCGTTCCGCCGCCGCGCGCTGGACCGCGTCGGCTACTGGAGCCTGGACATGATCACAGAGGACATCGACATCAGCTGGAAGCTGCAGCGCGACCACTGGTCGATCTTCTACGAGCCGCGCGCACTGTGCTGGATCCTGATGCCCGAGACCGTGCGCGGCCTGTTCAAGCAGCGGCTGCGCTGGGCCCAGGGCGGCGCCGAAGTGTTCATGAAAAACGTGCGCTCGATCTGGATCTGGCGCCACCGCCGGCTGTGGCCGCTGATGGCGGAGTACTGCCTGTCGGCGGGCTGGGCCTTTGCCTTTGCCATGTCGATCGTGCTGTGGGCGCTGGGGCACTTCGTCGAGCTGCCGGAGCATATCCGCATCCAGAAGCTGATGCCGCCGGGCTTTACCGGCATGGTGCTGGCGGCGGTCTGCATATTGCAGTTCATGATCAGCGTGGCAATCGACCGCCGCTACGAGCCGCGCCTGGGGCGCACGCTGTACTGGATCATCTGGTACCCGCTGGCGTACTGGCTGGTCGGCATGTTCACCACGCTGCTGGCCTTTCCCAAGGTCATGCTCAAGACCCGGCGCAAGCGTGCGCGCTGGGACAGTCCCGATCGCGGCATCCAATCGATGAAATCGTCATGAATCCCGACAACATGATCATCCGTACCCGGCGCGCACCGCTGCGCTGGGCGTTCGACGCGGTGCTGACCGCGCTGGCGTGGACCGGGTTCTTCTACCTCTTCGCCAGCGGCATCCGCGACATCCTGGCGGGAGCGTCGTCCGGCCTCGACGTGCCGTTCTGGTCCGCGATGATGCCCACCATGGGCACGCTGTCGGTGTACGTGCTGGTGGGCGTGTTCAACGGCGTGGTGCTGTTGGTGTGGGCCCTGTACAACCAGATCCGCTTCGCCGGCATGGACCGCCGCAAGCCGCTGCCGCCGCTGGGCGGCGACGAGCTGGCGGCCAGCTTCGGCCTGCCGGAACAGCGTGTGCGGTCCCTGCAGCAGGCCAAGGTGGCGGTCATCGACCACGACCACGAGGGCGGCATTGCTGGCGTGCGGCTGGGTTACGAATGGCAACTCGAGCCGGTCAAGCCTGCAGTGGCAGCTTCGGCAGAAGCTTGTCCAGCGTGATCGGATAGTCGCGCATGCACGCGCGGCGCCTGCGCGACAGCGCGCCGGACAACGGGTAATCCACTAGTCTTGCCGCTATTTAATTGCCTGAGATAATCGCCTATAAATACGTGACATGCTGCGGCTGATGTCACGCATCATGACTCCGCCCGCCGGGACGCCTGCGGGCCTTTTTTTATCCTCGATTATTCATGATCGATATTAATCAGGAATTTCATTTTGCCGCTTTCTGATTCTGGCTGGTGAAAACCCTGATTTTCCCCAAAACATTACAAAATCGCAATGTTTCTGGGTTGGTCAGCATTTGACATGCTTTTGACCTGATCGTCAACACTTCCAGAAAAGCCGCGCCGGTATTGGGTTCCCGGGAATGTGACGTGCTTATTCATGCGCCTTTCGCACTGATGCGTAAATAGCCTGAATCCTGATTTCCAGCGATATTCCTCATTAATCAGCGGGCTAGTGAAAACCCTGCTGCTGGTTCGCCTTGTGCTTACTTGATATATCACATACTGTGTATCCCATCGCATCTCGTAGTTTTGAAAACAGGTGAGTGCGGGAGACGTCGATATGGCGTCGCAATAATAGGCAGTAAATGCCAACGACACAGGAGACAGAAAATGCCAGGAGCCACCTGCAAGTTGACGCGCATGGCGTCCCCACCTTCGTCCATCCCCACGGATTTCCCGAAACACACGGTTCAAGGAGTGCGCTATGAGTAACGCAAACGCAGGGGCCCTGCACCCCAATCACGCTCCGGAGTCCACGCGCTGGATCCAGCTGGTCGTCGGCGTGGTCTGCATGATCGCAACCGCGAACATCCAGTACGCCTGGACGCTGTTCGTGCCTGAAATCCAGGAAACCTACGGCTGGTCACGCGCCAGCATCCAGATCGCCTTCACCGTGTTCGTGCTGGTGCAGACCTGGCTGGCGCCGATCGAGGGCTACTTCATCGACAAGTTCGGGCCGCGCATGATGGTGGCCTTCGGCGCGCTCTTTATCGGCACGGCGTGGGTCATCAACTCGCAGGCGACCACGCTGATGGGCTTCTACGTCGGCGCAGCCGTCGGCGGCCTGGGCGTGGGCTCCATCTATGCGACCTGCATCAACAACGCGCTGAAGTGGTTCCCGGACCGCCGCGGCCTCGCGGTCGGCCTGACCGCCGGCGGCTATGGCGCGGGCTCGGCGGCGACCATCCTGCCGATCGCGGCGATGATCGAGTCGCAGGGCTTCCAGCACACCTTCCTGTTCTTCGGCCTGCTGCAAGGATCGCTCGCCTTCGTCGCGGCATGGTTCCTGCGTTCGCCCAAGACCGGCGAGGTGCGTGGTTCGAAGAAGCTGGCCCAGGCCACGCGCGACTACACCCTCAAGGAAGCGCTGTGCACCAAGCTGTTCTGGCTGATGCTGGTGATGTTCGTGCTGGTCGTCACCGGCGGCATGATGGCCGTGGCCCAGCTCGGCGTCATCGCCAAGGACCTTGGCGTGAAGGAATTCAAGGTTGACCTGCACTTCTTCGTGATGGCCGCATTGCCGCTCGCCCTGATGCTCGACCGCATCATGAACGGCATCTCGCGTCCGCTGTTCGGCTGGATCTCGGACAACATCGGCCGCGAGAAGACGATGGTGATCGCCTTCACGCTGGAAGGGCTGGGCATCATCGCGCTGGGTTACTTCGGCAGCGACCCGTACGCCTTCCTGATCCTGTCCGGCGTGGTGTTCCTGGCCTGGGGCGAAGTCTACTCGCTGTTCTCGGCACTGGCGGGCGATGCCTTCGGCACCAAGCACATCGGCAAGATCTACGGCGTGCTGTACACCGCCAAGGGCATCGGCGCACTGTTCGTGCCGATCGGCAACCTGCTGATGGAAGCCACCGGCACCTGGTCGACGGTGCTCTACACGGTGGCGGCAATGGACCTGACCGCTGCGTTCCTTGCCATCATGGTGCTGCGGCCGGTGCTGGCCTCGCACGTTGCGACCTCCAGGCAGCAGTTCGCGAAGGAATCTGCCGCAGCCGGCGCGCAGGTGGCGGCCTAGTCCACGCGCCGCGCTTCAGATAGACGGATCCACTGTAGTTGGCTGGGCGGGCTTCTTCGGAAGCCCGCTTTTTTTGGGCGTCACCGATTAGAATGCGAAGCTCGATCCACCGGCGATCTCGATGCCTCTCGCACGCGCAATCACCATAGGGCTGCTGCTGTCCACGCTCGCAGGCTGCGATTTCCTGCGCGGCTATGCCGATGGCCAATCCTCGGCCATGCGGGAGTTTGCCGGCAGTGGCACGCCGGCGCAGATCGGCGCGGCGCGCTTTGTGTTCGACGACTTCGGCGGCCTGAGCACCGATACGCTGGAATCCAACGCGCTGCCATGGAAGCTGGCCACGACCGCGCTGGTGCTTGCCAACGCCCCGGATGCGGTGCCTGCGCCGCAGACATTGCGGCGCGCGCTGCGGGAGTTCGGGTTTGTCTATCCCGACGGCATCCTGAACTGGCCGCTTGCGCAGCAGCCGCGCTTCGACAAGCCGCTCGGCATCGTCAGCGGCACCGTCGGCCGCGACCTGCCCAGGATCCGGCTGGAAGTCTCTAACCTGGGGTGCGCGGCGTGCCATGCGGGCGTGACCTACGGCAAGGACGGCCAGCCCAGCGGCAAGGTGTGGCTGGGTTTGCCGAATACCTCGCTCAATCTCGATGGCTTCGTCAACGCGGTCTACCTCGCGGTCAAGCGGGTCAAGTCCGACCCCGACAAGCTGCTGGTCGCCATTCCGAAGCTGTATCCCGATACCTCGGCGGACGAACTGGCGACCATCCGCAAGTTCGTCTGGCCGCGGCTGGTCAGGCGCATCGACGAACTCGCGGCCAGCGGCGATGCGCCGCTGCCGTTCAGCAATGGCGCGGCCGGCAGCACCAATGGCGTGGCGGCGCTGAAGTTCCAGTTCCATCTGCTCTCCGCCGGGACGGGCGCGAGCGGCTCGACCTCGATCCCGGAACTGGGCGACCGGCGCCTGCGCTCGTCGCTGCTCTATGACGGGGTCTATGCCAACAAGGGCGCGGCGCGCTTTGCGCCGGTTGCCGCGGATGCGGCCATGGATCCCGGGCGTCTCGCGCATATCGTGGCCTTCTTTACCGTGCCGACCATGGGCATGCCGCCGGATCGCGCCAGCCGCGCCATCCCGCAGGTGGAGGACGTGATGCGGTTTATGGCGGGCTACACGCCGCCGCCGTTTCCCGGACCGGTCGACCGGGGCCGCGCGGCACGCGGCGCCGGCGTTTACGCGGCGCAGTGCGCGCAGTGCCATGGCAGCTACACCCAGGACGCGGCGCGTCCCCGGCTGGTCAGCTATCCCAACCGGCTGGTGGCGCAGGCGGAACTCGGCACCGATGCCACGCGCTGGCAGGCGATCGATGCGAGCCTGCTGCAGGCCATCGGGCGCTCCGCGCTGGGCAGGCATATCGATGCGGCCAACACCGGCGGCTATGTGGCGCCCGTCTTGTCGGGCCTGTGGGCGACGGCGCCTTACCTGCACAACGGCTCGGTGCCCACGCTGTGGCACCTGATGCATCCGGAGGCGCGGCCGCGCCGGTTCTGGGTGGGTGGGCATGCGCTGGACTACGCCAAAGTGGGCATTGCCGGGCGGCCCGATGCGCAGGGCGCGTGGGCCTATCCTCCGGACTACCGGCCGTGGTCAAGCCCGGTGCTCTATGACACCGCGACCACGGGGCGGGACAACCGGGGCCATGAGCGGGAGTTCAGCGCCTTGCCGGAAAGCGACAAGGATGCGCTGCTGGAATTCCTGAAGCTGCTCTAGCGCGGGCCGTCCGCCTGCAGCAATTCCGCCGCCGGCAGCCTGGCGCTGCGCGGAATCGCCGCGCCAGGCGCCGGGCCGAAACGCATCACGTTGACCAGCCGGTGGCCAGCTGGCAGCGCCTGGCGGTCCGTCAGCAATGCGGCGTGGCGCGGCGAATCGGACAGGGCCGACATCGGCACGCCGGCAAAGCCGCGGGCGGCCATGTCCAGCCAGAAGCGGTACCAGCGGCGCCCGGCCTCGAAGTCTGTCACGTCGTGCGCGGCGTGGATCAGCACGATCCGGGCGGCGCTGTTGACCTTGGCGGCGTCCGCGGCGAGCAGGCCGGTCAGCGACAGCGCCGACAGCACGCGCACTACGGCCGGACGCAGGGCCACCGACGCTGCCATCGCCTCCCAGGGCGACAGCGCCATGCACTCGGCCGACAGTCCGTCGCGGGTCCAGCCAGCGGCGCGCGGGGACAGGCGCATCCAGTGGTAAAGCTCGCGCACAAAGGCCGGGTCGTGGAAGGCGGCCGCGGCGGCAGCCTCATGCCAGCTGGCGATCTGCGCCGTGCTGGCGGGCTCCGCCGCCTTGGCAACCGGGGCATGAGTGGCGATGCACTGGTCCATGGCCGCGAGCTGCGCGGCGTCGGCAGGCGCGAACGTGCCGCGCCAGGTGCGGCGTTGCTCACAGGCGGCAGCCAGCGGATCGGCGCAGGCGCCCGGCCGGAGCTCACCTGTGGCCGCGACGCGCGGGCCGGCAGCCGCGGGCGGGTAGGGCAGTGCCGCGACCTCCGGCGGCGAAAGCGCAAAGCCGATGGCCGACAACGCCAGCGCCATGCCCTCCCACGCCATGCCCAGCGCGATCCGGTTATCCCGGCCGGTCGGGTCGCCCACGGACAGCCAGCGCGCGGGATCCTCCAGCAGCAGGATGCGGTCGCCGGCAAAGTGCCAGCGGGCCGGCTGGATATTGTGGGCACTCGGGGCGCGCGCGGCCTGCGCGACCAGGGCCAGTTGCTGGTCTGGTGTCAGCATCGTAGGTTGCCATTCTCCGGCGCCAGCGCCCGGCGGAACAGGTGCAGGCGGTGCAGTTCGGTGGCGCCCAGCTTTTCCATCTGCCGCAGGCTTGCGCCATTGGTATCGGACACCCAGCTGATGCCCAGGTGCGAATAGCCGGCATCGCGCATCGCCGTCAGCAGGCGATGCAGCAGCACGCCGTTGACGCCCTGGCCGTGGAACGCCTGGCGTACCGAGAAAAAGATCACCGCCGCGCGCTTGCGGCTGGCGCGGAACCGCAGCAAGTGCCACAGCGTCGACCATGTCAGCCGGAACCCGGTGGCACGCAGGAACGGGTTGAGGTCCGGCACGCACAGCAGCACGCCGGCCGGCTCGCCGCGGTAATACGCGGTGTACGACAGGCGCTCGTCGATGATCCACATCATGCCGGCGCAGGGGTAGAGGAATTCCGCTTCCGTCAGCGGCACGAACATCGGGTTGCCGGCAAAGCCGTCGTTCAGCACGGCGCACGCTTCGCGCAGGCGCCCTTCAAAGCCGCGGCGGCGGATCGGCGCGAAACGCCAGTCCGGATCGCTGGCCAGCGCACGCTGCCGGTCGCCTAGCAACTGTTCGGGGTCGTAGCCGCGCACGTCCATCTCGAAGGTGCGCATCGGGAAGAAGCGCTCGAAGCCGCAGGCTTCCAGCAGCCGGGCAATGTGCGGCGGCGTGTATTCCTGGTAGGTGTACGGCGCGTGCCCGAAGCCATCGGTAACGATGCCGATCATCTGCGTGATGGTCAGGTTGAAGCTGCCCGCCAGCTCGTCGCAGCCTTGCCGGCTGGCCCATCCGGCAGCCGCATCGAGCAGCGCACGCGCGACGGCGATGTCGTCGATGCAGTCGAACAGGCCGAAATACCCGCGCTTCTGCCCGTACCGCCGGTTAGAGGCATCGTGCACATGGGCCAGGATGCGTCCCACGATCTGCCCGTCGCGGTGCGCGGTGTACCAGGTGCGGCGCGCAAACTGCCGGAACAAGGGGTTTTTTGCCGCATCCAGCGCGCGCGCGAGGTCGCCCTTCATCGGCGAGACGAAATGGGTCTGGTCGCCATAGCAGGCGAACGGCGCAGCGAAGAACGCATCGAAATCGCCTTCGCGCAATTCCACGGTCATGCGGCCTCCTGTCGGCGCAGGTGCCGCGCCAGCCGCAGGATCACGGCGGCGCGCAGCTCGCCGATGGCGGCGTTGGCGCCCTGCGGCAGGTTCAGCAGCACCACCATGGCCGGTTGCCGTGCGATCAGCAGGGCGTGGGTCATCTCGTGGCGCTCCATCAGGTCGACCAGTTGCTCCGCGGCTTCGATGCCGTTGCCGACGCCGCTTGCCTGGGGCTGCCGGGCCCACGCCCTGGCATCACCGATCGACACCGGCTCGCGCCGCTTGCCGGCCAGCGCGAACAACTCGCCCAGCGCATAGCCAGCCAGCTCGGCGTCGCCCAGTACCACATGGTCGGCCGTCTGCGGCAGGCGCCGCAGCGAATGGAGGAAGCCGTCCGGCGTATCGAGCCGGGCATGGAGCAGCCAGCGCAGGAAGGCGTTGCCGTCGCCAGCGAGCGACACCGCGCGGATGCGGACAAAGATGGCGGTCAGCAACACCCAGGCCAGTGCCACCGGCATGCCGCGCACGCCGGCCTGCCAGAATCCCTGGCCCGGCCCGTGCGACGCCAGCGCCATGGCGCCGGCCAGGACCACGGCAAAGACCAGCGCGGCGGCAATATGCGCCAGCAGCCCGCGCACGACCCGCTGCGAATCCGACAGGTTCAGCAGCACGTAGACAAAGGCCAGCGCCCCGAGCGCGCCCAGCCGGACCGGCACATGCCCAAGTTCCTCGCGGAAATCCGTCGCCATTAGCGGCACGGCCAGCGCCACCACCACGACCACCGCGCGCGCCAGCCGCTCTTCATTGCTGGACAGGTCGGCATCGCGCAGCCAGAGCAGGAACCAGCCATTGCTCGCCGTCACCACCGCATAGCAGGCCAGGAAGGCCAGCAGCAGCGGCACATTGGCGGACAGGTCGGCAACCAGGTTGATGGCGAAAAACACCACCGACACACCGAGCGCCAGCAGTTTCAGCCACAGCGGATGATGGCGCCGCAGCAGCTGTTCGGCGAACAGCGTGGTCGCGATCGGCAGCAGCGTGGCCGCGGCGAACACCAGCCGGCCGAGTAGTGGGCTGAGAAGTGGGCCGAGAAGTGGGCCGAGAAGTGGGCCGAGAAGTGGGCCGAAATGCGGTCCGCCGAGCAGCCAGGCAAAGCCCCGCACCGCCAGCAATGCGGTCAGCACGCCGAACAGGAACAGCCCGGTGCCGGTGCCAGCTTCGCGTCGCGTCCACAGGAAATGCAGGTAGAGGCCGCAGCCCAGCGCGCCCAGCCAGGTCACGGTGACATCGCTGGCGAGCGCGTTAATCACGGAGCAGCCTCGCCATGAAGCGGCGCACCGCGGCGCGCACCAGCCACGCCACCAGCGCATTGCGCGGAGTTTCGACGCGCATGGTCCACGGGTTGAAGAAATAGCCGCGCGCATCCGCCAGCCTCGGCCGCTCCAGCACCAGCTTGGCTGCCTCGAAGGCCATCAGGTTGCCGGTGGTGATTACCATCGGCGCGAACGACATGCGCTTGCGCTTGCCCGAAAGCACGTCCTTCGCAATCGAAAGATCGACATGGCGGACCGAGCTGGAATGGACCATGACGTACTCCAGCTCCTTGCCCAGGCAAGCCTGCCGGATCTCCGGCGTCAGCGCCTGCCAGTCCATGCCGGCGGTCGGATAGCCCAGGCGCGTCTCCGGCCGCGGGTCGTGCGGCCGCACCACGGTGACCGAGGGCAGCGGCGCGGTATAGGCATCGATGACGGTGGCGCCATGCTCGCGCGCCTTGCGGTAGAGCGCGATGCCCGCGGCCATGTCGTCCATGCCGTTGACCACGATCGGGTAGCGCGCCAGCAGGTCGTCGAGCCGCCCCGGCCAGTCCTCGCCCAGCGTCTCGATCTGCAGCGCGGGGTTGACCTGGCGCAGCTGCGCGACGGTGGCCTCGACCTTGCCGACGCCGACGGTGGCCAGGCTGGCAAACACCTGCCGGTTCATGTTGGACACTTCGAACACGTCGAAGTCGGCCAGCGCGAAGCCGCCGACGCCCATGCGCGCCAGGGCCTGCAGGCAGGCGCCGCCCATGCCGCCGACGCCGCAGACCAGGATGCGCGCGTCGCGCAGCCGCTGCTGCTCGGCCTCGGTCACGAAGCCGATATTGCGGGTGGTGAATTCTTCGTAAGAAAAGGCAGGCGATGCGGTCATGCGTGGTTCCTTGCGCGCAGGTCTCCCATCGGCTCGCGCGGGTTCAGCCAATGCACCAGCGGCAGGACGATCCGGCCGAGCGCAAGGAACGCCACCTGCGACAAGATCGCCGGCAGCGAGTCGCGCGGGACTTCGCGCAGCAGGTACTTGCGCGCGCTGGCGAGGTCCAGCCGCGCAACCTGCAGGAAGTCGTCGCCGCGCTGGTAGTCGAGCTCGCGCTGGCACAGCGCATTGACGCGCTCGTCGCGGTGCTTGGGCGCCGCGTCGAAGGTCTTCTTGAGGTTGTCCGAGCCGCCGCGATACGCGTCGGTGATGACAAAGCGGGCCTCGTCGAAACCGGCACCCGCGTCGACGCCGAAGACATGGCGGTGCGATTTCATGATCTCGCGCGCCACGCTCAGGTGCTCGAAGCTGCGCCGCGACGGCGCGAACGGATTGGGATACGCCGTGACGAAGACTTCGGCCACCTTGCCGATGATCGCCGGCACCTGGGTCACGTTGCTGATCCAGATCGGGCGCAAGCCGCGGCGGAAGAACAGCAGGATGCAGGTCAGGCCATACAGCACCCAGGAAAGCCCCTGCGTGCGATAGCCGGGGTCGACCATCACCAGCCCGAGGTGGATGGCCTCTACCGGCCGCCCCCTGACCTCGATCGGCATGATCGACAGCGCGTTGAAGGCGATGGCATGGCCGCTGTCCCGGTCGTAGAGCAGCGTGACCACGGCGCGGCGCAGCCGCTCGGGATCGCCGGACAGCACGCCGTAGTCGAGATCCTTGCCGATGCCCCGCCGCACCACGCCGCGCATCTCGGCCAGCATGGCGTCGAGCCGGGTGCTGTCCATCCACAGACCGGGCCGCTCGACCACCCGGATGCGCACGCTGCGGCTGGCGTTCAGGGTCAGGTCAAGGTAGCGCAGCCGCTGGCGGATTCGACGGATGACTTGGAACATGCAGGTCTGCCCGATGCCGTGTTCTTATGTAAGCGGTCCAGGAACTCCGGGAAACGGAGGTGCAGGGCGCAGCATATAACAAGATCGGGGCCAGTACGCAATTCGACGGCGACCAGCCCCAGCCTGACCGCGCCGACCCGCACCCAGGTGCCGTTGACCAGCTTGAAGTCCACGTGGCCGCGCTGGCGTGGCCGAACGTCGCCGCGTGCCGCGCGCTGCATCCCGAGCTGGCCGGGCTGGAAGCGGAGGCGCTGGTGCGCCACCCGCGAGTCGTCGATGCCATCCGCGAGCGGTTGGGCGCCGGCGCCGGCACAGGCGCCAGCCTCAGCGTAAAGCGCGTGCTGCTGATGGCCGAGCCCCCGTCGGTCGACGCCAATGAGATCGCCGAGAAGGGCTACGTCAACCAGGCCGCGACCCGTGCGCGCCGCGCGGGGCTGGTCGAGGCGCTGTTCCAGGTGCAACCTGCGGCGCACGTCGCTTGTGCTGCATAGGCACGGCCAGGCCGGCAGCCGGCCGGCCTGACGCAACCTCGCATGGGCGGCGGCCCGGCCGTCCGGCGAGACTGTACTCCCCGGCCATCCCGCGCTTTGTACGTCTCCGGCGCCACCCCGCCGGCCTACTCTGGTGTCACCGCAACGATCCGGATGCGACCCCTGGTCCAGCCCCCCGGATGCCCCCGTCGTTACAGGACACCACGCCAATGAGCACCCCGACCCCCGAGAAAGGCCACATCGCCCCCTACACCCATCCCGCCGCCGGCTGGGGTGCGCTGAAGTACGTTGCCATCAACCTGATCAAGGAGAAGGTGGCCGGCGGCAAGTACAAGATGCTGTTCAAGCAGAACCAGGCCGACGGCTTCGACTGTCCCGGCTGCGCCTGGCCGGACCGCCAGCACGCCTCGACCTTCGAGTTCTGCGAGAACGGCGTCAAGGCCGTGGCCGCGGAAGCCACCAGCCTGCGCGTCACGCCGGAATTCTTCGCGCAGCACACCGTGACGTCGCTGATGGCGCAGACCGATTACGAGCTGGAGCAGCACGGGCGCCTCACGCATCCCATGGTCTATGACGCGCAGACCGACAAGTACCGCGCGATCGCCTGGGACGAGGCCTTTTCGATGATCGGCCGCCACCTGAATGCGCTGCCGGACCCGAACCAGGCCGCGTTCTACACGTCGGGCCGCGCCAGCAACGAGGCCGCGTTCCTGTACCAGCTGTTCGTGCGCGCCTATGGCACGAACAACTTCCCCGACTGCTCGAACATGTGCCACGAAGCCACCAGCCGCGGCCTGCCGCTGACGGTGGGCGTGGGCAAGGCCACCGTGGTGCTCGATGACTTCGAGCATGCCGACACCATCCTGCTGTTCGGCCACAACGCGGCCACCAACCATCCGCGCATGCTGGGCGATCTGCGTGAATGCGCCCGGCGCGGCGCGACCATCGTGTCGATCAATCCGCTGCGCGAGCGCGGCGTGGAGCGCTTTACCAGCCCGCAGCACCCGGTGGAGATGCTGACCGGCTCCAGCACCAGGATTGCGTCGATGTTCGTGCAGCCAAAGCTGGGCGGCGACTTCGCGCTCATCAAGGGCATGGCCAAGCGCCTGGTCGAGCTCGACGACGAGGCGATCCGGCATGGCCGCGAGCGGCTGGTCGATGTCGACTTCGTGCGCGAGCACACCATCGGCTTCGGCGCCTTCGTCCAAGACCTGCGTGCGGAAAGCTGGGCCGACATCGTCTCGGAGTCGGGCGTTTCGCTGGAAGACATCGATGCGCTGACGCAGGTCTATGCCCGCGGCAAGCGCGTGATCGCCTGCTGGGGCATGGGCCTGACGCAACACAAGCACTCGGTGCCGACGGTGCAGCTGCTGTCCAACCTGATGATGATGCGCGGCAATATCGGCCGTGAGGGAGCCGGGCTGCTGCCGGTGCGCGGGCATTCGAACGTGCAGGGCGACCGCACCGTGGGCATCGAGGAAAAGCCAGAAGCGGCGTTCCTGGACCGCCTGGGCGCCGCCTTCGGCTTCGAGCCGCCGCGCGAGCACGGCTATGACGTGGTCGAGACCATTGCCGCGATGCTGGAGGGCAAGGTCAAGGTCTTTGTCGGACTGGGCGGCAATTTCTCGACCGCCACGCCGGACACGCCGCGCACGCACGAGGCGCTGCGCCAGTGTGCGCTGACGGTGAATATCGCTACCAAGCTCAACCGCAGCCACCTGGTGCATGGCAAGGAGTCGCTGATCCTGCCGACGCTAGGCCGCACCGAAATCGATATGCAGGAAGGCGTGCCGCAGGGAGTGACGGTGGAGGATTCGGTCTGCATGGTGCATATCTCCTTCGGCATGAACGCGCCGGCATCGCCGCACCTGCTGTCGGAGACCGCGATCGTGGCGCGCATGGCCGCCGCCACGCTGGGTACCGGAAAGATCGACTGGCTCTGGTACGCGCAGGACTATGCGCGTATCCGCGATGCCATCGAGCAGGTGATCGAAGGCTTCGACGACTACAACGAGCGCGTCGCCGTGCCGGGCGGCTTCCACCTGACGCCGCCGGCGCGCAACCGGATCTGGCAGACGCCGTCGGGCAAGGCGCAGTTCCTGGTCCACGGCATCGACAAGGACACCCCGATCCACCGTGCGCGGGACCAGTACGGCGACAAGCTGATGGTGATGATGACCACGCGCTCGCACGACCAGTACAACACCACGATCTACGGCCTGGATGACCGCTATCGCGGCGTGTTCGGCCTGCGCCGGGTGGTCTTCATCAATCCGGCCGACCGTGCAAGGCTTGGCCTGGAGGCGGGGCAGCATGTCGATATCACCAGCGTCTGGGACGACGGCCTGCAGCGCCATGTCGAGGACTTCGTGCTGGTCGACTACGACATCCCGCAGGGCTGCCTGGGCGCCTACTATCCCGAGACCAATCCGCTGGTGCCGCTGGAAAGCACCGGCGACGGCTGCGGCACGCCGACTTCGAAATCGGTGCCGGTGCTGCTGACTCCGTCGCGCAGCCAGCCGGCAGTGGCGGCGTGAGCGTGGCCGGCGCTTGCCGTCGCCCCACGCAAACGCTCCCCTCCCGCGCAGTGGGAGAGGGAGCAGACCGGCAGCATTTCACAGGTTCATGAGGTCCCCATGCATTGCATCGAACAGGCCGGACAGATCGACCAGATCCGGCACACAGGCTATGAATCCCGCCCCATCGTCCGCCACAAGGACATCGCGGCGCGGCCGGCGCTCGACAACGTGGCGGAGGAAGTGCCGGTGGCCCTGGTCTACAACGGCATCTCGCACGCCGTGATGATGGCCTCGCCGCTGGACCTGGAAGCGTTCGCCGTGGGCTTCTCGCTGACGGAGGGCATCGTTGCCCACAACGCGCAGATCCACGACGTCGAAGTCCGCGTGCACCGGCACAGCGCCGAAATCCAGCTGCAGATCAGCGAACAGGCCTTTGCCGCGATGAAGGCGCAGCGCCGTGCGCTGGCGGGCCGCACCGGCTGCGGCGTGTGCGGCATCGAGAGCCTGGAACTGCTGGACCTGCAGCCTGCGCGCATCCGCGAGCCGGCACGGCGGCTGGTGCCTTCGCGCGGGTTGCTCGAGCGCGCCGTGTCGGCGCTGCCTTCGCACCAGCGGCTGATGCGCGCCACCGGTGGCGTGCATGCGGCGGCGTGGTGCAACGCCAGCGGCGAGATCCTGCATGCGTTCGAAGATGTCGGCCGGCACAACGGCCTGGACAAGCTGATCGGCCACCTGGCCATGCAGCGCGTGGCGCTGGACGACGGCTTCGTGCTGCTGTCCAGCCGTGCCAGCTATGAACTGGTGCGCAAGGCCGCGCGCATGAACATCCAGATGCTGGCGACGATCTCGGCGCCGACCTCGCTGGCGATCCGCATAGCCGAGCAGGCCGGCCTGCGCCTGCTCAGCTTCTGCCGCGCCGACGGCTATGTCGATTACACCGCCGCCGCGCCGGGCATGACTGGAGAAGTGGGAGGGGCAGCGTGCTGAGCTTCGACGAGGCACAGGCCGTGTTCGCCATGAGCGCGGAGCCGGTCCGCGAAACGGAGACCGTATGGCTGGGACTGGCGACGGGTCGCGTGCTGGCACGCGACCTTTGCGCCGTGATCGACACGCCCGCGGCCGACCGCAGCGCGATGGACGGCTACGCCGTGCGCAGCGAAGACTGCCGCGAGGCCTGCCTGCCGCTGCAGCAGGTGGTCTACGCCGGCACGCGGCCCGAGCCGCTGTTGCCGGGCCATGCCATCCGCATCTACACCGGCGGCGTGATCCCGCCCGGCGCCGACGCGGTCGTCGCACTGGAGGATGCCGAGGAAAGCTACCGCGGCGTGGTGTGCGCGCGCGCCCCCGGTGCGGGCCAGCATATCCGCCGCAAGGGCGAGGACGCCCGCCGCGGCGACCTGCTGCTGCCCGCCGGCGCGCTGCTGCAGGCTGGCCATATCGCCGCGCTGGCGTCGCAGGGCCTGGCCGAAGTGCCGGTCTGCCGCCTGGTGGAAGTGGCGGTCGTGACCTCGGGCGACGAGGTCGCCGCCAACGACGAGCCGCGCGACGTCTACCAGGTGCATGACGTCAATGGCCCCATGCTCGAATCGCTGGTGCAGTCCATGGGCGCGGTAGTCTGCTGCCATCGCCATGTGCGGGACGACGAGCGGGCGCTGCACGACATCCTGCGCGAACTGGCCGCCGATGCGGACCTGGTGCTGGTGGCGGGCGGCGCCTCGATCGGGCAGCGCGACCTGGTGGCCGCGGCGCTGGCCTCGGCCGGCGGGGAACTGCTTTGCCGCGGCGTCGACATGAAGCCCGGCAAGCCGGTCACGGTGGGGCGCCTGCGCGGCAAGCCAGTGGTTTGCCTGCCCGGCAATCCGGCCGCGGCGTATGCCACCTTCGCGCTGCTGGTGACGCCGCTGCTGCGCCGGCTGCAGGGCCGCGCGGTGCTGTTCCCGCCGGTAGGGCGCGTGCGCGCGGCGCTGCCGGGTGCGCGGGCGCAGCGCGGTGATGCCTTCTGGCGTGTCGGCGAGCCCGGCAGCCCGGCCGGCCGGGACAGCCTCGTGCAGGTCACCGCGCAGCAGGGCGCGGCGTCCGTGTCCGCGCTCGGCCACGCCAGCGGCTTTGTGCGCGTCGGGCCGCACAGCGCCGGATCGCTCCATCATGTGCCGCTGCCGTACTATGATCTCCATCGTTGGCTCAGCTAACAAGATCGGCAACACGGCAGGCGGGGAGCGCAGCGTGACACTATATGAAAAACTGGCTGCGGATATCGAGGCGCTGGTGCAGCAGGGCGTGCTGCTGCCGGGCGAGCGCATTCCGTCGGTGCGGCAGGCCAGCCAGCACCACCGCATGAGCATCACTACGGTGATCCGCGCCTATGTGCTGCTGGAGAGCCGCGGCGTGATCGAAAGCCGGCCGCAGTCCGGCTACTTCGTCCGCGCACGCCCGGGCGAGCCGGCGATCGAGCTGCGTACGTCCCGGCCCAGCGCCAAGCCTTCGGCGGTCGACGTCAGCGCGCTGGTGCTTTCCACGCTGCGCTCGATCCGCTCGGACGAGGCCGTGCCGCTGGGCTCGCCTTATCCGGATCCGTCGCTGTTCCCGTGGCAGCGCATCAACCAGTACGCCAACAACATCGCGCGCCGCTATGCCAAGTGGACGCTGCTCGACGACTTGCCTCCGGGCAGCCCCGAGCTGATCCGGCAGATCTCGCGCCGCTACCTTGAGAACGGCCAGGCCATCGACCCCAATGAAGTGATCGTCACCATCGGCGCCACCGAAGCCATCAACCTGTGCCTGCAGGCGGTGGCAAAGCCGGGCGACACCATCGCGGTCGAGTCACCGACCTACTATGCCATGCTGCACGCGATCGAGCGCCTGGGCATGCGCGCCATCGAGGTCGCGACCGATCCCGTGGAAGGCATCGACCAGGAGGCACTGGCCCGGCTGATCGACGAGAAAGGCGTGAAGGCGTGCATGGTGATGCCGAACTTCCAGAACCCGCTCGGCTTCCACATGCCCGACGACAGGAAGCGCAGCCTGGTGGCGATGCTGACCGAGAAGGACATCCCCGTGATCGAGAACGACGTCTACGGCGAGCTCTATTACGGCGAAGCCCATCCCAGCTCGCTCAAGGCCCACGACAAGGCCGGCATTGTGCTGCATTGCGCCTCGTTCTCCAAGACGCTGACCAATGCCTACCGCATCGGCTGGGCGCTGCCGGGCCGCTACCGCGAAGCGGTGGAGCGGCTCAAGTTCCTCAATACGCTGACCACGCCGGCGATCCCGCAGCTGGCGATCGCCGAGTTCCTGAAGAACGACGGCTACGACTTCCACCTGCGGCGCGTGCGCAAGGCCTATGCGCAGCAGGCCAGCATCATGGCGGCGGCGGTACGCCGCTTCTTTCCCGAAGGGACGACCACGTCGCGGCCCGCGGGCGGCTACGTGCTGTGGGTGCAGCTGCCGGAAGGCATCGACGCCATGGAGATGTACCACGCGGCGCTGGAACACCGCATCACGGTCGCGCCGGGCCATATGTTCGCGCCAGGGGCCACCTACGCCAACTGCATCCGGCTGAACTACAGCGCCGAATGGTCGCCCGGCATCGAGTCCGCGGTGCAGACGCTGGGCAAGATCGCGCAGCACCTGCTGGCGCGCAGCCGGCAGCACGAACAGGAGAAGCCGGGCCATGCCGGACCATGACATCGATCCCGCCATCCTCGCCGCGTTGCAGGTGCTGAACCAGGCCCCGCGCGACGCCGCCACGGCGCCCTGGTCGCTCGCGAAGATCGCCAAGCGGGCGCAACTGCCGATGAGCGTGCTGCGGCGCGTGCTGACGCAGCTGCAGTCCGCGGGGCTGGCCGATTTTGCGATCGACGAGGCGGGACACGGCCACGCCAGCCTGACGCAGGCCGGGGCGGAGCTTGCCGCGCAGGCGTTCCCGCAGAATGACTGAACGGCTCAGCCGCCCACCAGCGACATGCGTACGGTGGGGTATTGGCGCTTGCCGCTGGCAAGCCGTTCCGCGCGCAATTCGCCGCGCAGTTCGGAGTAGCGGTCGCCGCGCGCCTGCCACGCCTGGCTGATGGCATCGGCGAGTGCTGCACCCGGGCGAGTGGCCGACAGGTGCGGACGCAGGTCGACGGAACTGGTGGCGAACAGGCACAGGTGCAGGCGGCCATCGACCGAAACGCGTGCGCGGGTGCAATCGCCGCAGAACGGGTGCGATACGCTGGAGATAAAGCCCAGTTTCAGGCTGCCATCGGCCAGCATGTAGTTGCTGGCCGTTTCCGCATCCCGCCGCGCGACCGGCAGCAGCGCATGCGTGCGCTCGACCATGGCGCGGATCTCGGCGGAAGGCATCACGCGCGACTGCGACCAGCCGCGCGGGCCCTCCACGTCCATATATTCGATAAAGCGCAGCGTGACGCCGCTGCCACGGAAGTGCTCGACCAGGGGCAACACCTGCGCGTCGTTGGTGCCGCGCTCGACCACGCAGTTGACCTTGACCGGAGCCAGCCCGGCGGCGCACGCGGCATCGATGCCTTCCAGCACCCGTGCCACCGGGAAACCGACATCGTTCATGGCGCGGAACACGCCGTCGTCCAGGCTGTCCAGGCTGACCGTGACGCGGCCCAGGCCGGCGTCGCGCAGCGCGCGGGCCTTGCGCGCCAGCAGGCTGCCGTTGGTGGTCATGGCCACCTCGACCGGCTTGCCGCCGGGGGTGCGCAACGACGCAATCGCTTCCACCAGCGCTTCGATCCCCTTGCGCAGCAGCGGCTCGCCGCCGGTCAGCCGCACCTTCTCGACACCGAGCCCGACGAAGGCGCGGACGATGCGCAGCAGCTCGGCATCGCTCAACCGTTGCTGCGCCGTCAGGAACGGATAGTCGGGCCCGAAGCGCTCCTTCGGCATGCAATACGTGCAGCGAAAGTTGCACTGGTCGATCACGGAGAGCCGCAAGTCGCGCAAGGGCCGGCCAAGCAGGTCGCGGCAGGCCTGGTCCGGCGCGATGGTGGCCAGGGTGGCGGGGTTGGCTTGGGTAGCGTGCTGGGTCTGCACAGGCGCGGCTTGCATGGCGGCTCTCCCGGGGGCAATGGGGTGGGGCATGCCGTCCATGGTAAGGACGGCTCGCGGCCCGGCAGGCGCACACTTCGGGCCGGCCCGCAGCAGAACAGTTGGCGCCTATTCGTGCGCGTCGCGGATGCGCACCGTGGCGGTCTGGCCGGCGATCAGGCGTACCCCGGGCGGCACCTTGTCCAGCGCGATGCGCACCGGGATGCGCTGTGCCAGCCGCACCCAGTTGAAGGTCGGGTTGACGCTGGGGAGCATGTTCGGCCCGCTGCTGCGGTCCTGGTCTTCGATGCCGGGGGCAATGCTCTGCACCCGGCCGCGCAGCGGCGCGGGCAGGCCCATGATATGTACCTCCGCGGCACTGCCGACCCGGATCGCGGGCAGCTTGGTTTCCTCGAAATACCCTTCGACGAACTGGGTGCCGCTCGCCACCACCGACAGCGCCGGCCGGCCGCGGCTGGCAAAATCCCCAGCGCGCGGCAGGCGGTCGCTGACATAGCCGTCCACGGGGCTGGTTACGCGGCAGCGGGCAAGGTTCAGGCTGGCCACGTCCAGCGCGGCATCGGCCGTGGCGAGGCGCGCCTGCGCGCTGTCCGCCGCGGCGGGATCGCGGCGCGCCAGGGCCAGTGCCGCGCGTGCCGAGGCGGCCTCGGCCTGCGCCACTCGCAACGCCAGGCTGAAGCGCGCCTCGTCCACCACGAACAGCACCTGGCCGCGCCGCACCCAGGCATTGCCATCGACCATCACGGCCGTGACCAGGCCGGAGACATCGGGCGCGACCTGGATCACGTCCGCGCGCACATGGCCGTCGCGCGTCCATGGTGCTTCGGTGTAGTACTGCCACAGATGCCAGGCGGTCAGTGCCGCCGCGACCACGGCTGCCAGGGTCACCGCGTAGGGGCCGAGCAGCGAAAGCTTGCGATTCATGATGGAGCCTGCCAGGCGAGCGCGACGATCGCGCCCAGCATGAGGATATAAAGCGAGAAATTGAACAGGGACCGGTGCCACACGATGCGGTAGAAGCCGATCCGGCCGAGCACGGCGCGCACGCCGGCGGTGATGGCGAACGCCGCCAGCATCCACACCACGGTGGCCGGCACGAAGACGCCGTACAGGTCGAACTCAGTGGCGTGCATGAGGGCGTCCCTGGTCCGGATACAGCGCCAGCCGCAGGGTGGCGAGCGCCGCCAGCGCGGCGCGGGGGCTGGCGTGGAAATTCGTGGCCAGCGCTGCGGCGGCCGCGTCGATCCGTGCGGCCAGCGCCACAGCGGGCGTGCCGGCATGGCCGATGCGCGCGCACTGCCGGTAATGCCGCGCCACCCCTGCCAGCACGTGTTCCACGGCGCGGCGGCGCTCGGCCGGGCCATCGGCACAGGCGCGCCGCAGCGTCAGTACGGCGGCTTCCACCAGGAAGTCGGCGGCGGCAAGGCCGGCCGGCCTGGTGCTGGCGTTGTTGCGGCGCGTCAGCGGCGGCCACTGGCGCAGCAGCCGGTCCAGCATGCGGCCGCGCAGCCGCGCGCTGTTGACCGCCGCGCGCGGGTGCGCGGCCAGCGCGATCTCGTTCCAGTTGGCCCTGGCCAGCCGGTAGGCCACCAGCTGCTGGCCGAAGGGCTGCATCAGCACGGCCCACAACGCGGCGAACACCAGCGCCGCCAGGCTTGCCAGGCTGCTGTTGAAGATGCCGGCGAAGCTGGCTGCATCGAGGTGCTGCGGCCCGGGGAACGACGCCGCCGTGACCGCCAGCAGCACCCCGAACAGCGCATTGCGCGGCTGCGTCGTCATCGCGCCGATGAACAGGTACGGAACGAACAGCAGCGCCACCAGCGAACCGAAGTCATGCGCCAGCACCAGCACCACGAACTGGTAGTACCAGGACAGCAGCGCGCAGGCGATGCCCCACGCGATCACCCGGCCGGCCACCAGGCGCGGCTCCGCGGTGCTGGCGATAAAGCAGCTGGCAAGCGCGGCCAGCCCGGCCGGGACGGCGCCGTCGATCCAGCCCGAGGCCATCCACAGCAATCCCGCCATTAAAGTGGCCGAGCCGGCGGTGGCGGCGCGGAACAGCAGTTGCGCGTGATCGTGGTGGCGCGCCCGTCCGGCGGGCTCGACCCGATAGCGCAGCGTCGCCGGGTCGCTGCCATGCTGGCGCAGGCTTGCCTGCAGCAGGCGGCAGTCTTGCCACAGCTCGGCCAGCTCATCGAGGTAGGTACTGGTAGCCGCGACCAGGCGCGCATGCCAGTCCGCGGATGGTGCCGGTGCAGTGCCCGGGGGTAGCCAGGAAGGCACCGGGCGGCTCGCGCCCCGCTCGCCGGCGATCCATGCCAGGGTGGCGCGCAGCCGTTGCGCCACCGCGTCGGGCATGCCCGCCGGGTGGCGCCGCAAGGCGCCGGCGGCATCGGCAAGTGCCAGCACCAGCGGCAGCAGGGCCGCCATGCGCTGGTGCAGGGCGCGCGCGTGCCGCAGTGCCGGCGCACCGTCGGTCTCATAGCTGAGCTGCGCGAGCTGCGTCTCCATTGCCAGGATATCGGCGGCCAGCAGGCTGAAGCTGTCGTGGCGCTGGCCCGCGCTGGCACCGGTGGCCCCGGTGGCCATGATGTCGCGGATCCAGCGCGAGGCATGGTCCAGCCAGGCGGACGCGCGCGCGGCCAGCGCCGGGGTGGTGCGCACGGGAAAGACCACCGCGCTGACCACGCTGGCGCAGACGATGCCGATCACGATCTCCTCGATGCGGGCAAGGCCCACGCCGAACACGGCTGCCGGATGCGTGACCGTGGGCAGCGCCACGATCGGCAGCGTGTAGGCGGCCAGCAGGCAGATGTAGTTGCGCGGCGCCGGCTCCAGCAGTGACAGGTAGAGCAGGGCGCCGGTCCAGCACGCGATCGCGGCCGTCAGCAGCACGGGCTCGTCGACCAGCAGCGGCACCAGCACCACTGCGGACACCGCGCCCAGCAGCGTGCCGAGGACGCGGTAGGTGCCCTTGGCGTGGGTGGCGCCGGCCAGCGGGCTGGATACCAGGTACACCGTGGCCATGGCCCAGTACGGCCGCGGCAGGCCGAGCGCCAGCGCCACGCCGAGCGCCAGCATGGCAGCGCCGAACACCTTCAGCGAATGCAGCCACGGCGCGTAATCCGGGCATGCTGCCGCGAGCGCGCGGAGCCAGCGGTGCGCCCTGGTGGCATCGGGGGTATCGGGGGCATCCGGTGCATCGTGGCCCGGCAGCGTGGCCCGGGGAAGCGGGTTGGACGAGGCCATGCTTCAGCCCGACAACCCGGCCGCCCGCATCAGCAGCCGCATCAGGCTGGCGCACACGAAGACCGTGCCGACGCCCGCCAGCCACAGGGCCAGCAGCCAGCCCAGCCGCGACGCGAGCCGCGAATGCATGAGCCTGGCCATCAGTGGTACCCCTCCCCGCGCTTGACCTTGCCGCGGAACACATAGTAGGACCAGGACGTGTAGGCCAGGATGATCGGCACGATGAACAGCGTGCCGACCAGCGCAAAGCCCTGGCTTTGCGGGGCCGACGACGCATCGAAGATCGAGATCGACGGCGGGATGATATTGGGCCAGATGCTGATGGCCAGCCCGGTATAGCCCATGAAGATCATCAGCAGCGCGTACAGGAACGGCGCCACGTTCGGTCGCTGGTGCAGCGAGCGGTAGATGCCGGCGGCCGCGACCAGCACCAGCAGCGGCACCGGCAGGAAGAAGAACAGGTTGGGCAGCGCGAACCAGCGCTCGGCAATGCCCGGGTGCGTCAGCGGCGTCCACACGCTCACCGCCGCGATCATGGCCACCATCACGCCCGTCAGCACGTTGGTCACGCGCAGCATGGTCCATTGCAGCCGGCCCTCGGTCTTCATGATCAGCCAGGTGACGCCCAGGAAGGCGTACGTGATCACCACGCCCACGCCCGCGAAGATCGGGAACGGCGCCAGCCAGTCCAGCGCGCCGCCGGCATAGGTGGTGCCATCCATGGCAATGCCATCGATATAGGCGCCCAGCGTCACGCCCTGGAAGAACGCGGCCACCACCGAGCCCCACGTGAAGGCGGCATCCCAGTACGGGCGGCTGCGGTCGCTGGCCTTGAAGCGGAACTCAAAGGCCACGCCACGGAAGATCAGTCCCAGCAGCATGAACATCAGCGGCAGGTAGAACGCGGTCAGCAGCAAAGAGTAGGCCAGCGGGAAGGCGCACAGCAGCGCCGCGCCGCCCAGCACCAGCCAGGTCTCGTTGCCGTCCCAGACCGGCGCCACGGTGTTCATCATCACGTCGCGGTCATGGCGGTCGCCGACGAAGGGGAAGAGGATGCCGATGCCAAGATCGAAGCCGTCCATGACGACGTACATCATCACGCCGAAGAAGATCAGGGCGGCCCAGATAACGGGAAGGTTGATACCCATGTCGATCACCTGTTCAGGGTTCAGGAATCGCGGCGGCCGTGGCGGGCCATCGCGTGGGGTTCGGAAGCCGCGGCGATGGCGGCGGGAACGACGCTGCCGGGGCCGTAGGACGGTGCCTCATGCGGATGTGCGTCAGGGGCGGGGCCGGCGCTGGCCAGCTTGAGCATGTAGCGGATGCCGACGCCGAAGCAGACGAAATAGACCACCACGAACAGCGCCAGCGACAGCGCCACCGGGCCGGCCGCATGCGCCGACACGGCGTCCCGGGTACGCAGCAACCCGTACACCACCCACGGCTGGCGCCCGATCTCCGTGGTCATCCAGCCGGCCAGCAGCGCGATCAGGCCGGTGGGGCCCATCGCCACGGCCAGGCGCAGGAACGCCCTGGACCGGTACAGCGCGCCGTTGCGGCGCAGTATCCATCCCAGCAGGCCGAAGCCGATCATCGCCACGCCCAGGCCCACCATGGTGCGGAAGGTAAAGAACAGCACGGTGGCGTTGGGGCGGTCTTCCTTGGGGAAGTCCTTCAGGCCGCGGATCTGCCCGTCAAGGGTGTGCGTCAGGATCAGGCTGCCCAGGCGCGGAATCTCGATGGCGTAGCGGGTTTCCTCGCGCTCCATGTCGGGGATGCCGAACACGATCAGCGGGAAGCCGTTCTGGTCATCCTTCGCGGCCGTGTTCCAGTGCCCCTCCAGCGCCGCGATCTTGGCGGGCTGGTGCTCCAGCGTGTTCAGGCCGTGGGCGTCGCCCACCATCGCCTGGATCGGCGCGGTGACCAGCACCATCCACATCGCCAGCGACAGCATCTTGCGCGCGGCGGGCACGGCGCGCCCGTGCAGCAGCTGCCAGGCCGACGACGCCGCCACGAACAGCGCCGTGGACAGCAGCGCGGCGATGACCATATGGGCGAGGCGGTAGGGGAACGACGGGTTGAAGATCACCTCCAGCCAGTCGGTCGGCACCACCTTGCCGGCAACGATGACGTAGCCGGCGGGCGTGTGCATCCAGCTGTTGGACGCCAGGATCCAGGTGGAGGAAATCATGGTGCCGAGCGCTACCATCACCGTCGAGAAGAAATGGAGCCCCGGCCCGACGCGGTTCCAGCCGAACAGCATCACGCCAAGGAAGCCCGCCTCCAGGAAAAAGGCGGTCAGCACCTCGTAGGTCAGCAGCGGGCCGGTGACACCCCCGGCAAACTGCGAGAAGCCCGACCAGTTGGTGCCGAACTCATAGGCCATGACCAGGCCGGAGACGACCCCCATGCCGAAGTTCAGCGAGAAGATCTTGATCCAGAACTGGTACAGGGTCCGGTAGACGGTGTCCCGGGTCTGCAGCCAGCGCGCTTCCAGGAATGCCAGGAAGCAGGCCAGCCCGATAGTGATGGCAGGAAATAATATGTGGAAGGAAACCGTGAACCCGAACTGGATTCGGGCAAGGTCCAGGGCTGTGAGTCCGTGCATTGAGGTGCTCTCCGTGGGGGGGCGCCGCCGGCAGATGGGCCGTGCCGCGACATTACGGACAAGGGTACGGGTGACAGCCTGCCCGCCAGGGATACAGTTCTGGGGGAGCCGTTCAAGCTCAGTTGTTCGGGCCGGGGCGGCGCTGGCCAGGCGCGTGGGCGCCACCAGTACAGATGGCGCCGTTGCGCGGGATCACAGGCTGGGATGGATCCCGCGGCATCGACGGGCCCGGAGCCAGGGGCAATCGCATCGGGCGCCGCCGCAAGCACGGAGCGTGCTGCAGCGGACAGCCTGCGCGGTCGCTCAGCTGAACAGCGTCATGGCCTTGCCGAGGGTCGACCAGATGCCCGCGCCCAGCGGGATCAGCACATAGGTCCAGAACGCGAGCAGCAGCAGTGTCTTGCCGAAAGTGCGGCCGTTTTCCATGCTTTGTCTCCTGTGTTTTCTTAATGGCAGGCGTGGTCAGGCCGCGCTGGCCGCTTCGCGCAGGTGGTGCCGCGCATGCACCGGCCGGATCAGCAGGTTGCAGGCGAAGCCCACCACCAGCAGTCCCGCCATGATGTGCAGGGTGTCGACGTAGACCTCTGACCTGGGCACGCCCAGCGCCAGCTTGTACTCGCGGATGTAGTTCACCAGCGCCGGTCCGGCAATGCCGGCGGCGGCCCATGCGGTCAGCAGGCGGCCATGGATGCCGCCCACGTACGCGGTGCCGAACATGTCGGCCAGGTACGCCGGAATGGTGCTGAAGCCGCCGCCGTACATGGTCAGGATCAGGAAATAGCAGGCCACGAACAGCGCCACGTTGCCGGCCGCGCCGATCGCCGGCACGGCCAGGTAGAGCGCGGCCCCGAAGGCGAAGAAGATGGCGTAGGTCAGCTTGCGGCCGAAGTAGTCGCTGGCGGAGCTCCACAGGAAGCGTCCCGTCATGTTGCCGATGCTGAGCAGGCCGACGAAGCCGGCCGCGGCCGCGGCGGTGATGGTGCCCTTGAAGGTTTCCTGGATCATCACCGCTGCCTGGCCCAGCACGCCGATGCCTGCCGTGATGTTCAGGAACAGGATCAGCCATAGCAGGTAGAACTGCGGCGTCTTCAGCGCCTGGTCGATATGCACGTTGGCGTGCGTGACCATCTTGCTCGCCTTGGCCTTGGGCACAAAACCGGCAGGCGCCCAGCCCGGGGCCGGGATGCGGATCGCCAGCGCGCCAAGCGACATCGAGATGAAATAGATCACGCCCATGACCAGGAAGGTCTCGGCCACGCCCGCGCTGGTGGCGCTTTTGAAGTGGTTCATCAGCGCGACCGACAGCGGCGCGCCGATCATCGCGCCGCCGCCGAAGCCCATGATCGCCATCCCGGTGGCCATGCCTCGGCGGTCCGGGAACCAGCGGATCAGCGTAGACACCGGCGACACGTATCCAAGCCCGAGCCCGATCCCGCCCAGCACGCCGTAGCCCAGGTACAGCATCCAGATCTGGTGCAGCCAGATCCCCGCCGCCGACACCAGGAAGCCGCCGCCAAAGCAGCACGCGGCCGTGAACATGGTGCGGCGCGGTCCGACCTTCTCCAGCCACTTGCCCGCGAACGCGGCCGAGATGCCAAGGAAGAATATCGCCAGCGAGAACACCCAGCCCAGCGTGGTCAGCTGCCAGTCGCCCGGCGCCGCGCTCGTGACGCCGATGATCCGTGTCAGCGGTTCGTTGAAGACCGAGAAGGCGTAGGCCTGGCCGATGCACAGGTGCACCGCCAGCGCGGCGGGCGGCACCATCCAGCGGTTGAAGCCTGGCCGGGCGATGATCGCTTCCTTGGAGAAGGGCGATGGCCGCGATGCTGGCCGCGATGGCGATGGTCCTTGCGATGGCCCGGAACGGTGTTGCTCCTGCTCGGCGGGTGTTTGCGCTTGCGCGGAATAGGACATGAAGTTGTCTCCTACCTGGAAGTGGCAGCCTCTTGTTGCGCGGGTGCGCCGGGCTGAGGCGCGTCGTTCAGCAAGAGCTGTGCCGGTGGCCGATACCGTTTGCCATCAATGGGTTGCGGCAAGCGGCCTTCCGGAAGGGCGGGCCATTGGACAAAATGTCCGGGCACGGGCCCGGCGTGCGGGTCAAAATGTCCATCCAAGGCCGCCGCCGCGCACGGTCGGGTCGGTTTAACCCCAATACAGGCGGATCGGGCACAGTCGCTAGACTCTCCGCCTGCACCGCAACAACCAAAGTGATGAGCGAACGACAAAGCAACGCCGCCGAAGCCGATAACTGGCAGCGCCGCACGATCCTGGTGGTGGACGACGAGGCCGGCATGCGTTCGTTCCTGTCGCGGGCGCTGGAAGGCAAGGTGGGCAGCGTACTCACGGCCGACAGCGCCGAAGCGGGCGCCGCGCTGCTGGAGCAGCGCCATGTGGACCTGATCCTGCTGGACGTGGCGCTGCCCGGCGCCAGCGGCATGGAGTGGCTCCAGGCATTGCGCGCAGCCGGCAATCCCGCCGACGTCATCCTGATGACGGCCTTCGCCGACATGGACACGGCCATTGCCGCGCTGCGCTCCGGCGCGGCGGACTTCATCGTCAAGCCGTTCCGCGTCGACCAGGTGCTCAACGCCATCCGGCGCTGCTTCAACCAGGCCCGGCTCGCGCGCGAGAACTACCTGCTGCGCCGCGAGCTGGACAAGTACACCATCCACAAGGACTTCATCGGCGAGTCCGAAGCCATGAAGAAGCTGATGGCGCTGGTCGCGCGGGTCGCACCGATGCCGTCCACGGTGCTGGTGACGGGCGAGTCCGGCACCGGCAAGGAAGTGGTGGCGCGCGAGCTGCACCGGCTCAGCGGCCGCCAGGGCCAGTTCGTGCCGCTGAACTGCGGCGCGATGGCGCCCGAGATCATCGAAAGCGAGCTGTTCGGCCACGCCAAGGGCGCTTTCACCGGCGCGGCCGGCGCGCGCCACGGGCTGTTCCTCTATGCCGATGGCGGCACGCTGTTCCTGGACGAGATCTCGGAACTGCCGCTGGCGATGCAGGCCAAGCTGCTGCGCGTCATCGAGGACCGGCGCATCCGCCCGCTCGGCACCGAGCGCGAGATCGCGGTGGACGTGCGCATCGTTGCCGCCTGCAACCGCAACCTGGCCAACGAAGTCGCCGCGGGGCGCTTCCGCCAGGACCTGTTCTACCGGCTCGACGTGGTCGCCGTGACCATCCCGCCGCTGCGCACGCGGCCGGAAGACGTGGTGCCGCTGGCCGAGCATTTCTCCGAGCAGCTGTCGGCGCAGCTGGGGCTGCCGCCGGTCCCGCTGTCGCCGTCGCTGGTGTGCCTGCTCAAGGCCTATGACTGGCCGGGCAATGCGCGCGAGCTGCGCAACCTGGTGGAGCGGGCGCTGATCCTGGGCGAGTACCCGGTCGAACTGCTGGCGCACGCCGCCGAGCCCGGTGACGCGGGTACGCCGCCGACGCATGACGCAGCCGCCGACGACGCCACCCTGCTCGAAGCCGTCGAGCGCCGGCACATCCTGCAGGTGCTGGCGGCGGAGGGCGGCAATCGCGTGGAAGCCGCGCGCCGGCTCGGCATCTCGCGCCGCACGCTGGACCGCAAATGCCTGCAGTGGGGCCTGCGCGCTTGAAGCCCTCAACGCCCTCAGCGCCCTCAATGCTGCTGCGCCGCTATCGCGCCTCGCTGCGCGCCAAGCTGGTGTCCATCGTGGTCGCGCCCCTGCTGGTGGCGCTGGTGGCGCTGCTGCTGATGATGGCGCTGTGGGGCAATCGCACGTTCCAGGCCTTGCTGGCCTACAAGGTCAACAGCGACCTGCTGGTCGCCCACGAGTACTTCGAGCACATGGTCGGCGGCATGAAAGACCGCGTCCTGCAGGAGGCCAGATCCTATGCCCTGGTGGACGGTCTTGGCCGCGGCAGCGCCATGCCCGCCATCCTGGCCGACGCGCGGCGTACGCACGGCCTCGACTTCCTGCAATTGCTCGATCCCCAAGGGCGGCTGCTTGCCGCTGCGCCGGCGGGTGCGGCGGGTATGGACTACGCCGGCTGGCGCGTGGTGGAAAGCGCCGCGGCCGGCCGCCCGGATGCCGCCACCGACGCCTGGTCCGCCGCGCAGCTGGCTGCCGTCTCCGGCGACCTTGCCAGGCGCGCCCAGGTAACGCTGCGCGCCACCGCCAATGCGGCGCCGACCGACAGGACCATGGAATCCCGTGGCATGGTGGTGCACGCGGCGGCGCCGGTGTTCGATGCGGCGGGCAAGCTGGTGGCGATCCTGCACGGCGGTACGCTGCTGAACCACAACCTCGGCTTTATCGACGCGATCAACGCACTGGTCTACCAGCCGGAATCCCTGCCCCGTGGCAGCCAGGGGACGGCGACCCTGTTCCTGGACGACACGCGCATTGCCACCAACGTGCGGCTGTTCCATGGCGAGCGGGCCCTGGGCACGCGCGTCTCCCGCGAGGTGCGGGACAAGGTGCTCACGCGTGGCGAAAAATGGCTGGACCTGGCCTTCGTGGTCAACGACCGGTACATGAGCGCCTATGAGCCTATCGTGGACAGCCGCGGGCAGCGCATCGGCATGCTCTACGTGGGCTACCTGGCCAGGCCGATCAGCCAGGCCAAGGACCTCGCGCTGGGCGTGCTGGTGGGCCTGTTCCTCCTGCTGGCCGTGGCGGGAGCGCTATTCTCGCTGCTGTGGGCCAGGCGCGTGTTCACGCCGATGACGCAGATGGTCGGCACCATGCGCGCGCTCGAGGCCGGCAACGACAACGCGCGCGTCGGCCCGGTGCGCAGCGAGGATGAACTGGGCCAGCTCGCCGGCCAGTTCGACCGGTTGCTGTCGGACGTGCAGCAGCGCAATGCCGAGCTCAGGGACTGGGCGGACTCGCTAGACCGCAAGGTCGCCGAGCGGACCCGCGAGCTCGAGGATGCGAACGCGGTGCTGCGCGCGACCCGGCAGCAGCTGATTACCTCGGAAAAGCTTGCGCTCGCGGGGCAGCTTACCGCGGGCGTGGCACATGAGATCAACAATCCGATTGCGGTGATCCAGGGCAACCTGGACGTGGCCCGCGATATTCTCGGCCCGGCCGCGGAGCCGGTCCGGCATGAATTGCGGCTGATCGACGAGCAGGTGCGACGCATCTACCTGCTGACCAACCGGCTGCTGCAGTTTGTCCGGCCGGAGGCCTACGCCGGCAATACCGAGCGCCTGGATGTGGGCGAGGTCGCGGCCGGCTGCATGGACCTGGTCCGGCATATGCTGAAGGACGCGGCCATCCGGGTCGAACTGGCCTGCCAGGCCACACGCCGCGTGCGCATCAGCCGCAGCGAACTGCAGCAGGTCATCGTCAACCTGGTGACCAATGCCATCCACGCCATGCCGGAGGGCGGCATCCTTACGCTGGCCACGCGCGACTGGGAAGGGCACGGCGTGACGCTGCACGTGCGCGACACGGGCCGCGGCATCCGCGAGGAAGACCTGCCCAACCTGTTCAATCCGTTTTTCACCACCAAGAAGCAGATGGGGACCGGCCTCGGCCTGTCCATCAGCTATGCGCTGGTGGAGCGCTATGGTGGCCGCATTACGGTGGAAAGCACGGTGGGGCAGGGTGCCGAGTTCATCGTCTGGCTGCGCGAAGACGGGGCTGCGGCGCAGCCCGAGACGGATGGCCGAGCGGGATGACGACTCACGCCACAGGACACAACTCCTAGGAAAGTAGATGCGGGAGAGTGTCTTCGCTCGCAGTGGGTACGGGCCCTGCCCGTCAGCTCTCGGGGTCATACCCAAACTCGCGGAGTTCCTGCGAGCAGCGGCAGGCTTTGGCGATCTTTGCAGCCCACAGGATGGCGGCTTCGCGCGACGGGAGCTGCAGGACACAGAAGCCACCATCGAACTCCTTCGTCTGGGGATAGGTTTCGTTTGTGACCGTGCCGTCTGAGGCGACCATGAGTGGTGCGACATCCTCGTTGATACCACCACCGAACACGTACACGCCTGCAGCCTTCGCCTCGCGTATGACCTCGTGCGCAGCGACCCATAACACGCTAGGCCTCCCAAACAGCACCAACCTCTAGGGCATGGGGTGGATCGCGATAGCCGGACCACCCTATACCGAGGTGGCGTCCGCGCGGCATCGTTCGCGTCAGATTCCGAGTACCTCTTCTGGCTGGGTTGATCCTTTTGAGCATTTTATTGACAAAAAATAGTCTCGAAAATGCTACTCCATCGGCCTAAAGTTGAGGCTCGGAAGCAGTAAAGAAGCCTTACAGGAAACAAGCATGAGCCACGAAAACACCATGACCAACGCTGTCATCGAATGCATTTTGAGCCGCAGCGCGGCCAAGTATTACGACCCGGCCGCCACCTTAAGCGACGACCAGATCCGAGAGCTGGTGCGAATCGGTACCAGCGCACCGACGTCCTTCCACATGCAGAACTGGCGCTTCATCGCCGTGCGCACACCGGAAGCCAAGGCCAGGCTAAGCCCCATTGCCTGGAACCAACCAGCGATCATTGATGCCGCCGTGACCTTCATCATTTGCGGCCTGTTGGCCGACTCCAGCGTCATTCCGGAACGGCTCGCCCCATTGGTGGAAGCTGGCGTCATGCCGGCGTCAATGGTGCCGGAATGGGAGAACCCCGCCCGTGATCTTTACATGGAGTTTCCGCAGCGTCAGCGCGATGAGGCCGTGCGGACCGGTACCTTTGGCGCGGCCGCGATAGTGTATGCGGCTCGCTCGCTGGGCCTGGGCTCGACACCGATGATCGGTTTCGATGCCGATGCGGTGCACGAGCAGTTCGAACTGGCTCCCAACGAAGTGCCGGTCATGCTGCTGTCCGTGGGTGCGGAGCGTCCCGGAAACTGGAGGCAGAAGCCCCGCCGCCCGCTAGACGACGTGTTGGTTTTGGTTTAGGCGCGTCGGCAGTTGCCGCGCGTTGCACAAGGAATCTTCAAGTCAGGAGGACCGCAAGGTACTTCCTGCATCACCACGCTTCGGTCCACGACATGGGCACGAAGTTAACGGGGACGGTCCCACATGGACCGCACCCAATTGGCAAAGCCAGCCACTCACGGAGATTATGATGGCAAGAACTGTAGCGCTCACGCCGGAACAGGTGCCGGCAGAATCGAAACCCACTCTCGATGCGTTCACCAAGAACATGGGATTCACCCCGAACATGATGGCAAGCTTCGCGCAGAGTCCAATTGCGTTTAATGCCTGGGCCACCTTGCTCGGAGGCTTGAGCAAAGCGCTCGACGTGAAGACGCGTGACGGGATCGGGCTTGCCGTCTCAGAAGTGAATGGCTGCAACTACTGCCTGACCGTGCACAGCTTTACGGCCGAGCATATGGCCAAGTTGCCGGTCGAAGAAATCCTCCTCGCTCGGAAGGGTCACGCCAGCGATCCGAAGCGGGACGCGGCGATCCAGTTTGCGCGCAAGGTCATCCTGTCTCGTGGCCAGGTCAGTGATGCCGATCTGGAAGCGGTACGCGATGCCGGCTACACGGATGCAAACATCATGGAAATCGTTGCGCTGGTGGCCATGTACTCGCTGACGAACTACTTCAACAATGTGTTCGATCCCGAGAAGGACTTTCCTGCTGTCACGCCGGCCGGCTCGATCTAACGTGGTCCGATCGCATCGCCTAATATTGCGGTTCTCAAAGGTGTGGGCTGATGCGACCGTAACGCCAAGGCTTGGAGGCACCCGGGAGAATGCTTTCTGGGTGCGTCCGGCCTGTTTGTAAGATTTGACAAGATTCTGAGGAAGATAGTGACCCTCAATCATCCAATTTTTGCGCGCTGGCCTGCGCGGTATCCCGATCGGTTGCAGCTTTTTTCCTTGCCGACACCCAATGGGGTGAAGGTAGCCATCATGCTGGAAGAGGCGGGGCTAGCTTATGAGCCGCATCGTGTCGACATCATGGTCAATGAGCATCATGATCCGGTCTTTCTCGCACTCAACCCTAATGGCAAGATTCCTGCGATCTACGATCCTGACGGGCCGAGGGGGCAGCCCTTGGCGTTGTTCGAATCGGGAGCGATCCTCATCTATCTCGCCGAGAAGACGGGGCAGTTTCTTTCCAGTGATCCTGGCATTCGCTACGAAACGATTCAATGGGTGATATGGCAGGTGGGCGGCGTCGGACCGATGTTCGGCCAGGTCGGATTTTTCAACAAATTCGCTGGCAAGGACTATGAAGACAAGCGCCCCCGCGACCGCTACGTGAGCGAATCAGCGCGGCTGCTCGGTGTTCTCGACAACCGGCTCGTGGGCCGCGACTGGGTGATGGGCGCGGACTATAGCATCGCCGATATTTCGCTGCTTGGCTGGGTCCGTAACCTGATCGGCTTTTACGAAGCGGGCGAGATCGTCGGCTTCGAGCGTTTTGCTCGTGTGCAGGGGTGGCTCGACCGCTGCCTCGCGCGTCCAGCGGTACAACGTGGGCTTGAAGTGACGACGGCCTAGTCCGCTGCGTCAGTCGATAAGCACCCCCGTTCGACTGACGCAGTGGACTAGTGACGGCAGGCAGTGACGGCCACCTGGGCCGGAACGCACTCATCTATCGCAGGGAGATCCTATGCAATCTGTCGAGATCAGGGCGGTCGATACTCAAGATTTTCATCTTTGGCTGCCCCTCTGGGAGGGCTATCAGCGGTTCTATAGGGTCGATATTCCCGAGTCCGTGACGCTCAATACGTGGAGACGCTTCCTTGATGTAGGTGAACCGATGTATGCGGCACTTGCTATGGTGGGCGAACAGGCATGGGGGTTAGTGCATTCGATCTACCATCGTTCTGCCTGGACAACCGGCGACTATTGCTATCTTCAGGACCTCTTCGTTGCTGATCATGCGCGGGGCGGCGGCATCGGGCGCTTGCTGATCCAGCATGTCTATGCGGAAGCAAGCCGACGTGGGGCGTCCCGTGTGCACTGGCTGACTCACGAATCCAACCATGGTGGCATGCAACTCTACGACCGCATGGCGGAACGCTCAGGCTTCATCCAGTATCGCAAGCTACTAGCCTGACCCGCTGATGCGGATGCCGTTCCCAGGTTGGTCGGTGAAGGACCGGGCGAGTGGGCGAAGTATCAAATCGTGGGCACCTGGTCCATATGGTGCGTTACAACGTGCGCAAGAATAGATTGCTCTAGCGTTTGGAGTTTTCGAGGTCCTATGTCCCAAGTCGATTGGTTGAGCCAACTCTTGCAAATGATCAACGTGACGGGTCGGCTCGAGGTTCGTTGCAACTATGGCGCGCCATGGCGCGTGGCATGGGATCAGTCCGCACCGCACGAAATCCCTTACCACGTCATTCTCAAGGGCCGTGCCATTCTGGAGGATCCGCAGTCGGGCACGTTCAGGGAACTCGTGAGCGGCGACATCCTACTATTGCCTCACGGGTCGGCACACGTGTTACACGATGGCAGCGGACATGTACCCGGTCTGACCCACAATCGCCAAGGCTCCTCAGGATGGATGCTTAGTGAGAACGATAGCAAGGGTGAACGTCTTGACATGCTTTGCGGGCGATTCTCTATCGGGTCGCCCCATGATCGGATCATCCGCGATTACCTGCCAGCATCACTGGTGGTGCGGTCCATGGACGGGGAAGAGGGCGCCATGTCCGCCTCGAAAGACCTCGCGAATCTGGTGGGGTTGATGCGCATGGAGTCAACGGGCGACAAGCCGGGAGGTAACGCCATGCTCAACGCCCTGAGCTTCGCGCTGTTTACACTGGTACTCCGCGCGGCGAGCGAATCGGAGCAGTCTCCGGCGGGCTTATTGGCGCTTGCCGGCCATCCACGACTGGCTCCAGCCATTTCAGCCATGTTTGCCGATCCGGCCCGGCCTTGGAACCTGTCCGAGTTGGCCGACTTGTGCAGCATGTCCCGCGCCACCTTTATGCGGCATTTTCGGTCTAGTCTGGGGCGCTCGGCCAACGACCTGCTGACCGATATCCGGATAAGCCTGGCCGCCAACGAGTTGAAGAAGCTGACGATGACTACCGAGGCCGTGGCCGACTCGGTCGGCTATCGATCCGTTGCGGCGTTCCGGCGCGTATTCACGGACAAGATGAAGATGACACCGGGCGAATGGCGCCGGCAGGCGCGAGAACCCGCGTGAAAGCGAGTAAAGCGCTTCGATTTTCGTGATGCGCCGCCTCGCGCCTCGATTTTGATCCTTGCTGGCATTTTACTGCGCATATAGAGCCTCGAAACCGCTATCACGTAACGCTAAAGTGGAAGCTCCTGGCCACCCGAACAATTCACCTTCTTCTGTAGCACGCCTGGCGTAGCGGAAGCGACGGCGGGCGGGTTTCCGGCGATTTCAGCGATGCCAGGCCAGTTCCTTCTGAAGGATCTTGTTCTGCTGGCAGCGTCGATTTCTCTCCTTCTGGCGTCTCTCCAAGACTCCTGGTCAAATGCTCGGAAGACTGGTGTTTGACGACGGCAAGGAGGTTTAACGTACCGCCCTAGCAGTATCGGTCAATGATCTCTTGCGTTGCTGTGGATAGCACGCTTCAGGCGACCGCACCTGGCGGCGCATGGCGTGCCAGGAATCGGTCCAATTGGCCGGCGAACGCCTTGCTATCCTGTGGGGCGTACGGTGCCGGACCGCCGGTATCGACGCCCGAGCCGCGGAGCTGGTCCATCACCTCGCGCATCGTCAGGCGCTCCTGGATATTCTCTCGGCTAAACCAGATTCCTCGTGGGTCGAGCACGAAAGCGCCCTTGCCGAGGGCAGCGGCGGCAAGGGGTATGTCCGCCGTAATCACGAGGTCACCGTTGCTGACCAATTCGACGATACGGTCATCGGCGGCGTCGAAGCCCGCCGGCACTTGCAGTGCCTTGATAAAGCGGGAAGGCGGCGTGCGCATATACTTGTTCGCCACCAGCGTGACGCACACTCCGACACGCTGCGCGGCCCGATACAACATTTCCTTGACGACAACCGGGCAGGCGTCTGCGTCAACCAGTACTTGCATCGCGGTATTTCCAATTGAAGGGCGGAATGCTCATATTACTGCTAACGGACCCTGCCATTTTCGAAGAGTACAAGCGAGAAGTACCTGCCACTGAGTTCCGCTACGGCGGAAAATATTTGGGCCGTGGTGGTCTGACCAAAGTTCTCGAAGGCGACTGGGAGCCACATCGTCTCGTCATCGTCGAGTTCCCGAGCATTGACTCCTTGATGGCCTGGTATGAGTCACCAGAGTACGCTCGTCTTAAGGCGATCCGTCAAAAATGTGCGACGACAAGGATTGTCGCGCTAGAAGGGATTGCCCCGTAACCTCGTAATTTCAGGATGGCCGGTCAACCCTCATGATCGCGCTGGCCGTGTCGACCACGGCCGCCAGGACAAGCATGGCGATGATCACCGTGCAAGCCTGGGGCATATGGAACAGGGACAGCTCGAAATACAGCATCTGCCCAAGCCCGCCGGCGCCGACAAAGCCAAGGATCGCCGCCGCGCGGATATTGGTTTCCCAGCGGTACAGGGTGTAGGACAGGAACTGGGGCCATACGCAGGGCAGCGTCCCATACATGAAGACCAGTGCGGCGGGGGCGCCTTTATCCGCCAGCGCGCGGGCGGGTGTGCGCGGCGCATTCTCCAGCGCCTCGGCGAAGAGGCGGCCGAGCACGCCCGCCGTGTGCAGTGCCAGGGCGAGGGTGCCGGCAAACGGTCCAAGGCCGACCGCGAGCACGGTCAGCGCAGCCCATACCAGCTCGGGAATCGAGCGCAGCAGGTTCAGCAGCAAGCGTGACAAGGTGCGCAGCGCATCGCCGTAGAGCCCGGAAGCCGGTAGTGCCAGGCCAAAACCCAGCACCGCCGCACACAGCGTGCCCACGGCGGAAATCGCGAGCGTTTCGAGCATGCTGACACCGGTTCTGGCAAGAAACGCCGGCGACAGCTCCGGCGGGAAGAACGTCAGCAGGAAGCGCAGCATCCCGGCTGCAGCGTCCCGGGAAATGAGCTGGCCCAGGTCAAGCGAGAGCCAGGCGAAACTTGCCGCAACCGCTATGGCCACGGCGAGCAGCGTAAGCAGGCACTTCAGGCAGAGTTGGGCGGCCGTGGGCGTGTTCGTCGCCATGGTTTATTCCAGCATCTTGCGCAGCCGGGCGCTGAGCGCGTCGGCCAGCAGGACCAGCAGCAGGAATACAAGCAGGATGGTCGCGGCTTCGCCGCCATTGAGCAGCTTCATGGCCTGGTCCATCAGCTGGCCAAGCCCGCCGGCGCCGACGAAACCCATCACCACCGATGCCCGGATGGCGCATTCCCAGCGATACACCGTGTACGAGACCAGCTCCTGCGCGGCATTCGGCAGCAATCCGTAGGACAGCGCCGCCAGGCGCCCGCTGCCGCCGGTGAGCAGGGCCTGCGCCGCGCGCTGGTCGCTCGATTCGAGGATTTCCGCATAGACCTTCGCCAGCATGCCGCCATAGGTGACGGCCAGCGCCAGCACGCCCGCCGCCGCGCCAAGGCCCAGGGCGCGCACGAAGACCAGCGCCCAGACCAGCTCCGGTACGCCACGCAGCAGCAGCACCAGCGCCCGCACGGCGGTGCGCAACGCTGCCCGCACCCGCTTTCCCGGGCCCGGGCCGATACGCGAGATGGAAAGGCTCCTGGACATTGCCACGGCCAGCGGCGCAGCAATGACAAAGGCCAGCGCGACGCCTGCGGTCGCGATAGCCAGCGTTTCCAGCGTTGCCTTGGCCACGTAGCCAAGAAATTCGACCGAGACCTCGGGGGGCAGGAAGTTGCGCAGGAAGCCGCCCATCACCTTGAGGTTTGCCGCGTCGAACAGCGCCGACGGGCTGAACCGGGACAGCCGCAGCAGGGGCCAGAGCAGCAGCAGCGCCAGCAGCAGGCCGCTGGCCCGCCGCAGCGCCTGCGGGTCGCGTGGATGCGTGGTCATCGGCATGCCGCCCTGCGTGGGTCAACGCTGCCGGCAGTGGCGGCGATGGCCACGGACCGGCTGCCCTGCACGGGTGGCGATTCGCTCTCGGAGGCGTAGAGTTCGCGCAGCAGGGCGTCAGTGACGTGCCCGGCCGGCAGGTCGAAGGCGATCTCGCCCGACTTCAGGCCGATGATGCGGGGAAACCAGCGCAGCGCCAGATCTACCGCGTGCAGGCTGGCGACCAGCGTCACCGCACGCGTATCGGCTTCCTTGCGCAACTCGCCCAGGGTCAGGTTGGCAAGCACGGGATCCATCGCCGAGACCGGCTCGTCGGCCAGGATTAGTTCCGGGCGCTGGTAGAGCACGCGGGCCACCCCGACGCGCTGCAACTGGCCGCCCGACAACTGGTCGCAGCGATCGAACAGGCGGTCGGCCAGCTCCAGTCGCGCCAGCTGTTCGCTGGCACCGGCAATATCCGCCGGATAGACCAGCGAGAGCATGGATTTCCAGCCGGGCCAGATACCGAGGCGGCCGGCAAGGATGGCGGTGATCACGCGCTGGCGCGGAGGCATGGGCGGGGCCTGGTGCACCATGCCGATGCGGCAGCGCAGGCGCCGCAGGCGTGCGGCGCTCAGTGCCCAGGGAATTTGCCCCAGGATCTCGACGCGGCCTTCGCCGGGCCGCAGCGACGTTGCCAGCAGGCGCAGCAGCGAGGTCTTGCCGGCGCCCGAGGGACCGATGACGGCGATGCGCTCGCCGCTGCCCGCCGACAAGGCGATCCGGCTCAGCGCGCGCTGCCCGTTGGGGTAGGTGACGCTGGCTGCGTCGAGACTGAAACTCACTTGACCAGGCCCGCGGCGCGGGCCGCGGCCTCGATGCCGCCGTAGTTCTCCGGCCGGGTGGGGATGTACTTGACGGTCCTTTGCAGTGCCATGATTTCCCTGTGCTCGGGATTGGCCGGGTCAAGGCGCAGGAACGCTTCGGTCAGCTTCTTGACCAAGGCCGGGTCGAGCCCGCCGCGCACGGTCCAGTTGTAGTCGAAGTAGGGCGGCGTGACGGCAAACACCCGGACCTTGCCGGGGTCCACCTTGTGCTGCTCCACCAGCTTGTCCCAGACCGAGGCGTTGAGCACGCCGGCGTCGGCCTTGCCGGCCTGGACGAAGGCGACCGTTGCATCATGGGCGCCCGAGTAGGCGACGGTCTTGAAGTCCCGGTCCGGATCGATGCCGGCCTGCTGCAGGAAACTGCGCGGCATCAGGTGTCCGGAAGTCGAGGACGGCGAGCCGAAGGCGAAGGTCTTGCCCTTGAGGTCGGCCAGGGTCTTGATATTGCTGTCGGCAGTGATGAACTTGCTGGTAAACGCGGCATCTTCCTGTCGCTGGACGATGGGGATGGTGGCGCCCTGCGTCCGGATCTTGCTTTGCACGTAGGTGAAACCGCCCAGCCATGCCATGTCGATCTTGCCCGTCGCCAGGGACTCGACCACGGCGGCGTAATCCGTCACTGGGACGAACTCCACCTTCATGCCGGTTTCCTTCTCCAGGTATTTGCCGAGCGGCGCGAACTTGCGCTGCAGTTCGGTCGGTGCCTCGTCGGGGATGGCCGACACCTTCAGCACGGTCTGTGCCGCCTGGGCACCGGACAGGCCGGCAAGGCCAAACAGGGCAAGCGCGGCAAGGCGTTTCGCGATACGCGGGAATATGGTCGGGATCATGATCGGGCGTGGTCGAAGAACGGCGGTGATGGTGATGGACTATCCAAAGGGGCGCCTATGCTACCGCAATCCGGGCGAGGCCTCTCCTGGTCAATCCGGCTAGGTTAATCCGGCTTCAGGGCTTCGGCGACAAGCCCAATGACTTCGGCGCGTTCGCGCTCCGGTGCGAACAGCGGCGCCCGCTGTGCGCATTGCTGCCGCAGGCGCGCCAGGAAGGCGGCGTCGCGGCTGGCGCGTTCCAGCAGCTCCGCCAGCTGCGCGGCATTGCCCGGCGGGAAATAGCCCTCGTAGTCGCGGCCCAGCATGCCGATGTTGCCGGGGATGCGGCTGGCGAGCACCGGTACGCCACTGGTAACGGCTTCGATGATCACGTTGGCGCCGCCTTCTATCACGCTCGATATGAGCAGCGCCTGCGCCTGGCCGATGCGCAGCCGCGTCTCGGTGTGAGGCAGGTTTGCCAGCCAGACATAGCGCTGGAGCCCTGGCCAGCGCTGCGCTTGCAGCGCCTCGGCTGACTCCCGGTAGCTCTCGTCCAGGGCGGCGCCGATATGGGTCAGGCGCACGCGCGAATCCTCAGCAAGCAGCATCACGGCCAGCATGGGCGTCGCCGGGTCTTTTTCCGCCCGCATATGACCCACCAGGACGACGTCAAACGCATCGTGGCTGGTCGCTGCCGGCACGATTGCCGGGGCGGACTGGTAGATGACCCGGCACTTGGCACGATGCCCGGGGGCCAGTTCGGCGGGCCCTTCGTCCTGCAGCACCACCAGGTGGGTGGCAAGCTCCAGGGAGCGCCGGGCGGATGCGTCGCTGCGGATATCGCGGTACAGGTCCGTCCCGGTCAGCACCACCACCAGTGGACGGCCGGGGCAGGCTTCGGCAAACCTGGCGATGGAATCTGCCGAGCGCCGGGCGTGCAGCGCGATCAGGCACGCCGGGACCGCACCGCCTGAGTGGCCCGGCGGCCACTCCGCGGCCACGGTCACACCGTAATCTGCCTGCAGGAAGTGCGACCAGCGATGTGCGGTCTGCCAGTTGCCGTTATTGGCTTTGCGGAGCGCCGGGCTGATAATCGCGACAGTGGCCTTGGGAGGACGCATGACGATCGGCTCTGAAGGGGGTGCAGCCAGAAGGATAAACAAGTTCGGGCTCGATGCGGCTTTTACCGATGCGCATCGGCGCACCTGGGCCATCCTGCAGGATCTGTCGCCGTCCCAGTGGCAGGTTCGCTACGACCCGGGGATCAATCCACCCTTGTGGGAATACGCGCATGTCGCGTGGTTCACCGAGCACTGGGTGCTGCGGGATCCGCGTCCGGGCGCGGGCGGCCGCCTGGTCGCGAGCCTGCCGTCGATGCTCGATAATGCCGACCGCTTCTTCGATTCCTCGCTCGTTCCTCACACGGATCGCTGGAAGCTCGCCTTGCCCCCGCTGCGGGAAGTACGCGGCTACGTGGCGGCGGTGCTGGAGCGTGTCCGGGCCAGCCTCGCCGTGGCGGATGATACCGACCAGGCGCTCTATTTTTTCCGGCTCGCCTTGTTCCACGAAGACATGCACGCGGAGGCGCTGACCTATATGCGCCAGACGCTCGATTATCCGCTGCATGCCCCGCTTGGCATGCCTTCCATTGCGCCAGGCGCCGGCTCGGCAGCCGCAGGCGGCGGCACGTTCCTGATGGGGGCGCCCGCAGGGGGCGACGGCTTTGTCTTCGACAACGAGAAGTGGGCCCACCCGGTCCACCTCGCCCCTTTCCGCATCGATCGCACTTGTGTCAGCAATGCCGAATTTGCGGACTTCGTGGCCGCCGGCGGCTACCGCGATCCGCAGTGGTGGTCCGGCGACGGACGCGCATGGCTGCAGCAGAGCGGGCTGGCGCATCCGGGTCGCTGGCGCCGGCCAGCCGGCGGCCCCCCCGGGCAATGGGCGTTGCGCTGGTTCGGGCAATGGGTGCCGCTGCCGCCCGAACAGCCCGTGTGTCATATCAATGCCTACGAGGCGGAAGCCTATTGCCGCTGGGCCGGCAAGCGCTTGCCCACGGAAGCGGAATGGGAGTATGCGGCAACGCATGACCTGATCCGCTGGGGGAGGGCCGTGTGGGAATGGACGGCTGATCCGTTCGTACCCTATGCAGGGTTCTCGCCCGACCCGTACCAGGAATATTCCGCTCCCTGGTTTCACACGCATCGCTCGGTTCGCGGCGGATCGTTCGCTACCCATGCACGCATGAAGCATCCCCGCTACCGCAACTTCTACCTGCCGCACCGCAGCGACCTCTTCGTCGGATTCCGCTGCTGCGGTTGAGGAGGTGCCATAGGCCGTGCCGGGTTTGCCTAGGGTTCGCGATAGGTGATGCCATGCACGATTAGCGCACGGTGCATGATGAGTTCCTTGAGACCTTCACGCATGTTGGCCAGCATTGCCTGCGCACTGGCGCTATCGATACCATCCCGGTTCAACTGAGCGATCCGTAGCTCCTGCGCAGCGATACGTTTCTCGGCCCGCAGGATGGCCAGATCCGTGTCGTCCAGGTCTTGCAGATCCTGCTCTATGCACCGCACCTCTAATCCGGGTTGCATGATGATCTCCATGCGGAAGCCTGTGCTCATGCCTTTGTGATAGATCAGCGGTAATCGCGTAGCTATCGGGCGGCGTCCTACACCTGGTGAAGATGGCGTCACACGCCGGATTATCCGCAGCGCAGCGCCGTCAGAAAGCCTTCACTCCTTGTCGCCGCCTGAATCGGCTGCGAGAGCGGTCAGCAGGCGGACGGTTCCATCCTGGCGGTGGATGTGAAGCTCGGCGTTATCATGCTTCGCCCGGTGCCATCCCGCGGTTATCGCAGCTTCAAGAGAGGTATAAAGCAGGGGCTTTTCCGCAAGACCTTCAATTTCAAGGGCCCAGCCTTGAACTGCCGGAACAACGCGAATGATTCGCGTAGGCATCTGGTTGACCCCGCCGTAGTTGTGACAAGAAAAACAAGCGCACCCTGCCCGAGCGGGCTGGCGCACAATCACTGTCTTATATTGTCTTGTATTGTCTTATGTGCCCGCCCGAGGGATATACACCACTTAAGTGGGGCGTGGCGCGAATACATCATGCCTTGATATTTGGTGGCCCGCGCGGTCCCTGATTATTAGCGCTCTTTCCCGGATGTTGCATGTATGAAACGCCATACGCACGCACGCCTTGTGCACGGCGTGCATGGCGTGAGGCAGCGGCAGGCGGCGGCGCTCGCGCGAGCAGCAGCTGCGGCAGAGCCATCGCCTGGTGGCGCAGGAGCTGGCGACGCTGCAGGTGGCACCGCCGGGCGAGGCGCTGATGCAGGCCGGGATACGCAGCCGCCCACGTTAGCCGGCGCCATGTCAAACGCTTCCCATGCTCGCCCGGGCGTCAATGCCGCGTCGCGTCATATCGCATATCGTGGGAAAGACTTCCCTATGCCAGCAAGGGCCAGAGAAAAGGTCATAATGGCCGCAGCGCGGCACCGTAACGAGCCGCTTGCCGCGCAGGGCAATGCCTTGGCACAGATCATGAGCCGCATGGGTCTGTCCCCGGCCAGAGATTTCGTCGCACTCGTCTTCAATGGTGAGTAATGCGGTCGTACGGATGTCTTGTGGTCGCACCGCATGTCCTTGCACCTGCCATGTTCCGCGCGGCAGCCGGAAGTCCTGAAACACTGTGCTGATGGTATCCAGGTAGAACTCTGCCGCCATGTCGAGCACGGCGTTATAGGCGTCCAAGGCTTGCCCATGCCTCTGCGCAAGATCGGCGTCGCCGCGCGCAAGACTGAGGCAGAAGTTCCAATACAGGGTCGTCAATGAAGATGACTCCGCCGCGGCCAGGCCGGCGACTTGCACGAAGCTTGGGCAAACCTGGCGTCCGACGCCCATGTACGGCTCAGGCACCGCGTGAATCAGATTGCGTTGAAACCACTGCAGGGAATGACGAGCGGCGAGATCCCCGATCGCGGTCGGGCTGCGACGCGCATCGATCGGACCGCCAATCAGAGTCAAGGTTTGCGGTGTTGGCTCATCCTCGCTCGCCAGCAGCGCAACGGCGGCCAACGTCGGCACAGTGGCCTGGCAGATGGCGAGGACATGGAGCGATTCCGCTTCGATCTGACGAATAAGGCGTTTGATGAAAAGCACATAGTCGTCCAGATGGAAGGGGCCATCACTCACAGGCACGTTGCGCGCATTGCTCCAATCTGTGACATAGACGATATGTTCGTGCAGCAACGACTCCACGACCTCGCGGAGCATGACGGCATGGTGACCCGCCAACGGTGCGCACAGAAGTATTGATGAAGACGGTTGTCCAGCCTCATGTTTGGCGGAGCCAGTCGTGAAGCGCAGCAGGCGGCAAAACGGGTTTTCTAAAAGGACAGTCTCCTCCACCGGGACAACGCAGCCACGAAGCTGAACCGCTGTAATGCTGAACGAGGGCTCATCGCAGGGCGAGCCGACGCGACTGAGCATTTCCCAGCAAGCGGCAAAGTCGCTTGCGCCAGGCACATAAGAAAACGGACTCATGGGGTGGATAAACGCGCGGCTCGCTTGTATCGCCAAGGCCGCCATTGTTGCCCTCTGATACTCCACAATCTGATAGAGCATACCGATCTCACGTCGAAGTAGGTCTGCCAGATAATCACGCGCCACCAGCACCGAACATGGCACGACCCGCAATGCCGAGCGAGGCAAAGTCGGACCGTACCAATCGCTATGGGCTCGTTCTGCTGCCGCTGCCGATAAAGCGGACTGCCGGCAATGCCTCAGCCCGGAACCACTCCAGCATAGTCCAGGCGGGTTCGGCTGGTGACTCGACTGTAAGCAGGGTACGCGGAGGGGGCTCCATCCTCGCGGAACACGTTATGCCGCGTTTTGGTGTGCCCTATGGGGCACCAATCCGACACAGTGGCATGTAATGCAAAGTCGTTGGCATCCTTTGCATGGCGGGCGGCCCGCTGGCGCCGTTAGGCTATGCCATGTAGGTCATGACCGAAATCAACGCGTGTCCAGCCTGGGCGCGTTGCCGGCATGTCTCGTGTCGCGATGTTCTTGGAAGGATGTAACCAGCATGACTTATTCGCTCTCGCGCGCCGAAGTGGACAGCATTACCGATGGCGACGTGCAGTGCAGCACCATGAAACTGCTGCCGGAGTGGGACGACATCCCGGCGGACTTCCGCAACGGCAATCTGTACACCCGTCTGGCAGAGGCGCGCTTGCTCGACTACCAGCTACCCGGTATCTCGATTGCATTCCTGCCAGAGTTCGATGACGCTGAGGCTTGCCAGGCCATCGACCGTTGCATCACCGCGCACCTGAACGCCTTCGCGCCCCGCCACCAGCACCGGATCGCCGGTGTGGGATACATGATCTCCAAGGTTTGCACCGTGACGCGCGTCGGGGTCGACGAGGCGAATGCCGAGCACGCGTACGGGCACCCGCTTCAAGCACCGACGGACGACGAACAACCGGATTGATTATCTGGCGACAGCCGTTCATGCGGGTGCGACAGCCCATCCACTGAATCCTGCGCCTGTCGGCTTCCGCCGATCACCTGCAAATCCCGGCGTCCCCTTGTTTCATCACGCCACGCGCCGCCCAGGCAGCAGCCCCGCATATTCCTTCCCCAGGAACTCCGCAGTGTGCTCAAGCAGATAGCCCCGGCAGCTCTCGCTGGCCGGAGACAGGCGCTTGCTTGCCATATGCGCCACATGCCAGACGCGCTCGATCGGCGTACCCGTCACATCCAGCAACGCGATTTCTCCCGTACGCAGTTCCAGTGACAGCGTATGCAGCGACAGCAGGCTGATCCCCATGCCCGCCATCACCGCCTGCTTGATGGTTTCATTGCTGCCCAGCGTGATCACCTTGGCCGGTGTGAACAGGTGGTCGCGGAACATGAACTCCGCCACGGTGCGGGTACCGGATCCGGGCTCGCGCAGCAGGATCGTCTCGTGACGCAGTTCCTGCAGGTCGAAGCGCTTCTCGCCGCGCAGCGGATGCCGCGGCGAGGCCACCACCACGTACGGATGCGCGGCGATCGGTTCTGACACCGCGTCCAGCTCGCGTGGCGGACGGCCCATCAGGGCCAGGTCGATGGCATTGTCCTGCAGCAGCTGCAGCAGCGTTTCGCGGTTGCCCTCGGCAATGCGCAGGTCGATGCCGGGATGCTGCGCCGTAAACCCCGCCAGCAGCTTGGGCGCGAAGTACTTGGCCGTACTGATCAGCCCGATCGTGATCGAGCCCTGCTCGACATCCTTGACCGCCTGCAGGCCTTCCTCCGCATCCTTGATCTCGCCAAGGATGCGCGAGGCATGGTGCAGCAGCCGGTCGCCGGGCTCGGTCAGCGTGAGCTGGCCCCGGATCCGCTCGAACAGGGCCAGCCCCACCACGGATTCCAGCTGCTTGACCTGCATCGAGACGGCCGGCTGCGTCAGGTGCAGCTCCTCGGCCGCGCGCACGAAGCTGGCGTGGCGGGCCACCGTGACAAAGATCTGGAGCTGGCGAAGCGTGAGGGCGCGCAGGAAGGAGGACATGGGCAGCGGGGGCGGCTTGGGGTTTGTCCTTTGATCTGAGGCCCGGGTGTGCGGCCCGCGCCTCACTTAAAGGATGGCTTATACAGGGGCTAAGAATATCTGAATTTACCTTATGTTGGTGGCCGGATATCTTTCTTTCCAACGAGCAGTCACGCCGCCAAACCACGGAAGGGAGACCAGCATGAACGCACCTGAAACGATCCAAAGCAAGCCGCGCAAGCGCTATGACGCCGGCGTGATGAAGTACAAGGAAATGGGGTACTGGGACGGCGACTACGTGCCCAAGGACACCGATGTCCTGGCGCTGTTCCGCATCACGCCGCAGGACGGCGTCGATCCGGTCGAGGCCGCCGCCGCGGTGGCCGGCGAATCGTCGACGGCCACCTGGACGGTGGTGTGGACCGACCGCCTGACCGCGTGCGACATGTATCGCGCCAAGGCCTACCGGGTCGATCCGGTACCCAACAACCCCGAGCAGTTCTTCTGCTACGTGGCCTATGACCTGTCGCTGTTCGAGGAAGGCTCGATCGCCAACCTGACCGCCTCGATCATCGGCAACGTGTTCAGCTTCAAGCCGATCAAGGCGGCGCGCCTGGAAGACATGCGCTTCCCGGTGGCCTACGTGAAGACCTTCGCCGGCCCGTCGACCGGCATCATCGTCGAGCGTGAGCGCCTGGACAAGTTCGGCCGCCCGCTGCTGGGCGCCACCACCAAGCCCAAGCTGGGCCTGTCGGGCCGCAACTACGGCCGCGTGGTGTACGAGGGCCTGAAGGGCGGGCTGGACTTCATGAAGGACGACGAGAACATCAACTCGCAGCCCTTCATGCACTGGCGCGACCGCTTTCTCTTCGTGATGGACGCGGTCAACAAGGCCTCGGCCGCCACCGGCGAGGTCAAGGGCAGCTACCTGAACGTGACCGCCGGCACCATGGAAGAGATGTACCGGCGCGCGGAGTTCGCCAAGTCGCTGGGCTCGGTCATCATCATGGTTGACCTGATCGTGGGCTGGACTTGCATCCAGTCGATGAGCAACTGGTGCCGCCAGAACGATATGGTCCTGCACCTGCACCGCGCGGGCCACGGCACCTACACCCGCCAGAAGAACCATGGCGTGTCGTTCCGCGTGATCGCCAAATGGCTGCGCCTGGCCGGCGTCGACCACATGCACACCGGCACCGCGGTGGGCAAGCTGGAAGGCGATCCGCTCACCGTGCAGGGCTACTACAACGTCTGCCGCGATGCCTATACCCAGACCGACCTGACGCGCGGGCTGTTCTTCGACCAGGACTGGGCCTCGCTGCGCAAGGTGATGCCGGTGGCCTCGGGCGGCATCCACGCGGGCCAGATGCACCAGCTGATCCACCTCTTCGGCGACGACGTGGTGCTGCAGTTCGGCGGCGGCACGATCGGCCACCCGCAGGGGATCCAGGCCGGTGCCACGGCCAACCGCGTGGCGCTGGAAGCGATGGTGCTGGCGCGCAACGAAGGACGCGACATCCTCAACGAAGGGCCGGAGATCCTGCGCGACGCGGCGCGCTGGTGCGCACCGCTGCGGGCGGCGCTCGATACCTGGGGCGACATCACCTTCAACTACACGCCGACCGATACCTCGGACTTCGTGCCCACCGCGTCGGTGGCCTGAGCCCCCGAGCCCCTGAACACCACAGAACGAGAGGACATCATGCGCATCACTCAAGGCACTTTCTCCTTCCTGCCCGACCTCACCGACGAGCAGATCACCAGGCAGCTCGAATACTGCCTGAACAGGGGCTGGGCGGTCGGCATCGAATACACCGACGACCCGCACCCGCGCAATACGTACTGGGAGATGTTCGGGCTGCCGATGTTCGACCTGCGCGATGCCGCCGGCATCCTGATGGAAATCAACAACGCGCGGAACACCTTCCCGAACCACTACATCCGCGTCACGGCCTTCGATTCGACGCATACGGTGGAGTCGGTGGTGATGTCGTTCATCGTCAACCGGCCGGCCGACGAACCCGGCTTCCGCCTGGTGCGGCAGGAAGAGCCCGGCCGCACGCTGCGCTACTCGATCGAGAGCTACGCCGTGCAGGCGCGGCCCGAAGGCTGCCGCTACTGAACGGCAGCGGCCGCACCGGCGCGTAGCGCAGCCACGCACTGCCCGCCGGCGATTCCCTCACTGTGCAGTCCCACGGGCGCGCCGCCGTCAGGCAGCGCGCGGGAGGGAAGCTGCGCCCCGGATTCGATGAAACCTACGGAGCCTGCCATGTCCGCACCTGAAACGACCGCACCACTGCAGCACCCCGCTGCCTTGCCTGGTTCGCTGGCCGAGTCGCTGGCCAGCTCCGGCATCACCGAGCTGCTGGCCCAGCTCGACCGCGAGCTGATCGGGCTGAAGCCGGTGAAAGCGCGCATCCGCGACATTGCCGCCTTGCTGCTGGTGGACAAGCTGCGCGCCGCGCGCGGCTTCAGCGCGGGGGCGCCCAGCCTGCATATGTGCTTCACCGGCAATCCCGGCACGGGCAAGACCACGGTGGCCCTGCGCATGGCGCAAATCCTGCACCAGCTCGGCTACGTGCGCCGCGGCCACCTGGTGGCCGTGACCCGCGACGACCTGGTCGGCCAGTACATCGGCCATACCGCGCCCAAGACCAAGGAGATCCTGAAGAAGGCCATGGGCGGCGTGCTCTTCATCGACGAGGCTTATTACCTCTACCGCCCGGAGAACGAGCGCGACTATGGCCAGGAGGCCATCGAGATCCTGCTGCAGGTGATGGAGAACAACCGCGAAGACCTGGTGGTGATCCTGGCCGGCTACAAGGACCGCATGGACCGGTTCTTCGAATCGAACCCGGGCATGTCGTCGCGCGTTGCCCACCATATCGACTTCCCCGACTACCAGCTCGAGGAACTGCGCCAGATCGCCGACCTGATGCTGGCGGAGATGCAATACCACTTCGACGACGAGAGCCGCGCCGTATTTGCCGATTACCTGGCCCGGCGCATGGCGCAGCCGCATTTCGCCAATGCCCGCAGCGTGCGCAACGCGCTGGACCGCGCGCGCCTGCGCCATGCGTCGCGGCTGCTCGACGATCCCGGCACGGTGGTCGATGACCGTGCCCTGACCACCATCACGGCCGGGGACCTGCGCGCCAGCCGCGTGTTCTCGCAGCCTTCGGCCGCGGAGTAAGCCATGAAAGCCCTGATCTTCGATGTCGACGGCACGCTTGCCGATACCGAGACCGCCCACCTGCAGGCCTTCAACGCCGCCTTTGCCGAGGTCGGCCTCGACTGGTGCTGGGATGAGGCGCTCTACACGCGCCTGCTCAAGGTGGCCGGCGGCAAGGAGCGGCTGCTGCACTACTGGCGGATGGTCGATCCGGAAGAGGCCCGCGGCTGCAAGGTCAGGGAGACCATCGACGCCGTGCATGCCATCAAGACACGCCACTACGCCGAGCGCGTCGGCAGCGGCCAGCTGCCGCTGCGCCCGGGCATTGCCCGGCTGATCGACGAGGCCGGCAGTGCCGGCGTGCCCATCGCCATCGCCACCACCACCACGCCGGCCAATCTCGATGCGCTGCTGCAGGTGCCGCTGGGCCAGCGCTGGCGCGAGCGCTTCGCCGCCATCGGCGACGCCGGCACCACCGCCATCAAGAAGCCGGCCCCGGATGTGTACCTGGCCGTGCTGGAACGCCTCGGCCTGGAAGCCGGGGATTGCCTGGCGATCGAGGATTCGGAGAACGGGCTGCGCGCCGCGCAGGCGGCCGGCATTGCCACCCTGGTCACGCCCAGCGCCTACACCGCGCACGAACGCTTCGACGGCGCGCTGCTGGTGCTGCCGCACCTGGGCGATCCGGGGCAGCCGCTGCCGCAGCAGCTGCCCGGCGCGGCGCAGCGCTGGGCTGACCTGGGCGCACTGCGCAACTGGCATCGCGGCACCCTGTTCGAGGCAGCCTGACATGCATGCCAACGATCAACATGCCGTCCGCCTCGCGCCGTCCATCCTGTCGGCGGATTTTGCTCGGCTGGGCGAAGAGGTGCGCGCGATCGAGGCAGCGGGCGCGGACCTGGTGCACTTCGACGTGATGGACAACCACTACGTGCCGAACCTGACCATCGGGCCGCTGGTGTGCGAGGCGATCCGGCCGCATGTGTCCATCCCTATCGATGTGCACCTGATGGTGGAGCCGGTCGACGCGCTGATCCCCATGTTCGCCAAGGCGGGCGCAAGCATCATCAGCTTCCATCCCGAGGCAAGCCGCCATGTGGATCGCACCATCGCGCTGATCCGCGAGCACGGCTGCAAGGCCGGCCTGGTGCTGAACCCGGCCACGCCGCCGGGCTGGCTCGACCACACGCTCGGCCAGCTCGACCTGGTGCTGCTGATGAGCGTGAATCCCGGCTTCGGCGGCCAGGCGTTCATCCCCGGCGTGCTGGACAAGCTGCGCCAGGTGCGCGCGCGCATCGACCGGCAGGTGGAGGCCGGCGGGCGAGCGGTCTGGCTGGAAATCGATGGCGGCGTCAAGGCCGACAACATTGCGGAGATCGCCCGCGCGGGCGCCGACACCTTCGTTGCAGGCAGCGCCGTGTTTGGCGCGCCGGACGCCGGCGGCGGCTACCGCGGCATCCTGCGCCGACTGCGCGAGGCCGCGACGCTCACCTAGCCCGCGCCGGCGCCAGACAAGAACACATAGCAAATGAAGAGGAGACCTGTCATGCCCGAAGTCCAGAGGATGACCCTGACGCAGTTCCTGATCGAGGAGCGCCGCCGCTACCCGGATGCCGGCGGCGGCTTCAACGGCCTGATCCTTAACGTGGCCATGGCCTGCAAGGAGATCGCGCGCGCGGTGGCCTTCGGCGCGCTGGGCGGCCTGCACGGCCGCGCCGGTAGTGCGGAAGGTAACGAGTCGGCCATCAACGTGCAGGGCGAGATCCAGCAGAAGCTGGATGTGCTGAGCAACGAGGCCTTCCTGCGCGTCAACGAGTGGGGCGGCTACCTGGCCGGCATGGCCTCGGAGGAAATGGAGGCGCCATACCAGATCCCCGCGTGCTACCCGCGCGGCAAGTACCTGCTGGTGTTCGACCCGCTCGACGGTTCCTCGAACATCGATGTCAACGTTTCGGTGGGCAGCATCTTCTCGGTGCTGCGCGCGCCCGAAGGCGCGGACGCCGTGACGGAGCAGGACTTCCTGCAGCCCGGAACGGCCCAGGTGGCTGCCGGCTATGCGCTTTACGGCCCCACCACCATGCTGGTGCTGACCGTGGGCAACGGCGTCAACGGCTTCACCCTCGATCCGAACCTGGGTGAATTCTTCCTGACGCACCCCGGCCTGCGCGTGCCCGCCGAGACCCAGGAATTCGCCATCAACGCCTCCAACAGCCGCTTCTGGGAGGCGCCGGTGCAGCGCTATATCTCCGAGTGCATGGCCGGCAAGAGCGGCCCGCGCGGCAAGGATTTCAATATGCGCTGGATTGCGTCGATGGTGGCCGAGGCGCACCGCATCCTGATGCGTGGCGGTGTCTTCATGTACCCCCGCGATACCAAGGATCCCGCCAAGCCGGGCCGCCTGCGCCTGCTCTACGAGGCCAACCCGATCGCCTTCCTGATGGAGCAGGCCGGCGGGCGCGCCAGCACCGGCCGGCAGCCGCTGATGGCGGTGGCGCCGGGCGGGCTGCACCAGCGCATCGGCGTGATCTTCGGTTCGCGCAATGAAGTGGAGCGGATCGAGGACTACCACGCCAACCAGTCGGATCCCGACCTTCCCAATCCCCTGTTCAACGAGCGCAGCCTGTTTCGCGCGTCTGCCTGAGGTGCACGGCCATGTCAGAACGCTATCCCATCATTGCCATCACCGGCTCCTCCGGCGCCGGCACCACGTCGGTGACCCGTACCTTCGAGAATATCTTCCGCCGCGAAGGCGTGAAGTCAGTCGTGATCGAAGGCGACAGCTTCCACCGCTATAACCGTGCCGAGATGAAGGTCAAGATGGCCGAGGCCGAGCGCACCGGCAACATGAACTTCAGCCATTTCGGCCCGGAGAACAACCTGTTCGGCGACCTGGAAAACCTGTTCCGCTCCTATGCGGAAACCGGCACCGGCATGCACCGGCACTACCTGCACAGCGCGGAGGAGGCCGCCCCTTTCGGGCAGGAGCCGGGCACCTTCACCGAGTGGGAGCCGTTGCCCGCCGACACCGACCTGCTGTTCTACGAGGGCCTGCACGGCGGCGTGGTCACCGACGAAATCAATGTCGCCCAATATCCCAACCTGCTGATCGGCGTGGTGCCGGTCATCAACCTGGAATGGATCCAGAAACTCTGGCGCGACAAGAAGCAGCGCGGCTACTCCACCGAGGCGGTGACCGACACCATCCTGCGCCGCATGCCGGACTACGTGAACTACATCTGCCCGCAGTTTTCGCGCACCCATGTGAACTTCCAGCGCGTGCCGTGCGTGGATACCTCCAACCCCTTTATCTCGCGCGAGATCCCGGCGCCGGATGAAAGCATGGTGGTGATCCGCTTCGCCAACCCGAAAGGCATCGACTTCCAGTACCTGCTGGGCATGATCCACGACTCGTTCATGTCGCGCGCCAACACCATCGTGGTGCCGGGCGGGAAGATGGAACTGGCCATGCAGCTGATCTTCACGCCTTTCGTGCTGCGCATGATGGAGCGCCGCAAGCGCGCCGCCCTGTAACAACCGCTGAGCTGCGAGGACAAGAAACATGAACGCACCCGAACGCATCGACTCCGCGGCCCGCTGCGCCAACGCGCTGCGCTTCCTGGCCGCCGACGCGGTGGAACAGGCCAGGTCGGGCCACCCCGGCGCGCCCATGGGCATGGCCGAGATGGCCGAGGCGCTGTGGCGGCGCCACCTGCGCCACAACCCTGCCAACCCGGCCTGGCCGGACCGCGACCGCTTCGTGCTGTCCAACGGCCATGCTTCCATGCTGCAGTACGCGCTGCTGCACCTGACCGGGTACGACCTGCCCATGTCGCAGCTGCGCCAGTTCCGCCAGCTGCACGCGGCCACGCCGGGGCATCCGGAAGTCGACGTGACGCCGGGCGTGGAGACCACCACCGGGCCGCTGGGCCAGGGCCTGGCCAATGCCGTCGGCATGGCGCTGGCGGAGAAGCTGCTGGCCGCCACCTTCAACCGCCCCGGCTTCGACATCGTCGACCATCACACCTATGTCTTCCTCGGCGATGGCTGCCTGATGGAGGGCCTCAGCCACGAGGCCTGCTCGCTGGCGGGCACGCTCGGGCTGGGCAAGCTGATCTGCCTGTACGACGACAACGGCATCTCCATCGACGGCGACGTCGCCGGCTGGTTTGCCGATGACACGCCGAAGCGCTTTGCCGCGTACGGGTGGCACGTGATCGCCGGCGTGGACGGGCATGATGCGCACGCCGTCGACGCGGCGCTGCACGCGGCCAGGGCGGAGCGCGACCGGCCCACGCTGATCTGTTGCCGCACCGTGATCGGCCAGGGCGCCCCGGCCAAGGCGGGCGGGCACGATGTGCATGGCGCACCGCTGGGCGCGGCGGAGATCGCAGCCATGCGCGAGGCGCTGGGCTGGGAGGCCGAGCCCTTCACCGTACCGGCGGACGTGGCCGACGCCTGGGACGCAAGCGTCCAGGGCGCGGCGAGGGAGGCTGAATGGGAGGCGCGCTTCGCCGCCTATAGCGCCGTGCATCCCGAACTGGCCGGGGAATTCCTGCGCCGCATCAAAGGCCAGCTACCGGAAGGCTTCGATGCGGCACTGATGGCGCTGCTGGACGCGCCCTCGGCACTGCAGGGCAGGATCGCCACGCGCAAGGCCTCGCAGCTCTGCCTGGAGGCGCTGGCGCCGGCCTTGCCGGAACTGCTGGGCGGCTCGGCCGACCTCACCGGCTCCAACCTGACCAATGTGAAGGCTTCGGTCTGGGTCAACCACGAAGGGCACGGCAACTACGTCAGCTACGGCGTCCGCGAGTTCGGCATGGCGGCGGTGATGAACGGCGTGGCGCTGCATGGCGGGCTGATCCCCTACGGCGGCACCTTCATGACCTTCTCGGACTACTCGCGCAATGCCATCCGCATGGCCGCGCTGATGCGGCTGCGCGTGATCCACGTGCTGACGCATGATTCGATCGGCCTGGGCGAGGACGGCCCCACCCACCAGCCGGTGGAGCATGCCGCGAGCCTGCGGCTGATCCCCAACAACCGGGTCTGGCGCCCGTGCGACGGCGCCGAAACCGCCTACGCGTGGCAGGCCGCGCTGCAGCGCGAGCACGGCCCGACCTGCCTGGTGCTGTCGCGGCAGGCGCTGACGCCGTTCGAGCGCGATGCCGCCCGGCGTGCGGACATCGCGCGCGGTGGCTACGCCTTGCGCGATGCCGCGGGGCCGCGGGTGGTGCTGGTCGCCACCGGATCCGAAGTGGAGATCGCGGTGCGCGCCGCGCAGGAACTGGCCGACGTCGGCATCGCCGCGCGCGTGGTGTCGATGCCGTGCGTGGAGCTGTTCTACGCGCAGGACGCGGCCTACCGCGACACGGTGCTGCCGCCGGGCGTGCCGCGCGTCAGCGTGGAGGCGGGCGCCACCTGGTACTGGCGCGGCGTGGTGGGCGAGGGCGGCGTGGCGCTGGGCATCGACACGTTCGGCGAGTCCGCCCCCGCCGAGGCGCTGTACCAGCACTTCGGCCTGACCCCGGCACACGTCGCGGCTGCCGCGCGCGCCTTGCTGGAGGACAAGCCATGACTGCCGCATCTACCGCATCTAGCGCATCCCTGCCTTGCACCGCAGTGCTGGTCGACCTGGACGGCACGCTGGTCGACAGCGCCCCGGACATCGTCGAGGCCGCCAACCGCATGCTCGCCGATCTCGACAGCGCGCCGCTGCCCTTCGATACGGTGGCCGGCTTCATCGGCCGCGGCGTACCCAACCTGGTGCGGCGCGTGCTGGAGACCGCGCAGCTGGCGCCGCGGGTGGAGGCCGCCGCTGCCGAGGCGCTGTTCCATCGCCACTATGACGACACCAACGGCCGCCTGGGTTCGGTATTCCCGGGCGTGGAAGCGGGCCTGGCCGCGCTCAGGCGCGAGGGCTACCGCATGGCCTGCGTCACCAACAAGCCGCGCGCGCTGGCGGCGCCGCTGCTGGCCATGACCGGCCTGGCGGCGTACCTCGACGTGCTGGTGGCCGGCGATTCGATCGCGCAGATGAAGCCGCACCCCGCACCGCTGCGCCATGCCTGCCGGCTGCTCGACGTCGATGCGGCGCAAGGCGTGCTGGTAGGGGATTCGCCAGTGGACGTGGCCGCTGCGCGCGCGGCCGGCATGCCGGTCTGCCTGGTGCGCTACGGCTACGCCGGCCCCGACGGGCCCGCGGCACTGGGCGCGGATGCGCTGATCGACTCGATCGAGGCACTGCCGGTGCTGCTGACGCCGGCGTGGCTCGCACCCGCCGCCTGATATCCGGCGCGGGCCGGCAAGGATACCAAGACAAGTAAACGGAGACATCAGGAGACATCATGACCATCAAGGTTGCCATCAACGGCTACGGGCGCATCGGGCGCAATGTACTGCGCGCCCACTATGAAGGCGGCAAGCGCCACGATATCGAGATCGTTGCCATCAACGACCTCGGCAACGCCGCCACCAATGCCCACCTGACGCAGTACGACACCGTCCACGGCCGTTTCCCGGGCGAGGTCTCGGTTGACGGCGATGCCTTCCGCGTCAACGGCGACCGCATCCGCGTGGTGGCGCAGCGCAATCCGGCCGAGCTGCCGTGGGCCGGGCTGGGCGTGGACGTGGTGATGGAGTGCACCGGGCTGTTCACCAGCAAGGAGAAGGCATCGGCCCACCTGAAGGCCGGCGCGAAGAAGGTGATCATCTCCGCCCCGGGCGGCAAGGACGTGGACGCCACCATCGTCTATGGCGTGAACCACGGCGTGCTGAAGGCGACCGACACGGTCATCTCCAACGCCTCGTGCACCACCAACTGCCTGGCGCCGCTGGTCAAGCCGCTGCACGAGAAGCTGGGCGTGGTGAACGGGCTGATGACAACGGTGCACTCGTACACCAACGACCAGGTGCTGACCGACGTCTACCACGACGACCTGCGCCGCGCGCGCTCGGCCACCATGTCGATGATCCCGACCAAGACCGGCGCCGCCGCCGCCGTGGGACTGGTGCTGCCCGAGCTGGATGGCCGCCTGGACGGCTTTGCCGTGCGTGTCCCGACCATCAATGTGTCGCTGGTCGACCTGTCCTTCGTGGCGGCGCGGCCGACCACCGTGGACGAGGTCAACGGCATCCTGAAGAGCGCCGCCGAGGCCGAGCTCAAGGGCATCCTGGACTACAACACCGCGCCGCTGGTCTCGGTGGACTTCAACCACAGCCCGGCCTCGTCCACCTTCGACGCCACGCTGACCAAGGTCAACGGCACGCTGGTCAAGGTCTCGGCCTGGTATGACAACGAATGGGGCTTCTCCAACCGCATGCTGGATACCGCGGTGGCGCTGGCCAACGCACGCTGAAGGGTGGCTACGATGAGCATTTCCCATGCTACGGACACGCAACCGAAACCCGCGGCGCCGCACACGCTGGCCGCATTGCTCGCCGCCGGCGGGCTGGCCGGCAAGCGGGTCTTTATCCGCGCCGATCTCAACGTCCCGCAGGACGATGCGGGACAGATCACCGACGATACCCGCATCCGTGCTTCCTTGCCCGCGATCGAGGCCTGCCTGCAGGCGGGGGCCGCGGTGATGGTCACCTCGCACCTGGGCCGTCCCGAGGAAGGCCAGCCGGACCCGCGCCACAGCCTGGCGCCGGTGGGCCGCCGCCTGTCGGAGCTGCTGGGCCGGCAGGTGCCGCTGCTGTCCGGCTGGACCGCGGGCTGCTTCCAGGTGCCGCCCGGACAGGTGGTGCTGCTGGAAAACTGCCGCGTGAACAAGGGCGAGAAGAAGAACAGCGACGAGCTGGCCCAGAAGATGGCCGCGCTGTGCGACATCTACGTCAACGATGCCTTCGGCACCGCGCATCGCGCCGAAGCCACTACCCATGGCATCGCCAGGTATGCGCCGGTCGCCTGCGCCGGCCCGCTGCTGGCCGCCGAGATCGACGCGCTGGGCAAGGCACTGGGCCAGCCGGCGCGTCCGCTGGTGGCGATCGTGGCCGGCTCCAAGGTCTCGACCAAGCTGACCATCCTGAAGTCGCTGGCCGACAAGGTCGACAACCTGGTCGTCGGCGGCGGCATCGCCAACACCTTCATGCTGGCCGCCGGCCTGAAGATCGGCAAGTCACTGGCGGAAGCCGAGCTGGTCGGCGATGCCAGGGCCATCATCGACATCATGGCCAGGCGCGGCGCCTCGGTGCCCATTCCCGTCGACGTGGTCTGCGCCAAGGAATTCAGCGCGACCGCTGCGGCCAACGTCAAGGATGTGAAGGATGTGGCCGACGACGACATGATCCTGGACATCGGCCCCCAAACCGCCGCGTTGCTGGCCGAGCAGTTGAAGGCCGCCGGTACCATCGTCTGGAACGGCCCGGTGGGCGTGTTCGAATTCGACCAGTTCGGCAACGGCACGAAGGTGCTGGCGCAGGCCATCGCCGAATCCAAGGCCTTCTCGATCGCCGGCGGCGGCGACACGCTGGCCGCCATCGCCAAGTACGGCATTGCCGACCGTGTCGGCTACATCTCCACCGGCGGCGGCGCGTTCCTGGAATTCCTGGAAGGCAGGAAGCTGCCCGCACTGGACGTGCTGGAGCAGCGCGCCGCCGGCTGACCCGTATTACCAAGCATCGACTAAAGGAGCTTCACCATGGCACTCATTTCCTTGCGACAGCTGCTGGACCACGCGGGAGAGTACGGCTACGGCGTGCCGGCATTCAACGTCAACAACCTGGAACAGATTCACGCCATCATGGAAGCGGCCGAGGAGACCGACAGCCCGGTCATCCTGCAGGCCTCGGCCGGCGCGCGCAAGTATGCCGGCGAGGCCTACCTGCGGCATATGGTGCTGGCCGCTGCCGAAACCCATCCGGACATCCCCATCGTGCTGCACCAGGACCACGGCTCCAGCCCGGCCGTGTGCCAGGCCTCGATCCGCTCCGGCTTCACCAGCGTGATGATGGACGGCTCGCTGCGCGAAGACATGAAGACGCCGTCGGACTACGACTACAACGTCGAGGTCACGCGGCGCGTGTGCGAGATGGCGCATGCGGTCGGCGTGTCGGTGGAAGGCGAACTCGGCTGCCTGGGCTCGCTCGAAACCGGGCAGGCCGGCGAAGAGGACGGCGTGGGCGCGGCAGGCACGCTGTCGCACGACATGATGCTGACCGACCCGGCGCAGGCGCGCGACTTTGTCGCACGCACCGGCGTGGATGCGCTGGCCATCGCCATCGGTACCAGCCACGGCGCCTACAAGTTCTCGCGCAAGCCCACCGGCGACATCCTGGCGATGGACCGCATCCGCGAGATCCACGAGCAGATCCCCGATACCCACCTGGTGATGCACGGCTCCAGCTCGGTGCCGCAGGAATGGCTGGAGATCATCCGCCAGTACGGCGGCGAGATCAAGGAAACCTACGGCGTGCCGGTCGAGGAAATCCTGCGTGGCATCAGGATGGGCGTGCGCAAGGTGAATATCGACACCGATATCCGCCTGGCCATGACCGGGGCGATCCGCAAGTCGCTGTCCGAGGACCGCAGCGAGTTTGATCCGCGCAAGGCCCTGCTGGCGGCCAAGAAAGGGGCCAAGGGCGTGGTGAAGCTGCGTTTCGAGGCCTTCGGCTGCGCCGGGCAGGCGTCGCGGATCAAGCCGGTGGGGATGGAAAGGATGGCGGGGCTCTACCGCTAGCGACGCTCGCAGTACCACCACCCCGCCACGGCGATCCGGCTGCAGAGCCGCAAGCCGTCAGCAGCCCCATCACCCGTAGCGCGATTTTCATCGTCGCGACCCTTTCACCCGGCGCCGCGCACGCCGAAACCGTGCGGGCGTGGTGCGCGGATGTGGCCGCGCTGGTCCGTGCCGTAGGCAAGCGGGTCCAGGGCGGCAACCTCCTCGAGAACATGTTCGTGGGGCGCCCGCCCGGCAACTATGACCGGCTGCTGGACTTCAGCGAGGCGGTCAGCGGCAACCTGTTCTTCGTGCCGCCTGCCTCGCTGCCGGAGGCGCTTGCCGAACGCCGCCCGGGAGGCGCCGATACCGGTGAGGCTCGGTAGTTCCGCGTGGCGGTCCGCGACGGCCCGCACGCCGGTCGCTTGCGCAATCGCACCGAGGCGCCAATGCTTGTTGTTATACCCCCTCCCGGAGCAACGCCATGGACACAGCAAGCGAACTGCAAGCCACCGTCGACGCCATGGTGCAGGGCGCCAAAGGCCTGCTGGCCGCCGACGAAAGCGGGCCGACCATCGCCAAGCGGTTCGACCGCATCGGTGTGGCATCCAGCGAGGAGAGCCGCCGGGCGTGGCGCAACCTGCTCCTGTCCACGCCGGGCCTGGGCCAGTTCATCAGCGGCGTGATCCTGTACGAGGAGACCCTGGGCCAGCGGGCCGACGATGGCACGCCGCTGCCCGAACTGGCCGCGCGCCAGGGCATCGTGCCCGGCATCAAGGTCGACAAGGGCAAGCTCGCGCTGGCGCACGCACCCGGGGACGAAATCACCGAGGGCCTCGACGGGCTGGCAAAACGGCTTGCCGGCTATCGCCAGCAGGGCGCGCGCTTTGCCAAATGGCGTGCCGTCTACAACGTGTCCGACAAGCTGCCGGGCCGGCTTGCCATTCACGCCAACGCCGAGGCGCTGGCGCGCTATGCCGCGATCTGCCAGGAGGCAGGGATCGTGCCCATCGTCGAACCCGAGGTGCTGATGGATGGCGCGCACAGCATGGCGCGCTGTGCGGAAGTCACCGAAGCCGTGCTGCATGAGGTGTTCGACGCCTTGCAGCGGCATGCGGTGGTGTTCGAGCACATGCTGCTGAAACCCAGCATGGTGCTTCCAGGCAAGGATGCGGGGCAGGCGGCACCGGCAGAGGTTGCCACGCAGACCGTACAGGTGCTCAGGCGCACCGTGCCCGCCGCGGTGCCGGGTATTTTTTTCCTGTCCGGCGGCCAGACGCCCGCCGAAGCCACCGCCAATCTCGACGCAATGAACCGGCTGGGCCCGTTGCCCTGGCGGCTCAGCTTCTCCTACGGGCGCGCCTTGCAGGAGCCGCCCTTGCTGGCGTGGCGCGGTGAACCGGCCAACGCCGCGCTGGCGCAACGGGCGCTGCTGCAGCGCTCGCGGCTCAACGCCATGGCGTGCCTGGGGCAATACGAAGCGGCGATGGAGAACGCCGCGGCCTGATCAGCGCGCAAGATGCCGGCGGGCGTGCTCTTCTATCGCTGAATCGCCGGCGGCCTGCCACGCCGTTTGCAGGTCCTTCCCGATTCGATTGAAAGAACTTCCGGTCGCCGGCCCGGGTGCGCGTGTGACGCGCGCATCCGGCAAACACCCGGCCCTCCGCTTCGGCAATACGGTACATATTTCACGCTCCACATCCGTCTCATCACCTGCGTGCTGGCATGCCGAATGCAGACGCAGGCACCGAGGATTGTCCCGCCGGGGCCGAGGTCCCGGCGGCGCTATCCCGTCCCAGGAGACCCCGTGGAGAAGACAAATGTCAACCGACTTGCAAAGCAGAGTTTTGCCAGTGACCTTCAAACTGGCTCCCGTCCTCGTTGCGACCGTGGCCGGCCTTGTGCTGAGTGCCTGCGGCGGCGGTGACGGTGACAACGATCATCCCCCGCCGGTAAAGACCCCGGTATCGTGCCAGAACTTGCCGGGCAAGACCGTCCCCGCGAGCAGCATCGGCCTGCCTACCAAGGGCGCAACGGTTGCCGAGACCGACATGGTGCCGGCTACCGGCGGCGGGCAGCTGGGCACTGGCGCGTATTGCAAGGTAACGGGGACCATCGCCCCCGTCGATCCGACGGCACCACCGATCCGGTTCGAGATCAACATGCCCGCCAGCTGGAACCAGAAGGTGGTGATGTTCGGCGGCGGCGGCTATGACGGGACCATTCCCAACACGGCAGGCAATGTGCCGGCCGGACCGACTGACCAGCCCTCGCCACTGGCGCGCGGCTATGCCACCTTCGCCAGCGATTCCGGCCACCAGGCGGGTGCGCTCGGCAGCCGCGACGGCTCGTTCGGCGTCAATGACGAGGCGCTGCGCAACTATGCCAGCGACGCGCTGAAGAAGACGCGCGATGTGGCGATCGCGCTGATCCAGATGCACTACCAGGCCGATGGCCCGAAGAAGGCCTACTTTGCCGGCGGATCGACCGGCGGCCGCGAAGCGCTGGCCGTGGTGCAGCGCTGGCCGCAGGACTGGGATGGCGCCATCGTGCTCTATCCCGCCTGGAATGCCGCCAGCCTTGACCTGCAGTTCGGCCGCATCACCCGCGCGCTGGCCGCGCCGGGCGCCTACCCGAACCAGCCCAAGCGCAAGGTGCTATACGACGCCGCCATTGCCGCGTGCGACGACCTCGACGGCGTCAAGGACGGCCTGATCAGCAATGTCGCCGCCTGCAATGCCAGCTTCGACCCATCCACGGCCATGCTCAACGGCCAGCCGGTCCGCTGCGCCAACGGCGCCGACACCGGGGACACGTGCCTGTCCGACGCGCAGATCAACGCGCTGAAGGTGTACAACTCGCAGATCGTGTTCGGCTATGCGCTGGGCAGCGGCGAGACGCAGTATCCGGGCTTCAACGTCTGGGGCGCCGACCTCGGCTTGGCCGGCAACGCATCCGTCCAGCCGACAGTCATTGCCCTGGCGCTCAACATCGATGCCCCGGTCAATCCGATGCCCGCTACCGCGCCGTACATGAGCGTGTTCTGGGACCAGTGGGTGCGCTACTTCGTCACGCGCGATCCGACCTTCAACTCGCTGACGCTCGACCCGCAGAACCCGGGGCCCTGGCAGGACCGCATCAGCCAGCTTGCCGGGCTGCAGGACATCAACAAGACCGACCTGTCCGCGTTCATGAACAAGGGCGGCAAGATCCTGATGGCGCACGGCAAGTCCGATGCGCTGGTCAGCACGCGCGCGACCGAGGACTACTTCACGCGCGTACAGGGAACGATGGGCGCGGGCAATGTCGCCAACTTCATGCGTTACTACGAAATCCCGGGCTACGGACACTCGATAAGCTCGGTGTTCAATGCTTCGTGGGACTCGCTGACGGCGCTTGAGAAGTGGGTCGAGCAGGGCACCGCGCCGGCTTCGCTGACGGTGACCGACACGGTCGGCGTGCCGGGCCGCACGCGGCCGCTGTGCGAATACCCGAGCTGGCCGAAGTACAACGGCGCCGGCGATGTGAACCTGGCATCGAGCTTTACCTGCGCGACGCAATAATGCGGAGGCAGGCGTAGGAAAAAGGGGCGAGCCCGTGCGGCTCGCTTCGTTTTGCTTGCTTGCTCTTTTACTTGCTCTTTTACTTGCCTGCCTTACCAGGCACGACGCATGGACTGCGCGAGTTCGCCGAATCCCCGCGCTTGCAGCGATTCCGCGGCACCCAGCCGGTCGCGCGCTTCCCGGTTCTGGCTCAGCTTGACCTTGCCCTGCAGCGCAGTGACGGCGATCTCGATGCCGACGATATGGCGCAGCATGCCGTCGATGAATTCGGGCGTGGAGTCGCCCATCTTCCACGGCCTGGGCTCGTCCGCTTCGTGCCGGCGCGTCAGGCGCGCGACGATGCGCCGGACGAAGCGTTCGTCGTCATGCACGGTGAGCGTGCCGTGCGCGTGCACCACCTCGTAGTTCCAGGTCGGCACCAGGCGGTGCGTCTCGTGCTTGCTCGGGTACCAGTTTGGCGAGATATAGGCCTCGGCGCCGCGAAAGACGACCATGACCGGCGTGCCGGACGGGCAGCGCTGCCAGACCGGGTTGGCACGCGCCACGTGGGCGCTGAGCACGCCGTGCGAGCCCGCGTCGGCGTCGAACTCGAACGGAATGTGGTCGGCATCCAGCGTGCCGCTTGCCTGGGTGACCAGCATGCCGAGCGGGTGCGCGCGAATGATGCGCGCAAGTTCTTCTGGGCGGGTTTCTGCGAAGTGGGCGGGGATGTACATGGGGCGAACGGGTGTCCTGGCGTCGTAGATACTGTCTCCTGTAACTGGCACAATCGCAAGGTCCAGTTTTCAGGATTTTTTATGGGCCAGTTTCCCCGACTGAACGGCTCGCGGCCGGGCGCCACCGGCGCGGGACGGCGCATCTACGACCTGCTGCGCGGCCAGATCGCGGACGGCACGCTGCCGCCGGGCGCGCCCGCACCGTCCACGCGGGCGCTGGCAGCCGAGTTCGGGGTATCCCGCACCACGGTCACCGCGGCCTATGAGCAGTTGGCGGCCGAAGGCTTTCTCGTCACGTCGGCGGGGCGCGCGGCGCGGGTTGCCAATGCGCTGGCGGCGCCGGCGCCTGCCAGCGCGGCCGGGACGCCGCGCCTTGCCTCCCGTTTGCCGCTGTCCCGCTTTGCACGCCGGCTGGCGGACATCGGCATGCCGGCATTCCCCGACGCGGAACCGCTTCGTTTCGACTTCCGCTATGGCGCGGTGGCGTCGCGGGATTTCCCTACGCTGGCGTGGCGGCGCGCCTATCAGGCCGAACTGCTGCGTCAGCAGGACGGCCTTTACTATGCGGCGCCGGAGGGCGACCCTGCGCTGCGCCGCGCCCTGCAGGGCTATCTGCGGCGGGCCCGCGGGCTTGCCTGCGAGCCCGCGCAAATCGTGGTGGTGAACGGCTCGCAACAGGCCATCGACCTGTGCGCGCGGCTGCTGCTGGATGCCGGCGACGCCTTCGCCTTTGAAGATCCCGGCTACCTGATGGCCCGGTGCTGCTTCGCGGCGACCGGCGCCACCTGTCTGCCCACGCCCGCGGACGAACACGGACTGGATACCGCCAGCCTGCCGCAGCACGAGCGCGTCCGCCTGGCATACGTGACGCCATCGCACCAGTTCCCGCTGGGTGGCGTGCTGCCGGTCGGCCGGCGCATGGAATTGCTGCAATGGGCACAGCGCCACGATGCCTGGATCGTCGAAGACGACTACGACGGCGAGTTCCGCTACGGCCAGCGCCCGATCGACACGCTGCAGTCGATCGACACCGACGGACGCGTGATCTACGTCGGCACCCTCTCCAAGGCATTGTCGCCGCAACTGCGGCTCGGCTACCTGGTGCTCCCTGCCGAACTGGTGCCGGTGTTCCGGCAGGCCAAGCGGCTGGCCGACCGCCATGCGCCGGTGCTGGAGCAGCGCGTGCTGGCCGCGCTGATCGAGAGCGGCGCCTACGAACGCCATGTGCGGCGCATGCGCCGGGAGAACGAGCGCCGCCGTGCGGCGTTGCTGGATGGCATTGCCCGCTACCTGCCCGCGGATGCCGAGGTCAGCGGCACGGCGGCCGGCCTGCATGTGGTGCTGTGGCTGCCGTCGCTGCGCCCGCGGGACGAAGCGGCGCTGGCGGCTGCCGCGCGGGAGCAGGACGTGGGCGTTTATCCGTTGTCGCCGCTGTTTGCCTTGCCGCCGTCGCCAGGACCCACACGACCGGCCGGGCTGGTGCTGGGCTATGCCAGCCTGACGACCCGGCAGATTGAGGAAGGCATGCGCATCCTGGGCGCGGTTATCGCGGCTATGGCCGCGTGAACCCTATGCTGCCGTGCTATCGGATCGCGTCTATGCCGGTGTGCTCGAAGGCGCGGAGAACCGATCCCGGCGTCGACAAGCCTAACAGGGAGCAACCGCAGGAGGCTAGCATGTTGCACGTCACTTACCCCAACGAAAGCGCAGAGTACCGCAAGGCGCGAAACGCACTGCTTGAAGAGGAAATTGCGTTGCGAAGGCATATCGAGGCCGTCGCGGCGCAGCGCCGCGCGCTGCCGCCAGGCGGCGAAGTGCCGCAGGACTACCTGTTCGAGCGGATCGGCGCGAACGGCATGCCCGAAACGGTCGCAATGTCCGGGCTGTTCGGCCCGCATCCCACCCTGGTCCTGTACAGCTTCATGTACGGCCCGGACCGCGATACGCCATGCCCGATGTGCACGCTCTTGCTCGACTCCGTCAACGGCGCGGCCAGGCATATCGGCCAGCGTGCTGCGCTCTATATCGTCGCCAAGTCGCCCATCGCGCGGCTGGTCGCGTGGGCGCGCGAACGGGGATGGGCGCATCTTCAGTTCCTCTCGACCGCGGGCAACAGCTACGACGCCGACTACTTCGGAGACTCAACGAAACTGCCGGCGCAGATCCGGGCGTTGAGCGGCGGGAAGCCCGGCGAGGAATGGGACGACACCGCATTCAACGTATTCCGTCTCGACCACGGCAAGGTCCGCCACTTCTGGGGCAGCGACCTTACCTGGGCACCGGCGGACGTTGGCACGGATCATCGATCCGGCGACGCCGTCAGCGCGCTCTGGGGCCTGCTCGACATGACGCCCGAGGGGCGTGGGCAGTTCATGCCGAAGCTTGCCTACTAACGCCCCGCGAGCGACCAGTCCTTCATCGCAGGATGCCTGACAGCGCAGGCCATTGCGACGGGCCTGCGCTGCCCTTCACTTCTCCTGCATCCTGGCCGCCTTGACGATCTCGCCCAGCCGCTTCCGTTCCGCATTGACGAACTTCACGAAATCCGCACGCGTGCCGCCGACCGGCTCGATGCCGACGGCCTTCAGCTTGGCGGAGGCGTCGGGATCTTTCATGGCCTTGTCGACCGCCGCGGCGACCTTGTCGAGAATGGCGTTGGGCGTGCCCTTGGGCGCGTGGACACCGGCCCAGTGGGCGATCTGCAAATCCGGAAAACCCTGCTCGACCGCGGTGGAGAGCTGCGGGTAGGCCGAGATGCGCTGCGTCCAGGTCGTGGCCAGCGCCTTGAACTTGCCTTCGTGCAGGATGTGCGGCAGCGCGATGATGCTGGCCTCGGAGGTGCCCTCAACCTGGCCGCCCAGCACTGCCGTGGTGCTCTCCGACCCGCTCTTGTACGGCACCGGCTGCAGCTTCGCGCCGTACTTTACGTTCAGGATCTCGGCGACAAAGTGGGGCGTGCTGCCGGTTCCCGCGGTGGCGAAGTTGAAGCCGGTGCCTTTCTTCGAGGCCTCGACAAAGTCGCGCAAGTCCTTGTAGGGCGCGTTCTTCGGCACGACGATCACCGACGGCGCGAGGCCGATCATGGCGACCGGCACCAGGTCGTCGTCCTTGAACGGCATCGACTTCTTGATCATGCTGTTGGAAATGACACCGGCGGCGCTGATCAGGAAGGTGTAGCCATCGGGCTTGCTCTTGGCCACCACGTCCGCGCCGACGGTGCCACCGGCGCCCGGGCGGTTCTCGACCAGTACGGTCTGCCCCAGCTCCTTGGAAGCGCCCTCGGCCGCGGCGCGCGCCATCAGGTCATTGGCGCCGCCAGCGGCGAAAGGCACGACAAAGCGGATGGGTTTGTTCGGCCACTGCCCTTGTGCCGAGGCCGGCGTAGCGGCAATCAGGCTTGCCGTGGCCAGCAGGCCCAAGGCGAATCGATATTTCGTGGTCAAGGCTTGTCTCCGTGTGTGGATCAGGGAATCGGCTCGTCAGCGTATGTCTTTTGTGCCGGTAATCCTATATTCACCCGGGGACTGCCCGCAACGACCTGATCTGAGCCGACGCCCGCCTCAGCGCCGACGCAGGCCGCCAGCCTTGTGCTTCCTGGCCGTACGCAGCGCCAGTCCCGCCAGCACCGCCACGACCGCCAGGATGCCGGCGGCGATGAAGAAGGGCAGGGGCCGGTCGATCGCCAGGCTCTCGCCCGCGACGACGATGCCAATCGCATAGCCCGCTTCGGCGATGGCGATGGCGGCCAGGAACTTCGCGAAGGGGTAGCGCATCGTGCCAAAAAGATAGCCGGGAATTTCGGACGGCACCGCGATGCAGAACAGCAGCACCGCCCAGAATCTGATGCGCTTCGATACGTAGTCCTGGTACTTCGCCAGCTTGTCCGCATAACCGCTGCGGGCAAGCAACGGATAGGCGAGACGGCCGATGCCGTAGGCGGCAACCGCGCCCAGCACCCAGCCGCCCCAGAGCAGAAGAACGGTGAGGGGCTTGCCAAACACGGCGCTGGCCGGCGGCACCAGGACCACGCTCGAGGCGAAAGCGAGCATGGCAGATACGGCGGAGAACAGGAAGAAAACCAGCGCGCCAGCCCCGGGATGCTGTTCCATCGTTGCCTGGGCCCAGGCGATGGCCTGGTCGGCAAAGCCCTTGACGGGCGGGGACAGCACGGCCAGGGCGACCAGCGCCGCCACGGTGCCGACTGCAGACCAGAACCAGATGGTGCGCCGATTGGCAGACAATTTGCTCAGCATATAAAAATTAGAACCGCGGGCAGGGCCGAAGTTTCGATGCGAGAGCACGGTGGATCACGACGGGGGGCGCCGTGTGCGCGGCCACTGGCGGCAATTTCGAGTTTTACCTCGCGGCACAAACTGCAAGAGGTTGACGGCTCATTGCCCCGCTAGAGACATACGAGCCCCGACGTAGTTGTCTCCTCTCTGAAACGATCTGTCCGGTTTGCACTGGCCGGCAATTCTTCCGCCGCAAAATTTCCGAACAGAATCAAGACGCTAGCCCGGTTGGCACCGATCTCGCTTAGCCATTTGAATCAATTCGCTATTCCGGGGAGATGCCGGGCGTGGGCCGGCGATGCCGGCACGCGCTCAAGTTGGCAGTGAAGCTACCGCCCGAAGGCAGTATTGGAGGGCGCAGCCGAGACCAGGGATGTCGTCCCGCGCGCTTCCCTGTCTTGCGACGCTGCGGGTGCACCGCATGTCCAGGGCATAGCCAAATGCGCCACGGAAATCAGAGAAGGAGGGCGCCACCAGTACCTTGGTTGAAACAGCTTTTCAAGGGCTGGGGGCACTGCTGGCTGCAGTCCTCCCGGCTGTTTCCTGCATTGATGGCTTCAAAGGTGGTCGTATGGCAAATCGTCGTAAGGCCCTGTCACTGGCGCTGACAGGCACATGCTCGTTCTGGCTTATCGCCGCGCCGGCCGGTACCGCTGCGGCGGTGGAGGCATGCCCTGCCGCGGGTGCGACGGTATGTGGGGTAAACAGCGGTCTGATTCCCGTGCACAAGGATTTCATCCACACCTCGCTGATATGGAATAAGAAGTACGCGGAATGTCCGAAAATGCTGATCTGGATGCGGCCATCTGAGTACAAGCCGAAGCACTATCTGAATCCGCCGGTGCAGGGTGCTGGCTTCCCGGGATTCAACCAGAAGTACATCGATCTGGTACAGGGCGGTTTCGGGCTCGGACAACTCGACGAAAGCGGCTGGTCGCGCTACAGCTCCGACCTCGAACGTGAAAACACCCAGATCGTGGATGTCTGTGGACTGCAGTCCCTGATCGATACCGGCATATTCACCAAGACGGCTATCGCCGACCTGACCAGCGCGGACATCAGCCATACCGATCCGTTCTTTTCGGACGCAGGCTTTTCCAGGGGACTGGGATATAACCTGTTCTGCACTGGCCACGTGGCTGGCATCGATGGCCGCATCTATGTAGTCGGGTTGCATGACAAGGGCGGCAACAATGGCGGCAGGAAGGTCAATATATTCGACCCCAAGACCGAGCAATGGGTATTCAGGCCCACGCCCTGCGTCAGGTCAGGCTTTGAATCGGATCCGACCGGCACCTTGTCGCATTGCAATCCCCTCGATGAGAACAACACCGACCCGCCGCTCCCCTCGGACCTGAAGTACCAGCGGTGGTACCCCACCGCCGTGACCCTGCCCGACGGGAAGATCCTGGTGCTGTCCGGCTCGGACCAGGATACCAGCGTGGGGGCGGGCAACGCGAGCGCCACCAAGGTACGGCAGGCGGTACCCGAGGTGTACGACCCCAAGACGGACACGACGGTGGCGCTGGAGAGCGCGCGCAAGCTGTTGCCAATGTATCCGCGCGCCTTTGTGGTCCAGACCGGCCCTGGCGAGAAGGACTGGAAGGTCGCGGTGACATCCGAAGTCGTGCCGCCCCTGCCCGGGGAAACGGGCGGCCTCAACATCCGCGGATATGACCCGTTCTTCTACAGCGGCAAGACCTACCTGTTCGATGTCCAGGCAGCGCTGGCCGATCCGCTGATCGCCACGCCGGCGCAAAACCATTGGCAATATGTCGATACCGCGCAGAATGCCCACGACAGTGGTGCCGGGGCCATCATGGTAACGATCAACGCGGATGGCACGTGGTCGCAAAACGTGTTCCTGTTCGGCGGATCGAATGGCGGCAACACACCGGGATCGGCGGTTGCGGAAACCATCAACTTCTCCAGCGCGACGCCAAAATGGACGTCCCTTAGCAACCTGGCCCAGCCGGTCTCCCAGAACAATGTGGTCGTGCTGCCGGACGGGAAGCTGCTGGTCGTTGGTGGTGCCGAGGGCGACGTCAACAGCCTGGTCTACCAGCTGTACAATCCGGCCGACGGCAGCAGGACCGACGTGGCCACTTCGCCGGTGCCCCGGCATGACCATTCCACTGCGCTGCTGATGCCAAATGGCGGTGTATGGGTGATGGGCGGCAACCGGGTCAACCTGATACCGGGATCGCCGCAGACGCAGGCGCAGCGTGACGCCGCCGTACCGGTCATCGAGTTCTACAAGCCGCCGTATTTCTTCAAGGGCGCGAAGCCGGTCATCACCCAAAGTCCCAACAGCATCCACTACGGCAACAGCTTCAAGCTCGACGTCTCCGGTACTGAGGTCGAGTCGGTGGCGCTGGTTCGTACCGGTCCGATCACGCACAACTGGACCTGGGGAAACCGGTACGTGAAGCTGCCGGTGCGGCTTCACAACGACGGCAAGCTGGAGGTCACCGCGCCGCCGCTGCCAGGGCTGGCGATTGCCGGCGACTACGTGCTCTACGCCGTTGGCAAGAACGGGACCGTCAGCGAAGGGCGGCATGTGCTGCTGAAGTCCAAGGGGGAACCTGCGAACGATTAGACATTGGCAGGTATTGACCGCCGGACCCGTCCGGGCCCTTCGTTCGCGAAGCGGCCCCCGACGGGCACGCGGATTTGTTCCATGGCGTTTCTATTCCTGTTCCCGCCGGTGCCTGTATTCCCGGTCAATGCGCACCTAAAGTGAGCCTGACAGGAGAAGGCCGAAGACTGCGCTGCCGCCATTCAGGCCAGCCGCACGGCACTCCCGATTCACAGCACACCCGACCAGACTGGAATACATGATGTCCGTACATGAACGACTTTCGGCGCGCGGACTGGCGCTGCCGCGGCCCCCGCAACCACTGGGCAGCTATACCGCCGTCAGCCAGGCGGGAGACCTGCTCTTCATCTCCGGCCAGTTGCCATTGCAGGACGGCAAGGTGGCCTGGCAAGGCCAGGTCGGCAAGGACCTGACGGTCGGGCAGGGCAAGCTGGCCGCCGAACTCGCGGCGCTCAACGTGCTGGCGCAGATCGATGCCTCCCTGGGTGGCTTCGAGCGCCTGGACCATATCGTTCGCGTCGACGGCCACATTGCCAGCGCGCCGGGCTGGTTTGACCAGCCCGCGGTCCTCGACGGGGCTTCGGACCTGTTCCGCGATGTGCTGGGAGACAAGGCCGGCCATGCACGGACCATTTCCGCGCATTTCCAGCAGCCCGCCAATGCAGCGGTGATCCTCGTGGTGATTGCGCAGCTCAAGCCTGCGTGAGCGCTCCGCGTGGAGATTTACGCGGAAAACTTCTCCACCAGGAAGTCGACGAAGACGCGCACGCGGCGCGTCACGTGCCGCGCCGACGGGTAGAGCAGCACGAACGGCCGCGTGCTGCCGCTGAATTCCCGCAAGACTTCCACCAGCGTGCCGTCGCGCAGGTCCTGTTCCACCACGAAGCGATAGGTCTGGAACAGGCCCGCTCCGGCGCGGACCAGCGTGGCCCCGCCGAGGATGTCTTCGGTCGCCGCATAGCCGCCGGTGGTGACGATATCGGTGTCTTCGCCATTGACGCGGAAGGTCCAGGGAATGCGCCGGCCGCTGCTGGGGCGTTCGAACTGGATGCATTCATGCCTGAGCAGGTCTTCCAGTGACCGGGGCGTGCCGGCGCGCTGCAGGTAGGCGGGCGTTGCCACGACCACCAGCTCGGCATCCTCCAGCTTGCGCGCAATCAGGTTCGAGTCGTCCGGCGCGCGGCCGCGCACCGACAGGTCATAGGTGTCGTCCGCGAAATCGACGTTGCGGTTGCTGATATGCACGTCGACCTCGACTTCCGGGTACTGCGCCCGGAACGCCGGCAGGACCGGCAGCACGCGGTAGTGGGCATAGGGCGTCGGCAGGCTGATCCGCAAGCGGCCCGCGGGCGCTGCGCGCTGGCCGCTGACCTGCCGCTCCGCATCCAATAGCTGCGCCAGCGCGCCCCGGCTTTGCTCGAAATACAGCCGGCCTTCGTCGGTCAGGCGGATCTGCCGCGTGGTGCGCACGAACAGGCGTACCCCCAGCCGTTCTTCCAGCCGCTGCACGGTGCGGCTGACTGCAGGCGGCGTCACGCCGGCCGCGACCGCGGCGGCGGTGAAGCTGCCCAGTTCGGCGGCCAGGCAGAACAGCTCGATGCTGCCGAGCTGGAGGTCATCGAATTGCCTTTTCATCGGGTCGGATCAGGCGGTGCATCGGGTGGCGGGAAGCGGTGTTCCCATCATATGTGGGCCTTTGCCAGAAGTCGATGGCGGCCGTCTAGCGGGCGGAAAAGCGGCCGGGAGTCGACGTTTCGCCGCCTTGGCAACGGTGCTTCCTGCGCCATTTGTTCCGCGCGTGCATAACTGTTTGTTCCGCCGAGGTCTTCGAACCACGGGACGGTTCTCCTAGATTTGAGCCCATCGGAGCCGTCGGCCCGATCGGCCCGAAGGACCTGAAGGACCCGAAGGCCGAATCAACTGACATCGAGGTAAGAAAATGAGTGCAGCACAGAAGGTTGTCGTCATCACCGGCGCATCGCAGGGCATCGGCGCGGAACTGGTCAAGGCATTCCGCGAGCGCGGCCATCGCGTGGTCGCCACCGCGCGCAGCATCAAGCCGTCGGACGACGCGGACATCCTGGCCGTTCCCGGCGATATCGCCGACCCCGCAACGGCGCGCCGCGTCATCGCCGAAGCCGTGGCGAAGTTCGGCCGCATCGATACGCTGGTCAACAATGCCGGCATCTTCGTCGCCAAGCCGTTCACCAGCTATACCGACGAGGACTATGCCACTGTCACGGGTATCAACCTGACGGGCTTCTTCCATATCACGCAGCTGGCCATTGCCGCAATGGAGAAGCAGCGCAGCGGCCATGTGGTCAGCATCACCACCAGCCTGGTCGACCATGCCATCAGCGGCGTGCCGTCGGTGCTGGCCTCGCTGACCAAGGGCGGGCTGAGCGCGGCGACGAAATCGCTGGCGATCGAGTATGCGAAGACCGGCATCCGCGCCAACGCGGTGTCGCCCGGCATCATCAAGTCGCCGATGCACCCGAAGGAAACGCATGAGGCGCTGGGCGCGCTGCATCCGGTGGGGCATATGGGCGAGATGCGCGATATCGTCGACGCCGTGCTGTACCTTGACCGCGCGCCGTTCGTGACGGGCGAGATCCTGCATGTCGACGGCGGCCAGAGCGCCGGGCACTGAGTCTCCTGCCCGCAAGGGATCGACGGCGCGACGGGGCAGTTGCCCTGTCGCGCCGTTTTGCGTTGAGCCACCGGTGCTAGCCGTCCTGAACCAGCTTGAACGCGGCACGGCACGCGGCGGCCCATTCGCGGGCCAGCGCGCTGCGCTGTGCAAGCCCGATTGCCAACGCCTGGTCCATGCTCGCCGCAAGTTTCTCTACGGGTACGGCCGCCGGCGCGCCGGCCGCGCCCCAGGCCGAGGCGAACGCAACCTGCTTGCTGGCTTCGGGCGGTTGCCCGGGCCGCAGCAGGCCCAGCCTCGGCAAGGCAAAGGCGCCTGCGACGATGCCGCCGTGCAGGCTGCTGCCGATGAAGCCCTGGCTGTGCGCGACCAACGCGCAGATGTCCCACAGGTCGAGCGAGCCAAAGAGCGCGACGTGCGCGCTGCGCAGCCGTGCGGCAAGGCGTTGGTAGCAAGCCAGGTCGTCATGCCATGGCGCGGCGCCGGCGCGGAACAGCACCACGCCCAGGTGCCTGTCCCGGGCGACGCGCTCGAGTTGGGAGGCCAGCTGTGCCAGGGTTTCGTCGTCGCCAAAATCGGCGCTGCACTGCACCGCCAGGTATCCGCCCGGGAAACCCGACCCGATGCGGGCGCATTCGCCATGGCCGGCGCGCCGGCGGATGCGATCGCCGAACAGTTCAGCCACCAGCACCGCCGGATCCGGCTCCAGGCGGCAATCGATGCCGTTCGCGGCAAGCACGGCCCGGGTTTGCCGGTCCCTGACGCCGACACTGGTGGCGGCGCCGAGCTTGGCCACCACTTCGGCCCGCATGCCGGACTCGACCGATCCCAGGTCAATGCCACCGGCGGCGTGGACAATGACGCGCCTGACGTTGGCAAACAAAGTGGCAGGCAACAGGTAGGGAGCAAGGTCCGGCACGCCCAGTTGCCGCCGCGCCCACGCCGTGCGCTCGCGCGGATGGCTATCGAGCCGCGCTACCACTGCGCCGGCCTCGTCAGGCGGCAGCAGCATCACGGCGGCTTCCCACGGCGAGCACGTCAGGATTTCGCCGCCCACGTGGATGACCTCGACGGCGGCGTCGCCCACGGTGGCGGACAGATGCGCCAGCGCGCGGACCCGGTGGCCGCCATGGCGCCTCAGGTCGCGCCCGGCAAGACCTCCGAAATAGAGTTTGTCACTGGTGCGGTGCTGGCCGATCATGCGCCGCACCACATGCGCGAGCAGCAGGTCGCCGAAGTTGTGGCGGTCGAAGGCGCCGAACAGGATCGTGAAGGTCGCGGCGCCTGCCTGTTGCCGCGGCCCGGACGCTGGCATGGCATCAACGGGCGGACACGGCCTGCATGTCCGCGCTGTCGAAGCCTTCCGTCAGCCCGGCCCGGATGCCCGCCAGCAACTGGATGGCCGCTTGCTCCTTGCCTTGCTGCCGCCATAGCTGCGCCAGGTCCAGCGCGGCCCGCAATTCCAGCGACCTGGCATGCTGGTGGCGAGCCACTTCCATCGCCTTGTCGAAACACGCTTGCGCTTCGGTGTCGCCTTCAGGCCGCCCCTCGGCAGCCGACCGTTGCCGTACCAGCTCGCCGTTCAGACGGTGCCATTCCGCGTCGCAATAGTGCTCCCCGGTCTGGTCCACCGCGTCCTTCGCCACGGCAAGCGCGTCCAGCCCCGCCTGCCATTGTCCCTGGCGTCCGTAGGCGTGTGCCAGCAGGCAGTGGAAGTGCGAATTCCCCAGGACCGCACCGGTCGCATGATAGGCGTCCAGCCCTTCATGCATCAGCGCGATGCCTGCCTGCTGCTGCCCCTGTTCCGTTAGCGCCCAACCGCGAAGGATGGTGGTCCACGCGCGCCACAGCGGGAAACCCTGCTCGGTCGACAGCGTGATGGCGGCATCGGCGTATTCCTGCGTGAGTTGGGGCTCGCGGCGGAACTGGTGCAGTTCCGCGGCCTGGCACAGGGCATGCGCCAAACTGAAGGGATGGGATATCTGCCGCGCCAGCGCAAGCCCGTCCTGCGCGCACTGGAGGGCCTGGTCCGGATAGCCAAGCGTCCAGAGCACGAGTGCTGACGCCGACAGGGCGCGCACTTCGGGATCCACGCCATGGACATTCAGGTGGGTGAGATGCGGTCCTGCGCCATAGAGCGCGAGGGCAGCGCGCAGATGGGTATGCGCGATGCCGAACCTGCCCAGGTAATACGCGCTCATCCCAAGCGCGACATGCGCTTCTCCCGACAGCTCCGGATCGTTGGTTCGCCCGGCCAGCCGCAGCAGTTGCTTGCCCAGCCGGTAAGCCTTCGCATGCTCCGCCCGCAGCGAGAAATAGGTACGCAGCCCGACCAGCGTCGGGAACAGCTGTAGCGTGTCGCCGCCCTGGCCGCACAAGGCCAGCGCGCGGCTGTAGGTGGCCTCGACCTCGGCGGCGGCAAAGCCCCGGGCGGCGATCAGTGCCGGCCCGATGGCCAGCCGCAGCGCGAGCTCCTGGTGTGCGCGTTCCGGGGTGTCCGGCTGGCGGCCGAGCAATTCCAGGGCGGCATTCAGGTGGCTGATCGCCTCGTGGTAGGCCGAGCGCTGGATGGCCTGCTGTCCCGTGTACTGCAGGTATTCCACCGCCTTCGGGTCGTTGCCGCTGAGGCTGTAATGCCGCGCCAGTTCGCCGTAGTGGTCCTTCAGCTGGTTCTGGAACAGGGCCTCGATCGCCTGGGCGGTGCGCTGGTGCAGCGCGGTGCGCTGCTCCGTCAGCAGGCTGTTGCCGGCCACTTCCTGGGTCAGCGCATGCTTGAAGGTGTATTCGGTGTCGGGAAAGGCCGGCCGCTCGTAGATAAATTCCCCCGCCTGCAGCTGGGCGAGCAGCGGGCGCAACTGCTCATCGGGTTGCGCGACCACCCGCTGGATCAGGCTGAGCGTAAACTCTTTCCCGATCACGGCGAGGGTTTGCAGCAAGTCCTTCTCGGCACGGGACAGCCGGTCGATGCGGGCGGCAAGCACGCCCTGTACCGTGGTCGGGATATGGAGCGCCGTGGGCGTCTTCTCGATGCGGTAGTGGCCGGGCTCGCCAAGCAGCGCCTTTTCCTCGCACAAGGTTTGCACCACTTCTTCCATGAAGAAGGGATTGCCTTCGGTCTTTGCCAGGATCAGGCGCTTGAGGTCCGCCAGCGCCGGATCGTCGCCGAGGAGCGCGGTGAGCAGTTGCCCGGCTTCCGCCAGGCCCAGCGGGTCTAGCCGCAGCGGCGTGTAGCAGTCAAGATGGCTCCAGCCATGCTGGTACTCGGGCCGGTAGTTCAGCAGCAGCAGGATCCTGGCGTTGGCAAGGCGGTCGACGAGTACATCCAGGAAGGCTTCGGTCTCGCTGTCCAGCCATTGCAGGTCCTCGAACAGCAGCACCAGCGGCTGGTTGCGGCTCTCGCGCGCCAGCAGGGTGGTGATCGCCTCGAAGGTGCGCTGGCGCCGGATCAGCGGATCCATGTTCGGCAACGCCGAGCCCGGCTCGCTGATGCCCAGCAGGTGCAACAGGTATGGCAGCACGTCTTCCAGTCCCCGGTCGAGCATCACCACGCGGCCCGCCACCTTTTCGCGGGCCTTCCGTTCGTCGTCGTGAGCCTCGATCTGGAAATAGTTCTTCACCAGCTCGATCAGCGGGAGGTAGGCAAAGGCCTTGCCGTGGGACACCGAGAACGTCTCCAGCTTCAGGCAGCTGCCCGGCGAACGCGCCTTGAATTCATGGAACAGCCGCGATTTGCCGACTCCGGCCTCGCCGACCACCGCAACGATCTGCCCCTGACCCGCCGCGGATCGCTGCAGTGCCTGGTGCAACGTCTCCAGCTCCAGGCCGCGCCCGACGAAGCACGCCAGGCCCCGATGCGCCGACACCTGCAAGCGTGTACGCAGCGGCCCGATGCCGGTCAGCTCGTAGACGGCCAGCGGCATGGGAATGCCCTTGACCTGCGCAACGCCCAGCGGCTTGAAGGCGAAATACCCTTCGGCAAGCCGCTGCGTGGATTCGCTGACGAAGATCGACGAGAGCGCCGCCATGGTTTCCATCCGCGACGCGATGTGGATGGTGTGGCCGACCGGATCGTAGTCCGTGTGCAGATCGTCCTTGCGGATCGAGCGCACCACCACTTCGCCGGTGTGGATGCCGACCCGGATCTGCAGCGAGATGCCTTGCTCCAGCCTGAGCCTGTCGCTGTGGCGCTGCATTGCCTTCTGCATGCGCAGCGCGGCGTAGAGCGCACGCTGGGGGTGGTCCTCGTGCGCGATCGGTGCGCCGAACAGCGCCAGGATGCCGTCGCCCAATGACTTGGCAACGTAGCCCTCGTAGTAGTGCACCGCCTCCATCATCAGGTCGATCACCGGCGTGATCAGCCGGTGGGCGTCCTCTGGATCCAGGTCGTGGATCAGCGCGGTCGAGCCGGCCATGTCCGCAAACAGCACGGTGATGGTCTTGCGCTCGCCGGCGGGCTCGCCGCGGGCTTCCAGCGCCGCCTGCTCGCTGCGGATGCGCTCGGCGAGGTGGGGTGGCGTATAGGACACCGGGGACACCGGGGACACGGGCGAGACCGGCGCGGTGGACGCGGCGGGTGCCAGTTCCCCACAAGGCTCGCCGCATGCACTGCAGAAGCGCGCCGCCGGCGCCAGGGCTTGGCCGCAACTGCGGCACTGGCGGACGAGGGCGCTGCCGCACTGCTGGCAAAAGTTGGCACCCGCGGTGTTATCGCATCCGCACTTTGTGCACTGCGCCATGGGGCCTCCTTGGGGACGCGTCCTTCATAGGATTAGTGCCCAAAGCCGTCCATCGCAAGAGGCGTTGCCAGGGATCGTGGTTCAGCAGGAAAACGCGTTACGAGATGTCTTCCATGTTGTCCTGCTGCGAGCGGATATCCTCCGGACTGAACACGATATACCCGAGCGCCTTCAACAGCTGCACCGCTTCCAGCTCGGCGTCGAGATAGACCGGCCGGTCCGGTCGCCGCAGGCGCGGCGCGGGCTGCCAGCGTGGCAGCCCGCTGGCATGGGGGCCAGCCGCGCCCGGGCCATCCGGTTGCCGCGCGGTCAGGATGCGGCAATGCTCCACGCTGGGCCGCCAGGCCACGTCGACGGCGACATTGAAACGCGCCACGCACAGCCGCAAGCGCTTGAGAGCCTGCAGCCAGCTGATGAAAGTGTCGCGCTTGGATGGCTCGTAGCCCTTGAGCAGCGTAGTGAGCTGATCATGGGCCGCGGGGTTGGCCGCTGCCGGGTCGTCGTCGAGCAACGCAAGCTCCAGCGCGACCTGCTGGCACTTGTCCTGGTCGTAGATCGTGCACTCGCAGTCGAGTACGCCTTCCTGCAGCAGCTCGCACAGCAGCGCCCACACCCGGGGGTTCTTGTCGAGCCGGCCTTCGAGCGTGGGATCGATCTGGCAGAGGATGTCCGGCAGGGGGCGTTCGGCATCCGCCTGCACGGCATGCGCGAACGCCATCGCGTTGTCCGAGGGCGTGTCGCCGCGTGCCAGCCGCTGCAAGGCTGCCTCCTTCAGTTCGTGGATCTCCGCGATGGTGTCGACGGCATGCTTCCAGGCAAACGCTTCCAGTCCGCCCGCCAGCTTGCGAGCGGGCCTGGCAAGCTGGCCTGCCAGCGTCTGGATGAAGCCGGTGCAGATGCTGCACTGACACTCCAGCCGGCCGGCGTGCAGGAAGCCGGCATACAGGCGCTCCCGATGCCCGCAATGCGGGCATTCCACCGAAAACCCTCCCTGCCGTGCCGCGCGTTGCGACGCGAGCAGTCCGTCGACCTGGTAGTGCGCCTGGCCATCGCAGCAAGGGCAGATCCATTCCAGCTTGTGCGCACCGTCGCGCGGCGCGACCGCGCGGTCGAACTGGCGCTCGATCGCGCTGCGCGGAATCCCTTGCGAGCGCCCGAGTACGTCGGCGGAATAGCGCCAGTAGCAGTACGAGTGCGCGGCAGCGGCCGCTTCGGGGCCGAGGCGCTGCAGGGCGGAGATGAGATGCGTGCTGCGCCGGATCTCGTCGGCCTTCGCGTCAACCAGCGCGGCCCCGCCGGGCATCACCGCCTCGAGGGCGGCGCGGCTCTGTGCGAGGAAGTCCGGCACGTGGACGCTGCGGATGAAGTCCTCGTTCTCGAGCCAGAACATATGTCCGGGCAGCGATTCCAGTGCATCGACGCCGGACCTGACTTCCGGCATGCCGGGACAGGCGAGAAACGTGAAGGGTTTGCTGAACAGGAATGCATCGGCCATGTTTTGTCAACGGAGAATCCCGCTCACGGCCGGTACTGCACCGCGTGCGATGGTTTCACCCCATGATTCCAGTCAGGCCGAGCGCGCGGACGGCGCATGCTTCTCACATCAGCCCGTATTTGGGGAGATTCCCCTTGTCCTTGTTATTGTTAATTCTTGTCCGGCTATGTCTTGTACCGCACAGATTCGCCGTGCCGGTTAGGACAGGATAGGCGACGGTCATGGATCCCCGCAATGATCAATAAGCGACGCTTTCACAATGAGAAATGTGCCGCGCAACCATGCCCCGAAAGGGGCAGGATCAGGAACCGGGCCTGCGGACCGAACGCGCTGGCCACACACCGCCGTCGACCAGCCCGGCGGTAATCTCCAGCAACTGCGTCCACACCGTGCTTGCGGCGAGCGTGACCGGCATCGTCGCCGACCGGCAGATCCACACCTGGCGGCTCATGGCCGGCTGCACGATGCGTGCGCATGACACCTGCCCGGCGCGCCATTCCTCCTGCACGGCAGCCTGCGACAGGATGGTGAAGCCGACATCCGCGGCGGCCAGCGCGATTTAAGCGGATGGTCGTCTAACTGCTGCGCCATAGCATTTGCCATTCTGCAATGCTTCAAAGTATCCGTAATTTAAAGATCCAAATATATGCGATCAGCCCAAAGCCCACCGCGATTGCACACCAATAGGCAATTTTCCATTTGCGGGAGAGCTTCTTGTAACGCTCTTCGGTCATTCCTGGCCCAAACATATCTTTCTCCTATTGCGCAGGGAAGCCATATCCCAATGGTGATCCTCCCGCACCCCGGGGGACACTAATTCCATATTCCACCGAGGTTTTCCCTCCATAACTATGATTCAATCCGCCTCCTACTCCAATAATTGGGGCGGCGGGCAAAGGAAAATAGGCAGATGCCGAGCCACCGTCGCCTTGAAGGAAGTTTGAAGTATCCGCTGCCCCTGTGCCGCCAATGATGTTGCCGAATGTCACCGTAAGGCCGGGTTTGAAAGCACTGTAGGGATAGCCACGGCCAACTGCCCACTGACCGAATGTATCTCCGTTGTGTAGATTAATCGCGGCTCCACCGGATACGATATAGAAATTTCCCTGAATTGTTAAATAATCTGAGCCACTGTTTGGCCTTCCTTGGGGAATGCAATCAGAGGATATGCAGGCATTGCCATCAGGAGCATATGGATTGGCTGAGGAATACGTAGGCGTTGAAGCTGGCGCGGGCTTCGTGGTGCCATTGCTATTCCATTGCGTTCTCGATTTGCTCTGTCGTGTACTTCCCGCCGCTGTCTTTTGCCAGCTTGATCGCCAAGGCTCGTTCGTTACTGCCGAGTTGGCGGTTGAAGCGATCCGTGTTTGACGCCGTAGCCGCACCAGACCCGCCGCCTAGAACTGCGCCAATGCCGCCTGCAACGATATTGGCTGCAAGGTTGCCAATCGTTTGGTCAAGATCACTATTCCCTGTATTGACTGAGCTATTCACGCCATTGGCTAGTTCGTTCAGCTTACCGCCGGCGAGTGAAGCCGCGCCTGCACCCGCAGCGCCTGCGATGGTATTGCCGCCGCCCAAGCCGGCCACCAGCGCACCGCCGGCACTGTGGAGAGCGGCGCGATACTTGCCGCCTTCCTTCCAGCCGTCAATATCGGACTGCGCCGCTGCATGGCCGCCTGGTTCTCGGCGCTCGGGTCCTGCTGATACGCTTCCGCAGCTGCCTTGTAGCGATCCTGAGCTGCCTCCTGCTTGGCGTTGGCAACCTGCCCAACGGTCTTAGCAACCGCCTCGCCCGCCGCCTGCGCCGCAGCCATCATGTCCGACTGCTTGTCGAGCACGTTCTTCAGGTCGGGATTCTTGCCTACCGTGGTGTTGGTGGCAGCGGTGTCACGCTTGAGGTCCGCCAGGTCCTGCTTCTGATTGGCCGTGTCACGGATGGTGATGGTGCCATCCGCAATGGCGCTGTGCGCCACGCCGTCCTGACTGCCGCTCTCATGCTGCGGAATCATCAGGTTGATGCCGCCGGTGTTCTTGCCGGAGGTCAGGCCGCTGTTGCTCTTGCCATCCTGTGTGCCGGCGGTAATCCCTCCCGCGACGCGAAAGGCTGGGGAAGGATGGGAGAGGTAGTCCTCGCCGTGCGCGAACAGATCGAGGAGCGGGACGGTGCCGGCCGCGCGTTCCGGTAGCAACCGCTGCGTATCAAGCAGGTAGCGGTGTGCGGCCAGGGCGCCAGCCTGGTAGGAGGCTATGGAGGAAGAGGGCACCCCGGCCAGCATCCTGAGCGGGGGAGATGGATATGACGCGCGCAGTCGCGCATCTCTAGTGCGTTGGGCATGAGGACTCCTGTGACAGTGGAGCCCGCCGGATGCTGGCGATCGGACTGGGCGTGACGATCGGCGGCGGGCTCGTCAGCCTGTTCTCGGTCAAGCTGGGCGTGGCGGCGCCGGCCTACCGGCTCGCCTTCCTCAGCATGGGCCTGGTTACCGTGCTGTCGGGACTGGTGTTCCGCCGCCTCGATGCCAGCCAGATCAATCCGCAGAGCGTGAAGCGCGAGGCGGTGCAGGCACGCTAGCGCCTGCTTATGGCGTTCACGGCATATTGGGGATACGGGGAGATAGGTCTAATATCGACGCCTGAGGCGGACGACCGGCACACCGTGCCCGGCCGGCGCTCTTGAGTGTTGAGTGTTCGACGACCACGGATGCCCCGTGCTCACCTTTCCAAGGAGACACAACATGCCGAGCAAGAATACGATCTGTTTGTGGTACGACCGCGACGCGCTGGATGCCGCGAACTTCTATGCCGAGACCTTCCCCGACAGCGCCGTCAAGGCCGTCCATCGCGCCCCCGGCGATTATCCCGACGGCAAGCAAGGCGATGTCCTGACGGTCGAGTTCACCGTTGCCGGCATTCCCTGCCTCGGCCTCAACGGCGGCCCGCATTTCAAGCACAGCGAGGCGTTTTCCTTCCAGATCGCGACGGACGACCAGGCCGAAACCGACCGCCTGTGGAATGCCATCGTCGGCAACGGCGGGCAGGAAAGCGAATGCGGCTGGTGCAAGGACCGGTGGGGATTGTCGTGGCAGATCACGCCGCGCGCGCTGACCGCGGCGGTATTCGATTCCGATCCCGCGGCGGCCAAGCGCGCCTTCGAAGCGATGATGACGATGCGGAAAATCGATATCGCAAAAATCGAGGCGGCCCGGCGCGGAACCTGATCCCGGCGCGCCTCGAGCCTACGCGTGCTGCGCTTGCTGCGCCTGCTGCGACCGCCACTTCGACACGCTGCAGCCGAACTCGCCGCTGAACCAGCGCGAAAACGTGCTCAGTGAAGTAAATCCCAGCAGCGTGGCCACCTCCGACAGCGGCCTGTCGGGGTTCTCGATATAGCCGACCACCAGCCCCGCACGCACCTGGTTCAGGATCTCGGAATAGCTGGTCCGGTCGCGCGCCAGGCGGCGGTGGATGGTGCGCCGGTCCACCCCCAGGTGCTGCGCCACCCGGTCGACCGAGCACATGCCGGTGGGCAGCAGCACGTAGACCAGCTTGCGCACCTTGTCCGGCGCGGTGGCGTTGGCCTGGGCCAGCAGGCTGCCGAGGTAGCGCTTGACCTGGCCTGCCATCGCGGGGTCGTAGGACGGCAGCGGGGCCTCCAGGTCGGCGGCGGCGCAGACGATGCCGTCGAAGTCCTGGTTGAACAGTGGGTCGATGCCGAACACGCGCATGCAGGTCGCCACGCTGGCGGGTGCGGGGTGCGTGAAGCAGATGCTGCGCGGGCGCCACGAAGTCCCCAGGAACAGGCTCAGCATGCGGAACATCACGCCCACGGCCAGGTCGGTGGCCTGGCGCAGCACGCCGGACTCCTCGCTCAGGACCTGGAGCCGGATGATGACCAGTCCTTCGGATTCCTCCAGGCGCATCGCCAGCGATTCGTTCTGCAGGCCCATGTATCGCACCATGGACTCCAGCGCGCGGCGCAGCGTGGGCTGCTCGCGCACCACGAAGGCCAATGGCCCCAGGTTGGAGAACTGGCGCAGCTCCGCCATGCGCAGGCCGAAGTCGTCCACCTGCGCGGCGCGTGCCGACGCGTCAAGCAGCCGTCCCACCAGCGCGGCAGGGATGCGGATATCGGGATCGAGCAGCACGTCGCGGCTGATCTTGGCCGCACGCATCTGCTGGTGCGGATCGAGGCCGACGGCACGTGCCACTTCAACGTAGTTGGTCAGGCTGGCGCTGCGCAGGTAGTAAGACATCGCGTTATCCGATTGTCGCGAAATGCAAGCCGATGGTGTGCGAAGGGCTCATCGTTGCGTGGCCTCGGCACCGGCACCGGCACCGGCACCGGCACCGGCACCGGCACCGGCACCGGCAGCGCTTGCGTTGCCGCTGGTGTTGCCGTTTGCGTGCCGCCGGCGCCATGCCAGCGGCGGCTCGCCGAACTGGAGCGAGAACCAGCGCGTGAACGTGCTGGCCGAGCTGTATCCCAGCAGCTCCGCCACACGCAGCATGGCGTATTGCGGGTTCTCCACATAGCGCAGCGCCAGTTCGCGCCGCACTTCGTTGAGGATATCGGTGAAGGTTTCGCCGGCTTCGTCGAGCTGGCGCTGCATGGTGCGCAGGCTCAGTCCCAGTCCCTGCGCCACGGCTTCGCAGGTGGCGCGGCCCATCGGCAGCATCAGGTAGACGGCATTGCGCACATCGCGGCCGATGCTGGGCGAGTTGATGCGCGGCAGCGTGTCGACAAAGCGCTCGGCATAGCGCGCCATCGCCGGATCGCCGGTCGGGTTGGGCGCGTCGAGGTCGGCTGCCCGGCACACGATGCCGTTGAATTCGCTGTCGAACTCGAGCGGGCAGCCGAACAGGCGCCGGTGCACGCGCAGGTCGTCGGGCGCCGGGTGCGTAAAGTTGATGCTGAGCGGGCGCCAGTGCGAGCCGAGCAAGGCGCGGCACAGCCGGAACACCACCCCCAGCGCCAGCTCGGTGCCCTGGCGCGAAGGCTGGTCGAGCACGATTTCCTGGCGGATGATGACCGCGCCGCCGGCCTCTTCCAGCAGGATCGACACCGATTCGTTGACCAGGTGCCGGTAGCGGATGATCGTGGCGAGCGCGGCGCGCAGCGTTGGCTGCTGGCTGATCAGCAGGCTCATCACGCCAAAGTCCGATAGCTGCCGGGATTCCGCCATGCGCAGGCCGAAGGTGGGGCAGTCCGCCGCCCTGGCCGCGGCTTCCAGCAGCGTGGCGCAGGCGCCCACCGGGATGCGCTGGTCCGGATCGGCCAGCAGCGCCCGGCTAAGCCTGGCGGTGCGCAGCAAAGGCTGCGTATTGAGGCCAAGCGCGCCGGCCACTTCAAAGAAATTGGTCAGTGCTGCTGCACGTACCAGGGTGTCCAAGGTTGTCTCCCGCTTATGGCGGCTGGCCTTGGGGAAGGCCGCCGCATTGTCTTTGCAGCGGCATGATAGGCGGGCTTGGCATGAAATGCAAAGCCGCTGGAGCCTATTGCAAAGCTGCCGCGGCCGCGGCGACCTACATTGGCAGCATGCGCGGCACACATCGGTGCCGCAACGTTCCAAGGAGACAACTGCATGGCAAAGATCGTCCGCATGTATGAGACTGGCGGCCCCGAAGTGTTGCGTTACGAAGACGCGGCGGTGGGAGAGCCCGGCGCGGGACAGGTGCGCATCCGCCACGTGGCGGTGGGCCTGAACTACGCCGACACCTATTTCCGCAACGGCACCTACCCGGTGCCGCTGCCGTCCGGCATGGGCGTGGAAGCCTCGGGCGTGGTGCAGGCCATCGGCCCGGGCGTGACCAACGTCGCCGTGGGCGATCGCGTCACGTATACCGGCTTTATCAACACGCTGGGCGCCTACAGCACCGAGCGCCTGGTGCCGGCGGCGCCGCTGATCCGCCTGCCCGACACCATCGGCTTCGAGACCGCGGCGGCGATGACCATGCGCGGCCTGACTTCGGCGTACCTGATGCGCCGCATCCATGCGTTCCAGCCGGGCGAAACCATCCTGCTGCACGCGGCAGCCGGCGGCGTGGGCCTGATCGTTTCGCAGTGGGCCAAGCTGCTGGGCCTGACCGTGATCGGCACGGTGTCGAGCGAGGCCAAGGCCGAAGTGGCGCGTGCCCATGGCTGCGACCACATCATCAACTACAGCCATGAAGACGTGGCCAAGCGCGTGCGCGAACTGACCGACGGCGTCGGCGTGTCGGTGGTGTTCGACAGCGTCGGCAAGAGCACCTTCACGTCTTCGCTGGATTCGCTGCGCCGCCGCGGCACCATGGTCTGCGTCGGCACGGCCTCCGGCCCGATCCCGCCGTTCGACCCGGTGCTGCTGGCGATGAAGGGCTCGCTGTTCCTGACCCGTCCGGCGCTGGCCGACTACATCTTCGATCCGGCCGAGAAGGCGCAACTGGCCGGGGAACTGTTCGATCATGTCGGCTCCGGCCGCATCCGGATCGAGATCAACCAGCGCTACGCGCTCGAAGACGCGGTGCAGGCGCATATCGACCTGGAGTCGCGCAAGACCACCGGTTCGTCGATCTTTGTCATCTGAGGAGCCAAAAGCCATGCGAGTCCAACAACTCACCTGCGCGCTGGGCGCCGAACTGAGCGGCGTCAACCTGGCCGATGCCGTGCGCGACGACGGCCTGTTCGCCGAGATCCGCGCGTTGCTGCTGCAGCACCGCGTGCTGTTCCTGCGCGACCAGAAGTTCAGCCGGGCCGAGCATGTCGCCTTCGCCAGCCGCTTCGGCGAACTGGAAGACCATCCGGTGGCCGGCAGCGACCCGGAACACCCCGGCCTGGTGCGCATCTACAAGACGCCCGACCAGCCCAACGACCGCTACGAGAACGCCTGGCACTCCGACACCACATGGCGCGAGGCGCCGCAGTTCGGCGCGGTGCTGCGCTGCTTGGAATGCCCGCCGGTTGGCGGCGACACCATGTGGGCGAACATGGCGCTGGCTTACGAACGGCTGCCCGAGCACATCAAGACGCAGATCGCCGACCTGCGCGCGCGCCATAGCATCGAAGCGAGCTTCGGCGCCGCCATGCCGGTCGAGAAGCGCCTGGCGCTGAAGGCGCAGTATCCCGATGCCGAGCATCCGGTGGTGCGCACGCACCCGGACACCGGCGAGAAGGTGCTTTACGTCAACGCCTTTACCACGCACTTCACCAACTACCACACCGCCGCGCGCGTGCGCTTCGGGCAGGACGCCAACCCGGGCGCCGCCGACCTGCTGCGCTACCTGGTAAGCCAGGCGTACATCCCCGAGTACCAGGTGCGCTGGCGCTGGGCGCCCGACAGCGTGGCGATCTGGGACAACACCGCGACGCAGCACTATGCTGTGATGGATTATCCGCCGTGCCACCGCAAGATGGAGCGGGCCGGCATCATCGGCACCAGGCCGTACTGAACCCTGGATTCGAGCGAATGAATATGCAAGACAACCTGATCACGCCGGCCAAGTCGGCCTACGCCTATCCGCTGCTGGTCAAGCAGCTGCTGACCAATGCCCTGAGCCTCTATGGCGACCAGGAGATCAGCTACCGCGGCGAAATGCGCTACACCTTCCGCGATTTCCGCCGCCGCATCGGCAAGCTGGCGTCTGCGCTGGCTGCGCTGGACATCCGCCACGGCAGCACCGTGGCCGTGATGGACTGGGACAGCCACCGCTACCTGGAATGCTATTTCGGCGTACCGATGATGGGCGCCACGCTGTTCACCGTCAATGTGCGGCTGTCGCCCCAGCAGATCCTCTACACGCTCAACGATGCAGGCGCCGCGATCGTGCTGGTGCACCCGGATTTCCTGCCGGTGATCGAGCAGATCCGCCCGCAGCTCACCGGCAACCCGCGCTTCGTGCTGCTGGCCGATGGGCAGGACGTGCCGAAGTCCAGCGTGCCGTTCGCCGGCGAGTACGAGGCGCTGCTGGAGCATGCGCCCGCGGACTTCGAGTTCGCGGATTTCGACGAGAACACCAAGGCCGCCACCTTCTATACCACCGGCACCACCGGCGATCCGAAGGGTGTCTGCTACAGCCACCGCGAGATCGTGCTGCACACGCTGGCGTCGGCGACGAGCCTGTGCTCGCCGCGCGAAGGACAGCGCATGCATCGTGAAGATGTCTACATGCCGATCACGCCGATGTTCCACGTGCTGGCATGGGGCATCCCGTATGTCGCCGTGATGCTCGGGCTGCGCACGGTGCTGCCGGGCCGCTACCTGCCCGACCAGCTGCTGAAATTGCGCGAGACCGAGAAGGTCACTTTCTCGCACTGCGTGCCAACCATCCTGCAGATGCTGCTGCAGGCCTCCGCCGACGGCAAGCCGGACCTGTCGGGCTGGAAGATCATCATCGGTGGCTCGGCGTTGCCGCCCGCGCTGTGCGAGGCGGCCCTGGATCGCGGCATCGACATCTTCGCCGGCTACGGCATGTCGGAGACCGGCCCGATCGTGTCGCTGGCGCAGCTGCCGCCCGGGTGCGTGCCGAAGGACCGTGCCGAAGAAGTGCGCATGCGCTGCTCCACCGGCCGCCCCGTGACGCTGGTGGACTACCGCATCGTCAGCGAAGACATGCAGGACCTGCCGCACGACGGCAAGAGCCGCGGCGAGATCGTGCTGCGTGCGCCGTTCCTGACCAAGGCGTACTTCGGCAAGCCGGCGGCATCGGAAGACCTGTGGGCCGGCGGCTACCTGCACACGCAGGACGTCGCGGTGATGGGGCAGGACGGCTTCGTGCAGATCGTCGACCGCATCAAGGACGTGATCAAGACCGGCGGCGAGTGGGTGTCGTCGATCGAGGTGGAGAATCTGATCACCGAAGTGCCAGGCGTGCTGGAATGCGCGGTGATCGGTGTCCCCGACGCCAGGTGGGGCGAGCGGCCGATGGCGTTCGTGGTACGCAAGCCGGGCGTGGAGGTGAATGCGGAACAGGTCCGCGCGCACCTGCTGGGCCACGTCGAATCGCAGCGCATCAGCAAGTACGCGGTGCCTGAAGCCGACCGCATCACGTTCGTCGAGGCGATCCCGAAGACCAGCGTGGGCAAGATCAACAAGAAGCAGCTGCGGGAAGACGTAGCCTGAAAGGGAAGGTAAGGAGCTTGGCGCCAGTCCTCGGGCGGGGACTGGCGCTTTTTTTTTGTTGAGCTTGCGAAAGGGCGACGCGCTTTCGCCGGCAATCGGGATAGGGGCAGGCCTCGCGGCCCGGCCCCTCCCACACCACCGTGCGTACGGGTCCGTACACGGCGGTTCGGTCTAGTTAATCGGTTTGCGCACCAATGATGGGAGACCCAGTTCGTCGAAGTACCGGTTTGGCAGGGCCATGCTGAGCGCAGGACTGCAGCTTGGGCGCCACGGCCCGTGCGGACTGCCCACGGTTTGGGAGGCCAAGTCCAGCCCCACGCCGCGGCCCCGCAACTTCCGGAACCGTGCCGGGCTAACCTTCCACTGTTTCCAGAGGAAGTAGCGCAAGCGCCGGCGCAGCCAGCACTCGAGATCGCGCAGCACGCTTGGCCACTCACTGAAGCCGAAGTAGCCCAGCCCAGTGCGACTTCAGGTACCAGGCCTCGTATCTGATTTCTGTTCGTCAGGTCGTGGCTTTGCTCCACGCTTCCTTCAGACCCCACCTCACGGTGGAGCCCTTGCGCTTCGCTAATCCTTCACCACCATCAGGTTGGATAGGGGACTTGCACCCCCGAGCTGTTGGGCATGCTCGGCACACATGAGAAACGCCTCCCGAGGGAGGCGTGTGGGTGCGACGAAGCCTGGTGCCGGCAGTGCTTACTCCCCTCTCCCATTTATGGGAAAGGGAAGCAAACCAGTGGAACAAAAGCGCCCGATCAAGGCTGGATATTGAACGCCTTCACAATCGCGCCGTTGCGCTCGAACTCTTCGTGCAGCGACTGCCCGAGCTGCTGCAGCGACTGTGGCTGCATCGGCTCATAGCTCAGCGCCTGCATCCGCTCCTGCACCTTGGGCGTCGCCGCGGCCTTGTAGGTCGCGGTCTGGATCTTCTGCGCCAGCTCGACCGGCACGCGCGCGGAGGCGATCACGCCGACCCAGTTGCTGAACTCCACATCGGGATAGCCCAGTTCGGCGAAGGTCGGCACCTGCGGCAGCAGCGGCGAGCGGTTCTTCGATGCCACGGCGTACGGCTGCAGCTTGCCCGCCTTGATCATCGGCAGCGACGTCACCATGCCATCGTACATCACGGCGATCTGGCCGCCCATCACCTGGGCCAGCGCTGGCGCCGAGCCGGCGAACGGCACGTGCTGCAGGTCCATGCCGGACTTCTGGTTCACGATCACGCCCGCGTAGTGCGAAGCGGTGCCGGCGCTGTAGGAAGCGAAGCTGAGCTTGCCGGGGTTGGCACGCGCGTAGCTCACCAGGCCGTTGAAGTCCTTGGCGGGCAGCGTCGGCGAGCCCACCAGCAGCAGCCGCGAGCGGGCCACGGCGGCCAGCGGGCGGATGTCCTTCATGGTGTTGTAGGGGGTCTTCAGCACGTGCGGCACTTCGGTCAGCACGTTGGTCGCGGTCACCATGATGGTCTGGCCGTCGGGCGGCGCGGCCAGCATCGCGCTGATCGCGATGCCGCCGCCGGCGCCCGGCTTGTTGTCGACCACCACGGGCGTGCCGAGGTCGGCCGAAAGCTGGTCGGCCAGCAGGCGTGCGATCACGTCCATGGTGCCGCCGGCAGGCGCCGGCACCAGCATGCGCACGGGCTTGCTGGTCCAGGCCATCGCGGCCGGCATCGCCAGTGCCAGCATGGCGGCAACCGCGGCGTGGCGGGGACGGAACAGGGTGGGGCGGGTTGGCATGGTTGTCTCCGTTTAAAGATATGAGATGAAACTTGCCCATGCCAGCCTTCTTGTCGGGATGGTCATGGGCTCAGGTTGAAGAGATGGGGGCGCGCGCCGGTTTGAATACCGGCGGGGGAGCTTCAGCCGGCAGCGAGCGTGGCGCGCTGCTTCGCGCGCGCAAGGGCCCGCTGCATGGCTTCGACCAGCACCGAAGGCGGCCGGGCGCCCGACACGCTGTGCGTGCCGTTGAACACCACATGCGGCACGCCGAAGCCGGTGCGCAGCGGCGGGGCGTCCGGGTCGTGCAGCGGGGGCAGCCAGTCCAGATCGGGCAGGTCGCCGTCGGCGCCTGCGTCAGGCAGTGCGATGCCGCAGGCTGCCGCGGCGCGCCGCAGGACTTGCGGATCGCCGATGTTCTCGGCGCGGATGAAGTAGCGCGTGAACAGCTCGTCCAGCAGCGCCGAAGCGGCCTCGGGGCCGGCTTGCCTGACGGCGTGGCGGACCAGCCGGTGGGCCAGCAGCGTGCTGGGAAAGGTCTCGATGCGATCCAGCGCCAGCGTGATGCCGGCTTCGCGCGCGGCAGCGCAGACTTGCGCCTGGCGCGCGGCCATGGCCTCGGGGCCTCCCAGCCGCGCGAGGTAGAACTCGCGGTAGGGCCTGCCCTCCGGTGGCGTGGTCGGGATCAGCGGATAGGAGTGCCAGGCGACCCGGACGGCAACTTTCGGGTACTCCCGGGCGAGCCATTCAATGGCGGTTTCGAGGTGCTTCTTGCCGATCATGCACCAGGGGCAGATCAGGTCGAAGTAGGCATCGACCGTAAGCGTCGTGGGGTGGGTCATGGCAGCAGCTTGATGGCGCCCGCCGCCGCATGCGTGCCTGGCGGCGGGCGAGGGGAATCAGGGGGCGGACGCGGCTTGCGCGCGGCGCCAGGGCTGGCGGGCGGGCAGCTCGGCCAGCACCTCGGCGCGCCGGGCCTCGGTCATCCGGTCCCAGGTGCCGATTTCCAGCGGGGTCCTGCCGCAGCCCTGGCAATACTTGCCGGCCACGTCCAGGCGGCAGATGTTGAGGCACGGATTGGCGACGGCGGGGGCAGGATTCATGGCTTCAGCGGTGTTGTGGTTCGGGCAGGCGCGCGGGGCGCCGATGCCCGGCCGGGGCGGGACGCCCCGCGGCCGGGCGATGCGCGTCAGGCGCGCACCGGCAGGTTCTTCTGCCCGGGCTTGCGGTTGGGCGCCATGCCGTGCGCCGCAAGGGTTTCCTCGGCGCTGTCGTACCAGGTGCCGATGCGGTAGATCTCGCGCGCTTCCTTGCCCGAGGCGATCTCGCGGCCCAGTTCCTTGGCCACGCGCACGCATTGCTCGATCTGCTGCACCGAGGTCATGCGGTTGCCGTGCTGGTCGATGATCGTGTCCTCGATGCCGCAGCGCGGGTGCAGGCCCATCGCCATCGCCATCATGTTGAACGGCAGCACGTTCTTCAGCAGCGACTCGGCGGTCAGCGTGCAGCCGTTGGGCGCGCGGTGGATGAAGTTGAAGAAGTTGAACGGGTTGGGACCGTCGAAGCCGCCGCCGATGCCGATCCAGGTCAGGTTCAGCGGGCCCATGTACTTGCCGGCGCGCACCATCCGCTCGAGGGTTTCGAGGGCGTGCATGCCGGTCAGCTGGAAGTGCGGCTGGACGCCAGCGTTGCTCAAGCGGCGCAGGTGCTCTTCCACCCAGCCCGGGCCGGCCGGCACGGTCATTTCGCGATAAGCTTCGACGTAGGCCGGATGGGACAGCGAGGTACCCGCGGTGTATTCCGGGTACAGCAGCTCCATGATGTTCATCTGCGTGGTGTTGATCGCCACGGTGACCTGGTCCGGCTTCGGGTCCAGTTCGGCCAGCATGTGGCGGGTGTCGTCCGACAGCCACTTGGCGGCCTGGCCGTCGTCTTCCGGCGCGAACGAGATCGAGCCGCCGACCTGGATGATCATGTCGGGCACGGCTGCGCGCACGCCGGCGATCAGCTCGTTGAACTTCGACAGGCGCTTGGAACCCTTGCCATCCAGTTCGCGCACGTGCAGGTGCAGCACGGTGGCGCCGGCGTTATAGCAGTCGACGGCCTTCTGCACCTGCTCTTCCATGGTCACGGGGATGTCTTCCGGGAAATCTGCCGGCATCCATTCCGGACCGTACGGCGCCACGGTGATGACCACCTTGTCCATGTTCTCGGGGTGCAGGGAATCGTCGAGGAATTGCATGCTGTTGCTCCTGGGTGTTGTCGGCAGGCGGTCCGGGCAGAACCTGCTGGTTCGCGTTCCGTCGGCCTGTTTTCATCGTCATTCGATGGCCTGAAGTATCGGCGAACGGCATGAAGCAATTTGACGATCCGGGACGATCGCTTGACATTTCGGGACAGTCAGGGAAAACACGATGTGCGCGGCCGGGGCAACGTTGCACAGTGTCGGGGCGATGGCGCAGACGCGCCGTATTTTCGTCTCCCACCCGCGGCATCCGATGCCGGTTTTTCAAGTGAATTGCCTGTCCCCCACCGTCCCGGTTTCCTTCGTCCATGGCTTCCTGCCCGGTGCCGATCCTGCGCTGATCGCGCAGCTGGCGGCGCGTTCCGGCATTGCCACGGAGCTGATGGACGAGCCCGCGGCACGCGTGACGCAGGAGCAGTTCTCGACCTTGTACCGGCTGCTGGCGCACGAGCTCGACGATGAGATGCCCGGCATCTTCAGCCGTCCGCTGCGCAACGGCACGCTCAAGTACCTGTGCCTGAGCTTGCTGGATGCGCCACGGCTCGAAGTCGCGCTGCATCGCTTCGGGCAGTTCTTCCGGCTGCTGCTGGATGAGTTCCGCGTGGAGTCGCGGCGCGAAGGCAGTGCCGCGCATGTGGAACTGGTGGAGGCAGTGGCCGGTCCGGCCGTGGGCCCGATGGCACGCGAGCTGATGCTGAAGCTGGTGCATGGCGTGGCGTCATGGCTGATCCGCCACAAGATCCCGCTGCAGGCGGTGCAGCTGCCGTCAGCGCGCCCCGCGCAGGCGAGTGACCATCTCTACCTGTTTCCCGGCCCGGTGCATTTCGGCTGCGAGCGCGGCGGCATTGCCTTCGACGCGGCATTCCTCGACATGCCGGTGCGGCAACGCAAGTCCGACCTTGAGAAATTCCTGGCACGCGCGCCCGAGGACTGGATCTTTGTCACGTTTGCCGAGCCCATGACCTGTCATCGCGTCAGGCAGTACGTGGCGGATTGCCTGCCGGTAGCGCCGACCATCGAAGCCGTGGCGGCGGCGCTGCACTGCTCGGTGCGCACGCTCTGCCGCCGGCTGTCCGCGGAGGGCACCACCTTCCAGGCGATCAAGGACGGCGTGCGGCGCGACATTGCCATCCAGCGCCTGACCCGCTCCGATGACGCGATCACGGCCATTGCCTTCGACGTGGGTTTCGACAATCCGACTGCCTTCCACCGCGCCTTCCGGCACTGGACCGGCAGCACGCCAAACACCTACCGCCGCACGCCTTAGCGCAGCAACGGTGCTGGCAATGCCGGCCGCGCGACTGACAAATCCTGCCATTCGGTGCGCCCGCGGAAGCGCATTGCGCGCACGCCGTGCCACGGCCCTGCAAAGCGGCAAGCATTGTCAGCAAATGGGCCGGTTTTGGTAGCCGTGTTTGCGCGCCGCGCCACTACGATGCGGCAGTACAAACATGCGTGCGCCGACACGGTCGGCATGCACGGACGCCAAAGCAAGCAAGGAGGCATATGGCAATCGAAGGTTACAGCATGGGCACGCTCGGCGCATTCGTCGGCAAGGAACTCGGCGTTTCGGCGTGGATGGAAGTGGACCAGGCGCGCATCGATGCATTCGCGCAATGCACCGGCGACAGCCAGTGGATCCACGTCGACGTGGAGCGCGCGCGCCGCGAAAGCCCGTTCGGCGGCACCATCGCCCACGGCTACCTGACGCTGTCCCTGCTGGCAGGGAAGCTGGTCGACATGGGCGTGGTGCCGGCGGATGCGCGCGCCGCGGTCAACTATGGCGTGGAGAAGACGCGCTTCCTCGCGCCGGTGAAGGCCGGGGCGCGCGTGCGCAATCGCGTCAGGCTGGTGTCGGCCGACAACAAGGGCGACGGCCGCGTGCTGCTGCGCACGGAAAACACGATGGAGATCGAGGGCGAAGCCAAGCCGGCGATGGTGGCCGAAGCCCTGGCGCTTGTCATGGCATGAAACGGTAACAGCGGAAGCAAAAGCAGAAGCAGGAAAGAAAGAGACAGGAGAGCAGTATGACAAATGCAGCCACCATGGAGGCGCCCACCGATTTTCTGGCAGGACCCAATCCCTTTGTCGGGATCCGTCCCGAGGATCTCATCACGGCCGCCCAGCAGATCGGCGCGCAGTGCGTGCAAGAGCCGGTGCTGGTGCTCGAGCAGCAGGCGCAGCTCACCCATGACCTGGTCAGCGTGCTGGACGGCTCGGCACCGATGCCGTCGGCGCGCGACCGCCGGTTCGGCGACGACGCCTGGCGCGACCATCCGCTGTTCCGCATGTCGCTGCAGGGCTACCAGGCCTGGCGCGACGCGCTCGAGGGCACGGTGCGGCGTTCGGTGATGGATCCGCGCAGCAAGCATCGCGCGCAATACTTCATGTCGCTGCTGACCGACGCGCTGGCACCGACCAACACCCTGGCAGGCAACCCGGCGGCGCTGCGCAAGACCTTCGAGTCGTGCGGCATGAACCTGGTCAGCGGCATGATCAACCTGGCCAGCGATGTGCTGACCAACGGCGGCATGCCCGCACAGGTCGACAAGGATGCGTTCAGCGTCGGCACGAACCTGGCTGCCACGCCTGGCGCGGTGGTGTTCCGCAACGAGGTGCTGGAGCTGATCCAGTACGCCCCGACCACCGCGAAAGTGCATGCGCGGCCCCAGCTGATCGTGCCGCCGCAGGTCAACAAGTTCTACGTGTTCGACCTTGCGCCTGGCAAGAGCATGGTGGAGTACATGCTGGCCCAGGGACTGCAGGTCTTCGTGGTCAGCTGGCGCAACCCCACGGCGGCACAGCGCGACTGGAATCTCGATACCTATGTCGGCGCGCTGGTCGAGGCGATCCATGCGATGCGCGACATCACCGGCAGTGCCGATGTCAACGTGCATGGCGCCTGCTCCGGCGCGATGACGATGGCGGCGCTGCTGGGCTATTGCGCCGCCAGTGGCGAGAAGCTCGTGCACGCCGTCACGCTGATGGTGGCGGTGTTCGGCCTCGATGCCGAGTCGCAGCTCGGGCTGTTCAGCACGCCCGAGGCGGTCACGGCGGCGCGGCACGGCAGCGCGTCGCGCGGCGTGCTCGATGGCGAGGCGCTGGGCCGGGTGTTTGCGTGGCTGCGGCCCAACGACCTGGTGTGGAACTACTGGGTCAACAACTACCTGCTCGGCAATGCGCCGCCCGCGTTCGACGTCCTCTACTGGAACAACGACACCACGCGCCTGCCGGCCGGCCTGCATGGCCAGTTCCTGGACATGCTGACGCTGAACCAGCTCGCCACGCCGGGTGCGCTGCAGGTGCTCGGCCACGCCATTTCGCTGTCCGACGTGGACTGCGACAAGTACGTGCTGGCGGGCATGACCGACCACATCACGCCGTGGAAGGCGGTGTACCGCTCGGCGCAGGCGTTCGGCGGGCGCACCGAGTTCGTGCTGAGTTCCAGCGGCCACGTGCAAAGCCTGGTCAATCCGCCCGGCAATGCCAAGTCGAAGTATTTCCGCAGCGGCACGCCCGATGCGAACCCCGAAGCCTGGCTGGACGGCGCCACCGCCGAGCAGGGCTCGTGGTGGGAGCATTGGACCCAGTGGCTGAAGAAGCGCTCCGGCCCGAAGCGCAACGCGCCCGCGGCCCCCGGCAGCCTGCGTTTCGCCCCCTGCGGCGAAGCGCCGGGCCGCTATGTGACCGAGGCGTAGCGCGCATGGCGAGACGCCGCAACATCGCAACACCGCAACATCGCGATCTGAATTTCCCAACCCAACCTTCAGGAGAAAGCAATATGGAATCGACCAACACCGCAGGCGCATCGGCCGCGCAAGCCCCGCACAAGAAGCTGCTCGACTTCGTGCGCAACAACCGCCTGGACCCGGCCGCGGTCCTGGATTCGCGCCGCAAGGACATCGAGGCGCTCGCCAGCGTCAACGTCATGCTGCTCGGAGGCCTGCAATCGCTGGTGCGCCAGCAGGCAGAGTTCCTGTGCGATGCCGCCGCCGACCTGCAGGCGCTGTCGCGCGGCGGCCAGGCCGTCGATGGCAAGGCGCCCGTGAAGCTGGCGGAAGCCCTGCCGCGCTCGCTGCAGAAGGCCGTTGCCGGCGTGCGCGGCCTGACCGACACGCTGTACAAGGCGCAGGCGGACAGCATTTCCGTGGTCGGACGCCGCCTTGCCGAGAACGTCGAGGAGGTGAAGGGGATTCTGCGCCCGAAGCAATAAATTGCGGCGGGCATGGCCGCGCGCCGGCCATGCCCGTGCGCAAACTCTCCAGGACAAGCTGATGACAACAACAGACACCGGCACGCATGCCGGCCAAAAGCTGCAGGTGCTGACCGTGGACCTGGACGGCCAGGTCGTGCGTGCCGGCATCCGGCCCGGCAGCGATGCCGGACCGCCGCTGCTGATATTCAACGGCATCGGCGCCAATCTCGAACTGCTCGCCCCCTTTGTCGATGCCCTGCCGGGCATCGAAGTCATTCTATTCGACGTTCCCGGCGCCGGCGGCTCGCCCGCGCCGATGGTGCCGTACCGTTTTTCCAGTCTTTGCGTGCTCGCCGACCGCCTGCTGTCGTATCTCGGCTATACGGGCCAGGTCGATGCGCTGGGGGTGTCGTGGGGCGGGGCGCTGGCGCAGGAGTTCGCCCGTCTTTATTCGTCGCGGTGCCGGCGCCTGGTGCTGGCGGCCACGTCGCCCGGCGTGATCATGGTGCCGGGCCGCCTGTCGGTGCTTGCCAGGATGATCGGCGTGCGCCGCTATACCGACCCGCAATACCTGCGCCGCGTCGGCGCCGACCTCTACGGCGGCGCTTTTCGACGTGATCCTTCCCTGCTCGACGAACACGGCCAGCACATGCAGCCGCCGGCCGGGCGCGGCTATCTTTACCAGCTGCTCGCGGCATGGGGCTGGAGCAGCCTGCCGTGGCTGGGCTCGCTGCGCCAGCCCACGCTGGTCATGCACGGCACCGACGATCCGATCGTTCCCGCGGTCAATGCCAGGATCCTGGCCGCCCGCATCCCTGGCTCGACGCTGCAGATGGTCGATGATGGCCACCTCTTCCTGGTGACCGGGCCGGAGCATGCGGCCGGCATCGTCCACGGCTTCCTGCGCCGATAGCGGCGGCGTGCGCCTGGCGCACGCCGCATTTCCACCGTCCAAAAAAAATCGGCCGTCCCGGAAAGACCGGGCGGCCGCAAAGAGCATCGCTTGCGGGATCGATGCCGCGAGACGCGTTGTCAGAACTTGTGGCGGATGCCCACTGCCGCGCCGAACATGTTGCTCTGCCCGTTGGCCAGCGCGTAGCTGTTGCCCAGCGACAGGCTGTTGGCGTAGACCGTAGCCAGCGATTCCATCATCAGGCCGGCATTCTTGGCATAGGCCGTGGTCAGGTACACGTCGGTGCGCTTGGAGAACGCGTAGTTGGCGATGAAGGCGACCTGCCACGGGTTGGGGACATGGGTATCGCCATACAGGGTCTTGACGTTGTCGTAGGCGTATTCGAGCGTCAGGCCGATGGCCGGGGTGACCTGGTAGGTGCCGCCGATCCAGTAGAAGTCGTCGCGCTGGATCACCACGTCCGCGGCGTTCTTGTTCTGGCCCCAGCGATAGCCGCCCATGATCTTTGCCGGGCCATACGAATAGCTCGCGCCGACCACGGCCTTCTTGACCTCGCCGTTGCTGGTGCCGATGGTCGGATTCCACTGGTCGTAGCCAACGGTCACGCCGAACGGGCCGCCCTGGTAGGCCACCGCGGCGCCCCACGCGGTGTCGCGCCGGAACTGCCCGGGCACTTCGCCGTTGCCGCCGATCGGCGTGGCAATGCCCACGGTCGCCGGCAGGGCCAGGCCGGTGCCGAAGGACCAGTGCGCCAGCGCGGTGACCGGGCCGAACTGGCCGGTGTACTTGACGGTGTTGTCGGCGCGGAAGTTCGGGCCGGACTGCAGCACCACCGGCTCGTACTGGGTGGCGTAGGCCGCCGGCGAGAAGTTCGCCAGCGCCTCGAACATCGAGGTGTACTGGCGGCCCAGGCTGATCTGGCCGATGCCTGCCTTCTGCAGGCCGACGAAGGCCTGGCGGCCGAACAGGCGGTTGCTTTGCTGCATCGTGCCGGTATCGAGGTTAAAGCCGCTTTCCAGCACGAACAGCCCTTTCAGGCCGCCGCCGAGATCCTCGGTGCCGCGCATGCCCCAGCGCGAGCCGGAGATGCCACCCGAGTTCATGCGGTACACGTCGTTTGCCGGGCCGCGGTTGAACTGGTTGCTCGCCACCGGCACCGCGCCAACATGGTTGGCGTATTCGACGTTGATGTCCACCACGCCATACAGCGTGACGGTCGATGACTGCGCGAGGGCGCTGCCCGAGCAGGCAAGCGCTGCGGCTGCAGCCAGGGTCCTGATCTTCATGGATTGTTTCTCCACTTGTTTCCTTTGGTTTTTGGGATGCGGATATTTCCGTCTCGTTTGGTATTGCCGGGTACTACAAATCAATGCGCTGGATCAGCCGGCGCGCAGCAACTCATCGATCAACGCGGTCGCGCGCGGCCATGGGCCGTAGCCCGCGGCGGGATTGAGGTGGCCGACTTCGCCCAGGTCGACCAGCTTGCTGCCCCAGTCGCTGGCCATTTCGGCGGTGCGCGGGTAGGTCGCCAGCGGATCGTTGCGGCTGGCAGCGAGGATGGTCGGGAAGGGCAGCGGGCTCCTGGGAATGGGCAGCCAGCCGTGCTGCGCCAGCGTGGCGGTGTCCGGGTAGCCGGCCGGCATGGGGGTTTCCAGGTCGGCGGGCGTGGCCAGCAGTGCGCCGCGGATCTTGCGGCGGTTTTCTGCAGCCGAATGTGCGGCCGCATGCGCAGCCCAGTGCGCGGTGATCATGACGCCGGCGCTGTGCGCGACCAGCACGACCGGACCGTCGATCTCGGCCAGCGCGGCGTCCAGCGCGGCAACGCGGGCATCGCGGCTGAGCTTGTCGTGCTCGAGCGGCGGCACCGAGCGCGCGTTGGGCAGCTGTGCCTGGAGCAGGGTCTGCCAGTGCTCGGCAACGTGGTCGCGCAGGCCGGGGACCAGCAGCACGGTGGTGTCAGGGGTAAGGCTCATGGTTCCAGATCAGTGAGAAGTTGCGGGAGCGGCGTCTTCGTTCCGGCTGTCCAGGCGGCGCAGGTCGGCTGCGTAGTAGCGGCGGCCGGCAAGGAAGGCGGCGGCGGCTACCAGCGACGCCAGCGGCACCCACTGCAATGCGCCTTGCAGGCCGATGTGGTCGGCGAGCAGGCCGGTGACGAACGGTCCGGGCGCCAGGCCCAGCAGGTTGTTGGCCAGCGTGAGCGTGGCAAAGGCGGTGGCATGGATGGCCGGGCGCGTCAGGTTGGCGACCGCGGCGCTGGCGGGGCCGGCGGTGCCGCCGACAAACAGCATGCCCGCACCGATCAGCGCCAGTTGCAGGCTGCCCGCGGGGAGCCGGAACGCCGTCAGCAGCAGGCCGCAGCAGATCAGGCTGTAGGTCACCGCGACCGCCCACTTGCGGCAAGGCGCCTGGCGGGCGATCCAGTCGGTCATCGCCCCGCACAGTACCATGCCGACGCCGCCAGCCAGCACGAAGCCCGCCGCGACCACGCCGGCGCGATCGGTGGCCATGCCGTAGTAGCGCGCCAGGTAGCTCGGCATCCAGGTGATCAGGGCGCCCATCACCAGCAGTTGCATGGCGCTGCCGACATAGGCGCAGAGGATCGAGCGCGCCGAGAACAGCGCGGCGAGCAGCGGGCGCATGGCCAGGGCAGGCTCGCGCGATGCGGTCTCGGCGTCCTCGCCCAGCGCCTTGCGCCGGGCCTGCAGCCGCGGTTCGGTCACGACCAGGCGGAACACCGCCACCAGCACCAGCCCGAACAGCGCCATGCCGGCAAAGGCCCAGCGCCAGCCGAAATGGGCCGACAACGCACCGCCCAGCGCCATGCCCAGCACGGAGCCGAACGCGCCGCCGGCGATAAAGGCCGAACTCAGGCTCGCCCGCAGGTGGCGCGGAAACACCGACAGCACCACGGCAATGCCGACGCTGCCGTAGGCCGCCTCGCCGATGCCCACGCACAGGCGCGCGATGAACATCTCGCCGAAGTTGTTCGCCAGCGCGCAGCCCAGCGTGGCCAGGCTCCACAGCGCCGCCATCAGCACCAGGCTCCTGACCCGGCCCCAGCGGTCCGCCAGGATCGACAGCGGGAACGTCAGCAAGCCGACCATCAGCGCCACGATGCCGCCCAGCGCACCGAGCTCGGTGTCACTCAGCGACCACTCGGCCTTCAGCAGGGGGAATACCGCGTTCAGTACCTGGCGGGACATGTAGTCCGACAGCAGCAGGCCAAAGCTCAGGGCAAAGACGATCCAGCCGTAGAGGCCGGATTGCGATGCCTTGCCCGAGGGCGTTGCAATTGCGCGATGGGTGTTAGTGGGTTGCCCGATCATGAAAGCTCTTCCAGTAGTGGCCACGGCTACGCCAGCAGGGGAGGCAATGCTCTTGCAGGCGGCGGGCGCAGGTCGGTTGCGACCCGCGAAGTATCTAAGATTGGCTGTCTCCGGTTTGGCTTTCCGGGACAACGTTTTTGCATTCAGGGACAGTGCGGGAAAACGAGGAGCCGGGCGAGCGGGGCGCGAGCCGTGGCACCGCCCGCGTCTGGCGCCGCCGGCAAGTAACCCGCCCGCGGCATGGCAAGACTGTGCCGCCAACGCCTATATTCGATGCGTATCGGACAATTAAGGCTGCCATGGAATCCGGGAAACTGACGCCCTTCGCAGGACGAGACGATGGCAAGGCCGCCGGGTGGCTGCGCTGGCTGCCAGGCGTCCGGATGCTGAAGTCCTACCGGCCGGACTGGTTGCCGCGGGACCTGGCGGCGGGGCTGGTGCTGACCACCATGCTGATGCCGGTCGGCATCGCCTACGCCGAGGCCTCCGGCGTGCCCGGCGTCTACGGGCTCTACGCCACCATGGTCCCGCTGCTGGTCTACGCCTTGTTCGGGCCGAGCCGGATCCTGGTGCTGGGCCCGGACTCGGCATTGGCCGCGCCGATCCTGGCCGTGGTGCTGCAGGTTGCCGGCGGCGATCCGGCGCGTGCCGTGCTGGTGGCCAGCATGATGGCCGTGGTCTCGGGCGTGGTCTGCATCGTGATGGGGCTGCTGCGCCTCGGCTTCGTCGCCGAACTATTGTCCAAGCCGATCCGCTACGGGTATATGAACGGCATCGCCCTGACCGTGCTGGTGAGCCAGCTGCCCAAGCTGTTCGCCATCCCGGTCGAGGATGCCGGGCCGCTGCGGGAGATGGTTGCGCTGGGCAGCGCCATCGTGGCCGGGCAGACCAACTGGTACAGCTTTGCCGTCGGCGCCGGCAGCCTGGCCCTGATCCTGGCCCTGAAGCGCTTCGAGCGCGTGCCGGGCATCCTGATCGCGGTGGTCCTCGCCACGCTCGCGGTGAGCATGTTCGGCCTGGACCAGCATGGGGTGAAAGTGCTGGGCAAGACGCCGCAGGGGCTGCCCGCCTTTGTCGTGCCGTGGCTGGACGGCGCCGACCTGATGAAGATCGTGCTGGGCGGATGCGCGGTGGCGCTGATCGCCTTCGCGGACACCAGCGTGCTGTCGCGCACCTATGCCGCGCGCACCAATACCCGCGTGGACCCCAACCAGGAAATGGTGGGGCTGGGTGCCGCCAACCTGGCGGCGGGACTGTTCCAGGGCTTTCCGATCAGCAGCAGCGCCTCGCGCACGCCAGTGGCCGAAGCCGCCGGCTCCAAGACCCAGGTCACCGGCGTGGTGGGCGCGCTGGCCGTGGCCGTGCTGCTGATGTTCGCGCCCAACCTGCTGCAGTACCTGCCGAGCAGCGCGCTGGCCGCGGTGGTGATCGCCGCGGCCATCGGCCTGTTCGAGTTCGCCGACCTGAGGCGCATCTACCGCATCCAGCAATGGGAGTTCTGGCTGTCCATGGTGTGCTTCGCCGCGGTGGCCGTGTTCGGCACCATCCAGGGCATTTTCCTGGCCGTGGTGATCGCCGTGATCGAATTCCTCTGGGATGGCTGGCGGCCGCACTATGCCGTGCTGGGGAAGGTGGAGGGGCTGCGCGGGTACCACGATACCGAGCGCTACCCTGAGGCCAGGCGGATCGACGGACTGGTGCTGTTCCGCTGGGACGCGCCGCTGTTCTTTGCCAACGCCGAGCTGTTCCAGGAACGCCTGATGGAAGCGATCGACGCCTCGCCGACGCCGGTGCGCCGCGTGGTGGTCGCCGCCGAACCGGTGACCAGCGTCGACGTCACGTCGGCCGACATGCTGCGCGATCTGAGCGCCTGTTTGCGCGAGCGCGGCATCGACCTGCATTTCGCCGAGATGAAGGACCCGGTGCGCGACAAGCTCAAGCGCTTCGAGCTGATGGAAGCGTTCGGCGACAAGTTCCACCCTACCGTGGGCAGCGCGGTCGATGATTACCTTGGCAAGGAAGACTGATGCCGTACGCGGCCGGCGCCAGCGTCTGCAGCTCACGCCACGCTTGCCAGGGCACCACGTCGAAGGAGCCTTACATGAACCGCCGATTCCGGGTCTTGCCCGCGCTGGCATGCGCCGGCGCGTGCCTTGCCGCGCTGGCGCCGGCAGGGATGGCCTTTGCCTACTTTGATCACTATCTCTCCGGCACCGTTGTCGGCACGCTGACGCAGAAGCAGTTCGACGTGCTGAACGACGTCTTCCGCAGGACGCTGGACCAGGGGGCCGACGGTGCGCGCGTGCCGTTCACGCTGCCGCCGGACACCCGCGAGCGCAAGGTCGAAGGCGCGTTCACGCCGCTGCGTTCCCGGCAGGACCATGGCGACCGGTGCCGGCAGCTGCACAGCGAGTTCCGCCGTGCCGGCGTGTCCGAGAGCTGGACCGGCTGGTATTGCAAGGAGAAGAACGGCGACTGGAAGTCGCGCAAGCTGCGCGACTAGGCCGCCGGCTGCCTCGTACTCCTCGTACTAATACCGCGACTCCACATGCCGGTAGGGGTAGTGGGGCTCCTGGTATCCGTGCGCCTTCTGCCGGGCCGGCAGCTTGACCGGCTTGCGCTCGATCTCCTGGTACGGGATCCGGTCCAGCATGTGCCGGATGATGTTCAGCCGCGCCCGCCGCTTGTCATTGGAATCGGCGACGTACCACGGCGCGAAGTCGCTGTCGGACGCCTCGAACATGGCGTCGCGCGCGCGCGAATAGTCGTACCAGCGGCTGTACGAGCGCAGGTCCATGTCGGTGAGCTTCCAGGTCTTGCGGTCGTCGTGGATGCGTCCTTTCAGGCGGCGCGTCTGCTCATCCGGGCTGACTTCCAGCCAGTACTTGATCAGGATAATGCCGGAATTGACGATGGCCCGCTCCACCAGCGGGACGGCGCGCAGGAACTCCTCGGCCTGGGTCTCGGTGCAGAATCCCATCACACGCTCGACGCCGGCACGGTTGTACCAGCTGCGGTCGAAGATCACGATCTCGCCTGCCGCGGGCAGATACGGCAGATAGCGTTGCATGTACATCTGGCTCTTTTCGCGATCGGTCGGGGCCGGCAACGCGACCACGCGGAACACGCGCGGGCTGACGCGTTCGGTGAGCGCCTTGATGGTGCCGCCCTTGCCGGCGCCGTCGCGGCCTTCGAAGAGCACGCAGACCTTGGTGCCGCTCGCCTGCACCCAGCGCTGCAGCTTGACCAGTTCGCCGTGCAGGTGGCGAAGCTCCTTCTGGTAGTCCTTCTCGGACATGCGTTCCTGCAGCGGCTCCCGCCCTTCGTCCTGCCGGTCCTCGGCGTCATCGCGCGGGCGTGGCGGCTCGGTCTCGGCCGCGGCCTGCTCCCTGTCCTTGTCGTGGCGCTTGTCTTTATGCTTGGCCATGGTTCTCCTCCATAGGTCCATAGGGTTCGAGCATCGGGAGAGGTGGCAAGGCATACGGCGGCCCGGCCTGTGTCATGCGGCACCTCATCACAATAGCAAAACCGCGGGCATTGGCCGCGTTGTCCGGACCGGCGGGCGGCAAAAGTTTTTCCTATTTCACTTTCGCAAAGTTTTCATCTCTGGAGGCGGCGCCGGCACCTATAGTTTGTCAGGGCAATACATCGTGATCGCTGATTACCTTTTCCAGGCCTGGCGCGGACACGGCGCGGACGGCAGGCCGGAAGTTGAGCCCCGTAACGGCGCCCGGCGACGGGGCAAGGGAGACGGCCATGGAGGGGCGGGGAATGCGTCTTTGGCGCCGTGTCGGCGCCTGCCTGTGCGCGGGCCTGGCATGGCTGGCGCTGAGTGCCCATGCGCAGAATGCGCCAGCCCAGCCGGCACCGTTCAAGCCGGAAGAACTCGAGGCCCTGGTTGCGCCCATCGCCCTCTATCCCGATTCGGTGCTGTCGCAGGTGCTGATGGCCTCCACCTATCCGCTCGAGATCGTGCAGGCGGCACGCTGGGTCAAGGCCAATCCCAAGGTGAAGGGTGACGCCGCGCTGAAAGCGGTCGAGAGCCAGACCTGGGATGTCAGCGTCAAGTCGCTGGTGGCGTTCCCGCAGGTGCTGGAGCCCATGAGCGACAAGCTCGACTGGACGCAGAAGCTGGGCGACGCGTTCATCGGCCAGGAGAAGGAAGTGCTCGACGCCGTGCAGCGGTTGCGGGCGCGCGCGCAGCAATCGGGCAATCTCAAGTCGAACGAGCAGCAGAACGTCATTGTAGAACCTGCGCCGGCGCCGTCGGCACAGGCAGCGCAGTCGGCAGCGCCGGCGCAAACCATCGTGCGGATCGAGCCGGCGAACCCGGAAGTCATCTACGTGCCGGCTTACAACCCGACGGTGGTGTACGGCGCCTGGAGCTATCCCTCCTACCCGCCGTATTACTGGCCCCCTTATCCTGCCTACTATCCCGGCGCCGCGCTGATGACCGGCTTTGCCTGGGGCGTTGGCCTGGCCGCTGCGGGCGCGATTTTCGGCAACTGCAACTGGGGCGGGGGCGACGTCAACATCAACGTCAACAAGGCTGCCAATATCGACCGCAATTTCGACCGCACCAAGGTGCAGGGCGGAGGGAAATGGCAGCACGACGCCTCGCACCGCAAAGGGGTGGCGTACCGGGATAACGCGACGAGCGAAAGGTTTGGCGGGCGTGATGCGGCTGCCGCCAACCGCCGCAACGAGTTCCGCGGCCGCGAAGGCGCGGGTGGCGTGTCCGACCGCATGGCGGGCGGGGATCGCGGTGGGCGCGGCGGCGTCGGTGACCGCGGCGGCGTTGGCGACCGCGGCGGCGTTGGCGACCGCGGCGGTGTTGGCGACCGCGGCGGTGTTGGCGACCGCGGCGGTGTTGGCGATCGCGGCAGCGTCGCGGACAGAGGTGGCAATCGTGGCGGTGCGGGCGATCGCGCCGGCGTGTCCGACCGGGCAGGGGTGTCCGATCGCGCCGGGGCGTCCGACCGGGCTCGCGCTTCGGACCGGTCCGCTGGCGGTGGTCGCGACAACGCATTCCAGGGCGTAGGCGGCGGAGGCGCGGCCGCGCAGCGTGACTTCGACCGCGGCCGCGCCAGCACGCAGTCAGCCTCGTTCCGCGACGGTGGCGGTCAGCGTGGCGGCGGTGGCGGCTTCAGCGGCGGCGGCGGCCGTGGCGGCGGGGGCTTCGGCGGTGGCCGCGGTGGTGGTGGCGGTGGCCGTGGTGGCGGACGGCGTTGAGCGGGGGACAGCGATATGCAGCGCACGCAACGATCGGGCCTGGCCTGGCCCTGCCGCAAGGCGTTGTCCCTTGGAGGGCTGCTGCTCGCCCTGGCGGCGGCGCCGGCCTACGCGCAGAAGAGTTTCGCCACGCCCGAGGCGGCAATGAACGCATTCGGCGAAGCGGTTGCCACCAGCGACGACGCCGCCATGAAGTCACTGCTCGGCGCCCGCTATACCGACCTGATCCCGCCGGTCGGCGCCGAGATCCGCTACAGGTTCCTTGAGGCATGGCACCAGTCGCACGCGATTCGCCCAGACGGACCAGACCGCGCCCGCATTGCCGCGGGCAATGACGGCTGGACCATGCCGGTGCCGCTGGTGAAGACTGCCAAGGGCTGGCATTTCGACACGCGCGCCGGCGTCGATGAGATGCGCCTGCGCCGCATCGGCCGCAACGAACTGTCGGTGATGCAGACCTTGCTCGCCGTGTGCGACGCGCAGAACGAATATGCGCAGCTGATGCGCCAGGACCGCGGCGTGACAGCGTACGCCTCGAAGCTGGTCAGCTCGCCCGGCAAGCACGATGGCCTGTACTGGCCAACGCGCCCCGGCGAACCGGAAAGCCCGCTGGGCCCCGCCTTTCTCAGCGCGGAGCATCGCAGCGCGCCGGGCGCGGGCTACCATGGCTACCGCTACCGGCTGCTGACGTCGCAGGGCTCGCACGCGCCGGGCGGCAAGTATGACTATGTCGTCGATGGCAAGCTCTTTGGCGGGTTTGCGGTGATCGCCTGGCCGCTGCGGTACGGGGATACCGGCGTCAAGAGCTTCATGGTGAGCCACGACGGCCGCGTCTACGAGCGCGACCTGGGTCCGGACAGTGCGGCAAGGGCCGCTGCGATCCGGTCCTTCGACCCCGGCCCGGGGTGGACCGAGGTCAAGCCATGACGCCCCGGGCGGCGGAATGTCCGTCGCCCTTGTTCCAACAGCGGAGGTGATCCATGTCCGTTCTCATGCTCAGCAACATCGATGCCGGCGTCACCGACGAAGAAATCGGCGCCTTCCTGGTGAAGTACGGCTTCCCGGAATACAACAGCATCGAACATATGGAAGGCGACGGCACCCGGCCCGCGGTCAGGCTGACCTTCGACACGCTCGACGACGAGACCCTGGACAAGCTCAAGGGCCGCATCCACCAGATGTTCTGGCACGGCCACAAGGTCAGCGCGCTGGTCATGCGGGATCGCTTCAGCTGAAGCGGGCGTCACTTCGCGGCCATCGGCCCGTGCGGCCGCCCGTACTGCTAATCCGCCCGGTTGAGCTTGCGATACTGGTTGAAGTGCCGCACCGCCTTCTGGAAGTGCCCCAGTTCATGATGCAGCCGCGCGGCGTTGTAATGCGCATCCGCATCGCCGGGCGCAAGCGCGATGCAGCGATCGTAGGCCGCCAGCGCCGACTGCGGCGCACCAATATCTTCCAGCGCGACGCCCAGGTTGAAATGCAGCTGCGGCGCGTCCGGCAGCCAGCCCAGTGCGCCTTCATAGAGCGCGATCGCGTCGTCGAAGCGCTGCTGGTCCGACAGCAGGCAGCCCAGGTTCAGGTAGGCGTCCAGCATGCCGGGCGCCAGCGACAGCGCGCGCCGGTAGCCGGCTTCCGCGGCGACGGCATCAACGGGCTCGAGCGCCTGCGCGCGCGCAAAGGCTTGGCCGGCCGCTGTTTCGCCGGCGGCGGCACGCGCCAGTTCCACCACGCGCACATTGTCCGGCGCCGGCTCGAATTCCATCAGCCGCTGCCCGCTCTCCACCAGCCACGCGCCATGCCGGTCGCGCACCGAGACCTTGCCGCTGCTGGCGGACATGCGCACGCCTGACAGGTGCCGGTCCGGCGCCAGCCGTTCGAGCCGCTGCAGCGCCCGCAGGATCTGCGCCGGTGCCACGCGTGCCTGGTGCAGCGAGGCCGCGGTGCGGATCAGCACCACGTCCTGGAACGAGAACACATGCTCGCCGCGCGGACCGCGCGCGGGCGTGACCAGCCCGGCGCTGACCAGGCTGCCGATCAGCCGGCGCGATACGCCCAGGCGCGCCTCCAGCGCCCGCGTGGTCAGGCCTTCGCCGCGGTTCACGCCGATTTCTTCGCGGTGCGCCGGATCGGCGTGGGCGCTGCCGGCGTTGCGGCGCGCTTGCCGGGACGGCGGGCGGACGCCGTTTCCGCGGCGGCCTTGCCCCTGGCCGCAGGCGCTCCCTTCTTCGACAGGCTGGCGCGCAGTGCATCCATCAGGTCGATGACCTCGCCGCCGGCGGCAACCTCGGCCGGCTCCGGCGACACGATCTGCTTGCCGGCGATCTTGGCGTCGATGGCGGCGAGAACCCTGGCCTTCTCTTCGTCCTTGTACTGGGCCGGGTCGTACTGGTCTTCCGATGCCTGCTCGATCAGCTGGACCGCGAGTTTCAGCTCGGCATCCGAGACCGCCACCTCATCGATATGCAGTTCCGCGATATTGCGCACTTCATCGGCGAACAGCAGCTGCTGGAACACCAGCCCGCCTTCGACCGGCCGGATCTGCACGATATGCGACTTGCCCTTGGCGGCCCACTTGGCGATGGCGCAGCGCCCGGTCCTGGCCATGGCTTCGCGCAGCAGGCTGTAAGGCTTGCCGCCGCGCTTGTCCGGCGCGATGAAATAGGCCTTGTCGTAGTACAGCGGATCGACGCTTCGCTCGGGAATGAACGCGACGATATCGACCATGTGGCTGGCGCTTTCTTCCAGCGCCTTGAGCTCGTCGGGAGAGAAGGTCACGAAGCGGCCCTTCTCGAATTCATAGCCCTTGACCATGTCGGCCCGCTCGACCACCTCCTGCGTCTGCTCGGAGATGTACTGCTGCTTCAGGCGCGAGCCTTCCTTGCTCAGCAGGTTGAAGCGCACCGCCGAGCTGGTTTCGGTGGCCGTGTAGAGCTTGACGGGGATCGATACTAGGCCGAAGGAGAGGGACAGCGAGGCGAGGGATCGGGCAGGCATGGAAGTCTCCGCAATGCAGTACGGCTGGAATCAGCTTAAGCGCTCGATGGCGGCGGTCAAAGTCTGGCGGCTGTCCCAATAGGACTGCCACGGGTCGGCGACCTGGAAGCTGAGGTACTCGCGGGCATCGCGGATAGTCCACTGTGCGCCACTTTTCAGCTTGCCAAGTTGCTCCCACGACACCGGCATCGAGACCCCGAGCCCCGGCCTGGCCCGCGCCGAGAACGCCGCTGCGGTGGTCTGGGAAAAGCCGTTGCGCAGGTAATCGACAAAAATCCGCCCCTTGCGGTTGGCCGCGCCGGAGCGGGCGGTGAAGCGGCGGGGCAGGGTGGCGGCCAGGTGCTTCACCGCCGCCCGTGAGAATGCCTTGACTTCATCGTACGAGCGGCGCGGCGCCAGCGGCACCACCACGTGTAGTCCCTTGCCGCCGCTGGTCTTCAGCCATGCCTGCAGGCCGAGCTCATCGAGCAGCGTGCGCACCAGCATGGCTGCTTCGAGCATCGATTCCCATGGCACGCCTTCGCCGGGATCGAGATCGAAGATGACCCGGTCGGGATGGTCGATATCGCGTGTGGTGGAGTTCCAGGTATGGAACTCCACCACATTCATCTGCGCCGCGGCGACGATGGCTTCGGCCGAGTCGGCCGTCAGCAGCGCGCCGTGGCCGGGCCAGAGCGACGCGGGGCGCTCGGTCAGTCCCGGCATTGCCGTTTCCGCATACTTCTGGAAAAACGTCGGCCCGTCGATGCCGTCCGGCGCGCGCACCAGCGACAAGGGGCGCTCGGCGAGGTGCGGCAGCATCAGGCTGGCGACGCTCTCGTAATAGCGCACCAGTTCGACCTTGGTGAAGCCCCCGGCCTTGTCGATGACGCGCTCGGGGTTGGTGACCTTGATGGCGGCCATGCCATGCGGCGTCACGGTGGTCTGGACCGCTTCGCGCCGGACCGACCCGGCGGGGCGGTCGGTGCGCAGGCCCTTGAAGCAGGCATGGCGGACCTGGCCCTCCGGCGTCCAGTCGGAAAACTCGACCTCCGCCACCAGCGTTGGCTTGACCCATCGCGACACGGCGGGACGGCCACGGCCCCAGCGGCGGCTGCCACGCGCTTCGTTGGCGAACGGGCTGTCGTCGACCTGCAATGCCGCCAGCCGCTTGTGCAGCTTCGCGGCCATCTCGCTGTCCCAGCCGGTGCCGACGCCGCCCACGTAGAGCAGTTCGCCCTTGTTGCCCTCGTCATAGACACCCAGGTGCAGCCTGCCGATTTCAGTCTTCGACCCTTCGCGGTCCGCGAACCCGCCGATGACGAACTCCTGGCGCAGCTTGCACTTGATCTTCAGCCAGGTCTGCGTACGAGCGGAAACGTAGGCGGCATCCGCGCGCTTGAACATCAGGCCTTCCAGGCCGAGCTTGCACGCCGCCTGGAACATCTGCGCGGCAGGCGCATCGAAGGCCTCGCTGAAGCGGACCCGCTCCGTGCCCGTGGCGACCAGCGTGGCCAGCTTTTCGCGGCGCTGCGCCAGCGGCAGGCCGCGCAGGTCGCGGCCTTCCCAGTAAGGCAGGTCGAAGGCAAAGAAGACAATGGCGTCGTGCCGCTGCCCGTCGATGGCGTTCTGCAGCGCATTGAAGTCCGGCATGCCGTCGCGCAGCACGACGATCTCGCCATCGAGCCAGCCTTGCGAGATATCGAGCTTCTCGATCTCGGCGGCCAGCGAGCCGAGCTTGCGGGTCCAGTCATGGCCGTTGCGGGTGAAGAGCGTCACCCGCGCATCGTCGATCCGCGCCAGGATGCGGTAGCCGTCGAACTTGGTTTCGATGATCCAGCCGGTGCCGCCCGGCAGCGTGGGCGAAGGCGTTGCCAGCTGCGGCGCCAGCTTCGCCGGCAGCGGCGCGCGCGGCGCGTGCCTGACCGCCTCGGCCGCGTCGTCAACCAGGCCTTGCCCGGATTCGTTCAATGCGCCCAGTGGCCTGGCGATGACGCTGTCCGGCAGCGCGGCCAGCACATCGAACTCCGACAACGGCCGCGCCCACGCGTCGCGCTTCTTGAAGAGGATCCACTGTTCCGACTGGTCGCCCGGCCTGGCGATGCGGACCAGTTCCCAGCGGCCGGCCAGCTTCTCGCCGGACAGGTCGAACACCAGCTTGCCGGCTGCCATGCCCTCACGCGCGTCGCCGACCGGCGCCCACGTGCCGCGGTCCCAGACAATGACCGAGCCGGCGCCGTACTGTTTCGGTGGAATCTCGCCTTCAAAATCCGCATAGTCGAGCGGATGGTCCTCGACATGGATGGCAATGCGCTTTTCGGCAGGGTCGTAGCTGGGTCCCTTGGGCACGGCCCAGCTCAGCAGCACGCCGTCCAGTTCCAGCCGGAAATCGTAGTGCAGGCGGCGGGCCCAGTGCTTCTGCACCACAAAATGCAACGGCTGGCGCAACGGCTGCGCCTTCCCCCTGCGCCGTGTGCCGGCGGGCTCGGGGGTAATGTGGAAATTCCGCTTTTCCTGGTAAACCTGAAGGCTGGCCGGCCGCTCCGCAGCGCGGCGCCTGGCCGTTGTCGCCCTTGGGTTCGTTGCCATAAGACTTCCGCGCCTCAGCCGCGCCACGAGAGCGCCCGCGATTCCAGTCTAGGGGGCGCGCCGGATACGGTGTATCGGGCGGTGTCTTACGTTGGAGGGAAGTGCGGCATCAGGCATTTCGAGGGAGCGCTCCCATCCACGGCCCGCATCGGCCGCCGACCCGGAGCCTGACACACGACCTGTTATGGGATAATCCCCGGTTTGCCCAGGGCGCAGCTCAAGAGGTTGTCCGCACGGGCGCGCGCAGGGCCGTTCATCCCGTGGCCCGCAACCTTTCTGGCGACATTCCTTAGCAAAACAATGCCCACATACCGTTCCAAAACCTCCACCGCCGGCCGCAACATGGCGGGGGCCCGCTCGCTGTGGCGTGCCACCGGCATGAAAGACGACGATTTCAACAAGCCCATCGTCGCGGTGGTCAATTCGTTCACCCAGTTCGTGCCCGGGCACGTGCACCTGAAGGACCTGGGCCAGCTGGTCGCGCGCGAGATCGAGGCTGCCGGCGGCGTGGCCAAGGAATTCAACACCATCGCGGTCGATGACGGCATCGCCATGGGCCACGACGGCATGCTGTACTCGCTGCCCAGCCGCGACATCATTGCCGACTCGGTCGAGTACATGGTCAACGCGCACTGCGCCGATGCCATGGTGTGCATCTCCAACTGCGACAAGATCACCCCGGGCATGCTGATGGCCGCGATGCGCCTCAACATCCCGGTGATCTTCGTCTCCGGCGGCCCGATGGAAGCCGGCAAGACGCGCCTGGCCAATCCCGTCACCAAGGCCGTCGAGTTCAAGAAGCTCGACCTGGTCGACGCCATGGTGATCGCCGCCGACAGCGCCTATTCCGACGCCGACGTGGCCGAGGTGGAGCGCTCGGCGTGCCCGACCTGCGGTTCGTGCTCGGGCATGTTCACGGCCAACTCCATGAACTGCCTGACCGAGGCGCTGGGCCTGTCGCTGCCGGGCAACGGCACCGTGGTGGCGACCCACGCCGACCGCGAGCAACTGTTCAAGCGCGCCGGCAGCCGCATCGTGGAGCTGGCACGCCAGTACTACGAGCAGGAAGACGCGCGCGTGCTGCCGCGCTCGGTGGGCTTCAAGGCGTTCGAGAACGCCATGACGCTGGATATCGCCATGGGCGGCTCGACCAACACCATCCTGCACCTGCTGGCGATCGCGCAGGAAGCGGGCATCGACTTCACCATGGACGACATCGACCGCCTCTCGCGCGTCGTGCCGCAGCTGTGCAAGGTCGCGCCCAACACCAACAAGTACCACATCGAAGACGTGCACCGCGCCGGCGGCATCATGGCGATCCTGGGCGAGCTGGAGCGCGCCGGCAAGCTGCATACCGACGTGCCGACGGTCCACGCCCCCTCGCTCAAGGATGCGCTGGAGCAGTGGGACATCGGCCGCACGCAGGACGAAGCGGTCCGCCATTTCTACATGGCCGGCCCTGCCGGCATCCCGACGCAGGTCGCGTTCAGCCAGGACACGCGCTGGCCGAGCCTGGACCTGGACCGCGCCGAGGGCTGCATCCGCTCCTATGAGCATGCGTTCTCCAAGGAAGGCGGCCTGGCCGTGCTGAGGGGCAACATCGCGCTCGACGGCTGCGTGGTGAAGACCGCCGGCGTGGACGAGAGCATCCTGGTGTTCGAGGGCACGGCGCATGTCACCGAGTCGCAGGACGAGGCGGTCGAGAACATCCTGAACGACAAGGTCAAGGCCGGCGACGTGGTGATCGTGCGCTACGAAGGCCCCAAGGGCGGCCCCGGCATGCAGGAAATGCTGTACCCGACCAGCTACATCAAGTCCAAGGGCCTGGGCAAGGCGTGCGCGCTGCTGACCGACGGCCGCTTCTCGGGCGGCACCTCGGGCCTGTCGATCGGCCACTGCTCGCCCGAGGCGGCAGCCGGCGGTGCGATCGGGCTGGTGCGCGACGGCGACAAGATCCGCATCGACATCCCCAACCGCACCATCGACGTGCTGGTGTCCGACGAGGAACTGGCGCGCCGCCGCCAGGAGCAGGACGCCCGCGGCTGGAAGCCGGCCAAGGCGCGTCCGCGCAAGGTGTCGGCCGCGCTGAAGGCCTATGCCAAGCTGGTCATGTCGGCCGACAAGGGCGCCGTGCGCGACCTGTCGCTGCTGGACGACTGACGCCAGGTTGACTGTCGTTCCCGCGCAGGCGGGAACCCGGTGACTTCAACGACGCTGGATTCCCGCCTGCGCGGGAATGACTGAGGTGAATATCACCAGACTCGGGCCGCTCCTCGGAGCGGCCTTTATTTGGCTCATTTTCCGGCCCGTTTTTGTATCGGCGTATCTGGCATCCACATCCGGATACACAGCGATACAAGACGCCGGATTCCCGACACATTGCGCTTGCCAGCGCCTCCTAGACTCGTGCCTGGTTCGATCACCAGATAGGAGAGAGAGATGTCAAACACCATCGACCTGCCGCGCCGCGGCTTTCTCGGCGCTGCCGCGCTGACGCTGGCCGCCGCGCACGCCGGCCTGGCACAAGCCGCCCGTCCCGAAGCCGGCCTGCCCAAGACCGCGCCGTTGCCGTCGACCACGCCAGGCACCCATACGAAGTTCGCCGCGCTCCGCCAGGTCAATGCCGGCGTGCTCAACGTCGGCTATGCCGAAGCCGGGCCGGCCGACGGCCCCGTCGCGCTGCTGCTGCACGGCTGGCCGTATGACATCCACAGCTTCGTCGACGTAGTGCCGTTGCTGGCGGCACGCGGCTATCGCGTGATCGTTCCCTACCTGCGCGGCTTCGGTTCGACGACCTTCCTGTCGTCCGGCACGATGCGCAACGGACAGCCCTCGGCCATCGCCGCCGACATGATCGCGCTGATGGATGCGCTGCGCATCCCGACCGCCGTGGTCGCCGGCTTCGACTGGGGTGCGCGCACCGCCGCCATCATGGCCGCGCTGTGGCCGGACCGCTGCCGTGCACTGGTCTCGGTCAGTGGCTACCTGATCGGCAACCAGGCCGCCGGCAAGAAGCCGCTGCCGCCCGAGGCAGAACTGCAATGGTGGTACCAGTTCTATTTCGCCACCGACCGTGGCCAGGCGGGCTACCAGCAATACACGCACCAGTTTGCCAAACTGATCTGGAAACTGGCGTCGCCGAAGTGGGAGTTCGACGATGCCACCTTCCATCGCAGCGCCGTGGCGCTCGACAATCCCGACCACGTGGCGATCACCATCCACAACTACCGCTGGCGACAGGGCCTTGCGGCCGGCGAGTCGCACTTCGACGAGTTCGAGAAACGCCTTGCCACGGCGCCTGTGATCAGCGTGCCCACCATCACCATGGAAGCCGACGCGAACGGCGCGCCGCACCCGGCGCCCAGTTCGTATGCGAACAAGTTCACCGGGCGTTATGAGCACCGCCAGCTGGGCGGCAAGATCGGCCACAACCCGCCGCAAGAGGCGCCGGTGGCGTTTGCGCAGGCGGTACTGGACGCCGACAGCCGCTGATGCCCGGGGGGAGGCCGGAACGTTCGCGGCTCCGGCATCCCTTACCGTTTACGCGGGCCGGTCGCTGCACTAATCTGCACGGATGCTGATTCGGTGCTCGCCTTCGTCTCGTGCCGGGAATGCCATTGCGATCGCCCCTGCCATCGCGCTGGCGCTGGCATTCGCGCTTTCGGGTTGCGCTGCCGTACCGGCTGCGCCATGCGCGGCCGGAGAACAGGCGGCCATCGGCGAACTGATCTACTTCGGCATGGCAAAGCCCGGCGGCACGGTGTCCGAGGCAGAATGGGATGCCTTTGTGCAAGGCTCCGTGGCACCGCGCTTCCCGGACGGCTTTACGGTCTGGCCGGCTTCCGGCCAATGGCGCGGCGCGGATGGCAAGGCCGTCAGCGAGGCGACACGCGTGCTCAGCCTGGTGCATGCCCCCGACGAACGCAGCGAGGCGGCGGTACGTGCCATCGCCAGCGAGTACAAGGCCCGCTTCCGGCAGGAAGCGGTGCTCAGCGTGCGCAGCCACGCCTGTATGTCGTTCTAGGACTTTCCAATCCGTGCCAGCCGCATTTCGATGGTGGACAGCGCATCCTTGTACAGCGAATGCCAGCGATCGGATGGAGCCTCGCCCAGGGGATGCCAGAAGAACTTGAACACGTGGCCGTCATCATCGGCGGTAAGGTGCTCCCAGGTGTCCGGCAGCGGCTGCGATGGCTCGCAGAGGTGCAGCGACCATATCTGCTCTTCATGACCGGATTCCCACAACCCCAGGTCGGCCGTCACTACGCCAGCAATGCCGGACTCCTCGCGCAACTCGCGCACGGCGGCATCCGCCGGCGGTTCACCCGGTTCGATCTTGCCCTTGATGATCTGGAGTCCGGAGAGGGGATGCTCGAATGCCAGGATCTCCAGGCCGTTCGGCGTGCGTCTCAGGACAATCGGACAGGCTTTGTTCGGCTTCATCTGGAAGTCCTTATCAGGAATTGATGCGAACTGTCCGCAGCACCGGCGGCTGCGATCTTCCGGTTGGACCGTCGGATATCGGGAAGAATCCGGCCTTCACACGCCAGCAGCCAGAAACGCAGGCTCGCATGGCGTGTCCGGGGGAAACCGGCTCAATTGACGAGAATATCGGACAGGATGCGTTCCGTACGGGCTGGGCATCGGCGCCGGCGGCGGTACGCCGACGCCCGCGCAGGCCGAAGATGAATCGGTGGTCTACAAGACCAAGGTGGCCGTGACGGCCATGCAGGTCGGCTTCGACCAGCGCACGGCGGGCCAGCAATGGCTGCGCCTGCGTCTCGGTGAACTGTTTGGCCAGTGAGGCGTGCCGCGATGAAACGCCTTATTTCAGCTTTCCCCCTGTTGGCACTGCTGACACTTGCCGGCTGCGGTGGCGACGATGCGCCGGGCAAGACCAGCCCGGGCGCGTCCGCGAGCCTGCCGGTCACGGACCTGGAGCCCGGCGCCTACGTCGTCAGCGTTGGCGATGCCGACAATCCCACGGTCGGCAAGTACTATGCCGCCACCGATGGCAGCCGTTTCCTTGCCTGACCGCGCAAGCGGCGGCATGGCGGCATGGCGGCCGCATCCTGAGTGCTTGCGTCACCGGGCTCCGCGGGCAGTCCCGCGGTCCCGGCAGCCTGTGCGAGCGAGCCCATGTGGTGGCGGCGAATGGGGTGTTCGGAAATTGCAGAGGCAGGAATTCTCGCGGGCGGCGATGATAGTCATCGTTACAGACCGCTTTCCGAGCCACCATGCGCGTCCATTTGCAGTCCCCCATGCATATCAGCCTGCAGCGGCTGCTGCTGGCATTTCCGCTGTCGGTCGCGGTCACGCAAGGCAGGGTGGTGGTCAGGCGGCGCGGCTTCGATCGCTTGCTGGTGGCCGGCCAGGAGATGGCGGTCGCGCCGTTCGAAGCCATCGATCTGCATCTGGACGGCAGCGGCGCCCAGCCTGCGGCATGCCATCTCGAACTGCATGGCGTGGTGCCGGCGGCGGCACAGGCGGCGCTGCATCACCGAGTCTCCAAGCGGGTTTTCCTGCAGCCGCAGTACGCCTGGAGCGCCGCATTCATCGCCGAACGGCTCGACATTTCCGCAGCGCAGGTGCGCCGCACGTTGTTTGCGCAGGGCACGGCACTGACCGACCTGTGCCGGACGCAGCGGCTCATGCGCGTGCTGTTCGAAGCCATGTCGGGGCACGTGGCGACGGCCGACCTGGCGCGCTTTGCGGGCTGGCCCGCCAATAGCGACCTCGACTGCGCCTTCTATGACCGCTTTGGGCTGTCCATGGATGCAGCGCGCCGGCTCGCGCCGCATCGCGCCCCGGAACGGCACCGTTCGGTAGCCTGAGCCGAACGACGCGTTCGTTTCGCTGCCGCCCGGCACCCAAGCGCATCTGCCTTCCAGCCCCGCGCGGCTTCCTGGCACTATTGGCTAACCTTTGCCTGTCTTGCGGACAAGGCGCCAACGCTGGGCGATATTCGCCCCGGCGGTGCGGCATTCGCACCGGCGTCGTGTACGGGCGCCGCCTTTGCGCGATAATCCCGTACCACGCTAGGGAACGATGTAATGCGCTTTGATCTGGTCGATCTGAAACTGTTCACGCATATTGCCGAGGCCCAGAGCCTGACCGGCGGCGCGCAGCGTTCCCACCTGTCGCTGGCCGCGGCCAGTACCCGCATCAAGAACCTGGAAGAGTATGTCGGCGTCAAGCTGCTGAGCCGCAGCAGCCAGGGCGTGAAGGTCACCGGTGCCGGCGAGACCCTGCTGGCGCACGCGCGCCGCGTGATCCGCCAGCTGGAGCAGCTCAGCGGCGATCTGCAGGAATACGTGGCTGGCGTGAAGGGCCATGTGCGCGTCTTTGCCAACACCACGGCGATGAGCGAGTTCCTGCCCGCGGTGCTGCGCACCTACCTGGTCAGCAATCCCGACGTCACCATCGACATGCAGGAGCGGCTCAGCCCGGACATCGTGCGTGCGGTGCAGGAGGGGATGGTCGATATCGGCATCATCGCGGGCAATGTGCGCACCGAAGGGCTGGAGGTCATGCCCTACCGGCGCGACCGGCTCGTGCTTGCGACCGCACTGAGCCATCCGCTGGCCGAGCGCGACACTGTGGATTTCATCGATACGCTCGACTACGACTTTATCGGCCTGCCGGAAGCCAGCGCCATCCACAACTTCCTCAAGCGCGCCGCGGCCGACCTGCAGCGCGAGTTGCGCTGGCGCGTCCAGGTCAGCAACTTCGAGACCGCCTGCCGCATGATCGAGGCCAATGTCGGCGTCGGCGTGCTGCCCGAGAGCACGGCTGCGCGGCACGCCGGCACGATGGCGCTGCGCATCGTCCAGCTCAACGACGAATGGGCCGAGCGCAAGCTGCAGGTGTGCGTGGCGGATGTGGGCGCGTTGCCGCTGTTCGCGCGCAAGCTGGTCGACCTGCTCGTCGAGGACGGACTCGGGCGGCAGGACTGAGCGCCGCCGCTGCCGCTATCGCCACCGTTATCGCCACCGTTATCGCCACCGCTAATTCTGCTGCGAAACCATCTGCTTGAGCTGGTGCTTGAGCAGCTTGCCGCTGGCAGTGGTCGGGATGCTGGCGACGCGCAGGATCTTTTCCGGGCGCTTGTACGGCGACAGGCGGTCGACCAGGTAGTCGTGCAGCGCCTGCGCATCGAACTTCTCGCCGTCCTTGATCTCGACAAAGGCAATCACCTGCTCGTTGCCGTCCGCGGCCGGCTGGCCGACCACCGCCGACACGCGCACCGACGGATGCGTGTTGATCACCGATTCGACCTCGATCGGATAGACGTTGAAGCCAGAGTGGATGATCAGGTCCTTGGTCCGGCCCACGATGAACAGCGCGCCGTCGGGCCCCAGCCGGCCCAGGTCGCCGGTGTTGAGCCAGCCGCCGGGGCGCAGCGCCTCGGCGGTCAGCGCCGGTGCGCGGTAGTAGCCGCGCATGACACCGGGGCCCCTGACCCACAGCTCGCCGGACTCGCCGGCCGGCACGGGCTGGCCGTCGGGGCCGACCACCCGCAGTTCGGCGCCTTCCACGATCTCACCCGCCGAGCAATCGCCGCGCGGGCGGTCCACGCGCGTGACGAACAGCGAGCCCGCGTACTCGGTCATGCCGTAGCCATGGTGCAGCGGCTGGCCGAGCATCGCTTCGACTTCCTGCTTGAGCGTCGGGTCGAGCGGTCCGCCGCCGGTGTACAGGTAGCGCAGCCTGGGTGAGGGCGCCAGCGGCATGCCGCTCGCACGCACATGCGCGAGGATGCGGCCGAACATGGTCGGCACGCCCTGCAGCAGCGTGATCGCCCCTTGCCGGATTGCCGCGATGACGTCCGCGGCGTTGAAGCGCGCGCTCAGGTACAGGCTGGCGCCGGCCTGGAAGGTCGACACCAGCAGCGTGCCCAGTCCGAACACATGCGACATCGGCATGACCGCATAGGCGCAGTCATCCGGCTGCATGCGGCGCGATTCCACCGTGACACGGGCAAAGTGCAGCAGGCCGCGGTGCGTCACCATCACGCCCTTGGGCTGCCCGGTGGTGCCGGAGGTGTAGATCAGCACGGCGACCTCGCGTGCCACGGCTTCGGGCTCGCGTTCGCTGGCGCTGTCGGCGGCGCTGGCCATCAGCGGGCCGAGTCCGGCCGGCGCGATTTCGCGGGCACGGTAGCGCACGCCGTGCCGCAGCGCGCCGGGCGAGGCACCGTGGGTAAAGAGCATCAGCCGGGGCTGGCAGTGCGAGCGGATCTCCTCGATCTCGCGCTCCGACAGGCGCGCGTTGACCACCACCGGCCATGCGCCCAGTTCGGACAGCGCGAACACCAGCGTGATCACGGCCAGGCAGTTCTCCGCCACGACCAGCACCCGGTCGCCGGTGCCGACGCCTTGCGCCTGCAGGTAGGCTTGTGCAGCCTCGATGCCTTGCCACAGCCGCGCGAAGGTCACGATGCGGCCGTCCTCGAAAACGGCCGCGCGGTCTGGGGCCTCGGCTGCCCAGTGGCGGGGGATATCGCTGATCCGTTGCGGGTTGGCTCGGTCCGGGGGCATCGCGCGGAAAGTCCTTGTGCGGGGTAGAAAACCGTCCGGCAAACCGGACGACGCCAGTGTATGTGCGCGGCAATTGCGCTGCAATCGGCTTACACTACGCCCCTGGTGCGCAGTGCTTCAACCTGCTTCGCGTCCAGCTTCAGGTAGTCGCGCAGCACTTCCTCGGTGTGCTGGCCCAGCGCCGGCGGGGCATAGCGCAGCGTGGGCGGCGTCTCCGACAGGCGCAGCGGGCTGGCGGCGGTGACGACCCGATTGACGCTCTGGCCCGCAGGCGGCTGCGCGCCAGGATAGCGCGACTGCTCGATGCGCAGCCCACGCGACTGCACATGGGGGTCGGCATACGCCTGGGCGATATTGTTGATCGGGCCGCACGGCACCGAATTGGCTTCGAGCAGCGCGACCCATTCGGCGGTGGTGCGGGTGCGCGTCAGCTCCATCATCATCGCGATCAGCACCTTGCGGTTGTTGACGCGGCCGGTGTTGGTGGCATAGCGCTCGTCGCGGGCCCAGTCCACGCCCGCGGCCTCGCAGAAGCGCGCGAACTGGCCGTCGTTGCCGATCGCCAGCAGCATGTTGCCGTCGGCGGTGGGGAAGTCCTGGTAGGGCACCACGCTCGGGTGGATATTGCCCTGGCGGCGCGGTACGTCGTCGGCATTGAGAAAGCCCGCGCCCTGGTTGGCGAGCACGGCCATCGCCACGTCAAGCAGCGCGATGTCGATATGCTGGCCGCGGCCGGTGTAGTGGCGCGCTTCGAGCGCACTCAGGATCGCGGTGGTGGCGTACATGCCGGTGAACAGGTCGATCACCGCCACGCCCACCTTCATCGGGCCGCCGCCGGGTTCGCTGTCGGCATGGCCGGTGATGCTCATCAGGCCGCTCATGGCCTGGATCAGCAGGTCGTAGCCGGGGCGGGCCGCATACGGCCCGGTATGGCCGAAGCCCGTTACCGAGCAGTAGACCAGGCGCGGATTGACCGCGCTCAGGCTCTCGTAGTCCAGGCCATAGCGCTTGAGGCCGCCGGTCTTGAAGTTCTCCACCACGACGTCGCTGTGGCGGGCCAGTTCGCGGATCAGTGCCTGGCCTTCAGGCTTGGACATGTCCACGGTGACCGAGCGCTTATTGCGGTTGGCCGCGGTGAAATAGCTCGCCTGCCGCGTGGGCACGCCATCGTCGCCCGACAGGAACGGCGGGCCCCAGTGGCGGGTGTCGTCGCCTTCGCCGGGCTTTTCGATCTTGATGACGTCGGCGCCCATGTCCGCCAGGTTCTGGGTGGACCACGGCCCGGCCAGCACGCGCGACAGGTCGAGCACGCGCAGGTGGCTCAGCGCGCCCGTGCGCGGCGAAGGGGGCGGCAGTTCGGGAAGGGAATTGGCGGCGGAATCGGTCATGGAAATCGTGGCGGTTGCGTCGTTGCTGCCCGTCGCGGTGCGGGCAGCGTGGGGGGCATATCGGCAGCGCGGCGCCTCAGGCGCCGCGCGCCTCGCAGATCATGTTGCGGGCGATGATGACCTGCTGGATCTGCGTGGTGCCTTCATACAGGCGGAACAGGCGCACGTCGCGGTAGAAGCGCTCGATGCCGAACTCGGAAATATAGCCGGAACCGCCAAGAATCCGAACCGCGCGGTCGGCCACGCGGCGACTTTCACGTCCCCTTCGGGGATGAAGACACTGGATCCCCGCCTTTGCAGGGACGACGGCTCGACGACGGTGCATGCGATCAGCAGCGCTCGAACACCGCGGCGATCCCCTGGCCGCCGCCGATGCACATGGTCTCCAGGCCATAGCGGCCGCCACGGCGCTGCAGTTCGTGCAGCAGCGTGGCCAGGATGCGCACGCCGGTGGCGCCGATCGGGTGGCCCAGCGAGATGCCCGAGCCGTTGACGTTGAGCTTCTGCTCGATCGCGTCCTGGTCGTTCCATTCCCAGCCCTTCAGCACGGCCAGCACCTGGCAGGCAAAGGCTTCGTTCAGCTCCACCAGGTCCATCTGGTCCAGCGTCAGGTTCAGGCGCTTGAGCAGCTTCTTCACCGCCGGAACCGGGCCGATGCCCATATGCGACGGCTCGCAGCCCGCTGCCGCCCAGCCCACCAGTGTCGCCATCGGGGTCAGGCCCAGCTCGGCCAGCTTGTCTTCGGCCACGATCAGGCAGGCGGCGGAGGCGTCGTTCTGCTGGCTGGCATTGCCGGCGGTGACGGTGCCGTTGGGCATCAGCGCGCGCAGCTTGCCCAGGCTTTCCATCGAGGTGCCGGGGCGGAAGCCCTCGTCACGCGCGAACGTGACCGGGTCGCCCTTGCGCTGCGGCACCTGCACCGGCACGATCTCGGCGTCGAAGCGGCCGGCTTCCCAAGCGGCCGCGGCGCGTTCGTGGCTGCGCACGGAGAAGGCGTCGGCCCGCTCGCGCGTAATGCCGTAGTCGCGCGCGAGGTTTTCGGCGGTCTCGATCATCCCGGAGATCTTGCCGAAGCGCTCGACCGGCTGCGAACGCTCGCGGCCGCGGTCGAGGCGGTCGTAGAACTTGACGTTGCCCGAGCGCGAGCCCCAGCGCATGTCGGTGGTGTAGTACTCGATATTGCTCATGCTCTCGACGCCGCCGGCAATGACCACGTCGGCAGCGCCGCTCTGCACCATCATCGACGCCGTGACGATGGCCTGCAGTCCGCCGCCACAGCGGCGGTCCAGCTGCATGCCCGGCACTTCAACCGGCAGGCCGGCCTGCAGCGCGGCCCAGCGGCCCACGCAGGGCACCTCGCTGTTGGCGTAGGACTGGGCAAAGACCACGTCATCGATGCGGGCGGGGTCGATGCCGCTGCGTTCGACCACGGCGCGCACGGTGGTGGCGGCCAGTTCCTCGACGGACACGGGGCGCAGGCTGCCGCCGAAGGTGCCGACGGGAGTACGGAGGGGGGTGACGATTGCGGCTCGGCGCATGGAAGTCTCCTTGGAAATTCTGTTGGGTAGCGAGGCAGGCGCGCGGTCAGGCCATGCTCGCCGCGGCAACGAAAACCGCGCCGCACTGGCGCAGCAGGGCGTGGGCCTGGCGCTCCAGGTCCTCGCGGTGTTCGGGGGCGGCGATGTCCAGCATGCGGCGCACGCGCTGCGACAGGGTCTGGCCGCGCAGGTCGGCGACGCCGTGTTCGGTGACGATCAGGCCGGCATCCGAGCGCGGCGTGCTGACCGGCCCGGACAGCTGCGCCACGATGCGGCTGGCGCCCTTGGCGGTCGCGGGCAGGGCGACGATGGGCAGGCCGCCGCGGCTGCGCGCGGCGCCGCGCAGGAAGTCGACCGCGCCGCCCACGGCGCCGACATAGACGCCCGCCGCCACTTCGGCATTCACCTGTCCGGTCAGGTCGACCTCGATCGCAGAATTGATCGCCGTGAGCTTGTCGATGCTGGCCAGCACTTCGGGATGATGCGTGTAGCTGGTCTCGCGCAGTTGCAGCTTCGGGTTGCGATGGGCCCAGCGGCGCACCCGCTCGCTGCCCATCAGGATGCCGCCGATGCCGATGCCGGTATCGATAGTCTTGCGCGCGTTGGTCAGCACGCCGGCCTCGGCCAGCGCGGCAATGCCGTCGCCCACCGCGCCGCTGTGCAGGCCCAGGTCGCGGCGGTCGTGCAGCGCGGCCACCACGGCCTCGGGCAGGTTGCCGATGCCCATCTGGAGCGTGGCACCATCCTCGACCCAGCCGGCGATATGGCGCGCGATCGCCTGCTCCGCCGCGCCGGGGGCGCCGCGGTCCAGGCTGATCGGTGGATGCGCGGCATCGACCAGCAGGTCGATCTCGTCCGCGGTGAGATGGCGGCTGCCATAGGTCCACGGCACGTCGGGGTTCACCTCGGCCACGATCACGCGGGCCCGGTCCAGCGCCGCCGGAATGTACTCATGCACCAGGCCCATGCTGTAGCGGCCTTCCTCGTCGGGCGGCGACACCTGCACCAGCACCACGTCGGCGCGCAGCGCGCCCTGGCGGATCAGGCCAGGCAGATGCGAGTAATGGCTGGGCACGATGTCCAGCACGCCGGCCTTGGCCAGCGCGCGATGCGGACCGCTGGCGGCATAGCCGAAGAAATCGATCACGTCGGCCTGCGCCGGCTGCAGCGTGTCTGACTGGCCGATGCCGACAAACACGCTCAGCCGGCTGCCCCGGGCCAGCGCGTGGCGATGCCCGACCAGCGCGCGCGTCAGCGTCAGCGGCTCGGCGGTGGCCTGGCCCCACCAGATATGGTCGCCGGGGCGCAGCAGTGCCTGCAGCGCGGCGCCAAGTTCGTTGTTATCCACGGTAGCAGGATGCATTGGGCGGTGCAGGCTCAGGCGATCTCGGCCCAGCCATGGCTGAGCACTACCTTGTCGCGCTCGGCCACGCGTGCGCGCAACCGGAAGTGGTTAGGATTGTCCGGCGTGCGCCAGATCTCGGTGACCAGCGTCTCGCCCGGGAACACCGGCGCGGTGAAGCGGATATCCAGCGCGCGCAGGCGGGCGGGATCGTGGTCCGCGCACTGGCGCACCAGCGCATGCGCGACCAGCCCGTAGCTGGCCAGGCCGTGCAGGATCGGACGCTCGAAGCCTGCGGCCCTGGCAACTTCCGGGTCGGCATGCAGCGGGTTGAAGTCGCCCATCAGGCGATACAGCAGCGCGGCCTCGGGGCGGATTGCCTGCGCGTCGGTGAAGTCCGGCGCGCGGTCTTCCGGCGTGGGGCGCAATGCGGGCAGCGGCTCGTCGCTGGGCTGGCCGCCGTCGCGCTGGCTGTAGCCGCCATCGCCGCGCAGGAAGCTGACCTGCTGCACCGTCGCCAGCAACTCGCCGTCCGCCGTTTCGAGCCGGCGCTCGGTCACCATGATCGCGCCCTTGCCTTCACCCTTGTCGGTCAGGCGCGTGATGCGGTTGTGGCCGACGATGTCGGCGCTGGCCGGCAGCGGGCGGTGCAGCCGCATGCGCTGCTCGCCGTGCAGCAGCTTGACCCAGTCGATGCCGGTATCGGCCTCGCGCGCCCAGAAGCCCGGATAGCCCAGCACCACGGCCTGCGACGGCAGCGTGCGCAGCCCGCCCGCGGCGCCCTCGAACACGAAGGGCAGGGCGGCCGCATCCAGCGGATCGTTGCCCAGCCCCAGGCTGAGTGCGTACAGCATGGTGTCGCGCTCGGTATAGCGCTGGCGTACGGGGGCGAACGGTCGCTGCTTGAGGTGCTGGTAGCTCACTGCCATGTCCGGGGGTCCTATGTCTTCATCAGGAGATAGCCGTGAGGATGTCGCCAAAGTGGGTTTTGCGCTATTTGACAATGCCAATGGTCGGCTTCGGCGTTCGCGAAAACGGCACTCGGCGGCCCCGGATGCCGGCCTTAAGCGCAGTGGAAGGCGCGCTTTCGCAATGGCTGATTGCCCGGGGCGGCGATCGCAGCGACCATTGCGGCCAAGACAACATCGGCGGTCGCCGCGGGCATTCCGTGGGACCGATGCGCCGCAAATTCCGTCCGCAATTTCGTCCGTACCCAAGCCAACGACGCGCCATGATCGAACAGACCCAATCGAACAACTACCAAGAAATCCGCGATGCCGTGCGCGCGCTTTGCGCCGAATTCCCGGATGAATACTTCCGCAAGGTCGACGAGCAGCGCGCCTACCCCGAAGCCTTCGTCAATGCACTGACCGCGGCCGGCTGGCTGGCAGCGCTGATCCCGCAAGAGTACGGCGGTTCCGGCCTGGGCCTGACCGAAGCCTCGGTCATCATGGAAGAAATCAACCGCAGCGGCGGCAACTCCGGTGCCTGCCACGGCCAGATGTACAACATGGGCACGCTGCTGCGCCACGGCTCCCAGGCGCAGAAGGAAAAGTACCTGCCGAAGATCGCCTCGGGCGAATGGCGCCTGCAGTCGATGGGCGTGACCGAGCCCACCACCGGCACGGACACCACCAAGATCAAGACCTCGGCGGTCAAGAAGGACGGCCGCTATGTCGTCAACGGCCAGAAGGTGTGGATCAGCCGCGTGCAGCACAGCGACTTCATGATCCTGCTGGCGCGCACCACCGCGCTGGCCGACGTGAAGAAGAAGAGCGAAGGCATGTCCATCTTCATGGTCGACTTGCACGAAGCGCAGAAGAAGGGCCTGACCGTGCGGCCGATCCCGAACATGGTCAACCACGAGACCAACGAGCTGTTCTTCGAAGACCTGGAAATCCCCGAGGAAAACCTGATCGGCGAAGAGGGCAAGGGCTTCAAGTACATCCTCGACGGCCTCAACGCCGAGCGCACCCTGATTGCCGCCGAGTGCATCGGCGACGGCTACTGGTTCATGGACCGCGTCACCAAGTACGTCAGCGAGCGCGAAGTCTTCGGCCGCCCCATCGGCCAGAACCAGGGCGTGCAGTTCCCAATCGCCGAGTCCTTCATCGAGCTGGAAGCCGCCAACCTGATGCGCTGGAAGGCCTGCGAACTGTTCGACAAGCACGAGCCGATGGGCGCCCAGGCCAATATGGCCAAGTACCTGGCGGCCAAGGCCAGCTGGGAAGCCGGCAACGCCTGCCTGCAGTTCCACGGCGGCTTCGGCTTTGCGTGCGAATACGACGTCGAGCGCAAGTTCCGCGAGACGCGCCTGTACCAGGTCGCGCCGATCTCGACCAACCTGATCTACTCGTACGTCGCGGAACATATTCTCGGCCTGCCGCGCTCGTTCTGAGCGGGCGGGGGGCCGGCGCGCTTGCGCGCCGGCTTTTGCAAGCTGGCCGGCGCTTGATGGGCTGGCGAGCCAGCGCGGCCGGCGCGACGCGACTCCGCTAGCGGGTGGGCGTTGCAGGGCGGGTGTCGCGCGCCGTGCCGGGCGCCGGATATACCTCGTCGCCAGCCGCAATCGGCAAGCGTGGCGGCGGCGGAGTCATGGAGGTATCGCGAGGCGGGGCTTCACATCCAGCCACGGCTGCCGCAAGCAGTGCAATACAAAACGCATGGCCTGGCCAGCAGCGCCAGGTGCGGTACCGGTTGAAGATGAACGTGTCTGGCATGGAGCGGCCCTCTTTGCGCGGAGTGCGTTCAGTGTAGCCAAAGGTGACAGCTACCATTGCCAGGACGACGATTTGCCGAGTGCTCCGCGAGCCGCACTGATCCATTCCCAACACCTGCTTCCAGGTTTCCGTATTGCGGCGATCTGGCTGGTGAGAGCGCAGACTTCACACATGGGGCCGCATCGGAGATGCCTGCACGGTTCGCGAGGCACTTTGCAATCGGAACCTGACAGGCTAATGTTGGACTATGCTCCGGGGTCAGACGACGGAGGCGCTTATGAGCACGGTCTCAATAGAACCCGGCAGCTATCACGTTGCACCGCCGCAAAACCCTGGTGAAGTCATCGCTCTGATCAAGGAGCATGCGATCCAGGTCATTGACCTCAGGTTCACGGACTTGCCCGGCGTGTGGCAGCACTTCTCGATCACGCTGCCGGAAGTCAATGACGATTTATTCTCAGCCGGCATCGGGTTCGACGGGTCGTCCATTCGTGGGTTCCAGCAAATACACGAATCCGACATGCTGGTCAGGCCTGACCCGGCCACGGCATTCATCGATCCGTTTTGTACGGCACCAACGCTGGTCCTGATCTGCGACGTGCTGGACCCTGTCCTGCACCAGCCATATTCGCGCGATCCGCGCCACATTGCGAGAAAGGCGGAGCTTTATCTCCAGCAAACCGGTCTTGCCACGGTTTGCTACATTGGCCCCGAACTGGAGTTTTTCATTTTCGACTCCATTCGCTTCGGCCAGGACCAGCACTCTGGCTACTACCATGTCGAATCCGCCGAAGGCGAATGGGCCTCCGGCCGTGACGAAGGCGCCTATGGCGGAGGCAATCTTGGGTACAAGCAGCACTACAAGGGAGGATATTTTCCCGTGCCGCCAAGCGATACGCTGCAGGATATCCGCTCCGAAATCGTACTCGCGCTGATGCAGGCTGGCGTCCGGGTCGAGGTGCATCACCATGAGGTAGCCACGGCGGGCCAGAATGAGATCGACATGCGCTTTGCACCGCTGACCCGAATGGCGGACAACGTGATGATGTATAAGTACTTCTGCAAGAATGTTGCACGCCGCCACGGCAAGGTCGCCACATTCATGCCTAAGCCCCTGTTTGCCGACAACGCGAGCGGCATGCATTGCCACCAAAGCCTCTGGCGCGGCGACGAGAACCTCTTCTACGACGAGAATGGCTGGGCGCAGACGTCCCAGATGTGCCGGTGGTACATAGGCGGCTTGCTCAGGCACGCCCCCGCCCTGATGGCGTTCTGTGCGCCGAGCACAAACTCCTACAAGCGACTGGTGCCCGGTTACGAGGCGCCTGTCAATCTGGCCATGTCGCAGCGCAACCGATCTGCCGCCGCCAGGATTCCAATGGTTTCTGATTCCCCAAGCGCCAGGCGCGTTGAATTCCGCTGCCCTGACCCGTCGGCCAATGCCTATCTCGCCTTCTCGGCAATGCTGCTTGCCGGCCTTGACGGTATTGAAAACCAGACGGACCCCGGCGACCCGCTCGACAAGAACATCTATGATCTGCCACCGGAGGAAGCCGCCGGCATCCGGCAGGTTCCAGGTTCTCTCGAAGAGTCGCTTTCCGCACTGGAATCCGATTCTGCATTCCTGCGAAAGGGAGATGTCTTCACTGAAGACCTGATCAGGACCTGGATTGACTACAAGCGCACGCACGAGATCGATACATTGAAGTTACGCCCGCACCCGTGGGAGTTCTATCTGTACTTCGACATCTGATCACCTGCGCACGGCTCTGGCGTTTGCTGGTGGCAACGAAATTCTACCGGCTGATGGGCCGCTTGCACCTCCGGAAGATCCGTCTGGCCCCGGTATCCCATGCTGGTGGCATCGCCATCCGCACCCGTTACCCCGGCACCGCGCGGCGATGACCGAAGCATCGAGCTGCATGACCAGCGACAGATATGGCGCGATGATGCTGGCGCGCGTGACCTGGTCCACCCTCCGGCGAAACAAAAAAAAGCCACGCTCCGACGTCGGGGCGTGGCCTGGAATGCCGACCCTCCCTCTGGCCGGCGGGGGAATTTATTGTTCTGGCACCTGGACTGATCCCGCCTTCCAGTGAAGGCGGCCTGGCCCGGCCGATGCCAGGGCGGCGGGCGCGTTCGTGCGTATCTCTGCTTGCGTCACCATTGAACGCCGCCGACGTGGTGCGGCTCTGTGCGGCCTCTGACAGAGGCGCGTTTCAAAACCGAGGTGGGCGGCCGCTCAGTGCGGCAACAGGTCGCGCAAAGCCGGGGGTTCGCGCGGCCGCGCCGCTTCATCCTTGCTACGCGAACATCGCCACGATGATCCCGCCCATTTCATGCCGGCGTGCCGCCGACATCCGCGACGCAGTCGAAACGATGCTGATGGCCGCGTCCGCGCCCATTGCCAGCGGCAGGGCGTAGCCCACGCCCGCCACGCCTTCCGCGCCGGCCAGCGCGTAGCCCAGCTTGCGGCTGCGCTCGACGCCGCGCATCAGCCGGAGCAGGCTGAGGCCGCCGGCTTCGTACTCGGCGCGGTGGCGTTCGTAGTGCGCGCGGACCGCGTCGTTGTCCATCTTGGCAAGCAGCGCCATGCTGCCGGTGCCCTGGCCCAGCAGGCGCGAGGTGCCGGTCAGCATGTGGAAGGTCTTGATGCGGTGGCTGCCTTCCTCGGTATGCAGGCAATGACCATGGTCGCCGATGCGCACGATCAGGAAGACCGCGTCGCCGGTCAGCCGCGCCAGTGCCTTCATCTTGCTGACGAGGGCGCTGTTGGGCGGCGGCCGGTTCATCGCGCGCAGCCCGAGCGCCATCGCCGCGGTACCGAGGTGATAGCGCTTGCCGGCCGATTCGCGCTCGATATACGCGCCGGCTTCCAGGAAGCGCGCCATGCGGTGGGCGGTGGTGCGGTCGATGCCGGCCATGGCGGCAAGGTCGGGCAGCGCCAGCCCGGCGTCATGGTGTTCGGCCAGCAACTGCAGCAGGGTGAAGGCGCGCGCCAGGCTCTGGACGCCGCCGGGGGCAGGGGATCTGGGGGGCATGGCTGGATGCGTCGGCGGCGCCGTGCTGGTTCGGCAGATTGTGCACATTATGCACAATCTGAGCGATTGCGGTTGTCGCGCCGTGCGCCGTGGTTTGCAATCCATCCATCACGGAACCACAGGCACGCGCCATGATCCCCATCGAATCCCGCATTGACCCGTCCTCCGACACCTTCGCCGGCCAGCGCGCCGGCATGCAGGCACTGATCGACCGCCTGCACGGCCTGGAGCAGCGCGCCGTGGCCGCGTCCGAGCGCTCGCGGCCCGCCTTTGCAAAGCGTGGCGCGCTGCTGCCGCGCGAGCGCGTCGGCCGCCTGCTCGACCCGGGTGCGCCGTTCCTGCCGCTGTCCACGCTGGCGGGCTTCTGCATGGACGATCCCGATCCGGAGACCTCGGTGCCCGGTGGCTCGCTGGTGGCCGGCATCGGCTTCGTGTGCGGGGTGCGCTGCATGGTGCTCGCCACCGATTCCGGCATCGATGCCGGCGCCATGACCGAGGCCGGCAACATGAAGCTGGTGCGCTGCCAGGAAATCGCGCTGGAAAACCGGCTGCCCTTCATCCACCTGGTGGAGTCGGCCGGCGCCAACCTGCGCAAGTACCGCGTCGACAAGTTCGTGCGCGGCGGCGCCATCTTCTACAACCTGGCGCGGCTGTCGGCGGCCGGGCTGCCGGTAATCACGGTCGTGCACGGCTCGTCCACGGCGGGCGGCGCCTACATGCCCGGCCTGTCCGACTACGTGGTGATGGTGCGCAACCGCGCCCGCGCCTTCCTGGCCGGGCCGCCGCTGCTGAAGGCCGCCACCGGCGAGATCGCCACCGACGAGGAACTGGGCGGCGCCGACCTGCATGCCACCGCCACCGGCCTGGCCGAATACCTTGCGGAAGACGACGAGCACGCCATCGCCACCGCGCGCGACATCGTCGCCAGCCTGGACTGGCCCCGTGTGGAGCCCCAGCCAGCACAGCCGGCGCGCCCGCCGCGGCTGGACCCGTCGGAACTGGACGGCGTCATGACGCTCGACATGAAGCGCCCGGTCGACATGCGCGAGGTGATCGCGCGCATCGTCGACGATTCGGCGTGGCTGCCGTTCAAGCCCGACTACGGCCCCGGCACGGTGTGCGGCCATGCCCGCATCGAGGGCAATACCGTAGGATTGATCACCAACAACGGCCCGATCGATCCCGCCGGCGCCACCAAGGCCGCGCAGTTCATCCAGCTGTGCAACCAGTCCGGCACGCCGATCGTATTCCTGCAGAACACCACCGGCTTTATCGTCGGGCGCGCCTCGGAAGAGGCCGGCATGATCAAGCACGGCGCCAAGATGATCCAGGCGTTGTCCAACTCCAGGGTGCCGCAGATTACGCTGTACTGTGGCGCCTCGTTCGGCGCGGGCAACTTTGGCATGTGCGGGAGGGGCTTCAAGCCGCGCTTCTGCTTTTCGTGGCCGAACGCGCGCACCGCGGTGATGGGCGGCGAGCAGGCCGCCATGACGCTGGAGATCGTGGCGCGCCAGCAGGCGGCGCGCAAGGGCAAGCCGGTCGACGAGGCGCAGCTGGCCGGCCAGACCACCGAGATCGTCGCCAACTTCGAGCGGCAGGCGAGCGCCTTCGTCACCAGCGGCCTGCTGCTGGACGACGGCGTGATCGATCCGCGCGACACGCGTGCGGTGCTGGCCTTTGTGCTGGCCACCGCGCGCGAGGCGGCGCTGCGCCAGCCGCATGCCATCCAGTTCGGCGTCGGGCGCTTCTGAGCGCCGCCGCCTCCAGACAACCAGAACGCAACGAAATCCGGGAGACCAGCATGCTTTACACCGAAGACCACCGCAACATCATGGACAGCATCCGCCGCTTCGTCTCGGCGGAGATCGATCCCTTCGTCGACGAATGGGAAGCCGCCGAGGTGTTTCCGGCGCACGAGCTGTTCAAGAAGATGGGCAACCTCGGCTTCCTCGGCATCACCAAGCCGGTGGAGTATGGCGGCATGGGGCTCGACTTCTCCTATGCCGTTGCCGCCGCCGAGGCGCTCGGGTATGCGCGCGCACAAGGCGTCGGCATGGGCGTGGGCGTGCAGACCGACATGGCCACGCCGGCACTGACTGCGTTCGGCTCCGATGAACTGAAGCGCAACTACCTGGCGCCCGCCATCGCCGGCGACATGGTGTGCTCGATCGGCGTGTCCGAGGCGGGCGCGGGTTCCGACGTGGCCTCGCTCAAGACGCGCGCGGTGCGCGACGGCGACGACTATGTCATCTCCGGCTCCAAGATGTGGATCACCAACGGCACCCAGTCGGACTGGATCTGCCTGCTGTGCAACACTTCCGACGGGCCCGTGCACAAGAACAAGTCGCTGATCGTGGTGCCGATCAAGGAAGACGGCAAGCGCGTGCGCGGCGTGGAAGTGCAGAAGATCAAGAAGTTCGGCATGTGGTGCTCGGACACTGCGCAGATCTTCTTTGACGAAGTGCGCGTGCCGGTACGCAACCGCATCGGCGAGGAGGGCATGGGCTTTATCTACCAGATGAAGCAGTTCCAGGAAGAGCGGCTGAACGGCGCGGCGCGCCGGCTCGCCTGCACCGCGCTGATCGAGGAAACCGCCGAGTACCTGCGCCAGCGCATCGCCTTCGGCAAGCCGCTGCTGGACAACCAGTTCATCCAGTTCAAGCTGGCCGAGCTGAAGACCGAAATGGAAGCGCTGCGCGCGCTGGTCTACCTGGCCACGCAGACCTATATCGCCGGCGGCGACGTGGTCGAGCTGGCGTCGATGGCCAAGCTCAAGGCCGGGCGCCTGTCGCGCGAGGTGGCCGACTGGTGCATGCAGTTCCAGGGCGGCATGGGCTACACGTGGGACAACCATGCATCGCGCGCGTACCGCGACTTCCGCCTGGGCTCGATCGGCGGCGGCGCGGACGAAGTGATGCTGCAGGTCATCGCCAAGCAGATGGGCCTGATGTCGCGCGGCTGACAGGCAGGAGGCGCCATGACCGACCCAACGCAAACCGAATCCGTGATCGTACGCCGCGCCGGCGGCGTGCTGTTCGCCACCCTCAATATCCCGGCCACGCGCAATGCGCTGGCGCCCGAGGTCGTTGCCGCGCTGGCGGCGGCGGTCGAGCAGGCCGAAGCCGGCCCCGAGGTGCGCGCGCTGGTGCTGCGCGGCGCCGGCGGCATGTTCAGTGCCGGCGGCAATGTCGGCAACTTCCAGGCGCGGCTCGATGCCGAAGCCAGCCGGGAAGACCCGGTCGCCACGCGCAACCGGGAATTCGGCTATTTCATGCAGCGGCTGGGCGCATTGACGGTGCCGGTCATCGCCGCCGTGGATGGCGCCGCAATGGGCGGCGGCATGGGCCTGGCGTGCGCCGCCGACATCGTGCTGGCCACGCGGGATGCGCGTTTCGCGCTGTCGGAAACCACGCTCGGCATCATCGCCGCGCAGATCGCGCCGTTCGTGGTGCAGCGCATCGGCGCGGCGGCCACGCGCCGCCTGGGCCTGACCGGCGAGCGCATCGGCGGAGAGGCAGCGGTGGCGATCGGGCTGGTCGACCAGCTGGCCGCCGACAGCGCCGAGCTGGACGCGCTGGTCGCCGAATGGCTGACGCGCATCGGCCGCTGCGCCCCCAATGCCAACCGCGTGTTCAAGACGCTGGTCAGCCGCTGCGGCCAGGAGCCGGCGGGACCGCTGCTGGACGAAGCCTCGCGGCTTTTCGCCCAGTGCATGCGCAGCGAAGGCGCCGAAGGCGTGGCGGCCTTCCGCGAGAAGCGTGACGCGAGCTGGACCGTGCGCTTCGATGCCGATGCCGTGCGCGCAGCGCAGTCGCCGAGCTGAGCTGAACTGAGGGCTGCCGCCTGCCAATTTCCGGTAATTCAAAGGATTCCCACATGTCTGCAACCAGCCGACCCTTCCATACGCTGCTCGTCGCCAACCGCGGCGAGATCGCGGTGCGCATCATGCGCACCGCGCGCCGCCTTGGGCTGGCCACCGTGGCCGTCTACTCCGAGGCCGACCGCCACAGCCCGCACGTGGGGTTCGCGGACCGCGCGGTCTGCATCGGCGCCGCCGCGCCGCGCGAGTCGTACCTCAACATCCCCGCCATCATCGAGGCCGCCCGTGCCAGCGGTGCCGATGCCATCCACCCGGGCTACGGCTTCCTGGCCGAGAACGCGGGCTTTGCCGAGGCCGTGGTGGCGGCGGGCCTGGTCTTCGTCGGCCCGCCCGCCGGGGCGATCCGCGCCATGGGCAACAAGGCCGAGGCCAAGCGCCTGATGCTGGCCGCCGACATGCCCTGCGTGCCGGGCTACCAGGGCGCGGCGCAGGACGACGCCACGCTGCTGGCCGAAGCCGGCGCGATCGGCTTTCCGTTGATGGTGAAGGCCGCGGCCGGCGGCGGCGGGCGCGGCATGCGGCTGGTGCGCGAGGCGGCGGCGCTGCCCATCGCGCTGGCCAGCGCGCGCTCCGAGGCCGCGGCCGCGTTCGGCTCCGACGAGCTGATCCTGGAGCGCGCCGTGATCGCGCCGCGCCATGTGGAGATCCAGGTCTTCGCCGATACGCAGGGCCATGTCATCCACCTGGGCGAGCGCGACTGCTCGGTGCAGCGCCGCCACCAGAAGGTCATCGAAGAGGCGCCGTCGCCCGCGGTCAGCCCGGCGCTGCGCGCGCGCATGGGCGAGGCCGCGGTCCGCGCGGCAAGGTCGATCGGCTATGTCGGGGCCGGCACCATGGAGTTCCTGCTCGATGCCGACGGCAACTTCTACTTCATGGAGATGAACACGCGCCTGCAGGTCGAGCATGCGGTGACCGAAGCCATCACCGGTTTCGATCTGGTCGAATGGCAGTTGCGCGTGGCGGCGGGCGAGCCGCTGCCGGTGACGCAGGAGCAGGTGAAGCTCGACGGCCATGCCATCGAGGTCCGCCTGACCGCCGAAGACGTGCCCGCCGGCTTCCTGCCGCAGGGCGGGCCGCTGCTGCGCTGGCGCCCGCCCGCCGCCGGCCGCGATGTACGCGTCGACCATGCGCTGGAAGAGGGCGGCGCCATCCCCACGCACTACGACTCGATGGTGGCCAAGCTGGTCGCCCATGGCACCGACCGCGAGGAAGCGCGCTGCAAGCTGCTGCGCGCGGTGGAAGACTGCGCGCTGCTGGGCGTGCCGAGCAACCAGGGTTTCCTGGCCGACTGCCTTGCACATCCGGCCTTCGCGGGCAATGACGTGCACACCGGCTTCGTTGATGCGCACATGCAGGGCGCGCTGCAGGCGCCGCTGCCGCCGCTGCACGTGATGGCCAGCGCCGCGCTGGCCGCGTCGGGGCTGCTGGGCGACAACGGCAAGCCCGCCACGCTTGCACGGGCCGCCGCCAGCGTGGTGCTGTACGCGGCCGGCACGGCATGGGAAGCGACCTTGCGCGTCGCCGCCGAAGGCTGGCGCGTGATGCTGCGCCAGCGCGAAAGTGATCAGCAACCCGGCCAGCAACCGGTCGCCTGCGCGCTGCGCGTGCTGCGCGCCGACGGCGACAGCGGCACGGCCCTGGTCGAGTGCGACGGCGTGGCCTATCCGCTGGTGTTCGCCGCCGACAAGCAGGTGCTGCACCTGTTCCAGTCCGGCCGCGCCTGGCAGTTCCCTCTGCACGACCCGCGCCGCCGCCGCGATGCCGGTGAAGCCGGCGGGGTCCTGCAGGCGCCGCTGACGGCGCGCATCGTCGCGGTCCACGTGGCCGAAGGCGAGCGTGTGGAGGCCGGCCAGCCGCTGGTGGTGCTGGAGGCAATGAAGATGGAGCACACCATCGCTGCGCCGTTTTCCGGCGTGGTCGCTGAACTGGCCGCGCGCGCCGGCGGGCAGGCCAGCGCCGGCTCGCTGCTGGCGCGCGTCGAAGCCGATGTGGTGGCGAAGGAGCCGGCATGAGCGAACTGGCACATTCCGCGGCAACTACCGCGGCAAATACCGCGGCACACACCGGCAAGACCGTTCGCATCGGCGGCGCCTCCGGCTTCTGGGGCGATTCCGCGATCGCCACGCCGCAGCTGCTGACCGTGCCCGGCCTGCAGTACCTGGTCTACGACTACCTGGCCGAGACCACCATGTCGATCCTGGCGCGCGCCCGCGCCAAGGACCCGGCGCTCGGCTACGCCACCGATTTCGTGCAGGCGGCGATGGGGCCCAACCTGGCCGGGATCCTGCAGCGCGGCGTCCGCGTGGTCGCCAACGCCGGCGGCCTCAACCCGCAGGCCTGCCGCGACGCGCTGCTCAAGGTGGCCGCGCAGCAGGGCCTGCATCCGCGCATCGCCGTGGTCACCGGCGACGACGTCCAGCCCAGCTTCGCGCAATGGTGCGCCGACGGGCTGACCGACCTTGCCGGGGCGCCGGTGCCGACCACCGAGCCGTGGTCGGCCAACGCCTACACCGGCGCGCAATGCATTGCCCGCGCGCTGGCGCTGGGCGCCGATATCGTCATCACCGGGCGTTGCGTCGACAGCGCCGTGGTAGTCGGGGTGCTGGCGCACGAGTTCGGCTGGGACTGGACCGACTGGGACCGCCTTGCCGCCGGCACGCTGGCGGGCCACGTGATCGAGTGCGGCGCGCAGGCCACCGGCGGGTTGTTCACCGACTGGGAGCGCGTGCCCGGCTGGGAGCGGATGGGCTACCCGGTGATCGACTGCGCGCACGACGGCAGCTTCGAGCTGAGCAAGCCGGATGGCACCGGCGGGCTGGTCGACCCCGCCGCGGTCGCAGAGCAGGTGCTGTACGAGGTGGGCGATCCCGCCAGCTACCTGATGCCGGACGTGACCTGCGACTTCCGCATGGTGCGTACCGAGCTGGTCGAGCCGGGCCGCGTGCGCGTGGCTGGCGCGCGCGGCAGGGCGCCCGGCACCCGCTACAAGGGCAACGCCACCTGGCAGGACGGCTTCCAGATCAGCCTGATGATGGCGATCCGCGGCATCGACGCCCCGGCCAAGGCGCGCCGCACCGCCGACGCGCTGCTGGCGCGCACCCGCGCCATGCTGGCCGAGCGCGGCATGCCCGATTACACCGAGACCGTGGTCGAGCTGCTGGGCTGCGAATCGCAATACGGCGCCCATGCGCGCGAGTTGCCGACGCGCGAAGTGGTGCTGCGCATCGGCGCGCGCCATCCGCAGGCGCGGGGCCTGAGCTTCCTGCAGCGCGAATGCTCGTCGGCGGGGACATCGATGGCAGCCGGGACGCGATCTTCCTTTGCGGGGCGTGTCGATATCCAGCCGGTGGTGAAGGTGTTCTCCTTCCTGGTGCCCAAGGCCGACGTGCCGATGCGCGTGGAATTCGAGGGCGGCGTGATCACGCTCCCCAACGCCGCGGCCAGCGGGGCACCGAAAATGCCTGCCGTGGTCGATGGCCCGGCACCGCCGCGGGTGCCCGACGAACCGCGCGTGCACCGGCCGCTGGTCGCGCTTGCCTACGCGCGCGGCGGCGACAAGGGCGACGACGAGAACATCGGCGTGATCGCGCGCAAGCCGGAGTACCTGGCGCTGCTGCGCGAGCAGCTGACGCCGCAGGCCGTGCGCGCGTACTTTGCCCACCTGGTCGCGGGCGAGGTCGAGCGCTTCGACGTGCCCGGCCTGCATGCGCTGAACTTCCTGATGCATGGCGCGCTGGGCGGCGGCGGCGTGGCCAGCCTGCGCTCCGACCCACTGGGCAAGAGCTATGCGCAGATGCTGCTCGATTTCCCGCTTTCCGTACCGCACAGCTGGGCATAGACCCGGCCAACCCTGACAAGGAGGAGACACATGACCCGATCCAGGCGCAACGCGCGCGTCCACCGCCTGCTGACGCTAAGCCTGCTCGCCGGCAGCCTTGCCGGCGCCATCCCGGCCCTGGCGCAGGGCGACGCCTATCCGAACCGGCCGGTCCGCGTGGTCGTGCCGTATACGCCCGGCGGCGTTTCCGACGCGGTGACGCGGCTGGTCATGCAGAAGCTGTCCGAGCGCATCGGCCAGCCGCTGGTGGTGGAAAACCGTGCCGGCGCCAACGGCATGATCGGCTCGGAAAACGTCGCAAAATCGGCGCCGGATGGCTATTCGCTGCTGGTCGTTGTCGCCGCCCACGCGATCAACCCGAGCCTGTACGGCAAGATGAGCTATGACCCGGTCAAGGACCTGACCGGCGTCAGCATGATCGGCCGGATCCCGCTGCTGCTGGTCGGCAGTGCGCAACTGCCGCCGACCAACGTCAAGGAGCTGGTGGGCTGGGGCAAGGCCAATCCGGACAAGATGACCTTTGCGTCTAGCGGCACCGGCTCGGGCGCGCACCTGGCGGGCGAGCTGTTCGCCCAGGCGGTCGGCATGAAGATGACGCACGTGCCGTACAAGGGTATCTCGCCCGCGTTGCCCGACCTGTTCTCGGGGCAGGTCGCGGTGATCTTCGATTCGGTGCAGACCATGATGCCGCAGGTGAAGGCGGGCAAGGTGCGCGCGCTGGCGATTACCAGCCCGACGCGCTGGCCAGCCGCACCGGAGGTGCCGACCATGGCCGAGGCCGGCTTCCCGGCAGTGACGGCGGGCAGCTGGATCGGCCTGCTGGCACCGGCCAGGACGCCGCCGGCGGTGCTGGCGAAGCTTTCGGCCGACATGGATGCGGTGCTGCGGCAGCCGGACGTGCGCGCGCGGCTGATCGACTACGGCATCGAGCCGGTCGGCGGCAAGCCGGAGCAGTTCCAGGCCTTTATCAGGACGGAAGCGGTGCGCTGGGGCGAGGTGGTGAAGAAGAGCGGGGTGAAGCTGGAATAAGCAGGACTTGCGTAGGGAAAGCGCCCGCGGCAGAAGCCGCGGGCGCTAGGCGCTTAAAGCCCCAACTGCTTCGCCGCCAGGTCCTTCATGATTTCCTCGGCGCCGCCGCCGATCATCATCACCTTGACCTCGCGATACAGCCGCTCCACGCGGCTGCCGCGCATATAGCCCATCCCCCCGAGCAATTGCACCGCGCGGTCCGCGCAGAACTGGAAGGTCCGCGTGGCCATGTTCTTGGCCATCGCGATCTGTGCCACCGGCGCGGCGCCGTCGTCCAGCCGCGCGGCGAGGTCGTCGAGCAGGGCGCGCGTGGATTCGATGCGCGTGGCCATGTCGACCAGCTGGTGGCGCACCACCTGGTGGTCGGCCAGCCGCTTGCCGAAGGTATGGCGGTCGCGCGCCCACGCCAGCGCGTCGTGGAAGCAAACCTGGGCATAGCCGCAGGCCGCCGCTGCCAGCGCCAGGCGCTCGTGGTTGAAGTTGCGGGTGATGGCGGCAAAGCCCTTGCCTTCCTCGCCGACCAGGTTTTCCACCGGCACGCGGCAGTCCTCGAAAAACAGCTGCGCGGTGTCGGACGCCCACCAGCCCATCTTCTTCAGCGGCGTCCGGCTCAGCCCCGGCGTATCGCCTTCGATCAGTAGCAGCGACACGCCACCCGCACCCGGGCCGCCGGTACGCACGGCCACGGTGATGTAGTCGGCGCGCATGCCGGAGGTGATATAGAGCTTGGTGCCGTTGACGACATAGTGGTCGCCCTCGCGGCGCGCGCTGGTCGACAGCCGGGCCACGTCGGAGCCGGCGTCGGGCTCGGTGATCGCCAGCGCGGAAATCTTTTCGCCCGACAGGATCTGCGGCAGCACGCGCGCCTTCAGCGCCTCGCTGCCCACCGCGGCGATCGGCGGTGCGCCGATGGTGTGCGAGAACAGCCCCGAGGCGATCCCGCCCGAGCCGCCCCAGGCGCGCTCCTCGAACAGGATCATGCGGTAGAAGGCATCGCACGGCGCGCCGCCGTACTCCTCGGGAAAACCGGGCGCCAGCAGGCCGGCTTGCGCCGCCTTGCGGTACAGCTCGCGCGGGAAGCTGCCGGCTTCGTCCCAGGCCTCGGCATTGGGCGCGACTTCCTTTTCAAAGAAGCGCCGCACGCTGGCGCGGAATGCTTCATGGTCCGCGCTGTAGTAGCGCGGGTTGGGCGGTTGCAGGGTCATGGTGTTCGCTTACTCGTTGGACGGCGCCAGGCATTGCGGCAGCGTGTAGAGCGGGAAGCCGTTGTACGGCTGCGAGCGCTGGTGCTGGGGCTGCGCCCAGGTGTGCTTGGCGTTGGGCACGCCGCCGTCGACGCGCAGGGTCGAGCCGGTGATGAAGGCCGCCGCCGGCGACAGCAGGAACACCACCGCCGCGGAGACCTCGGCCTCGGTGCCCAGCCGCTGCAGCGGCACCTTGCGCGCCAGCTGGCGGATCTTGACCTGGAATTCGGGCGGATAGGTGTCAAAGCCGCTGGACGCGATCCATCCCGGCGCCACGGCGTTGACGCGCACGCCTGCGGCGGCCCATTCGCACGCCGCCGTTTCGGTGAACGACAGCATGCCGGCGCGCGCCGCGCCCGAATGGCCCATGCCCGGCATGCCGTTCCACATGTCGGCGATGATGTTGACGATGGCGCCGCCGTTGGCTTCCATCCATTGCGTGAAGCATTCGCGCGCCACCAGGAAGCCGCCGGTCAGGTTGTTGCGCACCACGGCTTCCCAGCCCTTCAGGCTGATGTCGCGCAGCGGCGACGGGAACTGGCCGCCGGCGTTGTTGAAGAGGCCGTCGATGCTGCCGTGCGCCGCCAGCACCGCGGCCACGGTCTCGCGCACCTGCGCCTCGTCGCGGATATCGCAACTGTGCAGCGTCAGCCGGTCTGCGGCGTCGGGCTCGGCGTCGAGGATTTCGTCGCGGACCTGTTCCAGCTTTTCCAGCTTGCGGCCAGCCAGCGCCACGCGCGCGCCCAGGCTGGCCAGCTCGTGCGCGGTGCAGCGGCCGATGCCGCTGCCGGCGCCGGTGACCAGTACGGTACGGCCGGCGAACAGGCCGGCGTGGAAGACGGATCGATATTGCATGCGGGCTCCGGAATCAGGCGTCATGGGTTGGCAGTCAGGCCCAGGCGCTTGACCAGCTTGCCCTGGCTTTCGTAGCGCTGGCGCGCGAAGGCGGCGTAGTCGGTGCTGTTCAGGTAGGCGTTCTCCTGGTCGAGCCGCTCCAGCAGCTTCTGCATCGCCGGCTCGTTGAGCGCCTTGCGGAAGGCGTCGTGCAGCACCTGCACGGCCTGCGCGTCCATGTCGCGCGGGCCGGCGATGCCGAACGGCGAGGTGGACACGATGTCGACGCCGACATCGCGCAGCGTCGGCACGCGCGGCCAGCGGCGCGAATGCTCGGCGGTCCAGAGCACCAGCCAGCGCGCCTTGGCGCTGTCGACATAAGGGCCGATGCCGCCGGCCGTGACACCCAGGTCGATATGCCCGCCCATCAGCGCGGCGATGATCTCGGCCTCGCCCTTGTAGGGCACATGGTTGAACTGGACGCCGAGCTTCTGCCCGATCTCTTCCATGGTCACGTGCATGGTGCCATTGGTGCCGGTGCTGCCGTAGCTGATCTTGCCGGGACGGCGGCGCGCATCGTCGATCATTTCCTGCCACGATTTCCACGGCGCGTCGGCGCGCGCCGCGACGCCCAGCGTGTAGCCGGTCAGGTGGATCACGTAGGTGAAGTCGCGCAGCGGGTCGTACTGCGTCTTCTGCAGGTGGGGCAGCCGGAACACGGGTTCCGGGATCACCGTCAGCGTGTAGCCGTCAGGTTTGGCGCGCGCGACTACATTGGCGCCCAGCACGCCGGCGGCGCCGGGCTTGTTCTCGACTACCACGGGCTGGCCCAGCGTCTTGCCGGCGCTGTCGGCCAGCGTGCGTACCAGCGTATCGGTGGCGCCGCCGGCCGCGAACGGCACGATCAGCGTGACCGGCCGCATAGGGAAATCGGCCGCCCGCGCGCCGGAGGACAGTGCTCCCAGTGGCGCCAGCGCGCCCAGGCCCAGCAGCGCCAGCGTGTCGCGGCGGCGGGTGTCGATGGTGTCGTCTCTCATTGCCGGTCTCCGTCGTGGTTCGGCTGCTGCGTCAGCACCAGTGCGTCGAGCGCGACCGCACCGCGGCCGGCTTCGCGCACCAGCAGGGGATTCACTTCCATTTCAGCGAGCGAGTCGCCGAGCGCCATCGCGGCGTCGGACAGCGCGGCAATCGCGTCCGCGGCCGCGTCGATATCCGCGGCGGGCTTGCCGCGGAAACCGGTCATCAGCCGGTAGCCGCGCAGGCCAGCGAGCATCTCGCGGGCCATGGCGCGGTCCACCGGCAGCAAGCGGTGCGCCACGTCGTGGAAAACCTCGGTAAAGATCCCGCCCAGGCCGACCGTCATGGCCGGGCCGAACACCGGGTCGCGCGTCACGCCGACGATCAGCTCGCAGACGCCGCTGGCCATCTGCTGCACCAGCACGCCGCGCTGGCGTGCGTCCGGCCTGGCGCGCGTTGCGGCGGCAACCACTTCTGCGGCGGCGTCGTGCACCTGCTGTGCATCGCGCAGTCCCAGCCGCACGCCGCCGATTTCGGTTTTGTGGGCGATGTCGGGGCTGAGCACCTTGACCGCCACCGGGAAGCCGAGGCTCGCGGCGGCGCGTGCGGCGTCGGCGGGTGTGGCCGCGACCGCTTCCACGCCGATCGGCACCCCGAAACCGGCGAGCCAGTGCTTGGCCTGATACTCGTCCAGTGCGTGAGCGGGCAGTTCTGCGGCCTGCGGATGGTCGGTGGCGCGCGCGCGCAGTCCGATCCAGTGCGCGGTCCGGGCCTGCGTGCCGAGCCAGTCGACATACGTGCCCAATGCCCTGGCGGCGCGCGCCACGTCCGGGAACAACGCCACGCCGGCCGCCGCCAGCCGGGCGCGGCTGGCCGGCTCGCCGGTGGTGGCGACCACGATCAGCCGGCCGGTCTTGCCCGCCACGTCGATCAGTTCATCCGCCACGCGGTCGAGCAGGTAAGCGGTGGCGTACAGGAAGATCACATCCACGCCGTCGAACGCCGCCAGGTTGTCGAGCACGGCATAGGCGAGGCCGCTGCGGTTGAACAGCTGGCCGGTCAGGTCGACCGGGTTCGCCACCGAGCCGATCTCCGGCACGGCCGCCTGCAGGCGCTGCTGCACCGGCCCGGGCAGGCTCGGCACGTCCAGGCCGGCGGCGCTGAGCAGGTCGGCGGAGAGCGCACCCATCGCGCCCGACACCGATGCCACCACCACGCGGCGGCCCGCGCTGCGCTGGCGCAAGCCCGACAGGTAGGCCAGGTCGGTCAGGTGGGTCGGATCGCTGGCCTGCATCGCGCCGGCCTGGGCGAAAGCGGCGCGGTAGATGGCCTGGTTGCCGGCCAGCACCGCCGTGTGCGATTGTGTGGCTGCCGAACCGGCCTCGCTCTCGCCGGCCTTCAGCACGATCAGCGGCTTGTCCGCCGCGCGCATCCGCGCCGCGGCGTCGATAAAGCGCGGGCCGTTGCGCAGGCCCTCGACGTAGCCGACCACGGCGCCGGTCTGGGCATCGTCGGCGAGGTAGCCGAGATAGTCGGCATAGTCCAGGCAGGCTTCGTTGCCGGTATTGATGAACTGGTGAAAGCCCACGTCCATCTGCCGGCCGGTGGCATAGACGATGGCGCACACATTGCCGCTCTGCGTCAGCAGGCTGACGGCGCCGGGGCCGTCCTGCGGCGGGTAGGCGCGGAAGGTGGTGGCAAAGGCGGTGATGGCGCGCGTGGTCAGGTTGGCCAGCCCCATGCAGTTGGGCCCGGCGATGGCCATGCCGCTTGCGCGCGCGAAAGCGGTCAGCGCCGCCTGGCGCGCGACGCCGGCTTCGCCCGCCTCGGCAAAGCCCGACGCATAGAGGATGGCGGCGCGGATGCCGCGGGCATGGCAGCGCTGCAGCTGCGGCAACACTTCGTCGGCGCCGAGCGCCAGCACCGCCACGTCCGGCACCGCCGGCAGGGATTCGACATCGGGATAGCAGGCCAGCCCGGCGATCTCCGCGTAGCGCGGATTGACCGGGTAAACCTGGCCTCGGTAGCCAAGACGCTGCAGGTGGTCGAGCGCGACGCCGCCGATGCGGCTGGTATCGCGCGAGGCGCCGATGATGGCGATCGAGGCGGGCTCAAGCAGCTGCGCCAGTTCGGTGCGGCCAGCGCGTACCGGTGGCCGCGCCGTGTTGGAAAGTGGCATCTTTGTCTCCATCCTTCCTCTGCCGGAAGGGTGACCCGATTCAAGCGTATCGGGTGGATGGGGACAAGCGGACGGACGCTCGGTGTGCACAATGTGCACAATTTCCGGTTCGGCCGGCAGCGGGGATGCTGCAACGGCCTGTAGCAGGATTTCAGTTGGCTTGAGAGCAGCGACGCCACCAAGCCCGACGATCGAAGCACGTTCTGCGGATTTTTGTCGTTGCCCCCTTTCAAAACCCGCCAACGTTGATGTAGAATCCGCGCTTCGCTGAAAACGCGATGAATTCCCCGATAGCTCAGTCGGTAGAGCGACGGACTGTTAATCCGCAGGTCCCTGGTTCGAGCCCAGGTCGGGGAGCCAAAGTACGCGGGAGTAGCTCAGTTGGTAGAGCGCAACCTTGCCAAGGTTGAGGTCGCGAGTTCGAGACTCGTCTCCCGCTCCAGATCTTCCGGTGTTCGCCGGAGCGTGCGCCCATGTGGCTCAGTGGTAGAGCACTCCCTTGGTAAGGGAGAGGTCGGCAGTTCGATCCTGCCCATGGGCACCACCCCCTTTCGTTTCCCTTCTGTTTTTTCGTTTCGCCCCGCACGGCGCCGCGGCTAGCCGCCGTGGTCCTTTGGCCAGAACGTGATGTTGATGCTCGACGGCGCGACACCGTTCTCGTCGCGCGGCAACGGGTCCGAGCGCGCGACCGCGCGCAGCACGGCGTTGTCCCACCCGGCGTTGCCGCTCGACTTGGCCAGCCGCGTCGACAGCACCGAGCCGTCCGGCGCCATGTGCACCGCCACCACCGCCGCCGGATTGCCGGCGACGTCTTCGTTGAAGATGATGTTCGGCTTGACCCGCTGCCGGACCCGTTCTGCATAGCCCGACGAAGGCCGCGCGGAGGTGCCGGAACCGGTCCCCGCGTTGGCGTGGCCCGCCTGTGCCTGCAACCGCGCCAGTTCGCCCTGGCGCCGCGTGTTGTCGGCCTGGCGCAGTTCTTCCTGCGCCTTGCGTTGTGCTTCCTTGCGGGCCGCGTCGGCGCGGGCCTGGTTTTCACGCTGCCGGGCCTGCTGCGCTTCGTCGCGGGCGGCACGTTCGGCCTTGCGCTGCTTTTCCTGCAGCGAGATATCGGCGTCCTCCTCCTCGACGGGCTTTGGCGTCGGCGTCGGCGTGACCGCCGGCGGGGGGATGACCACTTCAGGCACGGACTCCCACAGTTCGGCTGTCACGCCTTCCGGCACGGCGTTGCGCCAGCGCACGCCGTAGTAGAGCAGGGCACCCAGCAGCAGGTGCATCAGCAGGGCCAGCAGGAAGCAGCGCATGGTGCCCCGTTCCGGCACCGGCTGGTAGGGATAGGCGACAGCTTGCATGGCGGTGGCTGCGGCGGAACCCCGGCCGCTTGTCCAGGAATCAACTTCATTCTATGAAGTGCGGCGTGCCGAACCAAGGTAGAGGGAACGGCACCTTCCCAGGCCAATCTGTACGTACAGTGTCGGAATCGGCGCAAAATCGCCGTTTGACTTTTCAAGACGACTGGTCATATTATTCCAGCCATGGCCCGCACCGCAGACAAGACCGACATCCCGAACCGCCTGACCAAGGCAGGGCGCGAACTGTTTTCGCGCCACGGCTACAACGCCACCGGCATCCAGCAGATCACCGACCATGCCGGCGTGCCGAAGGGGTCGTTCTACAACCATTTCGACAGCAAGGAAGCGTTCGCCGCGGCGATCATCGCGCAGTACGCGGCGTACCTGCAGCGGTCGTGGGAAGCCATGATGGAAGCGGCGCCGCCGCAGCCGATGGCGGCGATCCGCTATGTCTTCGAGCGGATGATTGCCCACCACGAAGCCAAAACGGAGCGCGCCGGCTGCCTGGTCGGCAATTTCGCCGCGGAAATCGCCTCGTCCAGCGACACCTGCCGCGTGGCGCTGCAGGCGGCGCAACTGGCCTGGCGCGAGCGCCTGGCCGGCATGATCGCCGACGCCCAGGCGGATGGCGCCATCCGCACGGATATCGCGGCCGCCGAACTGTCCGGCCTGGCCTGGGATACCTGGGAAGGCGCCTTGCTGCGCATGAAGCTCGAACGCTCGGTCGAGCCGTTGCGCCGCAGCGTCGACCTGATGTTCAACCACCTGTTCCAGCCGGCCGCTGCTGTTTCTGCTGCGGACGGCCAATCACCAACCTCGGAGTAAGCCATTCATGGGTGCACAGAACGAAGCCTTTCTCGCCGATGCGCTGTTCCAGCCGGTCAGGCTGGGCAAGCTTGAACTCGCCAACCGCATGGCCATGGCGCCGCTGACGCGCAGCCGCGCCGACGACGACCTGGTGCCGACCGACATGGTGGTCGAGTACTACAGCCAGCGCGCCAGCGTGGGCCTGATCATTGCCGAGGCCACGCAGGTCTCGACCACGGCCCAGGGCTACACCAACACGCCGGGCATCTATACGCCGGAGCAGATCGCAGCCTGGAAGCAGGTGACCGACGCGGTGCACGCGAAGGGCGGCAGGATCTTCCTGCAGATCTGGCACACCGGGCGCATGTCGCACACGCATTTCCAGCCGGACAACCAGGCGCCGGTGGCGCCGTCGGCCATCGCGGCCAACGCCAAGACCTTTATCAACGGCCAGGGCTACGTCGAATGCTCGCTGCCGCGCGCGCTGGAGGCTGGCGAGATTGCCGGCATCGTCGATGACTTCCGCACCGCCGCGGCCAACGCCATCCGCGCCGGCTTCGACGGTGTCGAAGTGCACGGTGCCCACGGCTACCTGCTCGATGCCTTCCTGCGCGACGGCACCAACAAGCGCACCGACGCCTACGGCGGCAGCGTCGAGAACCGCGCGCGCTTCCTGCTCGAAGTCATGGCCGCGGTGATCTCGGAGATCGGTGCCGATCGTGTCGGCGTGCGCCTGGCGCCGGTGTCGCCGGTCAACGACGCGCTGGAAAGCAACCCGAAGCCGCTGTTCGAGCACGTCGTGCGCGAACTGGAAAAGCTGCACCCGGTGTATATCCATGTGGTGGAAGGCCACACCGGCGGCCCACGCGACAACGTGCCGTTCGACTACGAAGCGCTGCACCGCCTGTACAGCGGCGTGTGGATGGTCAACAACGGCTACTCGAAGGAAATGGCCGAGGAAGCCATCCGCAGCGGCCGCGCCGACATGGTGTCGTTCGGCCGCAAGATGATCACCAACCCGGACCTGCCGCGCCGCTTCCGCGAAAACCAGCCGCTGAACAAGCCGTTCGAGGACGCATCGCTCTACGGCGGCAACGGCCCGCACGGCTACGTCGACTATCCGGCGCTGGCCTGAGCCGGCCCCGAGCGTCAGGAACTCCGGTGCGTCGCCAGCGCACGCTCGATGCACCGGAGCATCTCGGTTTCGTCAAGCGGCTTGCCGAGGAAGCAGGCCGCACCGGCGGCCCGTGCGCGCAGCGCGAAATCCTGCAGGTCGAACGCCGTCATGAAAATGACCGGCACGCGCAAGCCGCGCGCACGCAGCGCTTCACACAGCGCGAAGCCGTTCATGCCCGGCATCTGCACATCGGTGATCACGCAGTCGATGCGGTCGATCGACGACGACTGCAGCAATGCCGGCCCATCCGCGTACAACTCCACCGCCATGTCGAAGGCGCGCACCAGCCTGCCGATGGCATGCCGCACGGCAGCGTCGTCGTCGACGATGGCAATGACCGGCGTGGCATTCACACGGTCTCCCCGGGCCGGGCGCGTGACCGGAGCCGGTCAGTGCGTTGCGTCGTCCACGGGCACCTTGCTGGCGGCGTTCAGCGTCGGGCCTGGGGTGCCGGTGATCTTGGGCACGCATTCCGAATGGAACCATGCAATGGTGACCGGCTCGCCGGCGAGCAGGCGCTTGACCGGCGGCACCACCTGTTCGCCGATCAGCATGCCGAGCAGTCCGACCAGCGCCACCACGGGCGGCGCCGGCGAACGGACCTGCATCAGCGCGTAGATGATGCCGACAAGAATGCCGGCGCCGAGGGAGACAAGGTAAAGCTTCATCGGAAAGCCTCCAGCAAGAAATACATGAGGATCAGTGACGCGCTGCCGGGGCAGGCGGCAATCCGACGCCGAGCAGGTGCCGCACGCGCGGCGGCTTGTCGCCGGCATGGAAGCGGGTGACCTCGCGCTGCAGGTCGGCATCGGCATGAGGCACGCGCTCGTGCTGGCGCAAATGCTCGGCCCACGATTCGACCAGGAACCACTCTGTCAGCAGCTCCGGGTTGGCCGGGTCTTCCAGCACTCCCCAGTTGAAGGCCCCGTCGCGCAGGCGTTCTTCGGAAAGCTGGTGGACCGCGCGCAGGAAGGCATCGCGGTCCGGCGCGCGCACGCAGTATTCGATCAGGATCATGACCGGGCCGCGGTCATGCGCGATATCGGCGGCGCCTTCGGGTTCGGGCCAGTGCCGTGCCGGCCCCAGGTCCTCTTCGCCGCGGGGCAGGCGCAGCCGGTGCAGCAGCAGCGCTGCCGCCAGCATGCCGACCGCCGCCACCAGCAGCCCGCCGGGCGTGCCTAGCGCCTGCGCGACAAAGCCCCACACCAGGCTGCCCGCCGCCATTGCGCCGTTGAACACCATCTGGTAGACCGCGAGCGCGCGGCCGCGCACCCAGTTGGGCAGGATCGCCTGCGCCACGCCGCCGAGTGTCGTCAGCGCGATGATCCAGGCCGCGCCCAGGAACAGCAGCAGCAACAGGGCGATCCAGACCGGCGGCGCCACGCATAGCCCGGCCATCACCACCGCGGTGGTGATGGCAGACAGCAGCATCAGCCCGTCGGCGTCCAGCCGCCGCTGCAGCCGCGGCAGGACCAGCGCACCCAGGATCGCGCCCAGCCCGACCGCGCCCAGCAGCACGCCATAGAGGCTGGCGCCGCCTTTCAGCAGTTGCCTGGCCACCAGCGGCAACAGCGCCCAGATGCTGCTGCCGAAGGCAAAGTGCACCGCGGCCCGCGCCAGCACCACATGCAGCTTGCTGTGGGCGCGGGTAAAGCGCAGCCCGGCGCGGAACGCGCCCAGGAAATGCTCGCGCAGCGGGTCGGCGGCGCGCACCGGGCGTTTCCACCACAGCAGCGCGGCGACCACGAAGACATAGCTGAGCAGGTCCATGCCATAGGTGACGGCCGCGCCGAACGCCGCCAGCAGCAGGCCGCCGGCCGCCGGGCCGATCGCGCGGGCGATGTTGACACCCAGGGAATTGAGCGCCACCGCGCGCTTGAGCTCTTGCTGCGGCACCAGCTCGGGCACGATCGATTGCCACGTCGGCCCCATCAAAGCCGCACCGACACCGCCCAGGAAAGCCATGCCGATCAGGATCTCGATCGTCAGCGCATTGCGCCAGGCCAGCATCGCCAGCGTGCCGCTGACCAGCGCCAGCCCGACCTGGATCGCGATCAGGAAGCGGCGCCGGTCGAGGATGTCGGACAGCACGCCGGCCGGGATCGCCAGCAGGAATACCGGCAACGTTGCGGCGGCCTGGATCGTTGCGACCGCGGCCGGCGACGACGACAGGTCGGTGGCCAGCCAGGCACTGGCCACGTCGCGCATGAAGCTGCCGACGTTGCCGAGGATGGTGGCCGCCCACAGCACGGCAAACGTCGCCTGCGCCAGCGGCGCGAAGGCGCCGCCGTCGGCGGTGCGGGACGGGGAGGGTGTTGCTTGCTCTGCCATTTTGGTCAGCCGTGCCGGGTTGCGCGCTCGTGCAGGTCGTGCCAGGCCACCAGCAGGAAGCCGCCGGCCAGGCCGAGGTGCTCGAAGAACGCGTTGGTTATCATGAAGCGGGCTTCCGGCGGGGTTTCCCAGAAGCGGTTGGCGATGAAGGTCGCGCCGACCGTGAACGCCGCCAGCGCCAGCGCGCCCAGCCAGCGCCGCCAGCCCAGCAGGATCATGGCGCAGGCGCCCAGTTCCAGCACGATGGTGGCGGCCGCCATCGGCACCGGCGGATTCAGCCCGAAGTGCCGCATCTCTGCCACCGCGCCGGGAAAGTCGGCCAGCTTGAACAGGCCGCCCTGCAGGTAGGCCGCACAAAGCAGCAGCAGGGCCAGCCAATGCATCCAGCGCGGCAGCCCGGTGGCGCCGGTGGACGCCTGGGGAAGGGAAGTCATCGGTTCAGGCATGGCCGGTCTCGGTTGGCTAAGGTCAGAAGGCCCAGCACGAGCAGCCCAGCGCGCCCCAGAACGTGCTCTCGTCCGAGGCCGGCACGCCGGCGGTCCAGGCCCTGGCGTGCGCATGGCCATGGACGCCGCACGAACTCGCGCATCCGCACGCCGTGTTCAGCGCCAGCTTGCGCGCTTCGGGCCGCGGCTGGTAGCCGCCCACGTGGCGCACCGGCGACCAGTCCGGCATCGGCGGAGGCAGTGCCGGCGACAGCTTGCTGAAGTCGGCGTCGCCATAGACCACTTTGCCGCCCAGGATAGTCAGCACCGAGGTGATGTCCTGGATGTCGTCGCCGGGCACGCTGAAGTAATCGGCCGACAGCACCGCGAGGTCGGCGAGCTGGCCGGCCTTGATCTGGCCCTTCTTGCCGACTTCCGAGGAGAACCACGTGTTGGCCTCGGTCCACAGCCGCAGCGCGGTCTCGCGGTCGAGCAGGTTGGCCTGCGGGTACATCGCCATGCCGCCCACGGTCTTGCCGGTGGTCAGCCAGTACAGCGACACCCACGGGTTGTACGAGGCCACGCGCGTGGCATCGGTGCCGGCGCCCACCTTGACGCCTTTTTCCAGCATCTTCTTCACGGGCGGCGTAGCCTCGGCGGCGCGTGCGCCGTAGCGCTCGACAAAGTACTCGCCCTGGTAGGCCATGCGGTGCTGCACGGCGATGCCGCCGCCGAGCGCGGCGATGCGGTCGATATTGCGGTCGGAAATGGTCTCGGCGTGGTCGAAGAACCAGTTCAGGCCGTTGAACGGAATGTCTTTCGCGACCTTCTCGTAGACATCCAGCGCACGGGAGATAGTCTGGTCATAGGTCGCATGCAGCCGCCACGGCCAGCGCTTTTCCGCGAGCAGGCGGATCACCGGCTCGAGGTCGGCCTCCATCGACGGCGCCATGTCGGGGCGCTCGACGCGGAAGTCCTCGAAGTCGGCCGCGGTGTAGACCAGCATCTCGCCCGCGCCGTTGTGGCGGTAGAGGTCGTCGCCCTGGCCCGGCTTGACCTTGGCGGTCCAGGTCTTGAAGTCGTTGAGCTCTTCCTTGGGCTTCTGCGTGAACAGGTTGTACGCCAGCCGCACCGTCAGTTGGCCTTCCTTGTGCAGTTCCTCGATGATGCTGTAGTCCTCGGGGTAGTTCTGGTACCCGCCGCCCGCATCGATCACGCCGGTCACGCCCAGCCGGTTAACCTCGCGCATGAAATGGCGCGTCGAGTTCTTCTGGTATTCGGGCGGCAGCTTGGGGCCCTTGGCCAGCGTCGCGTACAGGATGGTGGCGTTCGGCTTGGCCAGCAGCAGGCCCGTGGGATTACCGCGCGCGTCGCGCACGATCTCGCCACCCGGCGGGTTGGGCGTGTCCTTCGTGTAGCCGACCGCGCGCAGCGCCGCGCCGTTGAGGATGGCGCGATCGTACAGGTGCAGGATGAATACCGGGGTATCGGGTGCCGCCGCGTTCAGTTCGTCGATGGTCGGCAGCCGCTTCTCGGCGAACTGGTGCTCGGTGAAGCCGCCGACCACGCGCACCCATTGCGGTGCCGGCGTGCGCGCGACCTGGTCCCTGAGCATGCGCATGGCGTCGGCCAGCGAGCGCACGCCGTCCCAGCGCAGCTCCATGTTGTAGTTCAGGCCGCCGCGGATGATGTGCATGTGGCTGTCGATCAGCCCGGGAATGCCGCGCCGGCCGTTCAGGTCCACGACCTGCGTCTGCGCGCCGGCCAGCTTCATCACGTCCTGGCGCGTGCCGACGGCGACGAAGCGCCCGTCGCGGATGGCCACGGCGTCCGCCTGCGGGTTGGCCTTGTCGAGCGTGGTGAACTTGCCGTTGACAAGGATGAGGCTGGGTGCGGCGCTGGGTTGCATGCCGAAGATCTCCGGGGAAACGGCCGCGCCGAGCGCGGCCGCGGTGCCAATGAATTGCCGGCGCGTGAATGACATCGAACTCAGCCCTTCAGGAAGGCGAGCAGGTCGGCATTGACCTGGTCGGCATTGGTCACGCACATGCCGTGCGAGGCGCCGGGGTAGACCTTGAGCGTCGCGCCCTTGACCAGATCGGCGGCGCGCCGGGCCGAGGCGTCGATCGGCACGATCTGGTCGTCGTCGCCATGCAGGATCAGCGTGGGCACGTCGATCTTCTTCAGGTCCTCGGTGTAGTCGACCTCCGAGAATTCGCGGATGCAGGCGTACTGTCCGACGATGCCGCCCGCCATGCCCTGCGCCCAGAAGGCATCGATGGTGCCCTGCGAGACCCTGGCGCCGGTGCGGTTGAAGCCGAAGAACGGCACCGCCAGGTCCTGGTAGAACTGCGAGCGGTTCTCGGCCACGCCCTTGCGGATGCCGTCGAACACGTCCAGCGGCAGCCCGCCCGGGTTGGCGTCGGTCTGCAGCATCAGCGGCGGCACCGCGCCGATCAGCACCGCCTTGGCCACGCGTCTGGTGCCGTGGCGGCCGATGTAGTGCGCCACCTCGCCGCCGCCGGTAGAGTGCCCGACCAGCACCACGTCGCGCAGGTCCAGCGCCTCGATCAGCGCGGCGAGGTCGTCCGCGTAGGTGTCCATGTCGTTGCCCTGCGCGGGCTGGTCCGAGCGGCCGTGGCCGCGGCGGTCATGGGCGATCACGCGGAAGCCCTGGCGCGCGAGAAACAGCATCTGCGCGTCCCATGCATCGGCATGCAGCGGCCAGCCATGCGAGAACACGACCGGCTGGCCCGCGCCCCAGTCCTTGTAGAAGATGCGGGTACCGTCCTGGGTGGTGATGGTTTTCATCGATCAGGCCCTCCTGGAAGCAGGAAGTGGAAGAAGGCACCCTGGCGGTGCCTGGCAGGTTGGCTTGCGCGCCGCCGTAGTGGGCGCGCGCAAGCCGCGGTCATTGCGGGATGCCGGGATCAGCGCGCCGGCACCGGCGCCACCGACTCGTGCGGCGTGGCGGTGCGCTGCGGCGCCTTGTGCACCATCGTGTAAGCGTAGTCGACGCCCATGCCATAGGCGCCGGAATGTTCCTTGACCAGTTTCATCACGGCGTCATACGTGTCGCGGTGGGCCCAGTCGCGCTGCCATTCCAGCAGCACCTGCTGCCAGGTCACCGGCACCGCGCCGGCCTGGACCATGCGCTGCATGGCATAGTCGTGCGCTTCCTTGCTGGTGCCGCCGGAGGCATCGGCCACCATGTAGATCTCGTAGTTGCCTTCCAGCATCGCGCACAGCGCGAAGGTGGTGTTGCAGACCTCGGTCCACAGGCCGGCGACGATCACCTTGTTGCGGCCGTTGGCCTTGAGCGCGTCGCGGACCTTCTGGTCGTCCCACGAGTTCATCGAGGTACGCTCCAGCGTCTTCTGCCCGGGGAATACGTCGAGCAGCTCGGGATAGGTGAAACCGGAGAACGATTCGCTTTCGACCGTGGTGATGGTGGTCGGGATATTGAAGATCCTGGCGGCCTTGGCCAGGCCGATGACGTTGTTCTTCATGGCCTGCCGGTCCATCGACTGCACCCCGAAGGCCATCTGCGGCTGGTGGTCGATGATGATCAGCTGGCTGTTTTGCGGGGTCAGGACTTCGAGCTTTGGGTTGGACATGGAGTCGATCCTCGGGACAGGGGTTTGAGCGCAGGCGCAGGCCGACGGCGGCCGCCGGCATGCGGAACGGCAAGCCACGGCAGCGCGGCCCGGATAAGAAGACTAGATGGCAGGCGCAGGAATCGCCATTGCATGATGGTATTAATCGGTCCGGCGACGCTTGCACCGGAAGCGGGGCGAGCAGTTCGGCGCCGGCGCGCGCCTGACTAATACAATGGTATTAGTGACGCGCACTTCTCCCGTGCTGGCAATGACGGTCATTGCCGATGGCGGCCTGCTGGTTATAATCCGCTGCTCGTGCGCCCCCGCACGCGCGCCCTGGAGAGCAGACCGTGACATCCCCAAGCCTGGAGCCTGCCGACGACAGTGCCTGCGATGACGCGACCGTACTGGTCGTCGACGATGATGCCGGCGTGCGCCATGCGCTCGGCAACCTGTTCCGCTCGGTCGGCCTGAGCGCGGTGCTGTTCGAGTCCGCCGCCGAGCTGCTGGCCTTTCCGTTGCCCGATACCCCATGCTGCCTGGTGCTCGACGTCAGGCTGCGCGGCCCCAGCGGCCTGGACCTGCAGGGCCGGCTGGCGCGCATGGGCGTGCCGCTGCCGATCATTTTCATGACGGGCTACGGCGACATCGCCATGAGCGTGGCCGCGATGAAGGCGGGCGCCGTGGACTTTATTCCCAAGCCGTACCGCGACCAGGACCTGCTCGACGCGGTCAGCGCCGCGCTGGCCAGGGACCGCCTGCGCCGCAAAGGCGTGCGCAAGGCCGACGAATTGCGCGCCAGCTACGAGACCCTTTCGCCACGCGAGGCCGAGGTCATGGGCCTGGCGGTGTCCGGCCTGCTGAACAAGCAGATCGCGGCCGAAATCGGCATCAGCGAGGTGACGGTCAAGATCCATCGCGGGCAGGCCATGCGCAAGATGAAGGCGCGCACCTTTGCCGAGCTGGTGCTGATGGCACAGCAGCTGGGCCTCTGCCAGGTCGGCCAGTGACGGACAAGCCGTCGCCACCGGCGCTGCAAGTCCCGGCGCGCCTTGTGGGGCGCGCGCGCGAGATGGCGCTGCTGACCGATGCGCTCGGGCGCGTGTGCCTCAGCGGCAAGTCCGAACTGGTTCTGGTCGCCGGCGGTGCCGGCACCGGCAAGTCCGCGCTGGCCAATGCCTTCTCGCGCCAGGCCGCGGCGCAGACCGGCGCCCGCATTGCCGCCGGCAAGAGCGACCAGCTCCAGCTCGATATTCCGTATGCACCGGTGGCGCAGGCCATCCTCGGGCTTACGCTTGGCTTGCTGGATGCGCCGCCGGCCACGCTGGCGCCGCAGCGCGCGCGCTGGCTGGGCATGCTGGCGGGCCAGGGCCGGGTGGTGGCCGAACTGGTGCCGGAGGCCGAACAGGTGCTGGGCCGCACGGCGCCGCTGGCCAACGTGCCGGCACAGCAGGCGCAGGCCCGCGCACTCGGGGCACTGCTGGCCACCTTTTCCGCCTTTGCCGCGCCGGGCCAGCCGCTGGTGCTGTTCTTCGACGACCTGCAGTGGGCCGACGCGTTCACCGTCGCGCTGCTGGAAGCCTTTACGGTGCAGCGTCCGGGCGGCATCCTGCTGATCGCCGCGTACCGGGACCACGGCCAGGACGTCGAGCAACGCTTCTCGTGGCTGCTGCATGCCAATCGCGGCGGCGCGCTGGCGGTCACGCGCATCCCCGTCAGGCCGCTGGCGCCCGCTGACCTGGCCGAGCTGGTCGGCGCCGCGCTCGACGAGCCGCCCGCGCGTATCGCGGCGCTGGCGCACGCCGTGCACGACCGGACCGCGGGCAACCCGTTCTTTTCCTACCAGTTGCTGCGCACGCTGGTCGACGACGGCGTACTGACCAGGCAGGCCTGCGGCACCGGCTGGGACTGGCATGCCGCCAAGGTCGACGACCAGCATTACACCGGCAACGTCGTCGACCTGATGATCCGGCGCTTTGCCAGGCTGCCCCGCGCCGGTACCGGACTGCTGCAGCAGCTGGCCTGCGTCGGGCTGCGCGCCGACGCCGGCCTGCTCGCCCGCGTGGCCGGCGTCAGCGCCGCACAGCTGGCCAGCCAGCTGCAGCCGTTCGTCGACGCCGGCTTGCTGGTGCAGGCGCCGTGCGGCTACGCGTTCCAGCACGACCGCATACTGGAATCCGCATATTCGATGATCGAGCCGCATGCGCGCCCCGCCGAGCACGCGCGCATCGCGCGGATCATGATTGAGCACTGGCGCGGCCAGCTGGCGGACCATGCGTTCGAGATCTGCAACCAGATCGAGCGCGTAGCCGTCCGGGCCAGCCAGCCGTTGCCGATGCCGCAGCGGGTGGCCTTCATCGAGGTGCTGCTGGTGGCGGGGCGGCGCGCCTGGCGCTCGGGCGCGATCGGGCAGGCGCTGCACTACATGGACACGGCCCAGGCGCTGATGCAGCCGGACTGGTGGGAAGCGCACTATGGCCTGGCCTACGCCGCCAACCTGCTGCGTTGCGAATGCCTGCTGGCGCAGGCCCGGCTCGATGCCGCGTCGGAGGGCATCGATGCACTGCTCGCTCGCGCGCATGACGCGCTCGACCAGGCCGCCGTGTACCGCCTGCGCGCCAGCCTGCAGACCGTGCGCTCGGACTACGAAGGCGCGATCAATGCCGCGTTGTCCGGGCTCGCGCTGCTCGATGTACACCTGGAGCGCGCGCCGTCGTCGCAGCGCATGCGCGACGCTTACGACGCCGTGCGCGCCGCGCTCGGCACGCGCCCGATCGCCACCCTGGCGTCGCTGCCCGCCACCGATGACCCGCGCATCCATGCCGTGATGGGGCTGCTGTCCACGCTGATTTCTTCGCTGTTCGTGCGCGATGGCATCAGCTTCCTGCATGTGGCCAAGATGGTCGAGCTGACCCTCGACCATGGCGCCACGCCGGAATCTCCGTACGGCCTGTCATGGTTCGGCGTGTTTATCGCCAGCCTGTACGAGGCGTACGAGGACGGGCTCGCGTACGGGCAGGCGGCGATGGCGCTGATCGACCACCATGGCTATGAAGCGGGACGCATCGCGACGCTGGTCGCCGTGGACCAGGTCAGCGCCTGGACGCGTCCGCTGTCGTATGCGCTGAGCCACGCGCAGCAAGCCGTGACGCTCGGGCGCGCCTCCGGCGACATCGGCATGGCCTGCTATGCCTGCAACCATATCGCGTCCGACCTGCTGGCCATGGGGGAGCACCTGTGCCTGGTGGCGGAAGAGATCGCGCGCGGCCTGGCGCTGACGCGCCAGGTCCAGTACCGGGACATAGAGCTGATTTTGCATTCGCAGCTGCATTTCGTGCAGCGGCTGCGTGTTGGCGACGAAGGTGGCGACGAACGTGGAGAGGGCGGCGACGGTGTCGAAAGCAGCAGTTGGCAGGAGGACGCCGCACACTGCGGCACCGCCGCGCAGCGGCTGGCACGCAGCAACTCGTTGCCGACCCGCTTCTGGATCTACCTGTACGACGGCATGGCCGCGGTGTTCCTCGGTCAGTTTGCGCAGGCGGCGCACAGCCTGCGCCAGGCCGAGACACTGATCTGGTCCGCGCCCGCGCATATCAATGTGGCCGACTGCCGCCTGTTCCTCGGCATTGCGCTGGCGCACGCGCAGGCACCGCAGGCGGCCGCCGACATTGCGGCACACCGCGCCTGCTTCGCGCGCTGGGCAGCGCTCAATCCGCTGACGTTCCGCAACAAGCTGCTGCTGGTCGATGCCGCGCTGGCCCAGGCGGATGGCGATCCGCTGCGCGCGCTGGCCTGCTACGAGCAGTCGGCCGAGGCGGCAGCTGCAGCGGGCTTCGTGCATGAGCAGGCGCTGGCGCATGAACTGGCCGGCATGCTGTGCGCCCGGCACGGCCTGCATACGGCGGCCCGGCAGCACCTGGCGCTGGCGCGCGCGTGCTACCAACGCTGGGGCGCCGAACACAAGGTGACGCTGCTGGCCGCGCAGTATCCGCAGCTCGGCGCACCCGTGGCCGACGGCACGCCGGCACCGCCGGCCGCCAGCTGGGAACTCGGCCGGCAGGCGGCGCGTGCGTTGTCCAGCGAGATCGTGATGGATCGGCTGGTCGAGAGCCTGCTGAGCACCGTGATCCTGCACGCGGGCGCCCGCTACGGGCTGCTGGTGCTGATGCGGGATGACGAGCCGATGATCGAGGCCTCGGGCCGCGTGCTCGACGACAGGGTGACGGTGGCACTTGGCTCGGCACCGCCTACCGAGCACGCGCTGCCGCTGGCGGTGCTCAACAGCGTGCTGCGCACGCGCCAGACGCTGGTGCTAGCCGACGCCATGGTCGACGCACCGTCGATCCGCACCAGGGCAGCCATCGACAGCGGCGTGCGCTCGGTGCTGTGCCTGCCGCTGGTGCGTGGACAAAGCCTGATCGGCGCGGTCTACCTGGAGAACAACAACGCTCCGGGCGTGTTCGGCGCGAACCATGTCGCCGAACTGGAGATGCTGGCGCCGCAGGTCGCGATCTCGCTGGAAACGGCGCGGCTGTACGAGCAGCTGATCGGCGAGAACAACCGCCGCGTGGCCGCCGAGATCGGCCTGCGCGATGCGCGCGCCGAGCTGGCCCGCACCTCGCACCTGACCGTGATGGGAACGCTGGCGGCATCGATCGGCCATGAAGTCAACCAGCCGCTGACAGCCATTGTCGCCACCGCCGATGCCAGCGTGCGCTGGCTGAAGCGGCCGCAGCCGGAGTTCGGAGAGGCGCTGGAGGGCCTTGCCTTTATCCGCCAGCATGCGCTGCGCGCCGCCGACATCGTGCGTGCGCTGCGCGCGCTGGCGCGGCAGGCGCCGGCGGTGCTCGCGCCGCTTTCTCCGGACGAGGTACTGCGCGAGGTGCTGGAGATGGTGCGGCCCGATCTGGACGCGCACCACGTCAGGGCCGTGACCCGGCTGACTGCCGGCGCCACGCAGGTGGAAGCGGACCGCGTGCAGCTCCAGCAGGTGGTGCTCAACCTGGTCACCAACGCGCTCGACGCCATGGCCGGCACGCCGGTCGAGCAGCGCGAGCTGCTGGTGGCTTCGTACCGCGAGCAGGAGGCCCAGGAGATGGTGGTGGTCAGCGTGCAGGATCACGGGACCGGCATTGCCGAAGATGTGCTGCCGCGCGTCTTCGATGCCTTCTTCACCACCAAGGACGACGGCATGGGGATGGGGCTTGCGATCTGCCGCTCGATCGTCGAGGCGCACGGCGGTACGCTGGTGGCCAGGCGCCGCCGCAGTGGCGGCAGCGAGTTCATGTTCCGGCTGCCGGTGTTCCACTCTCCGGCACCGGCTGCGGCTTTGGCGCACGAGCCCTGACGGGCTTGCGCGGTGCACATGCCTCAGGTCTTCGGGGCCGATGCCACCAAGATGCCGAATACTGTCTGGATAATAAGGTACGTGCGGCAAAGCGGGAACATCCCGATATCTCACGCGCAAAACCCCCGCTTATAATCCCTGGTACCGTATCTTCGAAAAACCGGTCCGCCCATCCGCGCACCGGACCGCTCATGCTCACGGACCAGTCGGAAGCCAGGCAGACCCGCCGTTATGTCGAAAAGCGCGAAGGCATCCTCGATGCCGCCGCGGCGCTGTTCAACCGCAAGGGCGTGCGCGGCACGACGCTGTCGGACGTCGGCCAGCTGGTGGGGTTGAACACCAACAGCATCACGTACTACTTCCGCAAGAAGGAAGACCTGGTGCTGGCCTGCCTGATGCGCACCATCGAGGAAATGCGCGGCCTGGCCGGCGCGGCTGCGCAGCACGGCAGCGCCGGCGAGCGCGTCGCCGCCTTTATCGCGCTGTTCGTCGCGCGGCTGGCGCGCACCGCGGCGGGGGAGCGGCCGGAGCTGATGAGTTTCCGTGAGATCCGCGCGCTGCCGGCCAGCCATGCCGACGTGGCGTTCTCCGCCTACAACGACATGTTCCGGCAGATCCGCGGGCTGCTGCGCGATGCCACGCCCGCCGACCCGGCACAGCGCAGCGCGCTGAGCGCGCGGGCCCACCTGCTACTGTCACTGACCAGCGGCGCGATGAGCTGGATCGAACGCTACGAACCGGCGGACTACCCCAAGGTCGCGCAGACGCTGGCGGACATCGTGCTCAATGGCATTGCCGCGCCCGGCACCGCGTGGCAGCCGGAGCTGGATGCCGAAGCGCTGCTGCCGACGCTGGGACAGCCGGAAACAACGCAGCAGGCGTTCCTGCGCGCCGCCACCGAGCTGCTGAACGAGCAGGGCTACCGTGGCGCCTCGGCGGACCGGATCTCGGCGCGGCTGAACCTGACCAAGGGCGCGTTCTACCACCACAACGAGAACAAGGACGACCTCATCTCCGCATGCTTCGACCGCATGTCGGCGGTGATCCGCGACACCCAGACGCTGGTCGACGAGATGCCCGGCACCGGCTGGGACAAGCTGTGCGCGGTGTCGCGCGCGCTGGTGCATTACCAGTTCTCCAGCCAGGGACCGCTGCTGCGGCTGACCATCTACGGCGCGCTGCCGGAAGAGATGCGCATCGCCAAGATGCAGGACATGGCGCGTCTGTCCACGCGCTTTGTCCGCTTCCTGGTGCAGGGCATGCAGGACGGCTCGATCCGGCCGCTGGACCAGTCGATCGCCGCGCTGCAGGTGCATGGCATGATCAACGCCGCGGTCGAGCTGCGCCGCTGGGTCCGCGACGCGACCGCCGACAACGCCGCCGATCTGTTCGTGCGGCCCATGATGATGGGCCTGCTGCGCTGAACTGAGCTGAACCGGCGCGGCAGCGCCCGGGGGGTTTGCCGCGAGATGTCAGTCGTACAGGTGGCAGGCCACCATCTGGCCGTCGCCCTGGTCGCGCAGCACCGGGTCGGCGCTGCGGCACTGGGGCATGGCCGAAGGGCAGCGCGTATGGAAGCGGCAGCCCGAAGGCGGATGCATCGGGCTGGGGACTTCGCCCTGCAGCACGATGCGCTGGCGCTGGCGTTCAGCGCGCACGTCGGCCACCGGCACCGCCGACAGCAGCGCGCGCGTGTACGGGTGGCGCGGCTCCGCGTAGAGCTGGTGCCGGCTGGCGATCTCGACGATGCGGCCGAGGTACATCACCGCGATGCGGTCGCTGATATGGCGCACCACCGCCAGGTCGTGGGCGATGAACAGGTAGGACAGGCCCAGGCTGCGCTGCAGCGCCATGAACACATTGACCACCTGCGCCTGGATCGACACGTCCAGCGCCGACACCGGCTCGTCGCAGACGATCAGGCTCGGTTTCAGCGCCAGTGCGCGGGCGATGCCGATGCGCTGCCGCTGGCCGCCCGAGAATTCGTGCGGATAGCGGTCGGCCATGTAGGGCAGCAGGCCGACCATGTCGAGCAGCTCGGCCACGCGCGCCTGCAGCGCGGCACGATCGCCGGCCAGGCCGTGGACGTGCAGCGGCTCGGCGATGATGTCGCGCACCTTCATGCGCGGGTTCAGCGACGCGAACGGGTCCTGGTAGACCATCTGCACGCTGCGGCGGAAGCGCTTTTCGCGCGCGCCGCTGAAGCCGGCCAGGTCTTCGCCATCGAAGGCGATCCGGCCCGCGCTGGCGGGCAGCATCTTCATGATGGCCAGCCCGGTGGTGGACTTGCCGCAGCCGCTTTCACCCACCAGCCCCAGCGTCTCGCCGCGGCGCAGCGTGAACGAGACGCCATCGACCGCCTTGACCGAGCCGACCTGCCGCTTGAGCAGCACACCGCGCGTCACGGGGAAATGGACCTTCAGGTCTTCGACCTGGAGGATCGGGTCGCCGGCCTGGGACGGTTGACGACTGGCCGGCGCCTCGGCGCCTGCGCTGCCATGCGTGCGATCCGTGCGCTCAGGCGGCGCGACGCTGCGCGCCAGGGGCGTGTCAATGGGCGTCATGGAGGAAGCAAGCCTTGAGGTGTTGATCGGAAACCGCGCGCAGCTCGGGCGGCGTCTGCCGGCACTGTTCCTGCGCCAGCCGGCAGCGCGGCAGGAAAGCGCAGCCCGGGCCCAGCGCGGTCAGGTCGGGCGGCTGGCCGTCGATCGGCACCAGCGGCTGGCTGGTGTCGCCGTCCAGGCGCGGCACGCACGCCATCAGCCCGCGCGTGTAAGGATGCGCGGGATGGCGGTACAGTTCGTCCGCGGTTGCCGTCTCCACCAGCCGCCCGCCGTACATCACCGCGACGCGGTCGGCATAGCGCGCCACCACGCCAAGGTCGTGCGTGATCAGGATCAGCGCCGTGCCGGCCTGCTGCGCCAGCCCCTTGAGCAGATCCAGGATCTGCGCCTGCACGGTGACGTCGAGCGCGGTGGTCGGCTCGTCGGCGATGATCAGCTTCGGCTTGCAGGCCAGCGCCATCGCGATCATCGCGCGCTGCCGCATGCCGCCCGAGAACTGGTGCGGATAGGCGTGGACGCGGCTGCGCGGCTCCGGGATCTGCACCTGCGCCAGCAATTCCGCGGCCTCTTCGTAGGCATCGCCCCAGGCGCGGCCCTGGTGCACGCGGATCGGCTCGGCGATCTGCTTGCCCACCGTCAGCGCCGGGTTCATCGACGACATCGGCTCCTGGAACACCATCGCGATGCGGTTGCCGCGGATGGCGCGCATGGCCACCGGCTTGAGCCTGAGCAGATCCTGTCCCTCGAAACGGATCTCGCCGGATTCGATGATGCCGGGCGGCTGCGGGATCAGGCCGAGGATCGACAGCGCGATCACGCTCTTGCCCGAACCCGACTCGCCGACGATCGCCAGCGTCTCGCCGGCGGCCACGTCGAACGAGACCCGGTCCACCGCGGTGACCACGCCGCGGTCGGTGCGGAAGCGCGTGGTCAGGTTCTTCACCTGCAGGATTGGCTTTGCCATGGTTGCGTCCCGGTTGTCGGTGGGAAAATCAGAAGCCGAGCTTCTTCTTCATCTCCTGGTCGATCCAGGCGCGCGCATAAATGGGCCCATTGCGCACCGCGCCGGCGCGCAGCTCGCCATCGTAGTTCTTGACCCACGGCCACCACGCGGTGAACAGGTAGGGCGTCGGCAGCCAGATATACGGCGCTTCGGCCAGGATGTCGCGCGTCATGGCACGCAGCGCTTCCTGGCGCTTGCCCAGGTCGCGCATCTGGAAGGCCTGGTTGACGCGGGCATCGAACCTGGGGTCGTTCCACTGCGAGGCATTCCACACCTGTCCGGCGACGAAGCTCTTGCGGATCGTCGTGGTCGGGTTGGTATGGCCGTTGCTCATCATGTAGCCCGGCGCATTGGTCTTGGTGGTCATCGCCGACAGGAAGGCGCCATACTCCATCGGCTGGATCTCGATGCGCACGCCTACCTGCTCCAGGTACGCTGCGATCAGCGGCAGCATTTCCATATGGTCCTGGCTGCAGGCGCAGACCTGCACCTTGAACTTGAAGCCCTTCGGGTAGCCGGCCTCGGCCAGCAGCTTCTTCGCCTTCTCCGGGTTGTAGGTGAACAGCTCCTTGACCGATTCCGGCATCGCGCTCAGCGGCTCGAAATAGCCGGTGTAGTCCGGGTGCTGCGGATAGGCGAACAGCTCGGCATTGCCGCCGTAGTACTGCTTGACGATCTCCTGCTTGTTCACCGCCATGTTCAGCGCGCGGCGCACGCGGATATCGTTGAACGGCCTGGTGTCGACGCGCAGGGCCAGGTACTGCCCGGTGTAGGACAGCCAGCGGGACCACTTGAGTTGCGGCGCGCTCTTCTTCAGTTCATCGACGGCGGTCCAGCGCACCATTTCCAGCACGTCGAGCTTGCCGGTGCGCAGCATGGTATTGCGGGTGGCCTCGTCCTTGACGGTGCGCAGCACCACCTTGTCGGAAAAGGGCAGCTTGTAGTCCTTGCCACCGATCTTCTCGGTGTCCCAGTACTGCGCGTTCTTCGCATACGTGCTGGAATTGCCCTGCACGAACTGGGTCAGCGTGAACGGGCCGGAGCCGGTGACGTTCTTCCAGTTCGCGGCGCCCGCGGTGGCGACCTCCTTGGGCATGATGCCGGAGTAGTAGCCCCAGCCGAAGCGGTAGTCCCATTCCGCATTGAATTCCTTGAAGCGGAACACGACCGTATGCTTGTCCACGGCCTCGACCTTGCTCAGGTGGTCGAAGTAGGTGGGAATCTTCTTGGCGCTGGCGTTCTGGCGGCTGTAGCTGAACACCACGTCCTCGGCGGTCAGCTCGCGCTCTTCCATCACGCCAGGCTTGGCCGGGAAGCGTACGTTCTTGCGCAGCTTGACCTCGAGCGTAAGCGGGTCGGTCCATCTCCAGCTTTCGGCGAGTTCGCCGCGGATGGCATCTTCGGGCAGCCAGGCGTCGGCCTGGAAGGCGTACTTGCCGCCGTTGCGGCGGGCCTTGGACAGGTCGGCGGCGAAGAGCTGCTCGTAGACCTGGCCGGTGTCGTAGTTCTGCTTCCAGTTCCAGTCGCCCAGGTCCCACGACAATGCGGAGATGGTGGGGTAGACCGAGCCGACTTCGATGGTGCCGCCATACTTCGGCGCTTCCGCCTGCGCGGCTGCCGTGCCGCAGGCGAAGGCCGCGGCCATTGCCGTCGCCACCGCCACCAGGGAAGCCCGCCTCGTCATCCTGTCGTCCGTCTTCACGCTGCGCACCATCGTCTGCTCCTTTGGGGATCATGATGTGCCGGCTCGTCATGCCGGCCGCTCGTCAATCTGCTGTTCTCAGCGGCTGCCCCGCATGCGCGGGTCGAGCAAATCGCGCAGCGCATCGCCATACACGTTGATCGCATAGACCACGATGGTCAGGCAGGCGCCTGGCGCCAGCGCCAGCCACGGGCCCTGGAACATAAAGGTGCGGCCGTCGCCCGACAGCATGCCGCCCCAGGTCGGGGCCGGCGGCGGCACGCCGAGGCCGAGGAAGGACAGGCCCGACTCCGCCAGGATCGCGGTGCCCACGCGCGTGGTGAACAGCACGATCACCGGCGGCAGCACGTTGGGCAGGATGTGGCGCCACAGGATGCGGCTGGTCGACGCCCCCATCGACTGCGCCGCATGCACGTACATGTTCTCGCGCACCGACACCACCGCGCTGCGCACGATGCGCGAGCCGCCGATGCCGAGCAGCAGGCCCAGCGTGCAGACGATCTGCCAGCTGCCCGGGCCCAGCACCGACACCACCACGATCAGGATCACCAGGTCGGGAAAGCTCATCCAGGCATCGACCATGCGCTGCACCACCAGGTCGAACTTGCCGCCCAGGTAGCCGGTCAGGATGCCCAGCGCGAGCGAGATCGCCGTGGCCAGCGTTGCCGCCGACAGCCCGATCACTACCGACAGCCGGGCGCCGTACAGGCAGCGCGAGAACATGTCGCGGCCGAGGTTGTCGGTGCCGAACGGATGCGCCCACGAGGGCGGCTGCAGCCGCGCCATCATGTTGATCTCGTTCATGCCATACGGCGCCAGCAGGTCGGCGAACACGCCGCAGAACAGGAACACCGCGCAGATCACCGCGCCGGCGGCGCCCAGGGGCTTGTCGCGGAACAGCCGCCGCAGCAGCGCGAAGCGAGGCTGGCGTTGCCGGCCGGAGCGGGGCAGGGCGCCAGGCAGGGTGGCGGAAGCGGCGTGCGGATCGACGGTCGGGGGTGCCATCAGCGGTGCCTCACTTTGGGGTCGAACAGCCCATAGCTCAGGTCGACGAGCAGGTTGATCAGCATCACCGCGACGCCGACCACGAGGAAGATGCCGGTGATCAGCGGATAGTCGCGCTGGTGCACGGCATCGAGCAGCAGCAAGCCCATGCCCGGCACCACGAAGATCTGCTCGATCACCACCGCGCCGCCGATCAGCAGCGGCGCCTGCAGGCCGATCAGCGTCACCACCGGGATCAGCGCATTGCGCAGCGCATGCCGCAGGATCACCAGCGGCTCGTTCAGGCCCTTGGCCCACGCGGTGCGGATATAGTCCTGGCGCAGCACCTCCAGCATCATGGTGCGCGTCATACGCATAGTGATCGCCGACAGCGCCATGCCGAGCACGATGGCCGGCACCAGCATCTGCCTGACATGCTGCACGGGGTCCTCCAGGAAGGGGACGTAGCGCACTTCGGGCGACCAGCCCCACCACACCGACGGGAACACCATCACCATGGTGCCCAGCCAGAAGCTGGGCACTGCCAGCATCAGGATCGAGAAGGAACGCGCCACATAGTCCGCCGCGGTGTCCTGGCGGATCGCCGACAGCACGCCGATCGGCAGCGCCACCGTCAGCGCCACGGCCAGTGCCAGCACACCCAGCGAGAAGGTCGCGGGAATGCGCGCCATCACCATCCTCAGCACCGGCTCGCCTTGCCAGAGCGACTGCCCCAGGTCGCCATGCAGCACGATATTGCCGACCCAGTGCAGGTACTGCTCCCACATCGGGCGGTCGAGGCCGAGCGCATGGACCAGGTCTTCGCGGGTGCGCGTATCGGCGCTGATGTCGTTCTGGCTCAGCATCAGGTCGACCACGTCGCCCGGCACCAGCCGCACGATGGCGAACACGATGATGCTGGCGAAGACCAGCGTCGGCAGCAGCGCCAGCAGGCGGCGCAGGAGATAGGCGCTCATGGCCGGCCTCCGTGCATGGGCCGGCATGGTGGCGTGCCGCCAGCCATTGCGGTCGCTAGCGTGAATGCGGGGAATGCTGGTGCCCGGGGATTTGCCGACATGCTGCCTCCTTGCTGGCGGTCGGGCCGGTGCGGGCGCGTGGCGCCGCAACCGGGGCGTCCGTTGCCGCCTCAATGTTGCGTGATGTCCTGCAGGCCCCTGCGGATGGGGCCGAATCTCTCAGCTTCTCAGCCGCTCAGTAGCCGCGCAGCGTGGCCCAGCGGTCGAGCTGCCAGTTCGCGTCGCCCAGCCATTCCTGCGCGGTGCGGGCGCGCTTCATGAAGAAGCCGATATCGAATTCGTCGGTCATGCCGATGCCGCCGTGCATCTGCACGCCTTCCTGCACCGCCAGCGTGGCGGTATCGCCGGCCTTGGCCTTGGCCACGCAGACCAGCGGCTCGGGACCGTCGGCGTTGCCTTCGTCGAGCCGCTGCTGGCAACGCAGCACCGCGGCGCGCGCCAGTTCGATCTCGGCAAAGAGATGCGCGGCGCGGTGCTGCAGCGCCTGGAATTCGCCGATGGCCTTGCCGAACTGCCTGCGTTCCTTCAGGTACGCCAGCGTGCGCGCGAACGAGGAATCCGCGATGCCGAGCAGTTCCGACGACAGCACCGCGCGGGCGATGTCCAGCACGCGCTCCAGCATTTGCGCCCCGGCACCCTCGTCGCCCAGCAGGGCGTCGGCCGGCACCCGCGCGGCGTCGAAGACGATGCGCGCGGCATTGGTGGCATCGGCCAGCACGGACCGTTCCACCTGTACGCCGGCGTGGTCGCGCGGGACCAGGAACAGCGAGACGCCGTCGCTCGCGCCGGCGGCGCCCGTGCGCGCGGCGACCACCAGCGTATCGGCCACATGGCCATCGACCACGAAGACCTTGCTGCCATCAAGCACATAGCCGTCCGCGTCGCGCCGCGCCTGCGTGGCGATGCGCTCGGGCCGGTGCCGGGCAGTTTCATCCAGCGCCAAAGCCATCAGGTGCCGGCCCGCGGCGAGCGCCGGCAGCAGCGCGCTGCGCTGGCTGTCGTTGCCGTACAGGCCGACCAGCGATGCGCCAAGCACGGCGGTGGACAGGAAGGGCAGCGGCGCGAGCGTGGTGCCGATCGCTTCCGCGATCACGCCGGCCTCGACCGCGCCGAGGCCGCTGCCGCCATAGGCCTCGTCGATCATTACCCCGGTAAAGCCCAGCGCGGCGCAGCGCTGCCACAACTCGCGCGAGAAGCCGACGGGGTCGCGGGTGTCGCGCAGCTCGCGCAGCGCGGAGATCGGGGCGTTCTCTTGCAGGAACGTCATGGCGCTGTCGCGCAGCATCTCCTGCGTGTCGGTCAATACGATGGGCATGGCGGCGTCTGGCAGATGTTGGGTCGTGGAGGATGGCGCGGCGGCTCAGGCGCCGGGCAGGCCGAGCAGGCGCTTGGCGACGATATTGAGCTGGACCTCGCTGGTGCCGCCCTCGATCGAATTCGCCTTGGTGCGCAGCCATGCCCGCGCCACCGCGCCTTCCTGGCTGCGCGGGCCTTCCCATTCGAGCGCATCGGTGCCGCCGACCGACATCAGCAGCTCGTAGCGCCGCTTGTTCAGTTCCGCGCCGTAGTACTTCAGCACGGACGAGAACGCGGCCATGCCTTCGCCTTGCCGCGCCAAGTCGCGGGCGCGCTCGCCGGCCGCGGCGAAGGCGGCCTCGTCGACCTCGAAGCGGGCGATCTGCGCGCGCAGCACCGGGTCGTCGAGCCGGTGGCGCTCGTCCACGCCAATGGCCTTGGCGGCATGGCGCCCCAGCGGCTGGCGGAAGCCGCGGCTGCCGATCGCGCTGATCATCTCGCGCTCATGCGTCAGCAGGTACTTGGCGATGGCCCAGCCACCGTTAAGCTCGCCGACCAGCTGGTGGCGCGGCACCTTCACGTCGTCGAAGAAGGTCTCGCAGAAGGGCGACTTGCCGGAGATCAGCACGATCGGGCGGGTCGAGACGCCCGGCGACGCCATGTCGAACAGCAGGAAGCTGATGCCGGTGTGCTTCTGCGCCGCGAAATCGGTGCGCACCAGGCAGAAGATCCAGTCGGCCTTGTCGGCATACGAGGTCCAGATCTTCTGGCCGTTGACCACAAAATGGTCGCCGTGCTCTTCGGCGCGCGTCTGCAGCGCGGCCAGGTCGGAGCCGGCGTTGGGTTCGGAATAGCCCTGGCACCAGCGGATTTCGCCGCGCGCGATCCTGGGCAGGTGTTCGCGCTTCTGCGCCTCGGTGCCGTATTTCAGCAGCGCGGGCCCGAGCATGGAGATGCCGAAGCTCTGCAGCGGCACGCGGCAGTGCAGCCGCTGCATCTCGGCGCGCAGCACCCGTGCCTCGGCCGCGCTCAATCCGGCGCCGCCATACTCGCGCGGCCATTCCGGCACGGTCCAGCCCTGTTCAGCCATCCGCTGCAGCCACAGCCGCTGCGCCTCAGACTGGTAGCGGAACTTGTGGCCGCCCCAGCAGATGTCGTCCTCGTCCTGCATCGGCAGGCGCATCTCAGGGGGGCAATTGGCCTCCAGCCAGGCGTGTGCCTGCTGCCGGAACGTTTCCAGTGCGTCCAAGCTCGTCTCCTTGTTGTGCGCCTGTGGGCCCGTGTCCTGCGCTGTTGCCTGGCGGCCGGCAGAATCAGGGGCACTGCAATAGCAGTCTTGATTTTCGAAAAACGTCGACAGCTACGCAGCGGCAGGAACTTTTATACAAGCGGCTTCTGGCATCGTCAATACTCCAAAACCTAAAATGGACGGCAGAGCGCTGTCATCAGGAAATGGAGGGAAGAGCCACGATGGGACTGGAAGCAGCCACGGCAAAGGCATTGCCGCGCTAATGCGGTGCAGCAAACGTGCGTGATATGCGGAATTTTCATGGCATGTATGGCCAAAATCGCGGGACTCGTGCCGCATTGCGACCGCCTTGGAAGGGCTCGCCTCCCCGCTTTCGATGCCAGCTCGCCGCCTCGATTCCCTAGTTTCGAAACTGCTCAATGTCGCCATGCTCGAAAAACGAACGCTTGTGCTAGCATTTATCGCAGCCATACCAGAAACACGAAAAAGCATCCGGCATCGACCATTGCGCCGGACCCACAGCGGGAGACAACGTGACAACGCAGGCCGGCATAAGCGGCGCGCTGCTGGGCGAAGCCGCGGAGGCGGAGCAACAGCGCGCCGAACAGCATTTCCGCGACCATGTCGACCGCCACCTGCCGCGCAACGCGAAGGCGTTCCTGATCCATGGGATGCTTGGCATGACCGGTTTCCGGCTGGTGACCGCGCCCACCTTCGTGCCCGCTTACCTGTACCTGCTGTCGGGTTCGAAACTCACCGTCGGCCTCGTGCTCGCGGCCCAGTATGCCGGCATGGCAGCCTCGTCGATCTGGGGCGCGACGCTGATCGAGCATCGCCAGCGCGTGATGCCGCTGATCTACCTGGTGGGCTGGCTGGTGCGCGGCCAGATCCTGGGGCTGGGGCTATCGGCGCTGCTGCTGAGCGGGCGCGGCGCGCTGGTGGCCGCGGCGGCTTTCCTGCTGCTGTTCGGGCTGCTCAACGGCGTGCAGAACGTCAGCTTCAACTACCTGACCTCCAAGATCATCCCGCTGGCACGGCGCGGGCGGCTGACTGCGCTGCGCAATTTCTTCGGCGGCCTCACCGCGGCGGCGGTGGCGTGGATGGGCGGGCGCTACCTGGTCGGCAACGATGTGTTCGGCAACGGCTATGCCGCCACCTTCCTGGCCGCCTTCGTGCTGACCAGCCTGGGGATCTCGGCGCTGGCGGGCATGCGCGAGCCGGCGCTGCACGACGTGCGCGTGCGCGCGGGCTTCGGCCGGCGCGTGGGTGAGTTGCCGGCGCTGCTGGCAGCCGACCGGGATTTCGTGCGCTTTTTCCTGGCGCGGGCACTGGTGGCACTGGGCATGATGGCGATGCCGTTCTATGCGATCTACGCCGGCCGGCTGCTGGGGCTGGATGGCGCCACGCTCGGGTACCTGAGCCTGGCCTACCTGCTGGCGCAGACGGGCAGCAATCTCGCCTGGGGCCGCGTCGCTGACAGGCATGGCTACCGGGTCGTGTTCCTGGCCAGTATCGCCACGTGGGTCGCCGCCACGGCGTGGCTCCTGGGGTGCGCCACGCTGCCGGGCTTCCTGCTGGCGTTCTGCGGCCTGGGCGCGGGCTTCGGCGGCTTCTTTATCTCGGCGGACAACCTGGTGATGGAGTTCGGGGCGCGCAAGGACCGGCCGATGCTGCTCGCCGTTTCCGACACGGCCACGTTCAGCATGATGGCCGTCGGTCCGGTGATCGGCGGGCTGCTGGCCCAGTCGGTGCACTTCCCGCTGGTCTTCGTCGTGGCCATCGCGGTCAAGCTGGCCGCCTTTGTGCTGGCACTTCGCATTGCCGATCCGCGGTCGCGCCGGAACCGGCCGGACCGCGCCGACGACATGGTCGGGCTGCGTGACTGAGGCATTGCCGGCCGATTCCCCTGTCCCCTTTCCTTTCCCCGAAAGTACAAGGAGCTTGCATGACCGCCATCAACGCAGTCACCAGCCTGGCCGTGGACGGCAATATCGCCGTGCTGACCGTCGATTCGCCGCCCGTCAACGCGCTTTCCGCCGCGGTGCGCGCCGGCATCCTGCAGGGAATCGAGCGCTGCATCGCCGATCCGGCTGTGCAGGGCATCGTGCTGGCCTGTGCCGGCAAGACCTTCATTGCCGGCGCCGATATCACCGAGTTCGGCAAGCCGTTCGTGCCGCCCGGGCTGCCCGAGGTGCAGGCTGCCATCGAGAACAGCCCCAAGCCCGTGGTCGCCGCCATCCACGGCACCGCGCTCGGCGGCGGGCTGGAGGTGGCGCTGGTATGCCATTACCGCATTGCCGCGCGCAGCGCGAAATGCGGCCTGCCCGAAGTCCATCTCGGGCTGTTGCCGGGCGCAGGCGGCACGCAGCGGCTGCCCCGGCTGGTCGGCGCGGAAAGGGCGCTGGAAATGGTCGCCTACGGCACCCATGTGCCCGCGCCCGAGGCCGCCGAGATGGGCCTGCTCGACGCGCTTGCCGACGATGCCACGCTGCGCGCCGATGCGATCGCCTTCGCGCGCCGGATCGTCGGGGAGCAGCGGCCGCTGCGCAAGGTGCGCGACCTTGACGACAGGATCGCCCCCGCGCGCGGCCAGGGCGAACTGTTCGCCGCCTTCCGCCAGGCCAACGCGCGCCGCTTCCGCGGCTTCGAGGCGCCCGAGGCCAATATCCGCTGCATCGAGGCGGCGGTCGAACTGCCCTTTGACGAAGGGCTGCGGCGCGAGCGCGAGCTGTTCCAGGCGTTGATGGGGGGCACGCAGTCCGCCGCGCAGCGCTACGTCTTCTTTGCCTCGCGCCAGGTCTGGAACGTGCCCGACATCGGCGCCGATGTGCCGGCTACCCCCGTGGCCAGGGTCGGCATCGTCGGCGCAGGCACCATGGGCGGCGGCATCGCCATGAACTTCCTCAACGCAGGCATGCCGGTCACCATCGTCGAGACCACGCAGCAGGCGCTCGACCGCGGTCTGCGCACCATCCGCGCGAACTACGACAACACCATGAAGAAGGGGCGCCTGGGCGCCGCCGAGGTCGAGGCACGCATGGCGCTGCTGACGCCCACGCTGGACCTGCAGCAACTGGCCGAAGCCGACCTGGTGATCGAAGCCGTGTTCGAGAACATGGAAGTCAAGAAGGAGCTGTTCGGCCGGCTCGACCGGATCGTCAAGCCGGGCGCCATCCTGGCCACCAATACCTCGGCGCTGGATGTCGACGAGATCGCCGCGGCCACGTCGCGTCCAGAAGCCGTGATCGGGCTGCATTTCTTCTCGCCGGCCAATGTGATGAAGCTGCTGGAAGTGGTGCGCGGCGAGAAGACCGCGAAGCCCGTGGTGCGCACGTCGATGGAACTGGCCCGCAAGATCGGCAAGGTCGCGGCTCTGGTGGGCGTCTGCCCCGGCTTCGTCGGCAACCGCATGCTTGCGCAGCGGCAGCGCGAGGCGCAACGGCTGGCGCTGGAGGGTGCGCTGCCGTGGGACATCGACCGCGTGCTGTATGACTTCGGCTTCCCGATGGGCCCGTTCGCGATGAGCGACCTGGCGGGACTGGACCTGGGCTGGGTGCGCGAGCGTTCGACCGGATCGACGCTGCGCGAGATCCTTTGCGAGATGGACCGGCGCGGCCAGAAGACCGGCGCGGGCTACTATGACTACGACGCGCAGCGCAACGCGCGGCCGTCGCCGGTGGTGGAGCGGGTGATCCGCGACTTTGCCACGCGCCAGGGCCGCACCCGCCGCGCGGTATCCGACCAGGAAATCCTGGAGCGCTGCGTTTTCCCGATGATCAACGAGGGCGCGAAGATCCTGCAGGAGGGCAAGGCGCTGCGGGCGTCCGATATCGATGTGATCTGGAACAACGGCTATGGCTGGCCGGTATACCGGGGCGGCCCGATGTTCTATGCCGACACCATCGGGCTGGACAAGGTGGTGCGCACGCTGCGGCAGTACGAGGAAATGCTCGGCGAGGAGTTCCGGCCCGCGCCGTTGCTGGCGGACCTGGCGGCGCGCGGCAAGCGGTTTGCCGATCCGAAGTAGCCATCAGCCATCGGGCATAGGACAGGCCCGGAACGGGCGCAGCCGTGCACGGCAGTGCACACGGCTGCGCCCGTCTTTGTTTTGCAGGGCGCGATGAAACGTGGAGTGAGCTATCAATCCCTCCTAGAATGCACTGACACCGACTCCTTTGTCTCCTGTGCATCGCTTACAACTTTCGCCATGCCCATGCGTCCAGAAAACCAGCGCCTTGCCGACCTGTTGCACGCCGAAGCCGAGAACCTGGCCGATAGCTGGGCCACCGAATACCAGTCGTTGTCCGGCGGCCGCGGCTTCACCGGCACTCTTGCCAGGGAGCAACGCTCCATCCTGCGGAGCCTCCAGGCAGCCTTGCACGCCAATGGCGATGCAGGCGGCTTCGAGCAGGCGCCGTTCGCCGAGCTGCGCGAGGCGCTCGCCGACCTGTCGGCCTCGCGTGCCGCGCAAGGCGAGACCGCGGACGTGACCAGCGGCTTCGTGTTGGCGCTCAAACGGCCGATCTTCGAGGCGCTGCAGCGCGACCGCAGCAACCTGGAAGCGCAAATCGAAGTGATCTGGGCCGCGTCCGCCATCGTCGATCGCATGGCGCAGTGGACCATGTCCACCTACCAGCGCAGCCGCGAGGACATGATCCGGCGCCAGCAGCAGGAACTGTTCGAGCTGTCGACGCCGGTGATCAAGCTGTGGGAAGGGGTGCTGGCGATACCGCTGATCGGCACGCTGGACAGCAGCCGTGCCCAGCTGGTGCTGGAAACCCTGCTGCAGCGCATCGTCGAAACCGGCTCCACGCTGGCCATCATCGACATCACCGGCGTGCCGACGGTCGACACGCTGGTGGCCCAGCACCTGCTGAAGACGGTGACCGCGATCCGGCTGATGGGCGCGGAGAGCATCATCAGCGGGATCCGGCCGCAGATCGCGCAGACCATCGTACATCTGGGCATCGACCTGCAAGGCATCGTGACCAAGGCGACGCTGGCCGACGCGCTGGCCACCGCCATGCGGCTGACGGGGCACATAGTGTCCCACCAGCCGGTCTGATCGGAGGCACACGCATGGAGCGGATTCCGATCCTGCGCATGGGGTCCTACCTGCTGGTCACGATCCAGATCGACATGCAAGACCAGACCGCCCTGCGGCTGCAGGAAGACCTGGCGGCCAGCATCGAACAGAACACCGCGCGCGGCGTGCTGATCGACGTCTCGGCGCTGGAAATGGTCGATTCGTTTATCGGCCGCATGCTTGTCGGCATTTCCGATATCGCTCGCATCCTGGGCGCGGCCACGGTCGTGGTCGGCATCCGCCCGGCCGTGGCGATCACGCTGGTGGAACTTGGGCTGCCCCTGACTGGCGTCAGGACCGCGCTCAACGTCGAGCGCGGCATGGCGCTGCTGGACAAGGCGCAGCGGGGTGAGCTCAGGTGACGCAATCCGCGCTCGGCACCACCGGAACGATCCCGCTGCGCGACGAGCGCGATGTCGTGCAGGCCCGCTCGGTCGTGCGTACGCTGACCGCCCAGTTGCAGTTTTCACTGGTCGAGCAGACTAAGATGATTACGGCGGCCAGTGAACTGGCCCGCAACGCGGTGGTGCACGGGCATGGCGGCGAAATGCGCTGGGAAGTCATCGACGAAGGCGTTCGCCGCGGCTTGCGGCTGCATTTCGAGGACAAGGGCCCTGGCATCCGGGACGTAGACCTGGCGCTGACCGATGGCTGGACTACCGGCAACGGCCTGGGCATGGGCCTGTCCGGCAGCCGCAGGCTGGTTAACGATTTCTCCATCCGCACCCAAGTCGGGGAGGGAACCTGTGTCAGTGTCACTCGGTGGAAGTAGCGGACAGGGTCCCGCCGCCGTGCTGCCCATGGACGACGCCAGCCGGGTCGGCGAAGCCCGCCGGCTCGCGGCCGACCTGTGCGCGCGGCTGGCCTTCGACAGCGTGCTGGCGGGCCGGGTCGCCGTGGTGGCGAATGAGCTTTGCAGCAACCTGGTACGCCATGCCGTCGGCGGCCGGATATTCATTGGCGCCCGCGCCCTCGGCGACCGCATGCTGATCGAGCTGATCTCGCTGGACAACGGGCCTGGCATGCGCGATCCGCAGGCCTGCCTGCGCGACGGCTATTCCAGCGCGGGCAGCGCCGGTCAGGGGCTGGGCGCGGTACGGCGCATGGCCGATGACTTCGATATCGTCAGCCGCTTCGGACAGGGCAGCGTCATCCTGGCGCGGTTCTATCGGGACCGGGAGCCGGGCGGGTGCCCGGTGCGCGGGGCGCCGGTGCGCGGCTGCATGGTCGGGGCGGTGTGCCTGGCCGCACCCGGCGAGCAGGTCAGCGGCGACGGCTGGGCCGTGGCACAGCACGATGGTGGCGCCGACGTGGTGCTGGCCGATGGCCTCGGGCATGGCCCGCTGGCCGCCGACGCAGCCAGCGCCGCGCTGGCGGCGTTTGCCGAGAAGCCCTGCGGCAGCCCGTCCCAGGTCCTCCAACGTGCCCACGCGGCATTGCGCAGCACCCGCGGCGCGGCCGTCAGCGCGGCGCGGCTGGACCTGCGCGGCAACCAGATCCATTTCGCCGGGGCCGGCAATGTGATGGGCCGCGTTATTTCCGGCACGGCAGACCGCACGCTGCTGCCGCAGCATGGCACCGCCGGAATCCAGGTGCATACCATCCAGGAGCAGGTGCTGGATTGGCCGGCCCATGCGCTGTTGATCCTGTTCTCGGATGGCGTGCAGTCGCGCTGGCAACTGGACGATGCCAGCCTGTTGCGGCACGACCCCACGCTGATCGCCGCGTTTATCGTATGGAAGTTCAGCCGCGGCCGGGATGACACCACCGTGCTCGTGATCCGCCGCGCTGAGGGTTGAGCATGGCCAGCCACGACTACTCCCGCTTGCCGCCGGACACCCCGCTGAGCCCGGACGAACTGCGCGAGGCACTGGAAGCCAAGATCCGCGAGTGCGATGGCCTGCGCGCGGAACTGGAGGAGACCAACCGCGGCGTGGTGGCGCTGTATGCAGAACTGGACATCCAGGCGGAACAGCTGCGCCAGGCCACCGAGCTGAAAAGCCGTTTCCTGGCGTACATGAGCCATGAATTCCGCACTCCCATCGTCGCGATCCAGAGCATCACCCGCCTGCTGATCGATCGCGTGGACGGTCCGCTCACCACCGAGCAGGAACGGCAGGTGATGTTCGTGCGCGAGACCGCCGCGGAGTTTGCCGACATGGTCAACGACCTGCTCGACCTGGCCAAGCTCGAAGCGGGCAGGGTCGACGTGTCGCCGGCATGGTTCGACATGGTCGCGCTGTTCGATACGCTGCGCGGCATGTTCAAGCCGGTGCTGACCAATCCCGAGGTGTCGCTGATCTTCGAGGAGCCGCACGAGGTGCCGAACCTCTACAGCGACGACCGCAAGCTGTCGCAGATCCTGCGCAACTTCATCTCCAACGCGCTCAAGTTCACGCCGCGCGGCGAAGTCCGCATTTCCGCGAGGCTGGTGGGCGAGGCCGAGGTCATGTTCTCGGTCAAGGACACCGGCATCGGCATCCCCGCGGCGATGCATGGCGCGGTGTTCCAGGATTTCGTCCAGATCGATTCGCCGCTGCAGCGCCGCCTGCGCGGCTCCGGGCTTGGCCTTGCGCTCAGCAAGCGGCTGGCCGAGGTGCTCGGGGGGCGGGTCGGTTTCGAAAGCGAAGTCGATGTCGGCTCGCGCTTCTACGTCACGCTGCCGCTCACCTATCCTGCAGCGCAGGCGGCGGGCGCGGCAAAGGCATGATCATGGACCCGCAATCCACGCAGCAGGCAGCACCATCCGCGTCGCCTCCGTGCGTACTGGTAGTCGACGACAATCCGGTCACCCGCTATTCAACCGTGCGCGTGCTCAAGAGCGCAGGGTTCCAGACGACCGAGGCCGATTGCGGACTGGATGCCTTGCGCCTGGCGGGGACGCCGGGCATTTCCGTGATGGTGCTCGACGTCAACCTGCCCGATATCGACGGGATCCAGGTGTGCGAACGGCTGCGTGCCGATCCGGATACCGCGACGCTGCCGGTGGTCCACCTGTCAGCCACCTACGTGCAGGATTACGACAAGGCGCGCGGGCTGGATGCCGGCGCCACGGCCTACCTGGTCCATCCCGCCGAACCGGAAGTGCTGATTGCCACGGTCTCGGCGCTGGCTCGCGCCGCCGCGGCCGAGCGTTCATTGCGCGAGAGCGAGGCGCGCCTGCGCGCGATCTACCAGCAGGCCACCAGCGGCATCTGCGTGCTGGACGCGCGCGGCCAGCTGATCGACGTCAATCCCGCCATGCTGACGCTGCTGCAGCGGCCCGCATCGGATCTGCTCGGGCAGCGCGTCACAGCGCTCGCGCCCGGCGATTTCGCCGCGCGCGCCGCCGAAGCCACGGTGCCCGCGGACGAGGGCTGGCAGGGATCGTTCCCGCTGCTCGATGCGGCGGGCGAGCCGGTCCACCTCGACTGGAACATTTCCCCCACAACGCCATCGGGCGACCGGGTCGCGGTCGTGACCGACGCTACCGAGCGGCTCCACCTTGAGCGCCAGCAGGAGCAGCTGATCGAGCGCGAACAGGCGGCGCGTGCCGGCGTCGAGCGCGTGAACCGCATGAAGGACGAGTTCATTGCCATCCTGTCGCACGAGCTGCGCAACCCGCTCAATGTGATCTCGGTCTGGACCCATGTGCTGGGCCGCCACGTGAGCACCGACGAAGGGCGCCGCGGGCTGGCCGCGGTCGAGCGCAATGTCGCCATCCAGCAGCGGCTGGTGGCCGACCTGGTCGACGTGTCGCTGCTCAATGTCGGCAAGATGAAGCTGGAACGCGAGATGGCGAACCCGGCCACCGTCATCCGCGCCGCACTCGACAGCATGCAACTGATGGCCAGCGAGAAGCGGTTGTCGCTGGAGGCGCAGATCGCCCCGGACCTGGCGCAGGCTGCGTGGCTCGATCCGGCGCGCTTCCAGCAGATCCTGTGGAACCTCATCTCCAACGCGATCAAGTTCTCGCCTCAAGGCGCCACCGTCCGCGTGATCGCGAAGTCCGATGCGGAAACGCTGAGCGTGTCCGTGGTCGACACGGGCCGCGGCATCGATCCGGAATTCCTGCCGTTCCTGTTCGACCGCTTTACCCAGAGCGACGGCCCCAATCGTCGCGTGCAGGGCGGGCTGGGCCTCGGGCTGGCAATCGTCAAGCGCCTGGCCGAGATGCATGGCGGCATCGTGCAGGCCTGCAGCGAGGGGGTCGGCCGCGGCGCCACCTTTGAAATTGCCATCCCGCTGCTGGCGCCGGGCACCGAGCCAGTGGAGGCAGAAGCTGCCGGCGGCACTGACCACGGCGCACCCGAGAGCGCAACGCGGCTGGACGGACTCGATATCGTGCTGGTGGAAGACGACAGCGATGCGGCCGCCGCCCTCACTGCCATCCTGGCCGGCTTTGGCGCCCATGTCCGCAGCGCGCGCGACAGCGACGACGCCCTGGCGCAGATGGCGAACGCCTCGCCGGACCTGATCATCAGCGACATCGGCTTGCCTGGCCGCGACGGCAATGAACTGATCCGCGAAGTGCGCGCGCAGGAGGTGATCGGCTCGCGTGCGCGCGTGCCGGCCATCGCCCTGACTGCCTTCACGCGCCAGCAGGACCGGCGCCTGGCAATGGAAAGCGGCTTCGATGCGGTGTGCGCGAAGCCGCTGCGCCTGCAGGAACTGATCAGCGCAATCGAGATGGCGCTGCCGGGCGGGAAGTACGGCTAGGCCATACTGGCATTGCTTACGCCAATGCCCCATCGGAATAGATGTTGAACTTGCGCGCCGGGTCAGCCGATACACCACTGCGGTCCATGCCTGCCAGTGCACCGTCGGAATAGACGTCGAACTTGCGCGCCGGGTCAGCCGATACACCGCTGCGGTCCATGCCTGCCAGTGCACCGTCGGAATGGACGTCGAACTTGCGCGCCGGATCAGCAGATACACCGCTGCGGTCCATGCCAGAGAGAGACTGCGCATTGGCGGACGCAGCCTCGGTGCTGGCGCCTTCGGCGAACACGTCGAAGCGGCCGGCGCGTGCGCTGTCGCTATATGCATCACGCATGTCGACCCGGAAGGAATAGCCGTACTTGTCGCCGGCGTGCCCGCTGTCGCGCGGCGTGGCGGCATGGGCGATGCTGGCGGTGCAGGCCACTGCGATCGCGGCGGTGGCAAGGAACGTGTGAGCGAACTGTCGAATCATGGCGGTACTCCGATGAACGGTAACAAGAGGGCAGAACGCTGCAGCGTCCGCTTGCATTTACGCAGGAGCCATGCCACCGGATGCAGCGGGAAGAAAATGCCGCCGACGTCCCGCTACCCGGGGAAATGCCGTTCGTCCATGACAAGAGTGTTGGGCGCGGCCCGACTTGCGGCGCATGCTTCGCCCATGCCAACCAACAACCTGCATCGCCACGGAGCCTCCTGTCCCGCGCCTCACTCAGCGTTTACCCGGTGCCGATTTCCGTCCCGTGTAAGAAGCAGGTAAGGGGCGGCCATTACCTTATGCAGCACGGACTCGCGGCGTCCCGCCGCGGGTGCATCCGGCAAGACCACGCATAGATGGCAGGAGACAGGAATGCATGAAGATCTGGTCAGGCGACTGAAGGCCAATCCCAATTATCTGCAGCTGGTGCGCAGGCGTTCGCGCCTAGGCTGGCTGCTGACCGCGGCAATGCTGGTGATCTACTACGGCTACGTGCTGTTGATCGCCTTCGACAAGGAACTGCTGGCCAGGAAGATGGGCGAGGGCGTGATGACGTGGGGCATGCCGATCGGGCTGTTCGTGATCGTGTTCACGGTGCTCATCACCGGGCTGTATGTGCAGCATGCCAACCGCACCTACGACGAGCTGACCGAACGTATCAAGCGGGAGGTCGCATGAACGCCCGCCACGCAATTCTCGGCGCCGCGGCGCTGCTGCTGTCGGCGGGCGTGTTCGCCGCCGGCGGCGACATGGGGCAGGCCGTGCGCCAGCCGACCAACTGGACCGCCATCGGCATGTTCGTGGTGTTCGTGCTCGGCACGCTGTACATCACCAAGTGGGCCGCGTCCAAGACCAAGTCGGCCGCTGCGTTCTACACGGGCGGCGGCGGCATCACCGGCTTCCAGAACGGCCTGGCGATCGCCGGCGACTTCATGTCGGCGGCGTCGTTCCTGGGCATCTCCGCTGCGGTGTATGCCAACGGCTATGACGGCCTGATCTATTCGATCGGCTTCCTGGTGGGCTGGCCGGTGATTACGTTCCTGATGGCCGAACGGCTGCGCAACCTGGGCCGCTTCACCTTTGCCGACGTCGCCGCATACCGCTTCAAGCAGGCGCCGGTGCGCGCGTTCGCGGCATCGGGCACGCTGGTGGTGGTGGCGTTCTACCTGATCGCGCAGATGGTCGGCGCGGGGCAGCTGATCAAGCTGCTGTTCGGGCTGGAATACTGGGTCGCCGTGGTCATCGTCGGCGCGCTGATGATGGTGTACGTGCTGTTCGGCGGCATGACCGCGACCACCTGGGTGCAGATCATCAAGGCGTGCCTGCTGCTGGGCGGGGCCTCGTTCATGGCATTCATGGTGCTGGCGCAGTATCACTTCAGCCCCGAGGCGCTGTTCGCCAAGGCGGTGGAGGTCCATGCCAAGCAGGAATCGATCATGAGCCCGGGCAACTTTATCAAGGACCCGATCTCCGCGATCTCGTTCGGCATTGCGCTGATGTTCGGCACCGCCGGCCTGCCGCACGTGCTGATGCGCTTCTTTACCGTGCCCAATGCCAAGGAGGCGCGCAAGTCGGTGTTCTGGGCCACCACGTGGATCGGATACTTCTACATCCTGACCTTTATCATCGGCTTCGGCGCGATCGTGCTGGTGGGCACCAACGCGAGCTTCCAGGACGGCAGTGGCAAGTTGCTGGGCGGCATCAACATGGCGGCGGTGCACCTGGCCAGCGCGGTGGGCGGCAACGTGTTCCTCGGCTTCATCTCCGCCGTGGCCTTTGCCACCATCCTCGCGGTGGTCGCGGGCCTGACGCTTGCCGGCGCCTCGGCCGTCTCGCACGATCTCTATGCCACGGTCTTCAAGAAGGGACAGGCAACGAGTTCGGTCGAACTGCGCGTGTCGCGCATCACCACCATCATCCTCGGCCTGGTCGCGGTGGTGCTTGGCATCGTGTTCGAGAAGCAGAACATCGCCTTCATGGTGTCGCTGGCGTTTGCCGTGGCGGCGTCGGCCAACTTCCCGGTGCTGTTCATGTCGGTGCTGTGGAGGGGCTGCACCACGCGCGGCGCCACGGTTGGCGGCTTTATCGGGCTGTTGTCGGCGGTGGTGCTGACCATCCTGTCGCAGGCGGTGTGGGTGGACGTGTTCCACTTCAGCAGCGCGCCGTTCCCGTACACGTCGCCGGCGCTGTTCTCGATGACGGCCGGTTTCCTGGGGATCTGGTTCTTCTCGGTGACCGACAAGTCCACGCGGGCCCGCGTGGACAAGGCCGGCTTCGAGGCGCAGGAGCTGCGCTCCGAGACCGGCATCGGCGCGGTGGAGGGAGCCAGCCACTGAAGCAGGCAGGTAACTACCGGCAAATGTGAAGCAAGCATGGCGCCCGGGCATTCGACCATCGTCGGATGCCCGGGCGCCATGCATTTGGGACCCTGGCTCGGCGCGTTGTCAAATTCCATTGAACATTTTGTCAATATCGATTGGGATTGTATAGGCTATTTATCCAAGCAAAAATGATGGGCTGACCGCGCCACACCATGGCGCCACACCACGGCCACGCCTGCCATGCGTTGCCGCCAGCCCGGCATGGGCTACGATTTCCCAAAGACGGCTCGTACCCCGAAACAGCCCAAGGAGACAAGACTTGCAGACGCCCGAATCATCCCAAGGCATCGACTTCCCGCTTGAGGGCGTGCGCGTACTCGATCTGTCGCGTGTGTTCGCCGGCCCGCTGTGCGGCCAGGTCCTGGCCGACTTCGGCGCCGAAGTCGTCAAGGTCGAGCACCCCGGCCGCGGCGACGATACACGCGACTGGGGCATGCGCATCGGCAAGACCGAGACCACGTACTTCAACAGCATGAACCGCAACAAGCGGTCGATCACGCTGGACCTGCAGAGCACGGAAGGCGTGCAGATCGTCTATGACCTGTTGCCGCAGTTCGACGTGGTCATCCACAACTTCAAGACCGGCGGCGCCGAGAAGCTGGGCCTGGGCTACGAGCAGCTCAAGGCCATCAAACCCGAGCTGATCTATTGCGCGGTCTCCGGCTACAACAGCAGCGGCCCCGAGGCCAAGCGCCCCGGCTACGACCTGGTGATCCAGGGCGAAGCCGGGCTGATGGCGCTCAACGGCGAAGCGGACACGCCGCCACTGAAGTTTGGCGTGGCCGTGGTGGACCTGATGACCGGCATGTACGCCGCCCAGGCCGTGCTGGCGGCACTGTTCCGCCGCGAACGCAAGGGCAAGGGCCAGCTGATCGAAATGGCGCTCTACGACTGCGGCCTGATGGTGACCGGCTACTACGGCCTGGACGCCATGCTGCTGGGCCGCGATCCGGCCCGCTACGGCAATGCCCACCCGTCGATAGTGCCCTACGGCATGTTCGAGGCAGCCGATGGCCCGCTGATCATTGCGGTCGGCAACAACAGCCAGTTCGACAAGTTCTGCCGCCAGGTGATCGAGCGTCCGGACATCGTCGAGGATCCGCGCTATGCCACCAATGTGGAGCGCGCCAGGAACCGCGAGACGCTGACCCCGCTGATCACGGGCCTGATCCGCAGCTTTGCGCGCGACCTGCTGCTCGAACGCATGAGCGCCTGCGGCATTCCGTGCGGCAAGGTGGCCGGGCTGCACGAGGCCCTGACCAGCGAGCGCACGCGCCAGGGCGGCCTGCTGCGCGAGATGCCGCACCCGGTCGCCGGCACCACCCATGTGTTCGCGCCGCCTTACCGGCTCGATGGCCAGCGCCTGCCGATCCGCAGCGCGCCGCCCACGCTGGGCGAAGGCACGCGTGCCGTGCTGCAAAACCTGCTGCAGATGAGCGATGAGCAGCTGCAGGCGCTGCAGGCCAGCGGCGTGCTGACGCTGCCGGACGCGCCCGCGTCCGCCTGAGCATTCGCGCCGCGCGTCGTGCCATGCAGGCCATGGCCCACGCGCAGCGCGCCCGGCAAGGGGGCTGGATTGCCTTGCGCTGATTCAACTGGAACATGAAAGTGCGTATTCGAGACATTACCCGTATGGTTCACTCCCGCCGCCGCGCGCTCCTGGCGCTGGCCGCCGCACCGCTGCTGGCCAGCGGCGCCTTCGCCCAATCGTGGCCGGCCAAGCCCATCAAGCTGGTCGTGCCGTTCCCGCCGGGCGGGCCCACGGATACCGCATCGCGCATCGTCGGCCAGAAGCTGGGCGAAGCCCTCAAGCAGCCGGTGGTGGTGGAAAACCGCGCCGGCGCGTCGGGCTCCATCGCCGCGGCCCAGGTCGCCAAGAGCGCGCCGGACGGCTACACGCTGATGATGCTGGCCACGCCGACGCTGCTGGCGCCGTTCCTGTACAAGAAGGCGGGATACGACACCACCAAGGATTTCACGCCGGTGGCCACGGTCTATGACCTGCCCATCGTGGTGGTGGTCAACCCGACGCTGCTGCCCAACGTGACCGACCTGTCCAAGCTGATCGCGCAGGCCAAGGCGCAGCCGGGCAAGCTCAACTACACCAGTTCGGGCGCCGGCAGCTTCGGCCACCTGAGCATGGAACTGCTCAAGCAGATGGGCGGCTTCGAGATGCAGCACGTGCCGTACAAGGGCGGCGTGCCGGCGATCAGCGACACCATCGGCGGGCAAGTGCCGATCATGTATGCCGACCTGGTCGCGGCGCTGCCGCACATCCAGGCCGGCAAGCTACGCGCCATCGCCGTCGGCTCGCCGCAGCGCGTCGCCATGCTGCCCGACGTCAAGACCATTGCGGAGCAGGGCTTCAAGGGTTATGACGCAGTGTCGTGGGGCGGCCTGCTGGCGCCCCCGGGCACGCCCAAGGACGTGGTCGACCGCATCTCCGGCGAAGTCGGCAAGATCCTGGCCGACAAGGACGTGCAGGACAAGCTGCTGAAGGCGGGCGCCATCGCCAGCTACCAGGCGCCGGCGCAGATGAGCCAGCGCATCCGCGCGGACTATGCCAAGTGGGGCAAGGTCATCCGCGACAAGGGTATCGCGGTCGAATAACGGCCGGGCAGTGCCCGCAGGCCGGACGCGCCGCGATGGCGCGCCCGGCCTGATTCACCGGTGCCACCCACGCAAAGTGGTCCGTACACCCACATGAAAGCCCAGGTAGCCAGGCACCATGTGCGCTTGCGCAGCCTTGCGAAAACCGACACTTGTATGACCCACCAACTAGCGACTAGCTTGAAAGCCTTGGGCCGATTCACGATGGGGCAACATGATGGAAAGGATCCTTGGTCGCCTGGTTTCGGTGGTTGCAGCAGGTGTTGCTGCGTGCCTTTTCGGCGTCGGCGGTGCATGGGCCTCCGACCTCGCATGCAAGTCGCCGCCGGGCGAATCCACGGTCCGCTGCTTCAACCCGGACGGTTCCGGCGTGCGATGCACGATTGTTGCCACTGACGAGCCCAGGCCGCGCCAGCGCCACGGGCTGATCTGCGATTCGTCCCGGTTGTCCGACCGCTACGAGAAAATCTACGCCGAGCAGCAGCGGATGTTGCGCAAGGGCAGGATCGACGATGGCGACATCTCGGCGTGGCGTGCGCGGCGTGATGCGTGCGACTCGGCGCGCTGCCTGGAAAGCCTGTTCGCAAAGTTCTGGCGGGAACGGGACTCGATGAAAACTGCTTCGGAGCGGCCTGTCCCCACGCCGCCCCGGGCCAAGGTGCCGAAGGCCTCGTCCACACCAGCTACGCCGGCCATCGCAGTCATCACACCTATCTCGCCTATCTCGCCTATCCCGCCGACCCCGGTGCCGCCCCAGGCACTGACCGCCGCTCATGAAGAGACGACTGCGCAGCCCGTGCCGGATCCATCACCGGCGCCAGCATTGCCTGCTCCGCAAGCGGTCCTGATCGCGCAGGTGATGGCGCAGCCGGCTCCCGCGGCTGCGCCAGCGCCGGCAGCCCGGGAAATGGAATCGCTCCCGTTCATCGAAAGCTTCAACACCACCCCCGCCGTGTCCTACCCGGCCGCGCTGACCGCGGAGAGTGTGTTTTCCGGGCTGGCGGTGCTCGGCATGGGGGCAGGTTTCCTATGGACACGGCGAACGGCGGGACCAGGGCGCGCACGGTCACGCAGCATCTCCGCAGCCATCGCGATCCTTTTCTTCGGCTTGCTGCTGGTGAATGCGCTGTTGCTGCCGTTTACGCTCGCCTTGTAGCCGCGATGGATGAACGGACGAGGCTCATTGCCGGTGGCGTTCGAGGAACTCCGCGATCACCGGGTTGACCGTCTCCGGATGCGTCAACGGGCCCATGTGCCCGAGCTGCGCGAACTCCACCACTTCCACCCGCGGCAATGCCGCCGCCAGCAGCCGCGCCACGGCATGCGCTGACCGCGTCGAGCGCTTGCCCACCAGGCAGAGCACCGGTACGTCGAGTGACCGGAATGCCTGCAGCGGCGTGGGCTCGGTGAACAGCGCGTGCGCCCAGCGGCGGACATTCTTCACCGACGCGGCAATCGGTGCCTTGCGTTGCGCGGGGGTCTGCCGCCACGCTCCCGCTCCCATCCAGTAGTCGATAAAGTGTTCGGCGGCGGCGTCCTCGTTGCCGGCGTCGAGCGCAGCCGCCGCGGCGGCGACGGTATGGCGAATGCCATCGGCGTCATTCGGCGCGGGCTGCTGCGCATCGAGCAGCGAGAACAGCGTGGGCTCGTACAGCACGAGCGCGCGCACGCGGCCGGGTTGCGCCAGCGCGGCGACCAATGCCACCGCGGCGCCATACGAATGCCCCACCAGCGCCGGCGATGCGCCAGCCTTGCCAAGCACCGGCTCGATCAGCGCCACCTCGTCGCGCAGCGAAATGACCCGGTCCGAGGGCCAGCGCGGACCCTGGCCCGCGTCATAGGAATCCGGCGCCAGCACGTGGAAGCGCGGGGCGAGCTGTTCCATCAACGCACGCCATTGTCCGGAGGTGCCGGCATTGGCATGGATGCAGACGACGCCGGGTCCGGCTCCGGCCTCGCGGCAGAAGGTCTGGGAGGGCACAGGCAAGGATGCCGAGTGGAATGAACGCATGACAGTCTCCTCAGGTGGGTTGGATCTGCGCGGCAGCGAGGGGCAGGGGGCGTGCCTCGCGGATCGGCAGGTGCAGCATGGCGGCAAGCAGGCAAAGCGCGATGTCGGCGAGCCACATCCAGTCGTAGCGGCCGGTCATCTCGAAGGCCTTGCCACCAAGCCAGGCGCCCAGGAATCCACCAAGCTGGTGCGACAGCATGACGACGCCGAACAGCGTGGCCAGGTAGCGGGCACCTCGCAACCTGGCGACCAGCCCAACGGTCGGCGGGACCGTCGACAGGTACGTGAAGCCGAGTCCGGCAGCGAACAGCGCGAAGGTCACCGGCGTCTTGGGCGCCATGAAGAACGCCAGGATCAGCAGCCCTCGTGCGAAGTAAAGGGCGGTCAGCGCGTATTTCATCGACACGGTCTGGATGGCCTTGCCGATGAACAGGCTCCCCAGGATGTTGCACAGGCCGATCAGCGACAGCGACCACGCGCTGACTGTGGCGGGCATTCCACAAAGCGCCACCACGCCGGGCAGGTGCGTCGAAATGAACGCAATATGGAAGCCGCAGGCGAAGAAGCCCGCGTTGAGCAGCAGGAAGCTGGGATCGCGCACCGCGCCCCTCAGTGCCGTGCCAACCGAGCCGCCGGCAGCGGTTCCGGTGTGGGCGACGGCATGGGCCGGCGCCGCGCGGGTGATGGCCCGGATTGCCGGGATCGCGGCCAGGCCCGCCGCCCCGAGCAGCACCAGGGCCGGCTGCCAGCCCGCGGAGCCGATCAGCAACTGGGTCAGGGGCAGGATCGTGAACTGGCCGACCGAGCCGCCCGCGTTGACAATGCCGCTCGCCAGGGCGCGATGTGCCTCGGGGATCAGCCGGTTCGCCGCCGACATCAGCATGGCTAGCCCGATCGCGCCGGACCCGGCGGCCGCGGCGACCCCGATCAGCAGCATCAGCGCGATGGCACTGTCCGCGGCCGGCGTGGCCGCGACCGCGGCGGCAAACAGCGTGGCGCCGGCGATCATCACCGGCCGCGGCCCCCAGCGGTCCGCGATCGCGCCCGCCACCGGCTGCGCCACCCCCCACATCAGCTGCGACACGCCGAAGGCCAGGCTGACGGTGGCATAGCCGACGCCGGTATGAGAGTTGAGTAAGCTGATGAAGAGCGGCAGCGACTGGCGCAGGCCCAGCCCCAGCGCGAAAACCGCTCCGGCCGCGAGCGCGATGGTGAGATGACCGCGGCTGCGCACATGCACGGTGGTGTCCATGATCCCGTCTCCTTTCCTGTGTTCAGGTCGTTCAGGTCGTTCAGGTGCCGATCTTTTGCCGCGCGCGTGGAAGATGGCGTGGTAGCCGCCGTGGAAATTGCCGTGGAATCGAACCTGCCGCCCGCAGCCGGCATCCCGCCGGTGCAGATCCAGCTACTTGGTCCGGTCCGCGTCCGGCAGCAGGGCGTTGCGCTATCGCTGCCGGCGTCGAGGAAAGTACGCGCGCTGCTCGCATACCTGGCGCTTGCGCCGCGGCTTGTGCTGCGCAGCCAGCTCTGCGAACTGCTGTGGGAGGTGCCCAACGATCCACGTGGCGAATTGCGCTGGTGCCTGAGCCGGATCCGCAAGCTGGTCGATTCCGCAGCACGGCAGCGGCTGCGCACCAGCGGCGACACGATCTGGCTGGACCTGGCAGACGGGTTTGTCGATGCGCTGGCGGTCTCGCAGGCCATGGAGGCAGGCGTCGCCGCCCTCGCGCCGGAGCGGCAGCGCGCCCTGGCGATGCTGTTCGAAGGGGATTTTCTCGAAGGCCTCGAGCTTGCGCGCTGCCCGGCGTTCAGCACGTGGCTCACCGCGCAACGGCGGCGCTTCCGGGCCTGCCACGCCGCGCTGCTGGAGCAGCTCGCGCAGGGCGCTGCCGACGAGGAGACGTTCGGCTACCTGGACAAGTGGCGCGAGCTGGCGCCATTCGACCAGCAGGTGCACGCCACCATCCTCGCTGCGCTCGCCCGCCAGGGCCGCCTTCGCGAAGGGGAAGAGCACGTCGCCGCAACCACCAGGCTGTTCGAGGCCGAAGGGTTGGACAGCCGGCCGATCCGCAATGCCTGGCGCGCGGCCATGGCCACGCCGGCGGGCGGGGCAGTGGGGCGCAATGCGGTGGTCGAAGTCACCGCGGTCGCAAGCGCCTCTGAGGCCGCTGAGGCCCCCGAGGCCTCGCCGGCACGTCCCCGGCACGGCTCCATCGCGGTGATGCCTTTCGTCGACCCGTCCACCGCGGTGCCGGCGCGCGGCGGCGCTGCCGATGCACTGGCGCACGACATCATCACGCGGCTTGCCAAGCTGCGCAGCCTGTTTGTCATCGCGCAGGGCACCGTGTTCGCCCTGCATGAGCGCCATGTCGGCGCGGAAGCCGCAGGCCGGACGCTGAATGTCGACTACGTCGTGGGCGGCACCGTCAGCACGCGGGAAGGGCGCCTGACCGTGACTGTCGAACTGGCCGAGACACGCAGCGCCCGGATCGTCTGGGCGGATACCTTCCACCACAAGCTGGACGATGCCTTCCTTGTGCTGGAGGAAGTCGGCAACCGCATCGTCGCCTCCATCGCCGGCGAGATCGAGACGCTGGAGCGCAACCGCGCCATCCTGAAGCCACCGGGCTCGCTCGATGCGTGGGAAGCCTACCACTGCGGCCTGTGGCACATGTACCGGTATCGCCGCGCCGACAACGAGATGGCCCGGCATTTCTTCCAGGCGGCGCTGCGACTGGACCCCACCTTCTCGCGCGCCTACGCCGGCCTGTCCTTCACGCATTTCCAGGACGCGTTCCAGAACTGGGAGAAGCGCGGCCCGGAAATCGACAAGGCCTACGAAGCCGCGGTACAGGGCATGATGGTGGATGACCGCGACCCCGCGGTGCACTGGGCGATGGGTCGGGCGCTGTGGCTGCGGGGGCGTCCGGAAGAATCCGTCGGCGAGCTGGAGCAATCCATCGACCTGAGCCCCAACTTCGCGCTGGGGCACTACAACCTGTCGTTCGTCCGCTCGATCTCCGGCGACCCGCAGGCGGCGATCGATTCATCGGACCTGTCGCGCCAGTTGAGTCCGTTCGACCCGATGCTGTTCGGCATGCTGGCCACGCGGGCGATGGCGCTGGTCCGGCTCGGGCGCTTCGAGGAAGCCGCCGGCTGGGCCGTCAAGGCCGCCGCGCGGCCCAACGTCTTCCCGCATATCCACGCCATCGCCGCCTGCACGCTGGCGCTGGCCGACTCGCTGGAGCAGGCGCGGGCCCAGGCCGCGGCGATCTACAAGGTCGCGCCGCGCTACTCGCTCGAGGATTTCCTGCTGACGTTCCCGTTCGATGCCGACGGGGAGGCGCTGTTCCGGGAGGGAGCGCGGCGCATCGGGTTCCGGTGACGGGTTCCGGTGCAGGTGCTGGAATGACGGCCTTCAGCCCGCCAGTTCCCGGTGCAGCGCCAGGTACTCCTGCGACAGCTTGTGCCGCGGGTCAAGGTGGATCATCGGCATGGCGTGCTGATGCGATTCCCGGATCTTTACCGACGAAGACAGCCGCGACTCGAGTACCGGCAGTCCCTCGGTGACCAGTTCTTCGACCAGCTTTGCCGGCAAGCTGGCACGCGGCTGGAACTGGTTGATGACGATGCCCTCGACCTCCAGCGCATCGTTATGGTCTTGCTGGATTTCCTTGACGTTATCGAGCAGCGTGTAAAGCGCTCGCCGCGAAAAATCATCGCAGTCGAACGGGATCAGGCAGCGCTCCACGGCAATCAGCGCCGAACGGGTATAGAAATTCAGGGCTGGCGGAGTATCGATGTAAATCGCGTCGTAGGTCGCCTCCAGCTCGACCAGGGCATCGCGCAGCTTGTAGATCTTGTAGCGGGATTCAAGCTTGCCATGCAGCGCGTCGAGGTCGGCATGCGCGGGCATCACATCGAGATTCTCAAAAGGCGTCGGGTGGATAAATGACGCCAGGTCCACCGGCTTGAAGCTGTAGGTCAGGGACGCCTCGAAGAAGTTTGCCGCGCTCGGGCTTGCGTCGCCGGCGCGCGCGCCCATCAGGTACTGGGTCGAATTGCCCTGGGCATCCAGGTCAACGACCAAAGTGCGCAAGCCTTCGCTGGCGCTGATCGCCGCGAGATTGCATACGATTGTTGACTTGCCAACTCCGCCTTTTTGATTGAATACGACGCGCCGCATTTCTTCCCCTGCCGAAGACCGTTTTGAAGGCGAAAGCATACCTTAGCGAGGGAGGGCGCGGCCACGGCACAGGTGGCGATTTTCACAGCGCTATTTGCATCAGTGTCCCGGCTTCGACCTGGTCGCGGCGCATGGCCGGGGAGGCAAGAACCGCCGGAGCGAGTTCCGCGTAGCTGATAGGCGTAAAGCCCATTCGCGCGAAGTAGCCGGAGGCATTGCTGGTCTGCAGCACGATAGATTCGACGCCGTCGCGACGCACGTCCGCGACAATGGCGGAAATGAGGAGTTCGCCGAGGCCGGATGAGCGGGCGCGCTGTGCAACGGCAAGGCCCCTTAGGACGCCCGTATTCTCATAGCGCTCCAGCCCTGCGCAGCCGAGCAGGCCGGCGTTATCCCGGATTACCATATATTGGCCGATCCGGTCCTGAACCCCCGCCACGGATAATGATGAGGCGTGCAGGAGCGCCTTAATGTCCGGCCAGTCCGCCTCGGTAGCATAGTGAGGACGCATAGCGGAAACCCTCGCATAGTTCGTCCTCTTATCCTACTTTCGAGGGGACATAATGCCTGTAGGGATTGATCCTTAGGTGAATTTGCCTATCGCCACCTCAGGCCACGACGCCACACTGCAGGGCGCAGTGATCCCGCCGATATTACTAGCGCCAGACCAGGGTGGTTTCCCCGAGCAAATGGCCGGGCAAGATGTAGTCGCCATGCTCGATGGCAAGCGACTCGAGTTCGCACAGGATCGTCTCAGGCAGTGCAACCATGTCGAACCTGCAATAGAGGTATCGCTGCCGGAAGGTCCGCTTCTCTTCACGCAGTCCGCGTGTCAGGGCGTCGGCAGATTCGACGCAGATATGCTCGACTGTCCGGTACTGGACATCGACGCCCAGCTTCTGGCCCAGCCGCCCGAGCTCGATCGCATCCTCCCACGCTGTCTCATAGTCCAGCTCGACAGTACCTTTCGCGCAGGCGTTGATGTACGCCACTGCGCTGGCCCGGCTGCGTGCAATGAAGGCGCTCATCGGCAAGTCTCCGCGATGGAGTCATCGCGGGTGACTATACCTATGAGGCGGGGCATGACGCAAGCGGATGCGAAGCGCATGGCGTGGCCATCTTGCCTGGCACCCGACTGGAGACGACATGAGGCCGGGCGTCCCCGTGTCGGTGTCATTTGAAGAGGAGGGCGCTACCGATTATCAATACCGTCAACAGCGCCCCCAGCCACACTGCGTCCAACGCGCTTGCGCGCCGCGCCGCGCGGCAGGCCCCGGATTCGGACTTGTGGAATTCGGCCAGGCCGCCTGAGTAGAGTTTCTCCCAACGCATTTCCATCGTCAGCCTCCCGTGGTCCATGACTGAATTCTTCAGCGCAAACCAGGACTTGGCAACGAGGAGAAGGTATATATGCGGCTAATCCTTTTGGCCGATAGCGGGAAAAATGATTGCGAGTATGCTGTGCGCCGTCCGATGTTTTCACTCCACCCAGCGAAGCTGCAGGTCATGAACCGGCTTTCGCGTCGCGAGACCGCACCGGACCATTTGCAGTACAGCAGGAACCGGTTTCGCAATTGCCAAACGAAACAAGCCAATGCCGCCGCCACCAGAATGGCGGGAAAGAAGGTTGCTTCCATGTCTCCTCCCTTACCGCGCGCTATGTTTGCCGCTGTCCATTAGTCTAGGTGAACAAGACAGCCTGGTAGGGTCCTGTGGCTTCGCGCCCACAAGTCCAGGTTTGCAGCGCGGCTTGTACTTTGGCGTGGATGAACTAAACCTCACGTAACCGAAAGTTTCTCCGCGCCATGGAGGCGAGCATGCATTTCAACAAGCTACTCGTAGCCTGCGCGCTGGCCGCAGCCAGTGGTGCAACGCCAGCCCAGCCAGAATCCAGCGTGCACGTCGCGTCCGGCGTCGGGGCAATGATGGCGACCGAGACCGTCAAGACCACCGCGACCGTGGTGGCTATCGACAGTGCCACGCGCACAGTCTCGTTAAAGGACAAGCAAGGCAAGGTTACCGAGTTGCAGGTCGGCGACGACGTGCGGAACTTCGACCAGGTCCGCATTGGCGACGTGGTGGCCGTCGAGTACAAGCGAGCGCTGTCCGTCAGCATGACCCGTCAGACCGGCATGCGCTCGGCCATCGAGCGCGAGACGATCGAACGCGCGCCGCCCGGAGCCAAGCCCGGCGGCAGCATAGGCCGCGAGGTGACCGTGACCGCGGATGTCGTGAACGTCGACCGCAAGACCGGCATGGTGACGCTCAAGGGCCCAAAGGGGAAAACGGTCGACGTGCATGTCAGCGATGCGCAGCAGCTCAAGGCCATCCATCGCGGCGACCAGGTGCAGGCGGTCTACACAGAAGCGATTGCGGTGTCGATGGCGCCGAAGACGAGCCGCTGAAGGGCGGACATGGCCGGGAAATCAAGCCACCTGAGGCATGTCAGGCTCGCCTGCATTTAACATAAGGTTTATTATGCGAAGAAACAAACAATCGCGGGGCGCATTATGGTGAAACCGCATAGCGCCTGAGCCCTGAACGCGACTGCACGAGCGGGAGCAATTTTGCTTTTCGGTTCATGTCCCTTCCTTCCCATGTTGACCCGTGGCTCCGGGCACTCGGACGATATGTCCATCGAGTGACATGTTTGTGAACTGGCCGTTTATGGCGGGCGTACCGGCCGGGTTCTGCGCCAGCAAGTCGAGGGCGGCCAGTTCGGCGGCGCACCTTCCCTCTTCGACCGTCAGGTCTCGCACCGTGCCCAGGTGCGAGGGCATGGCCTATGCTTGCCTTAGCAGGCCTGCTTCGTTCCGCCTGCCGTCGGGGCGGAGGGACCCGTGAGTAAAAACAGAAAACCGGAGGAGCCATGAAACAGACAATCGCCCTGCTTGCCGCATCCTTGGCTGCCGGCACTGCCCACGCCCAATCCAGCGTGGCGCTGTTTGGCATTGCCGATATTGGCGTCGAATACAACAACCACGTTGGTCCCGAGGGCGACAACCTGTTCAGGCTGAGCTCCGGCAACCAGTCCGGCTCACGCTGGGGCCTGCGCGGCACCGAGGACCTGGGCACGGGCCTGAAGGCAGTCTTCCTGCTGGAAAGCGGTTTCGACCTGGACACCGGCAACTCGGCCCAGGGCGGGCGCCTGTTCGGGCGCAATGCATACGTCGGAGTGGAAAGCCGATATGGCGCACTTCTTTTCGGTCGGCAACAGACTGCCCTGCGCGACTTCAATGCCTTTTATGATCCCGCCGCGACTGCCGACCGCTACGGCATCCTGGGGATCGCGCCGGAGTTTGGCGCGCGCGCGGACAACGCCGTGAAATATGCAGGCACCTTTGGCGCGTTATCCGGCGCAGCCTTTTATTCGTTCCAGAACAATGGCAATGAGGTGGCGGGCAGCAACGTCTTCGGCCGCGATTACGGCGCCTACCTGAGCTACGCCAGCGGTCCCGTTGCGGTGGGCGTGGGCTATGACGATGTGCACGTCGGCACGCCGGCCAACCAGGCGCCCTCGCTGCGGCGCTATGCGATCGCCGGCACGTACACGGCGGGCGCGGCCAAGATCTTTGCCGGGTATCGCCTGGCCAAGGCTTTCGACGGCGCCATGCTGCCAGGTGCGCAAGCTCCCAATGCCGGTGCGAACCTCTACTGGCTTGGCCTGACTTACAAGCTGACCCCCGCTTTCTCGCTGATGGGTGCAACCTATTACCAGGACTTCCGCCACACCGGGTCGGACCCGTGGCAGTTCGTTGTGACGGGCGACTATACGTTCAGCAAGCGCACCGATCTGTACGCGTCCGTGGCCTACGCCCTGAACAAGGACCAGTCGTACCTGGGCGTCAACGGCTACAACAGCGGCAGCGGGTCGACAGCGGTCATTAACGTCCAGCCCGGCCAGAACCAGCTGGGTGCGGTGATGGGCATCCGCCACCGGTTCTGACTCCCTGCCTGTAGTGCCGGGAGCCGCCGGGCGCGTTGCTTGTGCCCTGGCTTCTAGCCCTGCGCTTTCGGCTCCGTCAGCAGCGACAGAATCCTGGGATCGTGATCGACGCGCGTGGCCAGGACAATCCTGACGGCGGTCGCATCCGGATGTTCGGGATTGAGGACGTAGTTGGAGGCGTATGGCACCAGCACGCTCGGCACCTTCAGCAGCAAGCTGGTGCGAGCGGCAAGCCATTCCGTGCCGGCGCTTCTGGACCACTGGCTGTCGGTTTTCCAGTCTTCGGGCAATGCCGCAATTTCGGCCACCGCCACCGACTCGGGGACTTCTACCTGGAGCAGCTGGTATTGCTTCGGCAGGTCCTCGATCCTCGCCACCTCGTGATGGACGAGGATCTCCAGGAATGCCAGCGCCGGATGCTCGGCGAGGTAGACGACTGGCTGGCCTGGAAAATGCCACCGGCCGCCCGCCCGAAGTCCGCCCAACCCTTTCAGGTCGGCGTAATTGCTGATCCGCCACAGGTACATCAGGCGAAATACCCTTCGTCGATCTGAAGCAGTTCTTCCTCGACCAGGCGTGCGCCCTGTTCCGTGCCCGCCAGTTCAAGCGGCGACTTGCCGGCAAAGCGTTGCTGGCCGGCTCTCAGCCAGGCCAGTGCCCGATCGGCTTCGCCGAAGGTGGAGATGGCTTGCGCGAGAATCCGCGCCAGCCGAATGGCCTTGTCCGATTCGTCCACCGTGAGCGACTCGCCGCGCTCGCGCCTGTGGCTAAGCGTGCGGCGCGGGATAATGAAGCTGATCTCGTCCCACACCAGGCCTGCATGCAGTAAACGCTCCATGGTGTCGGCGGGCAGCCGCTCCACGGCGAGCGCGACAAGATCGGCGCCTGAGCGAATGTCGGCGCTGAGAACGTCACTCAGGCTGTCAAGATAGCGGTTCCGCGGCGCCACGCTACCCGAGGGCTTGAACTCTATCGTCTGCATATCTGTACCTTGGCAATTTGCCATTCGATTATAGGCATTTTGCCAAAGTCGTGCCGCGACACGCAATATCGACCTTGAGGCACATAAACAGGCGCCCCGCAGGTTACTGCTTGGTGAAGTCGACGATAGGCCTGAGCTGCGTGAAGTCGTTGGGATAGTACGGCGGCACGGCCTGGGGATTTTTCTTGCGCGCGAGATCGATGAACTTGCGGTCCGCTTCCAGGACGAGCATGACTTCGTGCCGGTGGATTCCGTTGGAGTGCGCTCGCTCGAGGTCGCGAACACTCTTGGCCCGATAGGCGATGGTCCGCATCAACAAGTCGTAGAGCGCCTTTGGCCGACGCGCTTCTGCCCTCTGCCGCGCCTCTTCTTCGTTCCGATGCAGGCGCGCCCACAGGGACGACGCGGTCAAGCCTGGTGCGTGCTCCGCCAGGGACGCGAGTTGAGCCTTGGGGGCGTCGGGGTCGAAAGAAATTCCCTCGGCGGCCAGGAATTCCCTGAGCTCGAATATCCTTAGCTCCAGCAGCTTGTCAGAAGTGCTTCGCGTGCCGGGTCTGGCGATTTGATCGACATCGATCCAGTTGGACGGGAAGGACCCCAGCCGCTCGAATGTGTCGCGCCATTCTTCATATTCGCCCCACTTCCACTGGCGGCCCTTGAAGAAGACTTCATAACCTTTCTCGAAGTAGCCTCCGAGATTGAGCCCATCGCTACCCGTCTCCGTCACCAGGTCCCGCAGTTGGGATTTCTCTTCAGCGGAAATGCCCTCGACCGTTTCCATGACTTGCGCGAAAACCCGGTCGTAAGCGCGCACAGGAACAAGCGCTGTCGGCGCAGACGGCATGCGCAGCGCTGCGGGCCGCGGCGCGATTGCCTTTTTCTTGGTGCGGAACAAATCCAGGAAAACCACTTTACTCCCCTACGAACAACGCAGCCCACAGCCTTCAGCTGTGCACTGTCCATCACTACCTGTCAAAACATCATCATTTTACCGGGACGCGGCGGCATTCGCCGCTGCCCCCCGATTGCCTGCTCGGCCAGCCCGACGAGCGAGCGCTTGTAGTTTCGCCGAAACCAAACGATGCAGTCTCGGCGACCGTGGAGATCGTCCTGCTCGATCTTTTCCCGGGAGCTAACGTGCACCGTCAATCACAAAACGGCCGTTGATTATATGCAAACTGGTAACCATCATCGCGAAGGATAGTTGCATCGGTAAGTCGTATAGGCAAATTCGCAAACCGGGGTGCCCGGCCAGCATAGGCAATTTAGTAAGATGACCCAGCCAAAATAGACGAATCGGTAAGCGGCATATAAACTCTGGTAACCGCCCATGCATCCATTAATTCACACCGCAGTCCGTCTATGGCTCACGCTCCACTCGGCTACAGCGCCCTGATCGCGAAGTTCAGGCTTCGCGTACCGCCCCTGCATTCCACCTCCGAGCTTTCAGACAAGACGGGGGTCCTGAGCACGCATACCGGTGCGGACGGCAGCGTGAAGACGGTCTATCCCAGGAACCGCTACCGCGGCGGCGACACGACAGTTGACCACCTCACCTTTGCGTTGCGCAAGGAGCCGTTGAACCTGACCGTGCTCGCCGCCCTGTTCGAGCACCAGCCGGCGATTGACGAGGTCGCCCAGTGGCTGGCGTCCTCGCCCGGGTCGCGCTATGCACGGCTGGGTGGCTTCTACGCGAAGTGGCTTGCCGGCGCTGAATTCGACTACAAGCTGCCAGCCGGAACCGCGCGGGTTCCAGCGCTTGACGAAGCGGACTATGTAACCGGCACAAGCCAGCTCGACGCACAGTTCGGGATCCTGAACAACCACCTCGGCCCGGCGGCATTCTGCCCCCTGGTACGCCGCACCGAGCGCCTTGAGGCATTGATCGGCGCCGACCTGCCGGGAAAAATCGCCGCCGCGATCAACCGGCTCGAACCGGAAGTGCTCGCCCGCGCGGTGGACTATCTCTATCTCGCTGAAACCCGATCGACGTATTCGATCGAGAAGGAGCTGCCCGACAACCAGCGTGTCGCCAGGTTCAGGCGCCTGCTGGAATTTGCCGGCGCCCCGGTGCGGCTCGACGAGGCGCAGTTCTGCGAATGGCAGAACGAGATCATTGCATCGATCCGGGCGGAGTACGCCTATCGCGACCGCCAGAACTGGCTCTCGCGCGGCGGACGGCTGCGCAACATTGTCGACTACATCCCCCCGCCCCCGCAGCAGGTCGAGCCGATGATGGAAGGCCTGGCACAGGTTGCGGACCTGATCAGGACGAAGGCGGCGCACCCGCTGATCATCGCGGCATGCGTTTCGTTCGGCTTTGTCTATATCCACCCGTTCTATGACGGCAACGGTCGGATCCACCGCTTCCTGATCCACCATCTGTTGCGCCAGGCCGGCGTGACGCCGGAGGGTGTCGTATTGCCGGTTTCGGCGAGCATGCTGAAGAACCTGCAGGTCTATGCCGGCTTGCTCAAGGACTACTCGGCGCCCCGCACGGGGCTGCTGAACTATGTCCTGGACTCGGACAGCGACACCATCCTGATCAAGTCGCCGCAGCCCAACTGGCTGTATGCGTCGTTCGATGCGACCGCCCTTTGCGAGTTTGTCTTTGAATGCATCCAGCAGTGCGTCGAGGAAGATCTCGCGCTGGAGATCCGGTACCTCAAGGCGTTCGACGCCAGCGTGGCGCGGATCGAAGGATGGCTGGACCTGCGCCAGCCGCGCCTCACCAACCTGATCGACCTGGTGGTCCAGAACCACGGCGAGCTGTCGAACCGCAAGCGCGCCAGATTCACGGAATTGTCCGATGAAGAAATCGCGCGGATCGAAGAGGTGGTGCGCGACGAATTCGCCGACTACTTCGAAGCCACGGTGAAGGCGGACTGACCTCGGCTGAGGGTGGTGTCTCGACGACGGCGAAAAAAAATCCGGCAACGTGGAATAAAGCCGGCTCCAGGTGTGTTTACTTCAACGTAGCCCGCCCAACGACAACCTGGAGAACGCCACATGAAGCTCCCCCTGCCCGCTTTCATGCTCGCCGCCCTTGCGGCGACGGCCGGATCGAACTGCCTGGCAGGCGGTGTCGAGGTGTCGCATAGTCATGGCCAGACACCAGTGGTGCGGCAGCCGGAACCCTTTGTCGCCAGCACCGCAAAGCCGTTCGCACAACGGATGGACGACGCAATGGCCGTCATGGATGCCGGCATGCGCGCCGCCGCCATGAACGGCGACCCCGACCACGACTTTGTCGCGATGATGATCCCGCATCACCAGGGCGCCGTCGACATGGCCAAGGCGTTGCTGCTCGACACCAGGGATCCTGAACTGCGCAACCTGGCGCAGGGCATCATCACCGACCAGCAGAACGAGATCCGCCTGATGCAAGCCTGGCTTGCCCGCCATCCGAAGGCCGCGCCGAGCCTCAACCCGGCACCTGCCCATTCTCACTAAAGGAAGCCCACATGAAGCAGACCTCGCAGCTTGCGCTGGTCCTGGCCACGGCGTCGTCGCTTGCCGCCGCGGCACCGGCCGCCAGCGACCGCGTCTACACGGCGGACCAGAACAGCAACACCGTGTCGGTCATCAACCCTGCCACCAATACGCTGCTCGGCCAGATCCGCCTTGGCAACGCGCGGCCCGATATCCTTTCGCCGCTCTACAAGGGCGAGATCAACGTGCATGGCCTGGGCTTCTCGCCGGATCACAAGACGCTGCTCGTCGTCTCCAACGGCTCGAACTCGGCAACGTTCATCGATACCGCCACGAACCGGGTCAAGGGCGTTGCCTATATCGGCCGCTCGCCGCACGAGGGCTTCTTTACCGCCGACGGCAAGGAAGCGTGGGTGGTCGTGCGCGGCGAGGACTATATCTCGGTGATCGACCCGGCCAGCTACAAGGAGATCCGCCGCATCCCGACCGCACCGGGGCCCGGCATGGTGCTGTTCCATCCCGACGGCAAGCTCGCCTTTGCCGTGTCCAGCTTTACGCCCGAGGTCGATGTGATCGACGTCGCCACGCACCAGGTGGTCAAGCGCATTCCGGTCGCCAGCCCGTTTTCGCCCTTCCTGCAGTTCACCCCGGACTTCAGCGAAGTGTGGATGACGCACAAGGACGTGGGCAAGGTCACCCGCATCGACACGAAAAACCTCAGCGTCAGGGGCGTGTTCGATACCGGCTTTATCACCAACCATCTCGGCTTCGCCAGGACCGCGCGCGGCACGCTCGCCTACGTGACGGTCGGCGGCGAGAATGCGGTCAAGGTCTACACCACCGACGCCGAGCCGCGCCTCGTCGCGACCATCCCCGTCGGCGCGCTGCCGCATGGCATCTGGCCGTCCGATGATGGCAGCCGCATGTATGTCGGCCTGGAAAACGGCGACGGCGTCGACGTGATCGACATCGCCACCCAGCGCGTCATCGCCCGCACCCCGGTGGGACAGGCACCGCAGGCCCTGGTCTATGTCTCCAACGCCGTGCCGGCCGGCGATGGCAAGGCAAACCTCACGCCGCGCGCAAACAGCGATCCCATCAACATTCCGCTCAAGGCTACCGCCGGCTCGGGGCGCGGCTTCGTCGTGGCACGCAACCTCGGCCTGGTCGATGCGCTGGAAGTGTTCCTGTTCCAGCTCAAGCCGCAGACTGTCTACGACGTCTACGTGTCCGGCCACCGGACGCCCGTTGCAAGCTTCAGGACCAATGCCGCAGGCGCCGCCAATGGCACGGCCATCGGGCCGTTGCGCGAGGTGGTGCCCGCCTTGTCCGGGAAGCAGCCCGACGCCGCCACGCTGCTGGTGGTCGAGGGCAACGCGCCGCCGACCACCTCCCATGCGGTGCTGACGGGCACGCAGTAGCTTGCGCTTCAGCTGCCCCGGTAGGTGCCGAAGCTCCACGGCGAGCACAGCAGCGGCACGTGGTAGTGCTGCGCGGCGTCCGCGATGGTGAAGCGCACGGGCACGATGTCGGCGAACGTGTCCGGCGTCCTGAAATAATCCGCCACCCAGAAACGCAGCTCGAAGTCGCCGGTGCGGGCCTGGGCGGCGGGCAGCATGGGCGAGTCAGTGCGGCCGTCGTTGTTGGTGCGCGCCTTTGCGATCAGTTTCGGGGGCTGCGTGCCGACGTCGAACAGTTCGATGTGCATGCCGGCAATCGGCTTGCCGAGCGATACGTCGAGCACGTGGGTGCTGATGCCTGCCATGGTCTGTCTCCTTTCAGTGCGACGGCATCAGCTGCCGCGGTAGTAGTTGTAACTCCACGGCCCGAACAGCACGGGCAGGTGGATGCGCTGGCTGGCGTCCGTCACGCGCAGGCGCAGCGGGATCTTCGACAGGAACAGCGGCTGCGGCAGGCTGGCCTTGCGGGCCGCGAAATACTCGTCCACGTGCAGCACCAGTTCGTAGGTGCCGGTGCGGTAGGCATCGCCGAGCAGCAACGGCGGTTCGCTGCGGCCGTTGGCGGCGAGCGTCACCGTCTGCAGCAGGCGTGGCTGTCCGTTCTCGACGCGGTACATGTCCACGCGCATGCCGGCGGCGGGCGTGCCGTGCCAGGTGTCGAGCGCGTGCATGGTCAGCCGGGGGCTGAGGCCGCCCTGCTGCACCGGGCCCGCGGTCTGGTTGGGTGCGGGCGCCGTTGCCGGGCCGGCGGCCAGTGCGTTGCCGGCCAGCAGCGCACTGCCTCCCAGCGTGATCGATTGCAGGCCAAAGCGGCGGCGGGCGGCATTGAAGCCGGGATCGTGATCGTCGTGCATGTCAGGCCTCGCGCTTGTGATGGAGACGGCGGATGCCGAACACAACCAGCACCGCAGCCAGGATTTCGATGGCGGCCACCAGGTACAGGCCGCTGCTGACCGTGCCGGTCGCGGTCTTGATCAGGCCCATCACATAGGGCGCGCCAAAGCCGGCGAGGTTAGAGACAGAGTTGATCAGGGCCACGCCCACCGCGGCGGCGCTGCCCGCCAGGTAGCGGTTGGGCAGTTGCCAGAACACGGGGATGGCGCTCATGGTGCCGACCAGCGCGGCGGTCATGGCCAGCAAGGTGATCACCGGCGACAGCGCCTGCGCGCCCAGCATCACGGCCAGCACGGCCATCGCTGCCCCGCCGGTCAGCGCGGCGCCGCTGAAGTGCCAGCGCACCTCGTTGCGGCGGTCGGAGTGGGCGCCGTTGGCGATCATGCCGATCGCGCCGCAGAGGTAGGCCACCGCCGCGATCCAGCCCACCGCCATGGGCGTGGTGAAGCCCACTTCCTTGATGATGGTCGGGATCCAGAATGTCAGCGTGGAGTTGGCGCACAGCAGGCAGAAGAAGATGGCGATCAGCAGCCACACCTTGCGGTTGGTGAACAGCGTGCGCCAGTCGTGCCCACGCTCGCCCATGGCGGCGTTGTCGCGCTTCAGGGCATCGAGCACCACGCGCTTCTCGTGGTCGCTCAGCCAGCTGGCCTGCTCCGGCTTGTCGGTCATGTAGAACCATGCAAAGATGCCGGCCAGCACGGACGGGATGCCTTCGAGGATAAACAGCCATTGCCAGCCATGCATGCCGTGCACGCCGCCCATCGAGGTCATGATCCAGCCGGCCAGCGGGCCGCCGAGCACACCAGCGATGGCCGATGCCGACATGAAGGTGCCGAAGGCGCGGGCGCGCCGCTCGGACGGATACCAGTAGGTCAGGTAGAGGATCACGCCGGGATAGAAGCCCGCCTCGAACGCCCCCAGCAGGAAGCGCAGGATATAGAACTGCGTTGGCGTGGTGACATAGGTCTGCAGCATGCAGATCACGCCCCAGCAGATGGTGATGCGCATGATGGTCTTCTTGGCGCCGATCTTCTGCAGCAGCATGTTCGACGGCACTTCGAAGAAGAAATACCCGAGGAAGAAGATGCCGGCGCCCAGGCCATACACCGCTTCGCTGAATCGCAGCGAATCCAGCATCTGCAGCTTGGCGAAGCCGATGTTGACGCGGTCCAGCCACGCCAGCACCCACAGCACGCCAAGAAATGGCAGCAGGCGCCACGACACCTTGCGGAAGACGCTGGCTTCCGCATCGTCCGCCGTGCCGGCGAACAGCGGAACGCCCTGTTTTGTAATGGACATGGAGTCTCCTGTCTTGTCGGTTTGTGTGGTGCGGCCGTTGCCGCGGGGATGCTGCGGCGTCGGCCTTCCGTCTGGATTGGGTGCAAGTATAGGAACGCGCCCGGAATGCGGAACGGGAGGGCTGGTATAGGCCCTATATCAGCTTGGATATGGCCCGGAAAGCCTTGCCTGGAGCGGGTTTCCGGTCATTTGTCGGGTCCCTTGGCAGACCTATGGATTACCCTAGGGCGCCGGCTTTGCCACCCTGCGCGGGGCACCGGTGGGCAGCATTCCCGCCCGCGTGCGGGTTCGACCGCGTTGCCGTGCGGTGCGCAAAAGGCTACAAAGCCGCCATGGGCAGCACGTAACATGCGACGGTTGCGCCGCCGGCTGCCCACGCCTACTTACCGACCAGAACGCCCGAGACTCCGCATGATCCGCGCCGACGACCCCTTTGATACCTACCTGCTGCGCGTGCTGTGCATCCTGATTGCCGAGCAGAGCGTCTCGCGCACCGCCATCCGCCTGAACCAGTCGCAGCCGGCAATCAGCTCGGCGCTCAAGCGGCTGCGCGCAATCTTCAACGACCCGCTGCTCACGCGTGAGAAGAACGTGATGGTGCCAACCGAGCGCGCCCTGCAGATCGCCCGCAACGCGCAGGCGGCGCTGAGCGCGCTGGACAACCTGCTGGTGTCGGACGACCGCTTCGACCCCGCCACCACCGAGCAGAGCTTTACCGTAGCCATGCCGGACTACCTCGCGCCGCCCTTCTTTGCCCACGTGGTGCGGGAGTTCCGCCGCGTGGCGCCGCACGCGCGGCTCGCGGCGATTCCGCTGACCGCCACTTTCGACTATGAGCAGGCGCTGTCCGAGGGCGCCATCGATATCGTGATCGGCAACTGGCCCAATCCGCCCGAGCACCTGCACCTGTCGGTATTGCTGGAAGACGAAGTGGTCTGCATGGTGGCGCGGGACAGCGTGCATAACCAGCCGGGCAAGTTCACCGCGCAGGCCTACCTGGGCGCTGCGCATATCGTGCCCACGCCCTACTCGCGCGACCAGCGCGGGCTGGTCGACACGGGCCTGAGCACGATGCGCGTGCACCGCGACAACCGCGTGAGCTGCCCCTACTTCAACCTCGCGCCGAGCCTGATCCCGGATACTGACCTGATCCTGACCACTGGCCGCCACTTTGCCAACTATCACGCGCAGCACGTGCCGGTGGCGGTGCTCAGGCCGCCGATCGAATTCCCGTTCATGCGCTTCTACCAGCTGTGGCATCCCGCGCGCCACCGCTCGGCCGCGCATGCGTGGCTGCGCGGCATGCTGACGGCGGCGTCGCAGGCGCTGCGTGACCTGCGTGACCTGGGCGCTGCCGGACGCGCCTAGCGGTATCGGATTCTGTTATGCGTCCTATACGGCCGGGCCCCTCGCCGCGGCCATGCCTGCTTTCTATACTCGGCCCGTATTCGGTTTCCATGCCCGGCCCACTGCGGCGGGCCTTACGGGAGAGCAGTCCATGTCACAGTCACTCGATCTAGCGCCGGTCAATGCGCTGGACCAGTCCGGCTTCACGCAAGCGTTCGGCAGTGTGTTCGAACATTTTCCGCTGGCCGCCGAACGCGCCTGGGCGCAGCGGCCCTTTGCCTCGGCCAGCGCGCTGCACGATGCGATGATGGATGTCATCCGCAAGCTGGATGCGAAAGCCCAGTGCGACTTCCTCAACCTGCACCCGATGCTGTCCGCCGGCAATATCCGCTCCGGCACCATGACGGCGGATTCCAATGCCGAGCAGAAGAGTGCGGGGCTGGACGCGATGTCGGCGCAGCAGGAAGCCACGCTCGACCGCATGAATGCCGCTTACCACGCGCGGCACGGCTTTCCGTTCATCATCTGCGTGCGGCACTACACGCGCGAAGGCATCTTCGCCGCGCTGGAACGCCGTATCGACCGCAGCACGCAGCTGGAGCTGGACGAGGCGCTGGCGCAGATCGGCGCGATCACGCGCGGGCGGCTGCAGGCACGGCTCAGTACGCTGGCCTGAATGCCGTGACGGGTGCGGGACGCAGGCCATCAGGCGATCCAGGCCAGCCGCGCGTCCCGGCTTTCAGCGCTGCGCGCCGCGGCTTTGCGCCATCCATGCCTCGAAGGTGTTCCTGCCCAGCCAGGCTGGCACCTTCCGGCACCAGCGTACCTTCCTTGAGTTCGGCGCCGAAATACCGGGCTTCCGGATCCGTCACGACCTTGCGCGGATCTTCAGTGGCCTTGAGGTAGCGCTGCACCAGTTCGTCCATGCGGAATCGTTCGGGGAGCCGAAAATTCCGCAACTCTGGCGTGGCGGCTTCTTGTTTCGACAACAGGATCTTGCACAGGGATGGCGCGGGTGGAGTGCACGGCCAACTACAGCGTGACGACCGTAGCAGAGGAAGACGTCTCGTAGGCAACCTGATGAATTACCTTTCCCGCCAGCGCTGTCTGCCTCAGATCCGCCAGCACTTCCGAGGCGCCGCCGTAGGGTGCGATCAAGTCAATCAGGAAGACCTGGTCACCCGACTTCCAGTCGCCGGGCGCCAAGTGGAACGGCGGGCGCGCATAGCGTTCTATCACCGCTTCCGACAGGTAGGCCCAGGTCACAAACGCGGTAGGCATCTCGCCTTTCATGTAGAGCTTGGCCTGCTCGAGCACAAGCGGAGGCATGACGCGCCATTCCAGGTCAGCGAAGAACGCGTGGCGGGTCGAGGGGTTGTTCATCATCAGCCAGGACACGGGCCCAAGTAGCGGGATCTTCTTGATGACGCGCTGGGCCTGCTCGGCGGCGAATTTGGCCAGTTGCTCGGTGTTGGTAGGGGTCGTCATTGGGTTCTTACGTTCGGTGATTTGGTGGCGTTCGATGCGGCTGGCATGGCAGGCACCGCTGGTGTGGTCTGACTGGCATCCTCAGTCAGCAAGGCATTGACGGCAACGACGTCGCCTTCTGCCAGCGTGCCTGCGGCAGATTTCAAGCGTAACCCCTGCAGGATGGTGTCATAGCGCGCCCTTGCCAGGTCGCGCTGCGCGGCAAAGAGCTGCTGCTCGGCGTTGAGCACATCGATGGTGACGCGCGTGCCGATCCGGTAGCCGATCTTGTTGGCGTTCACCGAATCCAGGCTCGAAGTGACCGCCGAAGTCAGCGCCTCCACTTGCGACAGGCCGCTGGTGACGCCGCCGAAGGCCTGCCGCGCCTGCGTGGCAGCCTGGCGCCGTGCCGCTTCCAGTTCCGCGCGGCTCTTGTATCGGTGGGCAATGGCTTCCGACACCCGAGAATTGACTGCGCCGCCCTGGTAGATGGGGATGGTCAGCTGCAGGCCAATGGTGCCGGATTTGACCCGGTTCTCGATATCGGCCGGCGAGGTCATGGACCCGGACGTGTAGTTCCGGCCATAGCCAGCGGTGAAATCGAGCGTCGGCAGGTGGGCCGCCCGGTTCTTGGACACTTCCTTCTCGGCCACTTCCACCGCAGCCAATTGCGTGCGCACTGCGGGATTGTTCTGGCGCGCACTGCCCATCCAAGCGCCAACGTCTGCCGGCTGGGGCGCTGGCAGGCTGACATCGGTCCGGAGGCCGGCCAGCGGGTCGGGCAATGGCCCAATCAGCTTTTCCAGCTCAGCCTGCCGGGATTCCTTGTCGTTCAGCGCCTGCACCAGCTGAGACCGCCCGAGATCATGTCGGGACTGCGCCTCGTACACATCGGTGATCGTTGCCTCGCCCACGTCGTAGCGGTGCTTGGCCAGCACACGCTGCTGTTCCACCGCACGCAGCTGCGCCTTGGCGACCGTTACACTGTCGCGTGCCGTCAGCACGTCAAAGTACGCCTGTGCCGTGCGCAAGATCAGGTCGCTCTCGGCCTGCGCAAACTGCGCCTCGGCCTGCTCGACTTGCGCGCCAGCTTGCGCGATGCCAATCCAGTTGGCGACGCGCACGACCGGCTGCGACAGCTGCAGGTTCCACG